>NZ_JBHLXJ010000016.1:0-320748 GCF_042432465.1 Affinundibacterium danionis | reverse complement strand
CAACAGTGCGAACAGGCAAAAGCTATTTGCATAAGCCATCCCCAAACACACGCAAATAAATCGGGCTCGTCCAACAAACGGTTCAGATCGTGGCCGCTTCGCGTCACGATCTAACCTTACTCGTTAGCCCTCATTGCCACAAATAGATGTGGCCCTACTAAGCTGTTCAGGGGCGAGGTTGCTTTTTACCTCGGTGACGGCATCGTTGAGCCGCCTAAACGATGCGTTGCTTGTGTCTAGAAGTGCCTCAAATTTTGCCAATGTGGCCTCATCGGCTCCTCGTAACTGGTTGAGAGAGCTCTCAAGATTGTCGAGGTTGGATTTGAAACGTCCGAACTCCTCAAGACCGTGTTTCGTGTTTGTGGCGTGGGACAAACATGTTACCTGACTATAGGTGCGTCGGTGATGCGCTAGTGTTGTGAGAGTGCTTGCGCGAAACTCAGTCCAGCGCGCTGTACTTGAGGCGCGCCGACTTTCTAATAGTGACCAGGACGAAACAAGCAGCGCAATCGCAGATAAGGCGAGAGCTATCTTTTCTCCAACAGGTATCTTCGGTCTCTTCATGAGGGCTAACGTGATTTAATTTGACAAGCTGCAAAGATAACCGATAGGTAGTAAAAACACAAACACCATTTCACAAAAAAAAATAACTTATGAATCAATCGCTTGTCGTACTTTGAATGGCATTATTCATGATAACTAAAAGTGCAAACGGTCATGGCATTCTGTGAATATCTTCTACGCTATTAGCTCTTGATACGTTCTAAAGATGGAAATTGAATCCATCATCATCGTGACCGAGTTCGCCATCCAGCTCGACCTTTAATTCGACCTCAAAGCCTAGCTATCCACAATCAGATCACTGATAAAAACACCGACCACAAACATGCTGATAGCGCTCATTACCACCGATATCAATTTGTTCGCCAGCGGTCATGCGTTTGCCTTGTTCGTCGACGCGGATGTTCATGGTGGCTTTTTTGCCGCAGGTGCAGATGTTTTTTAGTTCTTCTATGGTGTCGGCTAATGTCATTAAATAGCCAGAGCCACGGAAGGGTTCGCCTAGGAAATCACTTCGTAATCCATAGCAAATAACCGGTATGCCACGCACATGAGCGAGTCGGTGTAATTGTTTGACTTGAGCGGGAGACAAAAACTGGGCTTCATCGACCAGTATGCAATTGACTAAGGGTGCGTTAGCGAAGAAATCAAAGTCGGCATCAAAGGTGGCTGCGTCGCGTTGCGGGCCTAGGCGTGAGGTGATTTTGCCCTCGCCGTAGCGGTTGTCGATAGCGGAGGTGTATAAGCACACGCTCTGCCCTTGTTCTTCGTAATTGTGTGCAACTTGTAGTAGTGCGGTGGACTTACCGGCATTCATCGCCGAGTATCGAAAATATAACTTAGCCAATTCTGTATTCCTGTGATTATTTGTGTACGACTTCGATGCGCGATCCTCGGTAAATTATTGAAGAATATATTTTTGAAACCGATTTCTTCGCCATCTATATCCATTATAAAGCTGGTTTAGTTACTTGCATGTATCATCCTTTTATTACCGCAGGCTATCACTCACTGGCCGGGGCGCGGAACCATCCCTCTTTTGGTACTAATTTTTCTTTTTCGGGATCACTTAGATAGTGCGGCGACATAATTTGTACGTTGTACTCATTAAATACATCTTGAATGTTTGCATGTAAGTTGCTAATGACTTCTGCGCGAGGTACTGGATCTTCGGATCTGGCTTGGCAGATCAACAAATACTCAGGATAAAAATCAGAGAGAGCAGTCTGAAATACTTTTGGCCGAGGTTCGTCCAGAATCCCGTTCGTTCTGCGCGCAGCTTCAACCAACATCGCTTCTACTTGACGCCAAGGAGTATCGTAACCGATGGTGACTTTGGTATCGACCACAAAGCCAGGTCCGTCAACTGCGCGAGAATAATTTTTTGTTACATTGCCTAATACCAGTGCGTTGGGAAGCGTGATTTCTAATCCCATGCCGTTACGTAATCTTGTGGTGAACATGCCTAGTTCGGTAATGGTGCCTTCGTGCTCATTCACTTGAATAAATTCACCCGTGCGATAGATGCGTGAGTAGGTCAAGATTAAACCACTGGCGGCTTGGGCAATTAGACTGGACGCCCCGAGTGAAATCATAAGACCAACCAAGACTGATACACCTTTAAACGCTTCGGTACCTGAGCCAGGCAAATAAGGATAGGCCATGGTCAAAGCGAAGAGCCAGATCGCAATTTTGGCGATACGACGGGTTGGTGACACGACGTCAGCAGCTAGCCAAGAGAGCGTGATGACCCCATTTTCAACCCTATCAAAGAAGGAATTGAACCCCTGTACTACCAGTTTTGCTAGGAAGAAAATGACCCCGGCGGTCAGTAGATCAGGTATCGCTTTAATTGCAGCGCTACCTATTGTTTCGGCGATACCTAAGAGATAGGAATTGAGTTGTTCACCCAGCGGCCGAGTGAAGGGGAACTGTGATAAAACAAAGCTGAGCCATTCGTAGCTGAGTAAAAAAATGAATACCCAAGATACCCATTGCAATACTCGGCGTAATCCCGTTTGTATGTAGTCTCGTTTGATTAGTTTCGCTTGAATTAGCTGATGACCTTCTAACTTATCACGAGCTAGCGACAAAATTCTGGCAATGGCCGCGCGACGTAATTTGAATAGTATCCAGAGCAAACCTACAAAAATACTTGACGCCAAAAGTACATAGCCACAGGCACGCAACATGCGATCTAAGCTGCGGCCTTCCTGTGTTTCTTTGAGTATTAAACTAATCTGTGATGCGGCTTGATTGGCCACGCTGGCGATCGTCTCTTGCTGGAATGGATCAATGTCATCAGGCGCAATATAAAAACTTCCGGCGCCATCAATCTGTAGCAATTTGCCTGGAGACATGTCGACGACATTAACTTTATGTTGCCCTGGTTGCGCGAGTTGTTGTGTGATACGGCGCTGTGCTCGACGTACTCGTTCTTCAGGCTCAATACCCAACACTGTGCTGCGGAAATGAATAATTTCCCGATTAAGCACTGTCAGCGTCGCTTCTTTGTTTGCAGAGTGTACGGTCGTAGTTGGCGCACCTAAGGCTATCTCAGGGCTGCGATTCATATCGGATGCGGCGGCCCACGAAGTTATTAATATGCAGCCCACAATTCCAATACAAGCACTAAAACGACGAAGCTGCATCGTGATCTTTTGATTAGTCATGGTAGAAAAAATTGGTAAGAAAAAATCAGAATAGATATAGATATTATTGCCGCCCAACCTGAAAGAAAATATTCTTCACGCCAGACGGTGCGATCGCGACGCCAAAATACATGGGCCCCATAAAGCTATTAAAACCGGTAAATAAGCTGAGGCTTTTGCGCGTGTTGTTAAATGAAATATCCTTGCCTTGATTCCAGACATTGCCAAATTCCAAGCTACTACCCATAAATAAGCTTTGCCCCGCTAGATCAAATTTGAGGGCGCGGTATAAGTAGGTGGCGCTGGCGTAGAGCATAAAATCGCCGGCAAATTGGTCTGGCTGGTAGGCTGATAATTGTTGAAATCCGCCTAAGGTAGAGCCGATGCCGCGCACATCTTTATTGGATAAAAATAAACCGGCACCATTGAATTTCAAATTGATGCTGTGACTATCTACACTTTGCGCCCAGGTGGTGTTGAAACTGAATTCACGGTATTTGTCGCCGCCGCGATTTATGCCGAGAAATAATTCACTACCAATTTCATATCCATAGCGAGGAAAGGCTGCATCGCTGAGCTGATCGATTACAAATGAGGACTTGAGGCCAGCCTGTTGCAGATCAACGCGAGGTAATGTGACAACCGTGGGGTTACCTCCACCAGTAATGACTTGCAGCGCACCTAGTTTGGGGCGGATGCGATATTGATTGGCGACTAAACCGAAGCGATATTCGCCGAGATTGCCACGTTCACCGATTTCACCGACCAGATCGACGCCGGTTTTTTCATGTTTGAAATTGTATTCAGCAACCCGTGTATCGCCCTCATAGAGATTGCGTACATTATTTTTGATATCAAAATATGGCGCGAGTAAGACGCCATTCACGCGTGACAACGGTTGTCGTAATTCGGTGCGTAGTCCTAATGCATTGCCAAATTGTATGTCGTTGCGCCATTCTAGGCCGCTGTCACTTAACCAAGGCCGCCTATGGCCAACTTGTAGCTGGAATCCACCTATTCCTTCAAAGCCGCTAGATAGCGCTAAACCAAAGCGTAAAAAATGCGGCCCCCATTTTCTTTCATTCGCATTGACGCGCACGCCGTATTTCCCATCGCGTTGTATGAGTTCATGACTGATGCCATCATATTCTCGCGTGATATTGAGTTTGGCGAGTTTGAGATTAATTTCCTCGGCGCTGTAGTTGATGCCTTCGACGATATCCACCTGACGGCGGATTTCATCGCTAGGAATAATGCCGTTGGAGGCGATATCGACAAAACCAATTTTGATGGCGGGTAACTCAACACCAGCCGCGCGTTGTCGATGGACGGCATAGTGTTCCAATGTGACGCTAAATTGACTTAATTGCGGCGTGATGGCTGCGGCGGCATCATTACCGATATTAATGGCTTCAGTCGAGCGGGCAAAATCCATGAAACTGACATTGCCCAAGTTTGGTTCTATCAAGATGTCTTTGCTCGTTAGCAGTGCCTTTTGTTGTTCGACGTTTTGTTCAGTCAAAATATTCACCATTTGTTGACTGACATTGATCAGGGAGGATAAGTTTGAGCGCGGTAATAGTGGCGTGCCGATATTCACCGCGATGATCACATCCGCGCCCATGTTACGCGCGATATCGACTGGCAAATTGCGTACTAAGCCACCATCCACTAGCAGCTTACCATCCAATTCAACCGGTGAAAAAACACCGGGTGCGGCCATGCTGGCGCGTATCGCTAAATGCAGAGGGCCTTTGTCGAAGACTACCATTTTGCCGCTTTCCAAATTAGTCGCCACCGCGCGAAACGGAATCGGCAAATCGTCAAAAGCCACATCGGATTTTAAATGCGCTGTCCAGTTATGAAATAGTTCCAGAAACTGGGTCGCTTGCACTGCGCCCGTTGGCAAGCGCACGCCGTCGGCGCTGAGACCCATGGTCGCGCCCAGAGGGTATTGTTTGTCTTCTTCGCGTAAAGCATGTGGTAGATAACGGCGCTCTACTCTGTCTAGTGCGATGTCGTTTAATTTTAGTTTGATCAAACGTTCTTCAATTTCTTTGGCGGATAAGCCTGATGCATATAAGCCACCGACTACCGCTCCCATACTGGTGCCAGCAATGCAGTCAATCGGAATCCGCAAAGCCTCTAATTGCTTCAGCACGCCAATATGAGCAAAGCCGCGTGCGCCACCGCCTGATAATACGAGGCAAATCTTGGGATGGGCTTTATTCGGCGAGCTTGATAAATGCGATGCGAGGCTCTGTAGTCTGTGCTGGACTGTCTGCGTCGTCAGCGTTGTCGGCACTATTGGTTCTGCCGAGCTGGCCGCGCTTTCTTGTGCAAACGTCGGTGCGGCTGCTAGGAGTGTGTAGATACAAAGCAGGTAAATGAGTTGAGTAGGCCATTGAGAGCGTTGTTTAACAAGCTTCTGTGAAATCCGCACTAGCTTTTGAGCCTGAGCTGATACTTGAGAGTGAAGCAAGTCGGTCACTGTAAATGTCCTCATAGGTGAGAGCCTTGTGGTTTGCTGTGTTGTGTTTGAGAAAGTGGCTTGGTTGGCTATCTGCCGATGGCGTTGATCCGTGCGTTGAGCCATGTTAACGGAATTCGCTTTGATCTTGCGAGCTATGTCGTCAAAGCGTACCAGCTCACTCTAAAAATGTTGGCAAATCATAACATTCACCATGTTCGTGGTCGTCTCGATTGGATGGGCTGCATAGGCTTGCATAGACACATTTCCTTTATAGCCAGACGGCAATTAGATTTTTTGTAAGTGATTGTTGGCTCCAAGCAAGGAAAAATTATTTACGCTAAAATATTGCCTAGTCAATGATTATTTAATGCCATGAAACAAGAAACCCCACCTCTACAATTTAATGTCACTCAGGTTGAAGACAGTGTTGGCTACCTGTTGGCGCGGGCGCGCACTATGTTGGCGGTGTCCGCCGATCAATCTTTGCGCACCCTCGACATTACACATGCACAAGCTAGCGTGATGATGATGTTGTCAATCGGTAAATGTAGTACCGCTGCTGAATTAGCACGCGATATGTTTATCGATGCCGCCGCGATGAAACGTACTTTAGACAAAATTGCCTCTAAAGGATGGATTAAGCGCGTTGCAGATGAACAAGATAGACGTCTCTTTAAGTTGGAGCTGACTGATGCCGGACATGCGCTGGCCGCCCAAATTCCCTCCGTTTTTCATGGGGTGATGGAAGTTGGATTTACTGGATTTAGTCAAGAAGAGATCGGTTTTCTCAAGTCTTTACTGAGAAAGCTGTTGGCTAACCGTCCCTTGCTTGAGGCTCGTGGTGAGGAATAAGTAAAAAGTCGATCAGATGTTGGTACTTAGCTAGAAATGAGAGCAATTAAATTGACTAGGCAATAATATTTAACGAGCAATAACGAGTAACCAAAAGACACAAGATATGAAACAAACGTTTTCTTTAATCGCAGCCAAACGCCCTAGACTATCGGCTTTGGCAGCGGCGAGCGCACTGGTTTTGCTGAGTGCCTGCGCAAGTCAGCATGGCATTACCAGCCACGCTACAGTGAAAGCCATCGCTGAGCTGACGGGCGTCGAAAAACTGGCGCAAGCCCAAAATAGCTGGCCCGACACCCAATGGGCGACCCAAATCGGTGGCAAGCCCTTACAAGAATTGATAGACACGGCCTTAGCGGACAATCCGGGTTTGCAGGCAGCGACCACGCGTATCGATGCGGCCCGTGCCCTGCGTACGGTGGTGCGCGCTTATCAAAAACCAGGCTTAGCGTTAAGTGCTGGTAGCACTTACCAACGTTTTACCGAACACGGCTTAGTGCCGCCACCGCTGGCAGGCACATATGACACCGATAATTCTGTGACGCTGGGTACTAGCTACGAATTCGATTTTTGGAATAAACATAGTGCTGAATTGCGTGCGGTATTGTCGCAAGAAAAAATGGCCGAGGCTGAGCGTCAAAGTGCTCGTTTAAGCTTGAGCACCGCGATAGCGCGTACTTGGTTGCAATTAGCGCGTCAATATCAACAACTGGCGCTGAGCGAACAACAACTGCAATTGCGCCAAGAGTTAGATGGATTGACGGCGCGCCGCGTTAAAGCGGGCTTGGATAATGAGACCGATGTGCAACAGAGTCTTTTGCAATTGTCGGCGCTAAAAAATGAAATCAATAGTTGGCACGAAGCCATTGCCTTGAGCCGGAATCAACTCGCCGCTCTACTTGGCGCGGGACCCGAACGCGGTCAGCAAATTGCGATTCCTCAATTGTCATTGAAAGCAGACGTTACAGTTCCCTCGAACTTACAATTGGATTTACTGGGACGGCGCCCTGATCTGGTCGCCGCTCGTTGGCGTCTAGAAGCAGGTCAGTCAGAGGTTGATCTGGCCAGAACACAGTTTTACCCTAATGTCAGTATCAGTGCCTTTATCGGCTTGTCGAGCTTGGGTCTGGATAATTTTGTGAAGAGCGGTAGCACGATAGTCGGCGCGGGTCCGGCATTGCATATGCCTATCTTCGCGGGTGATCGTTTGCGCGCTCAATTGACATCGAAAGTCGCTAGTTACGATGCGGCAGTCGCTACTTATAACCAGAGCTTGATTGAAGCGATTCATGAAGTCGCGGATCAAGTACAAAATATTCAAGGCGCCAGTAAACAATCGCAACAACAAATGCTGTCATTGCATGCAGCGCAAGCCACTGTGCAATTAGCGCAGAAACGTTACGAGGCTGGCATCGCGAATCAACTCCCTGTTTTGCTAGCAAAGAGTGCCTTAATCGGTCAGCAAAAATTGGCGACTGACTTGTCTATCCGCTATAGCGACAGTCAGATCAATCTGATCAAAGCATTAGGTGGTGGCTACGATATGAATCCAGAACTAGCTAGCCTTCCTGCTTTAGCAAATCAAACATCCTTACCATCAATATCTAAATCGACATCGGAGGGCGCGCAATGAACGCTCCTACACAAAATACAACTAATTCAGCTTCTGGCACCAATCCTGAAAGCGGCAAACGCCGTTATTTGTTGACCATCGTTACTGTACTCTTGCTCGTGGCGGGGATCGCTTATGCAATTTATTGGAGTATGTTTTCTCGTAATTTTGAGAGCACAGAAGATGCCTACGCCGCAGGTAATGTAGTGCAGATTACGCCGCAAATTGCGGGCACAGTGCTGGCGATTCATGCCGATGACACTGAGTTGGTAAGCGCTGGTAAAACCTTGGTTGAATTCGACAAGACCGATGCCAAAGTCGCTCTAGAACAAGCCGAGGCGCAATTAGCGCAAACCGTGCGTGAAGTCAGTGTCTTGTTCGCGAATAATAGTAGTTTGCAAGCGGGTATCGCATTGCGTAGCAGCGAAGTAGAACGAACCAAAGCCGATCTGGCGCGTCGTCAAGAACTGCGCGGTACTGGCGCGGTGTCGCAAGAAGAAATCGAACATGCACGCAATAGCGTTAAAGCCGCTGAGGCTGCCTTGCTGACAGCGAAAGAACAGTTGAACGCTAATCATGCATTGACCAGCAATACCAATGTAGCGCAACACCCTTCCGTCTTGCGTGCCGCTGCGAAAGTCCGTGAAGCCAGTTTGGCCTTAAGCCGCGCCACTTTACCAGCACCTTTGAGCGGTTATATCGCTAAACGTTCGGTACAAGTGGGACAACGAGTAGCACCGGGCGCACCTTTGATGTCCATCGTTGCACTCAATTCTTTATGGGTTGATGCCAATTTTAAAGAAGTCCAATTAGCCCATATGCGTGTCGGTCAAGACGTGGTTTTGCAGTCTGATTTGTATGGCAGTGATGTGGAATTTCACGGCAAAGTGCTTGGCATGTCAGCTGGTACTGGTTCGGCGTTTGCCTTACTACCTGCGCAAAATGCTAGCGGTAATTGGATCAAAGTTGTGCAACGTGTACCTGTGCGTATTTCACTCGACGCCAAAGAGTTAGAAGCCCATCCTTTGCGGATAGGCGTGTCTATGCATGCGAAGGTGAATATCTCTCAGCAACAAGGCGCACCGGTAGCAGCGACACCAGCCCTACGCTCCACGCCTGCGTATCAGACCGCGGTATTTGAACAAGGCAGTCAAGACGCTGATAAAAAAATTGCGCAGATCATTCATGCTAATTTGTCTTCTGTATCGGCAGCGGCATCAGCATCGCTTAAGAAGTTAGCGCAAGCCAATGTGGCTGCAACGAAAGCACAGTAATGAGTTCGGCTGCAGTACATATACACCATGAGCCGTTAAAGGGAACACAGTTAGTCGTCGGTACCGTGGCTCTGTCTTTAGCGGTGTTCATGAATGTTCTTGATTCATCGATCGCCAATGTCTCGATTCCCGCCATTTCAGGTAATCTCGGCGTCTCGCCCCAGCAGGGAACTTGGGTTATTACCTCGTTTGCAGTGGCGAATGCGATCTCGGTTCCCTTGACTGGCTGGCTGACCCAACACTTCGGCCAAGTGCGTTTGTTCATGGCCTCGATTATGCTATTTGTCTTGTCGTCGTGGCTATGTGGTATGGCGCCCAATATTGAAATACTGATCGCGGCACGTGTATTGCAAGGTGCGGTAGCGGGACCTATGATTCCCTTGTCACAGTCGCTGTTGCTGGGCAGTTATACGCCCGCCAAGAGTTCGATGGCGCTAGCGTTTTGGGGTATGACTACGCTGGTGGCACCCATTATGGGACCACTGTTGGGTGGCTGGATTTCAGATAATTATTCTTGGCCGTGGATTTTCTATATCAATATCCCTGTGGGCTTATTCACCGCTTGGGCGACTTGGTCGGTGTATCACAACCGCGAATCGGCTACACGCGATTTACCTATAGATAAAGTCGGTTTGGTTCTGCTCGTAGTCTGGGTAGGCGCATTGCAGTTGATGCTCGACAAAGGCAAAGAATTAGATTGGTTCAACTCGGGTGAAATCGTTCTCTTGACGGTGATTGCGGTAGTCGGTTTGATTTACTTTATTATTTGGGAAAACGGACAAGATCATCCTGTTGTGGATTTGTCGCTGTTCAAAGGGCGAAACTTTTCTGCGGGCGTGATAGCGATCTCGGTCGGTTATGGTTTGTTCTTCGGCAGTCTGTTGATCATGCCGTTATGGCTGCAGACTCAGTTGTCTTATACCGCTACCGAGGCTGGTAAAGTCATGGCACCGGTCGGCGTCTTTGCGATTTTGTTGTCACCCGTCATTGGGAAAATTTTACCCAAAGTCGATCCACGTAAAATCGCGTCTATGGCATTTCTCATTTTTGCGCTAGTGTTTTTTATGCGTGCGCGCTTCAACACCGAAGTCGATACCATGAGTTTGATGATACCGACACTAATTCAAGGCGCGGCGATGGCGATGTTTTTTATTCCATTGACCTCGATTATTTTGTCGGGACAGCCTGCCCATAAAATGCCAGCTGCATCGGGTTTATCCAATTTCGTCAGGATTATGTTTGGTGCAATGGGTGCCTCAATAATGACTACGATGTGGGATAGCCGTAGCAGCATGCACCATGCGCATATTACCGAAGCGATAGGTACGGGTTCTACTGCCTTTCAACAAGGCATGCAGAACTTGCAGCAAGCGGGTTTGCCAGAAGCGGGGGCGTACGCCGTGATTGATCGTAATATCAGTGTGCAAGCCAGTACCATGGCAGCGACCGACTTGTTTTATTTGGCGGGATTTATTTTCTTAGGATTAGTGGCGCTGGTGTGGCTGACCAAACCTAAAAGATCCAGCGGTCCAGTGGATGCGGGTGGTGCGCATTAAGCTTGTGCAGAGTTGGCAGCGGATGAGCTTGGTCCGCTGCATTCTTGCGTTCACTGCATTTCCTTCAAATCGGATTCCGACCAAAGTTGTTGACAGCGCTCCTGGTGGGACGGTTTTTTATCTAACTTGAAGCCGAATTTTGACCATTCATAACTCAGTATAAGTGGCTTGGTTTTGTCTACATCACTTCCTAGATTTTCTCTTAAGTCAATTTGCCCTAGATGACTTTTGGCTTCATGCAAAACGCATAAAAAGTCCGCACCAGCTACTCCATCAAGTTCTTTTTGTACACTCAGGTCACGTATAGGATAGGCCAAGGCCGAACCACGCCACAGAGGAAATAGGCGCTGATTGCGCAGACTATAGACGTGAGGTCGCAGAGCTTTTCGTTGATCAAAAGTAGATTCCAATTCCAATAAAAATAGCCAAGCAGGATCAGATTTGCCTAGTTGTATGGCTTCTATCTTGCGTAGGGGCAGTCCATCAGCGATAGGTTTTTGTGTGTCGGTTTGATTGGCAAGTCGTAACTGATATTTCCCTGCATCCGTACCTGCACCTGCACTTACGCCTGCTGCGGGCGCGCCATAAAAGCTAGGAGGCGATTTATTTTGTGAACTCTCGCACGATAGACCGCCCTGCGCGCTATCGGGTATCAGGCTTTGAATGATCGCAGAGCTGCCATTGCGCTCTGTTTGATAAGCATCGCAATGGATGGCATCGCTGCTTCGAGAAAAACGGCAAGCTGCTAATCCGCCTTTGTGGGTCGTCGGATATTTTTGATCGAAGACATGATTACCGAGCGAGAACCAAACTGCTTTACCATTCACACATTCTGGCGCTTGGATCACATGAGGATGATGACCTAGTATCAGATCAACGCCTTGTTCTGTGAGCCAAAGAGCGGCGTCTCTTTGTTGTTGCGAGACCCAGTTTTGGTACTCGTTGCCCCAATGAATACTGACGATGACTTTATCGGCGAGTTGTCGTGCCAGTTGTAGTTGTTGCTTGAGTGCCAGAGAAGGAATGCGATCTGCGTGACCGTTTGCGTCGGCGACTAGCGATAGCGCTATCAAGGCCAATTTCAAACCATTGGCCTCGCCGAATTGCAGACCTCGACGCCCATCGATCACACTCATACCTTGCTGTTGTAAGCTGTGTGTAGTCAGTTCTCTACCTACTGCTCCCAGATCAGCGCTGTGGTTGTTTGCTATCGACAGATGGGTAAAACCAGCTTGCTTGAGATATTTCAGGTAGTCAGCAGAGACTTGTAAACACAAATCAGTTTTGACGAGACAAGGCAGTTGATCACCGCTTACGCTGGCTTCAAAATTAGCGAGACGAACCGGACTCGCTGGAAATTGATCAGCGATCAAATGCCAAGGGCTACGACCGCTCAGGCGCATTTCGCGCTCTACCAAACGTCCTAGCATAATGTCACCGACAGCGACGATATCGTAGCCTGATTGAGTAACGGGCGGTGCTGCTATTGTTGTTACTTCTACCGGCGCTGAGCACACACTAGTCAGTATCAAGAGCAGGAATGCAGCTCTAAATTTAGCGGTGATACTGAGGTAAATGTAGTTAACAACGCCAGTGAAAATCAGCGAACTTTGGCGCATGCCAGTGCCTGTTTCAATACATAAGGTTTAACCCAAGCAGGACGTGTAGTTTTGTCTTCTACCTCGCGCCATTCTTCGTCGGTCATAGTCTCAGCTGCGGTCATTTCGTAGTAGCTATAGATGGCGGCTCGCATCAATTGGCGTGCTCCGGGTTTGCCTACACTTTGATCCCACTCTAAGGGATGTCCAACGGCGGCTAATAATCGAGTGCCGTTACTTTTTGCTACGTCGGCGACTTTCGCGATAGGGTCAGGTTGTTTCATCGCGCCATCCGCGTTATAGACGGATTTGAAGAGTAAAAAGTCATGTTCTGCCGACGCGCCGATTTTTTCGATTAAGTCATATTCCTTAGCGCTTAGTTCTTTTCCTTGATTTTGCCGACTGGCCATATCAGCTAATTGACGCAACAGCGCGGCGGCTTCTTGAATACGTTTTTGATAGGCTTGGCTGGTATCTTGTATGGATTTAGTTTTCGGCCACTGCGCAGAAAGCTGATGGCTATGTTGGGCGATTTGTTCGAGTAAATCTGCCATGTGATGGAAGCTGGCGGGATCGGGTTCTACGCCACCGCGCGGTGGTGCGTGTTGTACTGTCTCAAAGACAAAGCCGCCTTGGCCACCTTGCGCGCCAGTGATGTCGTTGACTAAGACATTGGCGTGACGCAGCGTCGCCCATGAGGCCAAACCGGTTTGCAAACGTTTGGTCTGCCATAGTTGTTTGGAATTGGGCGGTAAGCTGTCGGGTGGCGTTGCGAATTCTGTGGCCAGCGCATTGATCCAAGCATGGTAAAGACTATGCTTAGGCTGGATAGCGCTAGGTGCTTGTTGCTTGAGTGCTTTGATACGATTTTCTAAAGACGGAAATTTTTTGAAATCGCCTTGCAATAAGGTATAGGCCAAATCGCTTCCCAGCACGGCGGCAATATCCAATCCAGACGGTAAGGCGCGCGGATGATTGGGCGAGACTTGTAATTCTTTTGGCCAATTTTGACGGTAAGTCGTGTTATGAAATATCTCGTTATCAAAGCCCCAGCCTAGAGGAAATAATTTGGCTTCAGGATCGGATTCTCTCGCATAAGTAGCGCTAGCCGGTGTCTGGCTTGACCATGCTAAGGTGGCGCGTGATGGTGCGATTAAGCTATCGTAACTTCTAGCCCAAGTAGTTGCTGCCGCGGTGAGTGGTTTAGGCAGTTGCTTAATTTCGCTGAGTGTTTCGGTTGATAGTTTTTGCATCGCTAAATAACGCACGGCACGGAAATAGCGTGCGCTGTTGTCGTCACTATCGTAGTGACCGCGTGGCTTAAATTCGGAGTAATCAAGTGGGCTGCCAGTGAGTGGCGATATCTCATTGGCACTGGCTGTTTCGATTTTTGCGACCTCATCTTTGACTTGAAGACGCAGCGCTTCAGGTACTTGATTCAATGCTTTTTTGTCTCGGACTACGGCAGCCGCATACATGATTTTCGCGAAGCTCGTGGTGTTGGCTGGTGCGCTCAGTGTTGCGTAGTGCGTGATTGCCGAACGTAGAAAGGCGTCGAGATGGGGCATAACCGCATGGCGCTCGTGTAAGATGAATAGACCCTCATAAGCGGCAGCAATATTTTCCCAAAATAAATCCGTTGAAACCAAATAAGGGCGTTTGGGGACTTCGGTGCCCGCAGCGCATTGATAGGCTTCTGCATCGTATAGTGAATACATTTGCGGTGTCAGCCAATCCTGCCAGTCTATTGGCCGAAATGCGCCACCGTATTGATCAATAGTGGCAACATCTTGTTTGTCGTGCAGGAACATCCAAGCATTTTTGATATCGCCAGCTGGAATATTGACCGCTAGCTTTTGTAAATGCTGTTGTTGCTTAAGGTCTTGCGTTAGCACCAGCAGATGCTGTCCATCAGGCAAAGAGCTGGGAGGGCTGATGAAATTCAAATCGGGAAGTAGCTTGATGGTGTCATTAGATACAGTGCTATAGAGTTGAACGCCGGGCGTATTTTTGCGCCAGTGCTGTAAATATAGTCCATTACGAGACCACGCTAAAAAGCCGCCACAAATAGATTTTTTATGGTCTTTGCTTATGTCTTTATCTATGCTCCAATCATTGACAACATAATTTAGTTTGGTGAAACAAGATGCCTCGTCTTGAACTAATAGCGCTAATCCCGAGGGATGTAAGCTAGCCGGTAAGGTGCTGCCTTGCTGCATCTGAAACGGAGAGCCATCCCATTCTTCATCTTTGTGTAAGGGCACAATATCTGCCCCAATTACGCTGTAGGCGGCACTGCCGTCGTCGCGTACGCTGTAAGTGGTCCAAGCTTTGCCATTACTCTGCGCAAAATAGATACGGTGCGCATCTCGCGCTTTGGGGTCTTGCAAATACGAGGGACTGAGTTTCGCTGCCGATATCATCAAGCGACGTAGTGGTTTGTTGGTTTGATAGATAACGTGTGTTTTCCATTGTGGCGCCGTGCTATCAAGGCGTTCAATACGTGACACGCCTGCGTTATTCCGAGTGAGTAGTATCACGCTATTGTCGGCAGGATGGATCGCCAAGGCTTGAAGACTTACTTGGGCAGGCGGGGTATAACTAAGAATTTGTTGACTAGCAAAGTGCCACTGTTTGAGGGAATAGCCTTGGGCATTTTTCACGATAACCCAACTGGTAGCGCTGTCGTTACTCACGTCATAGTCGATCACTTGCTCGCCAACATCCAAGTCTAGCTTGGCGACAGCTGTGGGATTTTGTGTTGAGGATTGTGCTCCGGATTGGGCTAGTGCGCAAGTTTGTAGCAAGCAGAGCGCCAGCGCGCTCAAGGTTTTATGCGGCAATTTCATAGAAAAAAGAATGGGGAGTTAGGATGATATGTGCAATTTTGACACATAACTTACCAACTCCCTTTTCTTTTTATCCGCGCTTTTTCAGAACTTCGCGCTATCAACATCCTTCAAGAATTGGATCAAACCCGTAAAATACGTGCTGCTATCGTCGTACATAGACATATGACTACCATTGGGACAAGTCAGTGCGCGCCCACGTTGTACTTTCTTCGCCATCGCTGCCATATACGCAGGGTCCATGGTGTCGTGTTGACCGCCTATGGTTAAGGTTGGCACGGTGATTTTCCCTAAATCTTTACTTCTATCCCAATTGAGTAATTTACCGCTGGCACCGAGTTCACTAGGGCCTTGCATGGACACATAGATGGCTGGATTGACGTGTTTGAAAGAGCGATTGACTGGATCAGGCCATTGCGCTTGCGGCATGCGCAAAACATGTTTTTCATAATGGTGAGGAATCAGTAATTCCATGTAGCGCGGGTCTTCATATTTACCGGCCGCTTCTAGCGCTTGGGTTTCTTTTAATACGGTTTGATCCATGGCTGGCATTAAGACTTTTTGTGCGTAGTCATTGTAGGCAGGGATGCTATCGACCATATTTGAGATGATCAGACCTTTGAGATTTTGTTGGTATTTCAAAGCGTATTCCATCGCCAGTATGCCGCCCCATGAGTGGCCTAAGAGATAGAAATTTTTCTGGTCAAGTTTGAGGGCTTGCCGTACCTGTTCTACTTCTTCCACATAGCGTGGCAGGTCAATCAGAGAAGGATCTTGTGGCTGGTCACTGAAGTGTGAGCCGAGTTGATCATAGTAATAATATTCAATCCCAGCGCCCGGAAAATAGCTGTCAAACACTTCAAAATATTCATGCGTCATGCCGGGACCGCCGTGCAGCAATAAGACTTTGATGCTGGGATTGTTACCCGTGCGTTTAGTCCAAACTTTAAAGTCACCTTTGGGCGTGCTGATCTTGATTTGTTTGACGCCACCGGACAATACATCGTCGCGTCCGGTTTGATCGAAATAGCTGCTTACTTGGCTCGCGGTTGCTGGCGTCGCTGGTGCATCACTTTTTTGACATGCGTTTAGATTTATCACTAAAGCGCTTATAAGGGATAGTGTGCTGAATATTTTTCTCATTTTTTGCCTCATTAAGAATTCATATTAATTGTTATGTTGGTCTAAAGCATGCTCTATTCTACGATCGGGTATTAACCACATGAATGCAACCAGTACGTAGATGATTTGGGAGAGTATGGGTAGATGAAATGCCACCGCAATCGCAATCCCGTATAAGACGATAGACAGTTTGCCTTTGAGATCACGGCCTATGGCGTTTTTGATGACAGCATTGTCGCTGGCAGCGCAGATGATGGAATATTGCAGCATCCAATACGCCACCGCAGACATAAACAAAATCACGCCATACAAGGCCGTTGGCCCTGCAGAAAAATGGTTCTCACCCATCCAGCCGGTAGCGAACGGAATCAGTGATAACCAGAACAGCAGATGCAGATTCGCCCATAAATTACCGGCACTGATGTGGTGTGTGGCATGCAGCATGTGATGATGGTTGTTCCAGTAAATCCCAATGTAGACAAAGCTCAGGACATAGCTGAAAAACACAGGAATCAGCGGCAGTAGTGCTTCTATGCTTTCGCCATGTGGCACTTTTAATTCCAACACCATGATGGTGATAATAATGGCGATGACACCATCGCTGAAAGCTTCTAAACGTCCTTTTCCCATGTTTTTCTCTTCCTTTTTTTGAATTTACCGAATTTACTTGCGGTGATTTGATCTTTGTTCTGTCAATTTAGTGATTACAATGTTTGATCTGAAGTGCTTTTTGATGCACACCTATTGAACAAGTTGCCGCTATGACCCAATCCGCTGGTGAATCTCACTATCATGTTGCACCCGCCTTCCCCGATTTTTGGCTAGCCCTACGGTTTTGGCTGAAGCTAGGCTTCATCAGTTTCGGTGGCCCTGCCGGACAGATTGCGATTATGCATCAAGAATTAGTGGAAAAACGTCGTTGGATTTCCGAACAACGCTTTTTGCACGCCCTCAACTACTGCATGCTGTTGCCTGGGCCAGAGGCGCAGCAATTAGCGACTTATATCGGTTGGTTATTACATGGTGTGCGTGGCGGTGTGGTGGCCGGCGTGTTATTTGTGCTGCCCTCTTTGTTGTTGTTGATTGCCCTGTCGTGGCTGTACATTGCTTATGGTCAGACTAGCCTAGTGGCGGGACTTTTTTATGGCATTAAACCGGCGGTGACGGCCATCGTCCTACAAGCCGCGCATAGAATCGGTGGACGTACTTTAAAGAATGCGAGTTTATGGGCAATCGCCGTGGCTGCTTTCATTGCGATCTTTGCGCTGGATTTACCGTTTCCTTTGATCGTATTGTGTGCTGCGGTGGTGGGTTATTTGGGAGGACGTTTTGTGCCACAACATTTTCATGCTGCTGGCGGACATAACTCGAATACGGCGCATACCAAGCAGGTGAGCTATGGCGTCGCCGTGATCGATGATCAGACACCGACACCTAATCATGCTCGATTCAGTTGGGCGGGTTTGTGTCGGGTTTTGTTGGTGGGCGTGCTGTTGTGGGCTTTGCCTATGCTGAGTTTGATCTGGCTCTTCGGCTGGCAACATACGCTGACGCAGATGGCATGGTTCTTTACCAAAGCGGCGTTCATGACTTTTGGTGGTGCGTATGCGGTGTTACCTTATGTGATGCAAGCAGCAGTGCATCACTATGGCTGGCTTACTGCGGGACAAATGATAGACGGTTTAGCTTTGGGCGAAACCACGCCTGGGCCTTTGATTATGGTGCTGGCCTTTGTTGGTTTTGTGACGGTTTATGTGCAGGCCTTATTTGGTGCAGATCAGCTCTTTTTAGCAGGAGCGGTGGCCGCGATTTTGGTGACGTGGTTTACGTTTTTGCCTTCGTTTATTTTTATTCTGGCAGGTGGACCTTTGATTGAGCGTACGCATAATCAAATCAATTTTACCGCGCCCTTAAGCGCCATCACTGCGGCAGTGGTTGGTGTGATCGTTAATCTGACCCTGTTTTTTGCCTATCACGTGCTATGGCCGCAAGGTTTTACCGCTGATTTTGTCAGTAGTTTTGATCCTTGGGCGGCGGGTATTGCGGTATTGGCGGCGATTGCATTGATCCGCTTAAAATGGAATGTGATGTGGGTGATCGCCTTGGCCGCGTTGGCGGGCTTATTGATACGCTTTTTCGCTGGATGACGCTTGATGAATTAGCTAGCGCATAAAAAAGGCGAACTGAAAATTTTCTCAGCCCGCCTTGCTTACTAACTTGCTTAGCGCTCGTTAGTGATTGATGATTACTTCACGCTGTTCAACTTAATGCCTGTGACATCCGCCGTCAAATAGCCGACTGCTGCACCAAAACGATCTTTGTAATTAGCGCGAACTAATGGATCTAAAGTCGCTTGAACTTTGCCGTGCAAAGAAGAGCTCCAATCACCTGGATGTTGGAAATTGCTGGTGATGTAAGTCCAACCATTCAAATCATCGACGACATGCAAACCAGTCGCTTCTGCGCCAGAAGGCATGGACATCAAACGTGACAATACTTTGGTGTCGACGTTGTAGGCCCACAAGAAGTTGTTGACGTGGTAGCCACTGTCTTCACCGATAAACAAGGTGCGCAGTTTTTCAGAGAATTTTAAATTGTCTGGATTGCCGATTTTGTCGGGATTGGCCAAGTTGCCTAAAGCGTCGGCAGCAATATCTTCACCTAACAATAAAGCTTTAGTTAATGTCGGTACCCATTCACTATTGATCGCAGTACCGCTGGTATCAGTTTGACCGCCGCCCAAAGTATGTGCCATGACGCCGCCGGCGACCAATGCCTTGTCTAAAGAAATACCGCTTTCTGCGTTCCAACCTTTGGCATTATCTTTGACCATGGAATCGACCATGTTTTGTAAGGCGGAATAGGCGACTTTATCTTTGATATTGACCGTTGTGCCTTCCATTTTTGTGAAGCCCATACTGCCACCTTTCAGGTAAGCATAGCGGTGGGTTTCGAGGAAAGCAGCGGCTTTTTCCATGCCAGGTTTAACTTTGATCCAGTTGGCTTTGCCACCCACCCAAATCTTAGTGAAGCTAGGATCTGCTGGTACTGGTTCAGCTTTCAAGATCGTCATGATGTCGGTAGGCTTGATGGTGTTTGCCATGGTCTCGATTTCGGCGCTGGTCGCGGAACCGAGTTTGATCCAAGTTAATTTGGCACCAGCAGCAGCGGTATCTAAGGAGAAACCCGCGCCCACTTTAGCAACGTATAAAGTACCAGAGGACAAGTCTTTTTCTTTGTCCGCAACGAACAAGAACAGGCCGCTATTGGTTGCATCGTCACCCATCAGAACCGTGCGATTATCTGGCATGACTTGCACTAACTCGTGTGAAATACGACCTAAGCAATAGTGTTTTTTGATCGTGCCGGTACCATCAGGATTCACCGTGACTTCTGGCAAATGACCATAGTGATATGGATTAGCTTTGGTTTCGTCGCCGAAAGTGTTTTTACTAAATGCTTTAAATTGCGCGTCAGTAGAAACGAATTGTGCATCGGGTTCGTATTCCTCTGAAGACAAATGCGTACCCCATGGTGACAAGCTAGAGCCGCAAGTGATCCACAAGCCATTGGCTTTCGAGGTATCCACGTTGTGGTATTTGACCAGACTCAATTTACCTGTGGTTTGATCTTGATCCAAGGTCAATACCGCGATTGGTGATGGCAATTGGCCATAAGTGTCGGCGAGTGCTTGATTACGTGTAGTGTATTCAAACTGTACCACCGCGAAGACTGCTTTACCTTTGATGCCGCTAACGGTAGGGCTAGGCAGAGACAATAAAGACGTGCCATCCGGTGAGTCGGAGAAGAATTGACGTTCTTTGCCTGCTACCGATGTGTCCATAATCGGTTTGTTATTGATGTCATAGTAACCGCCGGCCAGAATTTTTCCGCCTTTACCATCGTCCACCATATCGCCTGTGATGAAGAAGGTTTGATAAGCCAGTTTGTATTCTTTTTCGCTCTTGTCGCTTAAGCTGATTTTTAATGTGGAGCCGACCGTGGTGGTCGCCATCGCAGCAGGATTGCTTAAGCTTGGTGCTGCCATCGCGCCGAATACCGCAGAAACAAAAGTAGGTGCTGGTGTTTGTGATGTGTCGCTGTTATTACTGCTGCCGCCACAGCCCGTCAGCATCGTAGCGATAGAAGCAGAACCCAAAGGTAACATGGGAACGCCAGCTAAAAATTTAAGTGCCTGGCGACGGCCAGCGTGGACTTGATTTGACATAGTTTCTATTCCAAAAAATGCGGTCATTGGGAAAAAGCTTGAGCGTCGGGAAAGACCAATTGCCGTAAAAAATGCGGCGACTCTTCAAGCACTCAGCCCGCGGAGTATAGAAAGCAAATATGACAAAAGAATGAAACTGAGGACTACTTCGAAAGCGCCTTTTTGACATCATGGCGTCACAAATTTATGTTTCAAATAGTGCTGCTATATTCGGAAAAAAATATTCGAAAACAAAAAAAAGAGCCTGCACAAAAAATCATGCAGGCCCAAACCGGTACTACTCACTTAGTCTTGCTGAGGAAGTGGTGCTAACTCAGTTCGACTTTACCAACAAAACATGAAATCACTAGGCCGCCACCTTCGCTTTCTTGCCACTGATGGCATAGAAGGCTTTCATCACCAAACGGAAGATTAAGCGTACAAATGTTAAGGTTAACACTGCTTCGATCAGGGTCACGATTAAGGCTAATACTTGGTTGTAACGATCAGAACGGCGGCCTAATTTGGCCATCATGCGATCACGAGCAATCTCGATGCTATCGTAGAAACTTGGTACCACTAACAAGGTCAAGATAGTAGAAGTAATCGTGCCGCCGATGATGGCGATAGCCAGTGGGCGATAGAATTCACCACCTTCACCGAGGCCCAAAGCGACTGGAATCATACCGGCGATCAACGCGAAAGTCGTCATCAAGATAGGGCGCAGACGGACACGACCTGCATGCATCAACGCGTCTTCTCGATTCATGCCCGCTTTTTCTTCCTTACGCGCCGCGTCGAGTAACAGAATCGCATTTTTCGCGACCAGCCCCATCAACATAATAATGCCAATAAAACTCATCAGATTGATGGTACTGCCTGTCACCATCAAAGCAATCACAACGCCGATCAAAGATAAAGGTAAGGACAACATCACCGCCAAAGGCGCAGTAAAGGAGCCAAACTGCATGACCAAAATCAAGTACATCAAACCAATCCCTGAGATCAAAGCGATTAACATTTCTGTGAACAGTTCATCCTGATCTTGACCAGCGCCTGCCAAAGACAAACCATAGCCCGGTGGGTAGTTGAAGGATTTGGCTAAGTCCATCGCATCTTTCGTTACTTCACCATTAGAGCGACCTTGTGCATTAGCAGAAACCGTAATCGTACGTTTGCCATTGCTATGTTCAATACTGGACGGACCTTTACCCATACTGACAGTAGCGATTTGATCTAAAGGAATCATTTCGTTCGTGCCAGACACGGCGATGGGTAGGCGTTCGATGTTTTCTTTGCTGACGCGATCTGCTGGATGCAGACGAACTGCCACATCACGTGTTTCACCTGTAGGATCAACCCAGTCACCGACTTCGATACCGGCAAATGCGACACGTAAAGCCTGTGCTGCGTCATTGACCGAAATACCCATAGAGTTCGCCAGACCACGATTCATTTCTATCTTCAATTCTTTTTTCGGATCTTGTTCAGACAAACCGATATCAACCGCGCCAGGTACTTTACGTAATTGCTCCATGTAGGCGTTGGTGATTTCCATCAATTTGCGTGAATCTGGGCCGGTGAATTCGATTTGAATCGGTTTGCGCGCTCCATTATTCAAATCATCTAACACCACGTATTCGGCGCCGACCAATTGTTTGATCTTTTCACGCAGTTCGACCGCGATTTCTTTGGCGCTACGCTTACGGGTATTTTTCTTACCAATGTCGACGTAGATACGGCCACCTGCTGCATTGATATTGCTATTGGTTTCTTTGACCTCGGCAATGGTGCGAGCTACGGCTGCGGCTCTCTCCATTTTGAGGCGCGCATATTCGACTGAAGAAGAAGCTGGCGTGCGCACTTCTATCATCAGGTTGCCCGAGTCTGCGGTCGGTAAGAAACTAGTGCCACCGAACTTTGCTTGCAGTGCGAGTGCGCCGACAAAAGTCAGTAAGGCAATGGCGCCCATCCAGCGACGATGATGTAAAGCCCATGCAATCACGTGACCATAACGATCTGCCTGACGATCAAACCAATCATTAAAACGTGCCAAGACTTTACTCAAACCTTTTTTCGGTGCCGTGTGATGATCGGCTGGATCACCCCAATAGGCAGACAACATAGGATCGAGTGTGAACGAGATACCGAGACTGACCAAGACGGAACAAGTCACCGTCAAAGCAAACGGGCGGAACCATTCGCCAGAGATACCAGGCATAAATGCGACAGGAATAAACACCGCAATAATGGAGAAAGTCGTCGCGGCGACTGCCAAACCAATTTCTGCCGTACCTTCTAAAGCCGCAGTGCGACGATCAGAACCATTTTGCATATGACGCACAATGTTTTCGCGTACTACAATCGCATCATCAATCAAGACCCCAATCGCTAATGACAAGCCGAGCAAAGTCATGAAATTTAAAGTAAAGCCGCATAACCAGACTGCGATGAATGCGGCAATCACTGAGGTTGGCAAACTTAAGGCTGTGATCAAAGTCGAACGCCATGAATTCAAGAAAGCGTAGACCACGAAGATCGTCAATACGGCACCGAAAATCAAGGATTCGATCACATTGTTCAAACTATTTTGTGCATCTTTACCACCGTCGCGCGTCACTTCCAATTTGGTGCCGGGATGATCTTTGGCGAGGTCTTTGTTGATTTCTTCTACGGCTTTCACCACGTTTTTCGCCACGCTAACGGTACTGGCTTCACGTGAACGAGTGACTTGAATCCCGACATTCGGTTTGCCACTGCGTATGCTCAAGCCATTGATGTCCGCAAAACCGTCTTCGATGGTGGCAACTTGACCGAGGCGCACAATTTGGTCGCCACGACGTTTCACCACAATGTTTTGGAATTCAGCTGGGCTTTCGATACGACCTACTAAGCGTATGCTTTCTTCTTCCAAATCACCACGTACTTTACCGACTGGTGCATTGGTGTTTTGGCTGCGTAATGCCGAGACGACTTCACCCGCAGATACATTAAATTCACGTAATTTTTCAGCGCGCAATAAGACGGACAATTCACGACGTAAGGCACCGTTCACGTTCACAGTGGCGACGCCTGCAATGCCACGCAAACGAGTTGCTAAGGTGTCCTCCGCCAGACGCGAGATTTCTGCATGGGTTTGGCTACTAGAAGACAAAGCCAGATTGAGAATAGGCTGAGTCGATGGGTCGAAGCGTTGCACGATAGGCTCGCGCATTTCGGTCGGTAATTTGTAGCGTACTGAAGAAATGACGTTGCGGACTTCCTCTGCCGCTTCAATCATATTTTTCTTGAAGGAGAAACGCATCTCAAAACCGGCACTGCCTTCGTTTGAATACGAATACACCTCATCGACGCCAGACACGCTTTGCAGCGATTTTTCTAAGCGGTTGACGATTTCGCGTTCTACCGTATCGGGTGAAGCTCCAGGATACGGAATACTCACGAACAGACCCGGAATTTCGACATCGGGATTTTGATTGACGCGCAGCTTACTCATGGCGAGTAAGCCCATCGCCATCATCGCAATAATCAGAACGATAGTGGCAATTGGCCGTTTAATACTAAAGTCGGAGAGAAACATGATTAGTTCCCCATCGCGAGCTTAGTGCCGCTTAAATCTTTATTCAACGCTGTCTTGGTGTTTAAAGTGGTCGCCATTTCGACTGCCTGACCTTCTTTAAAGCTGGAACTAGGGTTGCGCATGATGATATCGCCAGCGACTACACCGCTGCGCACTTCGTAATTGCCAGTGCGGACATCACGGCTGCCCAGAGCCAATTCAACTTTATTTAAACTCTTGCCTTTCACGCGCCAGGCGTACGTTTTATCGCCAGATTTGACCAAGGCGCCTTCTGGCAGCATTAAGGCTGAGACGGTTTCTGCTTCTATGTTTCCTTCTGCATATAAGCCGGAGACACGTGGTTGTTTGCTATCGGCAAAGGCGACCAAAACTTCAACTTGGCGCGTCACGTCATTGGCCGCAGGATCAACCCGAGTGACCTTGCCGCGGAATTCTTGACCGGCATAGCCATTGATACGGAAGCTGACGTTTTGACCGGGTTTGACCATGCCGATTTTGTCTGCCGAGACACGGCCTGCAAAGCGCATGCTATTAGGATCAATTACTTTGACTAATTCTTTGCCTGCCAAGGCAGTGTCGCCAGGGGAGACTTTGCGTTCGCTGATGATGCCATCAAATGGCGCGCGCACGATGGTGCGTTGCAGTTGTTGTTGAGCTGATGCGGCACGTGCTTTGGCGGCCGAGACTTCGCTTTGTGCCGTATTGCGGCGGACTTCGGCATCGTCCAAGGCTTGCATAGACGTCATGCCTGAAGCGCGTAAAGTTTTCAGACGTTGTAGATTACGATCGGCCTGATCTAATGCTAATGCGGCATTGCGCGCTGCATCGTTCGCAGAATTTAAGTTGTCGCGGATAGAGGTTTCATCCAGACGTACGATCACGTCGCCACGTTTGACTGCTTCGCCATTTTCTTTCAAGACTTGCAGTACGACAGTCGATACCTCGGCACGTAAATCGGCTTTGCGTTCTGGTTGAATAGAACCGATCACCACAGGACCAGAGGCTAATGCATTATTTTGCAGGTTCAATACGTCTTCATTGGCGATGATCAGTTTTTCTGGACCTGTGTTCGCCGCATTCTTAGCGACAGTAGCAGAGGCACTCGCGCTGGCTGACGCGCTCGATTTTGCATCAGGGGCTGAGTTATTGCATGCGCTGAGCGCCGAAGCGATGGCTAGTACAAGAATTGTTTTACGTAACATGATGGGTACCTACTGAGGTAAGGGGTGGATTCGCGATAGTGAGTATTCCGCAGCGGGGGTGCTAATTCAAGATGCAAAGTAGTCAAGCGCCGATTTGCAGGGATGAAATGCAAAAAAGCCGGAGTGAAATGAAATACGGCTTCAGCTAGCGTTTTTGACTTCATGCGTTTTCGATAATGGAAGCGGGGTCTGTATATGTAGGGCAATTGCATGAAGCAGATCAAAAAAACAAACCTCTCACCACAGAGACACAGAGCCACCGAGAAAAACAGGAGAAGTCCGCTAAAACTAGGTCAATAATGTACTCCTCTCGCTTTTTCTCTACATCTCTGGTCGCAGCTTGCTGCTTACCTGTGTTGAGAGGTTTTAGCCTTATTCCTTCATACAATCGCCCTGTCCGTACATGCTGCCCCCTCGATGCTGCTATGTGCTGCGTGTTATGATCTAGCTCTCCATTTGGGTGCACTAACTGAGTACACTTTTTCAACCATTTTTCAACTCTCTCGCTATGACCGAACCGTCTCCATTAACACCAACAACGATTAGCTACCGTCAGGCCGTGAAACAAGACGCCGACTATATTGCGAAAATGGTCAACAGCGCCTATCGCGGCGATTCTAGTCGCACAGGCTGGACGACTGAAGCTGACTTACTCACCGGCACCCGCATTGATGCCGAAGAAGTCTGCAATTTATTAGAAGCCGATAACTCGGTGATCTTGTTGTGTTTGCAAAACGAACAAATCATAGGCTGTGTGCATTTAGAAAAAACCTTAGAGGCCGCTTACCTAGGCCTATTTGTCGTGAAACCTGGTTTGCAAGGCGGCGGCATAGGCAAGCAATTCATGCAAGCGGCCGAGCAATTAGTACAAGATTTATGGGGCGTCAAAAAAATGTGGATGACCGTGATCAGCGTACGCAAAGAATTGATCGCCTACTACGAAAGACGTGGGTATCGCCAGAACGGCAAAATTAAACCTTTTCCAGCCGAAGTCGGTGATGAATTCCGTTTGGTCAAGGATTTGCAGATGGTGGAGATGGAGAAGGTTTTGGGCTGAAGCTTGGTCGCGCGAATCCTGACGGAGTTCAGGTGACCGACTTAAGTAGGTGCGAATAGCGCAGCGTATTCGCACGCCTGCGAAGGTTTTACTAAACCCACAGAGTTTTTGGTGCTGAATTATGGTCTTGGTGTATCCCGCATAAAGTTTTTTATGTTCCAAAAACTAGGTGCTAGCAGTAGACCAACCACAATTAGCAAAGTTTCCCATTGCCGAAACGCTTCGTATTCCTCGAGAGTATGCGCATGCCCGCCTTTGCCACAATAGACATACTTCTCACAAGGTTTGATAGGTGCATCACTAAATTTGACAAAGCCATAAGTCATTATTGCGGCAAACAATAACGACATAATGATTTGATATTTTTTCTTGAATGTCATGGACGTCCTTTTGTCATAGTATTCAATATTTGTTAGGGCTTTTTTGCTTCAATATCCCCCACCCCAACAAACCCCAACCAAGTAAAAACGCCACGCCGCCAATCGGTGTGATCGCGCCTAGCCATCGTATGCCAGTCAGCGCTAATAAATAAAGACTGCCGCTGAATACGATAATCCCGAATAAAAATGTAATACCGATTTTGCTAAGTGCCGTTGTAGGTAACAAACGTTGAGTCAGTGTAACGATCAATAGCAGCCCCAAAGCGTGTGCCATTTGGTATTGCACTGCCGTGTGCCAGATGGCTAGCATGTCAGCACTGAGTATTTTTTTGAGCGCATGCGCACCAAAGGCGCCGCAGGCGATGGCGATAAACATATTGAGTGCGCCGCAGGCGGCTATGTGACGTGCTTGCATAGTAAGTTTGGGAGCTAATGAAGAAGGCGTATCTTATACTGAATCAGCGCTCAGGATCAGCGCACATTTGCTTTGAATTGGGCGATGGAATCGTCCAAAACGACAAGGGCGCAAAAATCAATTTGCGCCCTTGTCGGTACTAGCTGTGCTTGCTGATTACTTTTTACTGACTATTGCAATATTAAGCCGCTTGTTTTGCCTTCGTCATTTTAAATTCCGCCAACAACTTCGCTTCTTTCTCTTTCGCTGCTTTAAAGTGACGTTCTTTGACATGGCCATAGCCGCGAATATCTTCTGGGATGCTGGCGATAGCGACCAGTGTCGAGAGATTGTCGCTGTTTAATTGGGTCAACAATTGGCTGATGGTTTGTTTGTACTCTACTGGCAAGGCGCGTTCCATGCGACGTTCTTCGGTGTAGCCGAAGATGTCGAAAGTGCCGCCACGTAAAGATTTGAAACTGGCTAACAGTCCGAATGCTTTCATCATCCATGGGCCAAATTGCTGCTTGATCAAATGACCTTTGTCGTCACGTTTGGCAAATAGCGGTGGCGCTAAGTGGAAGTTGATCGCATAGTCGCCTTCAAACATGTCGGCAATTTTCTTTTGGAATTTGCCATCGGTGTACAGACGCGCGACTTCGTATTCGTCTTTGTAGGCCATTAATTTAAACAAATACTTCGCCACGGCTTCGGTCAGACGCAAGGCTTTACCTTCGACAACTTTGCTCTCGGCGGCTTTTACTTGTGCCACGAAATCGCTGTACGTTTGTGCATAAGCCGCGTTTTGATAGTCGGTCAAAAATGCCACACGCTTGGCTATCGTATCTTCCAAGCTCGGTGCGCGCTTCAGTTCTATGACGGTCGCCGGCGTGGTCAAACGTTGTACGGCGGCTAAATCATTGGCGGCAACCCGACCCCAGTTAAAGGCTTGTTTATTGAAGTCGATTTGTACGCCATTTAATTCTATAGCGCGCATTAAGGCCGCTTCAGATAAAGGCACCCAGCCTTTTTGCCATGAATAACCGAGCATGAACATATTGGCCGCAATACTGTCGCCCATTAAGGCTGTGGCGATGGTGGTTGCGTCCACCATATCGACGCGATCATTGCCACAGGCTTTGCGAATTTCTGCTTCAGCCGAGCCAGCAGGGAATTGCCAGTTGGGATTCTTGATGAAGGTCGCAGTGGGACTGCTGCTGGCGTTGATCGCGCCTTGGGTGCGGCCTTCGCCCATACGAGAGACCGCATCTTTACCCGCCGTTACGATCAAATCGCAACCGATGACCAAATCTGCCATGCCTGTACCAACGCGGGTGGATTGTATGTCTTCGGCTTTGTCGGCTAAACGTACGTGTGACATTACCGCCCCACCTTTTTGCGCCAAGCCTGTCATGTCCAACACGGAGCAGGATTTGCCTTGCAAATGCGCAGCCATCGCCATAATTTGACCAATGGTGATGACGCCAGTACCGCCGACGCCGGTGACGATGACGCCATACGGTGTTGCTGTACTTGGCAATACGGGGGCGGGTAAGCTTGTCACATCAAAAGCACCACCCGCTTCGATTTTGGCTTTGGCAGGTTTCTTTAATTTGCCGCCTTCAACCGTGACAAAGCTAGGGCAAAAGCCATTCACGCAGGAGTAATCCTTATTGCAGGACGATTGATTGATCTGACGTTTGCGGCCAAATTCGGTTTCTAAAGGCTCTACCGACAAGCAATTTGATTGCACACTGCAATCGCCACAGCCTTCGCAGACGGCTTCGTTGATGACGGCGCGTTTGGCTGGGTCAGGGAAACCGGGCTTGCCGTCTTTGCCGATTTTTTTCCGGCGGCGACGTTTTTCGGAGGCGCAGGTTTGATCGTAAATCATCGCGGAGACGCCTTTGCATTCACGCAATTCGCGCTGTACGGCATCGAGTTCACTACGATGGCGTACGGTAACGCCTGCTGCCCATGGATAGTCAGCTGGATATTTTTCAGGTTCGTCGGTGACTACGATAATCGGCGTCACACCTTCGGCTGCGATCTGACGTGAAATCATCCCCGGATCAAGTGGGCCGTCGAATTCCTGACCGCCGGTCATGGCGACCGCATCGTTAAATAGTATCTTGTAGGTCATATTCACATGACCAGAAACCGCGGCGCGAATTGCTAACAAACCAGAGTGATAGTAAGTACCGTCACCCAGATTTGAGAATACATGCTGCTCGGTCGTGAACGGTGCTGCACCAACCCAAGTCACACCCTCGCCACCCATATGGGTGAAGGTGGTTGATTCTCTATCCATCCAAGTCACCATGTAGTGACAACCGATACCTGCTAAAGCACGACTACCTTCGGGCACTTTGGTGGACGTGTTGTGCGGACAGCCTGAGCAGAAATGCGGAATGCGGTCTTTGTTGGCATCGGGTTTGGAGACAGAATTTAAGGCGGCTTCTTTGGCTTCCAAATAAGCGACTCGTTCTTTCACTTGTTGCTCAACCGGATGTCCGGCGAAGTAGCGGCTGATACGAGATGCAATCGCGCGGGCGATTTGGGCTGGACTCAATTCGTAGGTCGCAGGTAATAGCCATTCACCGTGTCCGCTGCCTTTGATATTGGTCCATTCACCGGTGTCGTCGAATTTACCGACCACGCGTGGTCGCGCTGCCTCTTCCCAGTGGTAGAGCTCTTCTTTTAAGGCGTATTCCAGAATCTGGCGTTTTTCTTCGACCACTAAAATCTCTTCCAACCCGGTTGCAAATTCGCGCACGCCGTCGGATTCTAAAGGCCAAGTCATACCGATTTTGTACAAACGAATGCCGATGTCTTTGGCCACTTGTTCGTCAATACCCAAATCAGCTAAAGCCTGACGCGTATCTAGGTAGGATTTACCCGCCGTGATAATGCCGATCTTGGCAGTTGGGCTATCCCAGATGATTTGATTGAGTTTGTTGGCACGCGCATAGGCTAAGGCGGCATACCATTTGTAGTTATTCATGCGCGTTTCTTGCGCCAATACTGGATCTGGTGTGCGGATATGCACGCCATCAGCAGGTAGGGTGAAATCAGTAGGGATCACGGGCTTCACGCGGTCTGGATCGATGTCCACCACGCAGCCAGATTCAACGATGTCAGTCACGCATTTCATCGAAACCCACAGGCCGGTATAGCGCGACATGGCGATACCGTGTAGGCCGTAGTCTAAATATTCTTGTACGGTTGCTGGGTATAAAACCGGAATACCGCAGGCTTTTAAAATATGTTCGCTTTGATGCGCAGCGGTAGAAGATTTGGCGGCATGATCGTCACCCGCAATCACCAATACACCACCGTGCGGTGAAGTACCAGCCAAGTTCGCATGTTTGAATACGTCACCGCAACGATCTACGCCAGGACCCTTGCCATACCACACGCCGAACACGCCGTCGTATTTGGCACCGGGGAACAGATTGACTTGCTGCGTGCCCCATACCGAAGTCGCGGCTAAGTCTTCATTTACGCCGGGGTGAAAAGTGACGTGGTATTTCGCCAAATGTTTTTTCGCTTTGGCCGCTGTAGTATCGACTGCGCCCAGTGGTGAACCACGATAGCCAGTGAGGAAACCTGCAGTATTTAATCCTGCTTTTTCATCCGCTTGACGTTGCAGCATGGTCAGCCGTATCAAGGCCTGAGTGCCGGTCATAAAGGCACGGCCACGTTCTAGCGTGTATTTATCGTCCAGGGAAATATTGTGGTTGATGGATGTGGCGCTAGTAGCATTATTGCTAGCATCCACTAATGAATTTTGCTCTGCCTTGTTGCTAGGTGAGTTCATGCTGCCTCCGTAGTTATTTTAATTGGCCTAAGTTTGCCTGTGACATGCAACGGATGATTTCAACTTGTGATTGAATCATACGCCGAATGCCTAAAAAATGAGCATCTGACTTCGAATGGAAGCCTATACTTTGCAAGGGCAGCACAGTAACACGGTGTATTTGACGCCCCCATGCACAGTCTTGGCCAAAAAGACCGGTACAGTATGGCTGACAATTGTGTGAAGTGTACTGGTGTTTTAAATAGGTCTAACTCAAGTTTCAGGTATTAAAAAGTTTAATTTTTTTGAGTAGCTAAGAAAAATCTGCGAGAATGAATTAGGATTTTGAAGTGCGCTTTCGAAGCATGATTTTGAATTACGATTTTCGATTTGAGTCGGATTGAGTCGGTTCGAGTCGAAGCCGGTACACAAGCAGCGAGAGCATGGCAGGGAACTCAAGCAGCAGCCTGCTTGTCCACATAGCAGAGGCGATGGTTTGTGCTTTCGCACCTGTATGGACGCACTGCGATACTAGGGGCTTACTAAGATCAATTAAAAAACAGGGGACGGGACGATATGAGGACGACTTCTAATTCACTCGCGCAAACTTTGATGCGACCTGGTTTTTTATTCATGAGCCGCTTTGGTTTGTTGGCAAAGCTGAGCGCTATGCTGGCTGGCGTATTGATACTCTTGATCGTGTTTAGCTGCTTGTTATTTAATCATTACAATGATCAAGCACAAACCGCTGCTTCTGAGGCTCTGGCGTTAAAGGCGCAGTCGCAATCCCAAACCACTACTCCCGCACTTGCCGTAGTGGAGCAAATCAAGCTTTTAGAGACAAAGGCCAGCTATCATCGTCGTATGGCGATCGTGGTCGTTCTATCGACGATTTTCTTATTATTCCTCAATTTTTATCTAAGCTGGTGTTTTTATCGGCACTTACAAAGCGCTATTGGCGATTTGAAAAATGCAGCGCAAGCGGTGGCGTCTGGTGATTTAACCAAAGAGCTAAAAGTCCACGGACGCGATGATTTGGCGCACACCATGCAGGCTATGGATAAAGGTAATTTTAATTTATCCGCCTTAGTGGCTAATGTGCGCACCAATGCCAGTATGGTGGCGGTCTTAGGCGAGGAGTTGTCAGCTGGAATTCGCGATATGGCGCAACGCACAGAACAGCAGGCGACCAGTTTGTTAGACACCTCGCAACGGGTAGATACCCTGAATTTGACGGTCAGAGAAAATGCGGTGAAGGCAAAATCCGTGGACAACTTGGCCTCCAATGTCCGTTCAATAGCGGAAACCGGTAATGAAATCATGCGCTCTGCCGTCGATACCATGCAAGGCATACAAAGCAGTGCATTGAAAGTGCATGAGATCGTTAGCATGATTGATAAGATCGCTTTTCAAACTGATATTCTGGCTTTAAATGCGGCAGTCGAAGCCGCCCACGCAGGTGAGCAAGGTCGTGGATTTGCGGTAGTCGCGAACGAAGTTCGTGGTCTAGCTCAACGCACCGCCGAATCAGCGCGCCAGATCCGGCATTTAATTGATGATTCGGTGCAAAGAGTAGAAACCGGTGTCGAGCAAATTCATCAGGTGAATATAACTTTGAGCGATATCGTTGATGGCATACGTCATCTGGCTGGAGACATTAATGCGATCTCCACCGCGTCTAGTGAACAAAGTCAGGGTTTACTGCAAATTACGCAGGCGGTGCAAGAGTTAGATGAAATCACTAAGAGCAACACCGAAATGGCGGCGCATGCAAAATCGGCCTCTACTGAATTAGAAGCTCGCGCTGCTAAGTTGACGTCGGTTGTCTCCGCATTTCGTTTGCGTCAAGGAACGGCGGATGAAGCGCATGCGCTGGTCAAAAAAGCGATGGCCCTCTTTAAAACGCACGGCATGGGGGTATTAGAGTTAATTACCGTCGATGCGGCTAAGGTTTATGCGGATCGGGATATGTATGTGTTTGCCTTTGATCGGCGTGGTCAATATCGTGCTTTTGCCGGAAATCGCAGTAAGTTATCCGTTAATTTATTCAATGTGCCCGGTTTAGATGGCAAGAAATTGGTTGAAGATGCGTTTGATTTACCAGCCAAGGGCGGTTGGGTTGATTATGCGATTGAAAATCCCTTATTAAATCGTGTCGAATGGAAAACATCCTATATAGAAAGAATTAGCGAGGATATCGTCTTAGGTTGCGGTGTGTATAAATCAGTTTGATCGCTTTGATTATTGATGAACCAATGCTAAAAATTCACTTTTCTGGGCTAATGGCTGTCTTAGTTCTTCTTAATCGCTATGGTTTTTTAGCACTGCCCTACTGCCATGATCGCGTTATAATCTGGGCATGAAACTCAAATTTACCAAGATGCATGGCGCAGGCAATGATTTTATTGTCATAGACGCTATCAACCAATCGATAGACTTCAAGCCTGAGCAATGGCGCGCCCTTGCCGATCGCCGCTTTGGTATTGGTGCGGATCAAATTTTAGTGGTGGAAGCAGCGCCTTCTGCGGATATTGATTTCCGTTATCGTATCTTTAATGCCGATGGTGGTGAAGTTGAACAATGTGGTAACGGCTCACGTGCTTTTGTTCGTTTTGTGATCGACCAAGGTTTAACCCATAAATCAAAAATCCGAGTGCAAACCATGTCTGGCGTGATTGAGCCTGAAGTCGGGGTGGATGGACGAATTACGGTCAATATGGGCGTTCCCGATTTCCATCCTTCGGCATCTGCATTTCAGACGCAAGATTTAAACTCGCATCAAGAAGCATTAGCAACGGTTTGGAGCCTGCCTTTGCCTGGCTCTACAGCTCTAATTACCTGTGTATCTATGGGTAATCCACATGCGGTACAAGTCGTGAAAGATGTAGAGCAATATCCGGTACAGGTCGAAGGCCCACAAATTGAATTGCATCCGCGTTTTGAAAAGCGCGTGAATGCTGGGTTTATGCAAATTAATGATGTTCATCATGTGCAATTACGCGTGTATGAACGTGGTGCTGGCGAGACATTGGCGTGCGGCACGGGGGCTTGCGCGGCAGCCGTTGCTGGCATACGTCGTGGTGTATTGCAGTCACCCGTTGAGGTCAAAATGCATGGTGGCGATTTGCAAATTGCTTGGGCGGGTGAAGGTCAGCCAGTATTCCTTAGCGGCCCAGCCGTGCGTGTGTTTGAAGGCGAAATTGAGATTTAAAGTGGTGCGCCAACATTTTGCTTAGAGCATGGACGTTTTTGATGCGCTTAGCTTTACACTTAGCTTTACAACCCATACAGAATTTAAACATAGTAAAAAATGAATACCAACGATATTGCAGATTATCTAGTCCAGCACCCGCACTTTTTTGAAGAACACGCTGAATTATTGGCGAAGATTAAGCTCACAAGTCCAGTCATGGGGCGTTCGATTTCTTTGCAGGAAAGGCAAATGGAAATCGTTCGGGAAAAACTCAAAGTTTTAGAATTGCGTTTATCGGATTTGATGCGAGTAGCGCAAGAAAACGATGCGATTAGTGCTAAGTTTCAAGCCTGGACTCGTAGCCTGCTCATGGCACGTAATGATGTCGATTTACCGTATATTTTGACGAAAAATTTGCAAGACATATTCAATTTGCCACACGCCACCTTACGTTTGTGGAGCGTGACCGAGGATGTGCAACATACTTGGTTTGCGGTACCCGCCAGTGAAGATGTGCAATTATTTGCCAAAGGTTTGAGTAAACCTTATTGCGGCCAAAATCACGATTTTGAGGCTGCTAGTTGGTTAGAGTCTGATGAGGCAATTACCTCAGTCGCGATGCTGCCGCTGCGTTTGGCGGAAGACGACCTGACTTTCGGACTCTTGATCTTAGGTTCGCCCGATGCCAGTCGTTTTACCAAAGAGATGGCGACCGACTTTTTGACCAAAATCGCCGATACCGCCAGCGCTGCCCTTAGTTGCATGATTGATTGTTGAGTCCATGAGCGCGCAGGATAACGCCAAACAGATTCATACTTATCTGAAGGTGCTGCGTGTACAACGCCAATTGTCTCCTCACACCTTAAGCAGTTATGCGCTGGATTTGGCGGAATTAGTCGATTTTGCCCAAGCGCGTGCTCTATCTAGCTTGAGCTATTTTGATGTCCGTCGCTTTACCTCGCAATTGCATTCTAAGGAATTAAATCCACGCAGCATCGCTCGTAAGTTATCGAGTTGGCGTGGTTTTTATAGTTGGCTGGCAGAGCAAATTGAGATGCCGGCCAATCCGGTCGAGGGCGTCAAAGCTCCCAAAAAAGCCAAAACCTTACCTAAAGCCTTGGGCGCTGATGATGCCGTACATTTGGTCGCGCATCATGGCAGCGATCAGCCAACTGCTTTGGCGAATCGGGCGATGTTTGAATTACTGTACTCCAGCGGTCTGCGGGTTTCAGAATTAGTCGCCTTAGATGTACGTGATTTTAGTGATGCCAGCTACACTAGTTTGGCTTGGGTAGATAGCAGTCAGGGCGAAGTGCATGTGACGGGGAAAGGCAATAAACAAAGAATCGTACCCGTCGGAAAACCGGCTTTAGCGGCTCTGCAAGACTGGTTGGCGGTACGTGGTGGCCTAGTAAAATTAGAGTCGCGCGCTTTGTTTTTGAATGAACGTGGCGCACGCATGTCGGTACGTTCGGTGCAATTACGTCTGAAAGCGCACGCGCAAACGATGGGAATTCCCAGTGATGTGCATCCGCATGTACTGCGCCATTCTTTTGCAACCCATATGTTGCAATCGTCAGGCGATTTGCGCGCCGTCCAAGAGATGTTGGGACATAGCTCAATTGCCGCCACTCAGGTGTACACCGCTTTAGATTTTCAGCATTTGGCCAAGGTGTATGACGCCACTCATCCCCGCGCAAAGAAATAATGGCCTTGTTTTTGCAACTCAATTGCATTTGAGGCATAATGTGGCTTTCTTTGCTTGAGTAGCGCGATGAAGAAGCAGTCAGACCATCTTTCACCGGAACAAGCTAGGCAAGTATCGCCTGCTAGCCAGCCAAATCACAGTATTTTAACTGTGGCGGAAAATAAATTACGGGCAGCACAGTTACGGGTCACTCAAGCTAGATTGGACGTTTTGAGTGTTCTTTTGACGCAGCATCGTGCGATGTCGCATACCGAAATGCAAGATGCTTTGCCACAAATGGATAGAGTCACGCTGTATCGTGCATTAGATTGTTTGGCCGATGCTGGTTTGGCCCATAAAATCACCGGTGATGACAGAGTGTTTCGCTTTAGTACCGGTAGTGAAGACGTGATAGTTGGTGCCTCACTAGAGAGTCTGGTCATCAATCCCGTGCAACATCAGCATGCTCACTTTAAATGCACACGTTGCAGCAAGGTCTTTTGTCTGGAGCAACCTGCTGCCAACGACACTCTTAGCGATCAATTGCAGGTGACCTTGGCGTCCACGGCCTTAAAAGGTTTTCAAAGTCATGACATTGAACTCACTATCAAAGGTTGGTGTGATCGTTGCAATGCACTTTAGGCTGACTACGCAATACTGATTAATTACTGATTTCACGGCAGAATACGATGGCATTAATTCCTACTACCATACTGACTGGCTTTCTCGGCGCTGGTAAAACCACTCTCTTGAATCGCGTTTTGCAAGAGCAACACGGCTATAAAATCGCCGTCATCGAAAACGAATTCGGCCAAGAAAATATTGATAATGAAATTCTGGTACAAGATAGTAACGAACAAATTATCGAGATGAATAACGGCTGTATTTGTTGCACCGTGCGTGGCGATCTGATTGTGGCACTGAATACTTTGACGCAGAGAAGAAATGCGGGTGAATTACACTTTGACCGCATCATTATAGAAACCACAGGCTTAGCCAACCCGGGGCCGGTGGCACAGACCTTTTTTGTCGACGAAGAAGTGGGTTTGCATTACATGCTCGATGCGGTTGTCACCGTGGTTGATGCGAAGCATGCGATGACTCAGCTTGATGAGTATGAAGAAGCGCAGCGGCAAGTCGGTTTTGCGGACAAAATTTTAATCTCCAAAACAGATTTGGTGGATGCTGAAGCATTGGTGGAATTGAAACGTCGTTTGGTAAAAATTAATCCGCGTGCGGCAATTTGTCCTGTTGATTTTGGCAAAGTTGCGATTGCTGAGGTATTGGATTTGAAGGGCTTTAATTTGAATGCCAAATTAGAGCTTGATCCAGATTTCTTGGCTGCTGAGGCGCATGAACATGAACATAAGAACGAACATGAGCATGGGCACCAGCATGACAGTTGTGGTGAGCATTGTGATCATGAGCATGAAGACCATCATCATGCGCATCATAGTGACGATATCGCCGCGTTTGTGTATAAGACGACACGACCATTTAATACCGAAAAATTAGATTATTTTCTAGGTGGATTAGTACAAGTATATGGTCCACGCATGTTAAGGTATAAGGGAGTGTTGTATATGGAACACGCCGATCGTAAAGTTATTTTCCAAGGTGTTCACCAGATCATGGGGACAGATATAGGAGGAAAATGGCAGGACGATGAAAGTAAAGAAAGCAAAATGGTCTTTATTGGTAAAAATTTACCGAAAGAGATTTTTATTCAAGGTTTGGAGCAATGTTTGGTATAAACTAGCGCCCTATTGAATTGAAACCCATGTTATTGCTGTGTCAATTCAATAGATTTGAATGCGGAACAAGCAAATACTATACTTGTCCTTGAGGGGAAGTCGGGCTATAACACTCCAATCAGAAGAGCGTTAATCTCAACTTGCGTATATCAACCTGTTGTATCGAAAGTAAGCGAAGTGGCAACTAAATCATCTAAATCAACTGCACCTGTCAGTGCACCTGCAGCTCTACTCACCGATGAAGAAATCTTGAAAATGGGTGAGAAGGACTATATGAACGACGCGCAACTGGCGTTTTTCAAAGCCCGTCTGCAACAACTTGAAAAAGATTTGCTGAAGAATGCCGACGAAACGACTGAGCATTTGCGTGAAACGGTATTGGTACCAGATCCAGCAGATCGCGCGACCATTGAAGAAGAGCATTCTTTAGAGTTGCGTACCCGTGACCGTGAGCGTAAATTATTGCGCAAAGTGCAGCAATCCATTGCTGCAATCGATGCCGGTGAATACGGTTGGTGCGAAGAAACGGGCGAACCTATTGGCGTTCCGCGTTTAATGGCAAGACCAACTGCGACGCTTTCTTTAGAAGCACAGCAACGTCGCGAATTGAAGCAAAAATTGTACGGGGATTGATTTTTAATCAATCCTTAGACGATTTGGCCGGACTAGATCAATGCGCAGAGATTTCACTGCGCATTTTTTATTGTAGGAGCTTGCAACTTTGTTGCAATACTTTGGTCAAATTGAACTCAGCTGAATTTTACGATCCCGATTTCTATGCATGTGCGCTACTTCAATAATAGACGCTTAAAAGGCATGATCCTGTTATGGGCCATGTTGCTAGTGCTATTGTCGGCGCAGTGGCTAGGGTTTGCCCATCGTATGTCGCATATTAGTACGGTCACAGGCGAGGTGTTGTCGCTGGCATCTGATGGCCATCATTATGTCGGCATACAGAAATTATCGAATACCGCAGACAACAGTCTACATTCTTGTTTATTAGTTGACGCTGCTAGTATCACCGATTGCTTGCAGCATAGTTTTAGCTTAACCGTACCCAAACTTCTGGCGAACGAGTCATCGTATCGCTCACTTCAAATTATCTGGCTGGCTTCTTTACGTCTGCCATTTTTATCGCGTGCTCCTCCTATCCTGAATCTTGCCTAGTTCATTCGCTATTGCCTACTTCAGTTAGAAATGATGATTCAGCTCATTTTCTGACTCTGATGGGCTATTCATGGCGTCAATGAAAAGTACTTATGCATTGCTACCACCTTGCTGTAGCGAGCTTATTCACTAATTACTATTCAATTTTCAGGAATCATCATGTCTTTAAAACGCAGTATTTTGGCATGCGCTGTGTGCGCAGCTTTCGCTCCTATTAGCGCTTTTGCTCAAACATCATCCACTGTTGTTACGGTTTCCGCTAATCCTCTCGGCAAAGACGAGACCATGCAAATTTTGAGTCCGACTAAAGTTTTATCTGGTTCTGAATTGCGTTCAAAAATCGGCAGCTCTTTGGGTGAAACTTTAGGCAGCGAATTGGGTGTGAGTGCATCAGGTTTTGGCGCAGGTGCATCGCGTCCGATTATTCGTGGTTTAGAAGGGCCACGCGTCAAGATTTTGCAAAACGGTATGACGGTGGCAGACGTTTCTGGTTTGTCGAATGACCACGCAGTGGCGAGCGAAACAGCAAGTTCTCAGCAGATAGAAATTTTGCGTGGCCCTGCCGCTTTGTTATACGGCAGTGGTGCGATTGGTGGTTTGGTCAACGTGGTGGATGGACGTATTCCAACTAGTATTAGTAAGCAATTGAACGGCGAAGCAGAAATAAAATATGCCAGCGTTAATGCTGAGAAAAGTGCCTCATTCTTTCTAGATGGATCAGTTGATGATATCGCTTTGCATTTTGATGGTAATCATCGAAATACGGATGACTACAAAATTCCGGGTTATGCCGATGCGTCTGCGCAAAGTGGCATCAAAGATCGCTTGCCGTCTAGCTTTACTCGTGAACGTAGTTTGGGTTTTGGCGCGTCCTTGATTCAGTCTTGGGGACATCTTGGCGCATCTATTCAAGATATGTCGGATAGCTATGGCATCCCCACTGACGAGCGCTCATTTATTGATTTACAACAGACACGTTATGACATTGATGCAGCGGTGTATCGACCGTTTTTGATTTTTGATGCGTTTAAATTCAAGCTGGGAGCAACTGATTATTCCCATACCGAAAAAATGCCGGATGGCACGCCAGTGACTAATTTTAAAAATCGCGCATTGGAAACACGCGCGACCTTATCGCATGCTAATTGGAATGGATGGGAAGGTAGTGTTGGTATTCAAACCGAAAATACCAACTTCTCTGCACTGGCTGCAAGTACTGGACGCGCCGACACGGTGCCAACAACACGTTCTACTTCTAACGCGATCTTTATCGTTGAGCAGAAGAACTTTGGCACCGTGATTGCCAGCGGTGGTGCTCGTTTTGAGAATGTAGAGCGTCAGCCTGAAGCACAATTTCAACTACCGCAACGCAAATTTAATTTACATTCATTCTCGCTCGGTGCCATGTTGCCATTCGGCGATGGCTATGCTTTGGTGAGTAGTTTGTCGTCAGCGCAACGTGCGCCAACCACTGAAGAATTGTATTCCGATGGGCCACATGAATCGACTAAAACTTTCGATATTGGCGACCATCATTTAAAGACCGAGAATTCTAAAAATTTCGAATTTGCCATACAAAAAACTAGTGGTCTGTGGCATGGTAAGGTCAATCTTTTCATTAACAAAGTTAATAATTATGTGTACGGTGAGATCAATGGTTTGCAAGTAAATGAAGAAGGTGAACATGATGTTGAGGGGGAGTTCACGCAACGCTTTTGGAAGCAAGCTGCTGCTACCATCCGTGGTGGCGAAGCCGAGCTTGCTTACAACCAGTTGGGTGAGGGCTTCTCGTTCCGTACGTTTGCGGATACCTCGCGCGGTAGTTTGGATCAGCGTGGCGTATTGCCTTTGCAACCAGCGAATCGTGTTGGCCTAGATTTTGGTTATCGTCACGCGGGATGGCGTAATACGCTCAGCATTTTGCATGCACAACGACAAGATCGTCTGGCCGCTTCAGAAAGTTTTGTTACACCTGCTTTCACTAAAGTTGATGTTAATGTGACTTATACGCATCCTTATATGAACGCCCAACTAACTTGGTTTGCGCAGGTAAAGAATCTGCTCAATCAAGATATTCGCCTCGCTACTTCCGTCTTAAAAGAGAGTGTGCCGCAAGCCATGCGCGGTTTAATTGTTGGTGTGCGAGCCAGTTTCTGATAGAGAGTCTCGATAAAATTGAAGCCTTAGCGTGCGCATTTGATGATGGTAAGACTATTTTATTTCATCATTAAATGTGCATTGAAATGAAATTTTCACATGGGATTTTTTTATGTTTTACAGAAAATGTTACAAGACGTGACAAATTTTATTGATTTAATCTGTCTGAGACCCAGAGTAAATGAGCAAAAAATGTTGAATTCCGTCTATACTAGAAAGCATAGTAAGTTGCACATGAATAAGTATATTTAAGTATTCATGTGTAATGAAATGTAATGATAGAATAATCTTTTTGATAATACGATAGGTTGCTGTGGGGATTTTTAAGCTTTTCGGTAAGAAACCGGTGCGAACGGAGACAAACTCCGAGAAACCTGTTTCCAAGAAAACTCGATCAAGATCGCAAAATACCGTCATTGGCAAAGCCCAAGATGACGATGCTTTGACGCATTCTTTAACCGAAAAGAAGCATATCGCCCGCGCCACAGAACGTAAGATAGACGCGATAGAATTTGAAATGTCGCGCGACATGGGCCGTCCTAAATCGGCACCGCCAAAAGTAGTGGCGGCTGAAGGCTTAAAGCGCACAGAGCCAAATCAATTCCATACTGATTTTATAGCCACGGACTTTCAAAGTACCGTGGCTTTAAGCATGCCTACCACAGAGCTTTTGTTAGGTACAACGGAGATGCACGCTGGTGGCGTTGGACAAATTGAATCAGTTCCTCTGTTAGAAGAAGCTGCGATTTTGTTTGCTACTGGTCAGGTGAAAGTTGCTGAGCACATGTTGAGAAGCGCTATCGATCTGGATAATCTTGGTAATGCGGCGCCTTTAGCTTGGTTTATGTTGTTTGATCTTTATCAGATCGAGCAAAATCAATATGCATTTGAAAGCCTATCGCTCGATTATGCGGGTAAATATGAAACATCACCACCCGTTTGGCATAGCTCCGAAGTTTTGATGGATGATGTTGAAGAGAGTAAGCTCGAAGGCGCCATCCCGACCGTGAGTTTCCCTGCACAATTAGATGGTGAGATTATCAAATTGTTGCAAAAGTTAAATACCTTCAGTGAGAAGAGTAAAGTATTAAAGCTAGATTTTGGACGAGTTAAAACGGTCGACCCAGTTGGTTGTGGTTTATTGCTACGTGCGATGCGTAACCTGAAAAAAACCAAACATGATTTGGTGGTAGTGGCCGCACATAATTTAACCGAGCAAATTCGTTCCATTCTGGAAGTGGGTCGACGTGACGAAACAGAAGCGCCTTGGCTGCTGTTGATGGAAATTCTGCAATTGCTGCAATTGAAAGAAGCCTTCGAAGAGGCGAGTATCGACTATTGTGTGACCTTCGAGGTCTCACCGCCTGCATTTGAGGCTCCCACCAGCAAAGTGACGACGGCTGCTCCAGAAATTGTTGAGGAAGTACCCCAAGAGCAGACGAATCGCTTCATGATGCCAAAAGTGATAGAAGGTAGTACGGAGGCATTGGTCAAAGAAATCACTGAATTTGCTAAGTCCCACGACTTGGTGATTCTTGATTGCTCGCAATTAGAGCGCGTAGAGTTCGGTGCTTCGGCACAACTATTGAATGGTTTGGTACCTATTTCGGGCACCAAAGGAAAATCCATACAATTTAATGAAGTGAACTACTTGGTGATGCATCTGTTTAATGCCATGGGCCTTAAAAACATTGCCGCCATTGTTCCTCGTAAGCAGTCATAATTCTTATCGCCGGGCCGTCTTGCAATCGGCAAAAATCACCCCATTTCTGTACTTCTGAGCGCAACCATCTCGCGGAATGCGACGTTGGTCAAAATGCCACCGTGGCTAAGTACGTCGTTTTACCGTATCAGAGCGCGTCGCTATGCACGAATTGAGGCCTAGCGAGCTATAACACATGAGGACCATATGGAACAATTTCACGGCACCACAATCTTGACAGTTCGTCGCGGTAATGTGGTGGCTTTAGGCGGTGACGGTCAAGTTACCTTAGGCAATATTGTCATGAAGGGTACTGCGCGCAAAGTGCGTAAGTTGTATCACAATAAAGTATTGGCTGGGTTTGCGGGAGGAACTGCCGACGCTTTTACCTTAATTGAGCGCTTCGAATCCAAATTGGAAAAACATCAAGGACATTTGATGCGCGCTTCAGTTGAATTGGCAAAAGATTGGCGTACAGATCGTATGTTGCGCCGTTTGGAAGCTATGCTATTAGTGGCAGATAAAGACAGTACTTTGGTGATTACCGGTAACGGTGATGTATTGGAGCCGAATAATGGTATTGGTGCGATTGGTTCGGGCGGTACGTTTGCCCAATCGGCGGCGATTGCCTTATTCGAGAATACTGAATTATCTCCTGTGGATATCGTGAAGAAATCTTTGACGATTGCTGGTGAGCTCTGCATTTACACCAATCTTTCGCACACGATAGAGACTCTGGAGTGATGCCGAGATTGCAGGAACGATTGTAGCAATGAATGCACCAATGACTGTAGACGAGTTTGGAAAAGAACCAGCTCAGTCAAAGAATGAAATGTAGAAGTATCGTAAAGATAAAGTGAAGAATTGAGATAGCTATGATGAATATGACGCCACAGGAAATTGTTTCTGAATTAGATAAGCATGTCGTTGGGCAGGATAAAGCTAAACGTGCCGTTGCGATTGCATTGCGTAACCGCTGGCGCCGTCAGCAAGTAGCTGAGCCTTTGCGTTATGAGATCACGCCTAAAAATATTCTGATGATAGGCCCCACAGGTGTTGGTAAAACTGAAATTGCCCGACGCTTAGCAAAATTAGCCGATGCGCCATTTATCAAAATTGAAGCGACCAAATTTACCGAAGTCGGTTATGTAGGGCGCGACGTTGATACGATTATCCGTGATTTGATTGATATCGGTATTAAACAAACCCGCGAGTCCGCCATGCGCAAAGTCAGGGCGCGTGCAGAGGATGCGGCAGAAGATCGCATTTTGGATGTGTTATTGCCGCCAGTTCGTGATTTTGGTATCGGTCAGGATGCCCAAGTAGAGCGTAATGGCAGCGATGGTGACAATGCAACGCGTCAAATTTTCAGAAAGCGTCTGCGTGAAGGTAGTCTAGACGATAAAGAAATAGAGATTGACGTCGCTGAGGCTGCGCCTCAGATGGAGATTATGGCACCGCCCGGCATGGAAGAAATGACCGAGCAAATTAAATCGATGTTTTCAGGAGCAGGTGCTGGACGTAAAAAAGCGCGTCGCTTGAAGATTAAAGATGCATTGAAGTTGATGATAGAGGAAGAAGCCGCGAAGCTGATTAATGAAGAAGAGCTAAAGCAAGATGCTATCAAGAACGTAGAGCAAAATGGTATTGTTTTTCTAGACGAAATCGACAAAATCGCGTCTCGTTCTGAGGCTGGTAGTGCCGAGGTTTCACGGGCTGGTGTGCAACGTGACTTACTGCCACTGGTAGAAGGTACTACGGTTAATACCAAGTTCGGTATGATCAAAACCGATCATATTTTGTTTATCGCTTCTGGCGCTTTCCATTTTGCTAAACCGTCTGACCTGATACCTGAATTGCAAGGACGTTTTCCGATTCGAGTCGAACTAGAGTCGCTTTCTATCGCAGATTTTGAATGCATTTTAACTAGCACAGACGCTTGCCTGACGCGTCAATATGAAGCGCTTTTAGCAACCGAAGGTGTAAAAATAGAGTTTTCCCCTGAGGGCATACAGCGCTTGGCGGGAATTGCTTATTCTGTCAATGAAACCACCGAGAACATTGGTGCCCGTCGTTTATACACGGTGATGGAAAAATTGCTGGAAGAAATCTCCTTCGATGCTCATCAGAATAGTGGAAAAACGGTCTTGATCGATGCTGCCTATGTTGAGCAACGTCTGCAGGCATTGTCGGTGGATGAAGACTTGTCTCGCTATGTGTTGTAGTAATGTCCTGTAGTGCGGTGCTGTAGCGCAGTACTGTAATTTTCAGAGCACAAAATAAGGGAGTGGCTGGATGGCGAATAAAAGTAGTGGCACACGCCAAAAACTGGTGTTCCGAATCGAGCCTGCTCAAGCCAAACCTCGTAATCCTATGGCCGCTTTGGCCAAGCGTAGCGGTGCCGGTAGCCATAGGAAAACTAGTGCCGTATTACGACAGGCACACAAGCAAGCGCTAAAAAAATTGCCAACCGATGGAGAAGCGGATTAAACTTAGGAATAGTATTGCTTGAACGCAATCAAGCTTATAAAAGGTGTCTATGCGGGGTTTTTAATGTCAGGCTGCAGAAAACGTAAGCATTTATACAAATATCGCTATCCGCACCGGAGACGCGATTTTGTTACGCGTATGCTGGTTGATTTAGGTATGTTTTACGCCGAATCGTTTGGCGCGATCAAAGCAATTTCTTTTTTGCGTGAAAAAAATGTACCTGACCCGGTGATCGCTCGGGTCATTCGTAATGATTACCCACTGTATTAGTGCTGACTGAATTGATCAACTAGGACATCTAGTCCGATTCGATCTTCGCATTGCGAGATAATAGTCGTTCTATCATATCTCGCGTCGCCACATTTTCAAACAAAACACCTGCCACCGCTTGGGTAATCGGCATTTCTATATTCAGTTCCATGGCTAGTGCTTTGACTGCCTGCGCGCAACGTACGCCTTCGGCGACATGGCCTAGCTCTTGAATAATAGTTCCCAAAGACTTGCCTTCTGCCAAAGCCAGTCCAACTTTGCGATTGCGCGATAAATTACCCGTGCAAGTAAGAATTAAGTCACCGACACCGGTTAAGCCCATTAGCGTTTCTTGCCGTCCACCGAGTGCGCCACAGAGTCGGCTGATCTCAGCCAAACCACGTGTCATCAAGGCTGCGCGCGCATTTAAACCCAGACCCAAGCCATCTGCAACGCCAGTCGCAATCGCCAGTATGTTTTTGACTGCCCCGCCGACTTCTACACCGATCACATCGTCGCTAGAGTACACCCGTAAATTAGGGCTGTGTGCCGCTTTCACTACTAATTGGCATAGCGCAGTTGATGAAGACGCAATGGTTAGGGCGCACGGCAGACCTTGTGCTACTTCCTGTGCAAAAGAAGGCCCCGACAGCGCTCCAGCCAATATCTGCTCGCCTAGCTCTTGTTTCACCACCTGATGCGGTAAAAGACGTGTATTTTCTTCAAAGCCTTTACATAACCAGACTACATTGCGTAAAGGATAGCTTGCACATTGTTTTAAAATGGGACGCAGACCCGCCACGGCACTGGCGATGATCAACAAGCTATCCTCTGAATTCGCATTGACCACGTGCTTTAGTGCGCCATCAAAATCTGCGCTTATCTGGAGTGAGGCAGGTAGCTGAAATCCTGGTAAGTACAGTTGATTTTCACGTAGGGTTTGCGCATTTTGCATCGCGAGCTGATTGCGTCCCCACAGTAAAACATTATTTTTTGCTGCGAGTGAAATCGCTAATGCCGTGCCCCATGCACCCGCACCCAGAACGGTAATATTCATAATTGATCTGCTTAATTTCGTTGTCGCCGAATTGGTTTGATATGTTGCTTAGCTAGTTCCGATGGCTGACATAAAAAAAGGACACTACGATGTCCTTAATTTTTTGTATCTCTGTGCGATGTTACAAACCCCACACATCAGCCGTTCTGACATAACCTGTTTGTCCATCTCTGTGTTTTACCTTCACCCACAGACCATTGGCTGGTTCTGCCATTTCCAATAAAACATTCTTGTCCGCACTAAATACCATCGTTGCCGATTCTTCGGCTGTGGCACGTATGCGAGCAGTTGGTACTTTGACGATTAGATTGCGGCGTGTTACCAGATCTTTGGCTTCTACCCAACTTAAATCACCTTGGGCATCACGTACCCGACACCAGGCACCAGAGGTCAAGATCACTTCAACTGGCATGCCTGCTGGCGCGACATAAATTTTCATACCACGTGCAGAAGGTGCGTCATACATGATGATGGGCGTAGCGCCGACCGAGCGGAATTCTAAGGCGTGGGATAGACCGGAGACTGAACTTAATCCTAATAATGCCAGTAGAGAAAGTCTGGAAATAAGGCGCATCGCGTAACCCTAGGATGAAGTCGAAACTAAATAAAAGAAAAACCCATTACTCCTAAAATAAGAGCAATGGGTCGGTCAAACAATTAGTGCGTTGTTGCAGCTGCTTCTGTTGTACCAGCATCTGCTGCCAATGCAGCTTGCTCAGCCATATTTGCTAAACGTTGTTGGTAGAATGCTTCGAAGTTGATTTCTGTCAAATGAATTGGAGGGAAACCAGCGCGGGAAATCGCATCAGCGATATTGGAACGCAGGTATGGATAGATAATGTTTGGGCAACCTATGCCTAACAATGGATCCATTTGCTCTTGTGGAATATTGCGTGCTTCGAAAATACCTGCTTGTTTTGCTTCTACTAAGAACGCTACTTTGTCCTTGATTTTCGCTGTGACTGTCACAGTGACTGTGGACTCAACGATGCCTTCAGCCAATGGTTCAGCCGCTACGTCTAAAGTTACTTCAACGCTAGGTGCATCTTGTTCTAAGAAGATCGCTGGAGAATTTGGTTGTTCGAGCGATAAATCTTTCAGATAAACGCGTTGAATTTGGAAAATTGGCTGCAAATTTTGGTCGGACATGTGAGACTTTCTTTAAATTCTATAAATTGATTGTGAACAGCGAGCTACTTACATAGGGACAAAAAACCAAGATTCAAGCCCCATTCTGTTTCGCTTTGATGTTGAGTCAGTTTGCTGATTTCAAGACGGCGAAACAGAATCAGTCTTCTATTGTAGCAAGTGAGACCAAAAAACCGCAATCAAAGCCGCTTGTGCACTGCAGTTTATGTTGGATTTAACAAAGAATCGAGCTTGCCAGCGCGATCTAAAGCCGATAAATCATCGAAACCACCAACATGTGTTTCCCCAATGTAAATTTGTGGCACGGTGCGGCGTCCGGTTTTTTGCATCATCGCTTCACGCACAGCAGGATCGAGATCGACCCGCACTTTTTCTATATCGGCCACGCCTTTGGCTTTTAACAGGCGTTCCGCCATGACACAGTAGGGACAAACCGCGGTGGAATACATAACAACATGGGCACTCATAACAACTCCCTTATTTAACTGTAGGCAAACCTTGCGACTGCCAAGCCGCAACGCCACCGTCTAAACTAAACGCTTGTTCAAATCCTGCTTTATTCAAAATAGCTACCGCACTACTCGAACGTACGCCGCTGGCGCAGACCGCAATGACGGTATGGGCTTTGGATTTTTCGATTTCCTTAAGGCGCGATTCGAGTTCATTTAAAGGTATGTTCTTCGCATTGGCTAAGTGGCCGCTGGCAAATTCTTCTGCGCTACGCACATCTAAGACTAAAGTTTTGCCTTGATTGATCTTTTGCGTTGCTTGTAATTGCGTCAGTCTCGCACCGCGTCTTTGCAGGCTAGGAAGTAACAAAGCACCGCCAGAAATGATGGCGATAGTAAGCAGAAATAGATTGTCGCTAATGAAATTCACAGTTTTCCCGTGTTAAGAATGGTTATAAGTGGTTAAAGACAAGCACCTCATTATAAAATAGATGGGGAATTTAGTTTTGAACTGATTGAAATTCCTACTGAATCATCTTAAACCCATCTTAAACTCAGCTAATTTAAGCAAATACCAAGCAAATATCATGTATAAAATTGTATTGATGCGTCACGGCGAATCCACTTGGAACCTCGATAATCGTTTTACTGGTTGGACCGATGTTGATCTGACCGAAAAAGGCGTTGCAGAAGCGCGCCAAGCCGGTAAGTTGCTGAAAGATGCAGGATTCACATTCGATTTGGCTTATACCTCGGTCTTGAAACGTGCGATTCGTACTTTGTGGGGCACTTTGGATGAGATGGATTTGATGTGGTTGCCAGTGCAACATGATTGGCGTTTGAATGAACGTCACTACGGTGCTTTGCAAGGTTTGAACAAAGCAGAAACAGCCGCCAAATATGGCGACGAGCAAGTTTTAGTATGGCGCCGCAGTTATGACACGCCGCCGAATCCTTTGGACGAGAATGACGAACGTACCTCGTTTAATGATCCACGCTATGCAGGTTTGCAACGTGCTCAGATTCCTTTAACTGAATGCTTAAAAGACACGGTGGCGCGCGTGGTTCCAGCCTGGGATGATTCCATCGCGCCAGCAATTCGTGCGGGCAAACGCATCATTGTTTCTGCCCATGGAAATAGTTTGCGTGCCTTGATCAAAATGTTAGATGGCATCAGCGATGACGCCATCGTAAATTTGAATATTCCTAACGGACAGCCTTTGGTATATGAGCTGGATGCTGACTTGAAACCGATTAAGAGCTATTACCTCGGTGACCAAGAAGCAATCGCTGCTGCATTAGCGGCGGTGGCGAGTCAAGGAAAGTCGAAGTAAGCCGAATGCCGTTTTCTTTACAGCAAAAGCTGCAACATCCCAACAAACCGTATTTACGCCGAGGTGTAAAAGCGGTTTGTCTGGCATGTAGTTTAGTCGGCATGTTGGGCGCTTGGTCGGATCCGACCTATGCTCAAAGCAATCGTGCCAAAGAAAAAAAACAGGCAGAGGCAACGCGGGTTGAGTTACAACAAAAACTCAAAGCCCTAAAGAAAGATATTAGTAAAACAGAATCCGCTAAAGAGCGAGCCAGCGATGCTTTGGAGGATTCTGAGCAAGCGATATCCGAGGCTAACCGTTCTATTCGTGACTTGCAGATAGAGCAGCAACAAGCCAACGAGCGGCTGAATCAATTGATCGCCGAGCAGGTTCGTTTGACTGCGCAAGTTGAGCAACAAAAAAAGCAGTTGTCTGATTTCTTACGCCGTCAGTATATGCATGGCGATAGCGACCGAATGAAATTATTGTTATCCGGAGATAATCCGAATCGCATTAATCGCGATATCCATTACATGAGTTATGTGTCACAGACTCAGGCCAAATTGATCGCAGCTTTGCGCACTAGTTTAGAAGAAATAGAAAAAAATAAAGTAGCGGCGCAAGAGACCAAAGATGAATTAGACGAGATCGCGCAAGAAGAGCGCGAGCATAAAAAAGGTCTAGAAAAAGAGAAAAAACGTCATACCGCTTTACTATCAGAATTAGCGAGTAAATTACACGCGCAAAAGAAAGAGGCTGAAAATCTGCAAAAAGATGAACAACGTTTGAGTAATTTGGTGACGCGCTTGAACAAATTAATGGAAGAACAAGCGAAAGCGGAACAGGCCCGCCTTGCCTTGCAAGAGAAGCAGCGTAAAGAACGGTTAGCACAGGAAAAAGCCCAACGCGACAAACAAATAGCGGGTCAGAATAAACATTCAGGCAAAGTCGTGAATGATGTTGAAGACAATAAAAATCTCAAGGTGGATCAAACACCCGTCCCAAGTGCTTTGGACGGACAAGAATTTGGTCGTTTGAAAGGACAGTTACGTTTGCCGGTGAAGGGCGAGTTGATCGCTAAATTTGGAAATAAGCGCGGTGACGGTCCTAGTTGGAAAGGCTTATTTATAAAGGCGAGCGAAGGGGCGGAAATCAAAGCTATCGCGCCAGGTAAAGTGGTTTTCGCTGAATGGTTACGTGGTTTTGGCAATATGATTATTCTCGATCACGGTGGTCAATATTTAAGTCTTTATAGCAATACGCAAGCTGTTCTGAAACATGTAGGCGATATGGTGAAGGCAGGTGACACGATAGCCAATGCGGGCAATAGCGGCGGCAATGAAGAAACCGGACTATACTTTGAAATGCGTTACAAAGGTCAGGTGTTTGATCCTCTGAATTGGGTGCGTAAATAAACTTGGAGTGACACAAGCAGCTCTACAAGTGAGCAAACTAATTCACGGTAAGTTTTTAATTATTTTTTGCGGTCAAATCCGTTGGGAATTATGGGTAGTAAATTAAAAAATTTTGGTTTGATCGGTTTTGGCGTGGTCGCGGGTATTGCCGCGTCCTTGCAGTATTCTGCCCTCGCGCAAAAAATGGGAGGCGGCCCTTTGCCTCTGGAAAAACTCAGTGAATTTTCAGAGGTGTTTGGCATGATCAAATCGGACTACGTAGAACCGATTGATGACGAAAAACTTTTGACCGAAGCGATGAATGGCATGGTGAGTTCACTTGATCCCCATTCCGCTTATCTGGACAAAAAAGCGTTTAAGGAATTACGTGAGGGAACCGAAGGCAAATTTGTTGGCTTGGGTGTCGAAGTCGCAATGGAAGATGGCTATGTCAAAATCGTCTCGCCTATCGAAGACTCTCCCGCTTACCGCGCTGGCATACAACCAGGTGACCTGATTACTCGTATTGATGGCGCACCAATTAAAGGTTTAAGTATCGATGATGCGGTCAAAAAAATGCGTGGAGAACCGAATTCTAAGATAACCTTAACCATAGCGCGTAAGACGGAAGATAAGCCTATCGTCGTGACTTTGACACGCGAATTAATCAAGCAACATAGCGTTAAAGGCAAAGTGATAGAACCTGGTTATGCTTGGTTGCGTATCTCGCAATTCCAAGAGCCGACGGTGGAAGACATGGTGAAAAAAATCAATGCCTTGTATGCGCAAGATCCGGCATTGAAAGGTTTGGTTTTAGATTTACGAAATGATCCAGGCGGTGTGCTGCCTGGCGCGGTCGGTGTATCTGCGGCGTTTTTGCCAAAAGATGTGGCAGTGGTTTCTACCAATGGACAGGTTGAAGATTCCAAGCGTACTTATTTCGCCAAGCGCGAGTTTTATGTCAACGGCACCGGTGGCGGCGATCCTTTGGCGAAATTGCCTGCCGCAATTAAAACCGTCCCGATTGTGGTTTTGATTAATACGGGCACCGCATCTGCATCGGAAATTGTGGCTGGCGCATTGCAGGATTATCGTCGTGCGGTTGTGTTGGGGACACAGAGTTTTGGTAAAGGCTCGGTGCAAACTGTGCATCAGATTTCCGCTGATACGGGAATCAAAATTACAACGGCGCGTTATTACACGCCGTTAGGCCGAGCTATTCAGGCGAAAGGCATTACGCCGGATTTACATGTAGAAGAAACGGCTGACGGTGATGGTTTTAACGCCTTACGCTCGCGCGAAGCGGATTTGGTCAAGCATTTAAGTAATGATAAAGAAGCGGAAAAAGAAGCCGAGGTGGAGAAAACTGCGGTGGATGAGCTGGAAGAAGAAAAACGTCTGATCGCATTGGCAAAGAAAAGCAAGGCCTTAGAGTATGGCAGTAAAGATGATTTTCAGTTGGCGCAAGCCTTGAATCATTTGAAAGGCTTGCCAGTGAAATTAGTCGCGGTGAAAACATCGGATGCCGCAACATCTCCTGTGACTACTGCAGCAACTGCCGCAGCACCCGTAAAAAGCAAAGCGGATAAGAAAGCAGAGCCAAAGAAAAAATAAAGCGCTGCTTTAAATATCAAATAGCTACATGCCCTCATCTTGGAGCTTAGCTTAGCTTAGTTTGCGTGGTTTGCAAGATGTGGGTATTCAGCGGTAAAGACAAAAAATGAACGACAACCAACTGCTACGCTATTCACGTCATATCCTGTTGGATCAAATCGGAATAGAAGGTCAACAAAAAATCCTTGCTGCGCATGCTTTGGTCATTGGTGCGGGTGGTTTGGGTTCGCCTGCGGCCTTGTATTTGGCCAGCGCTGGTATCGGCAAGTTAACGATCGTCGATGATGATGCAGTTGATTTGACTAATTTGCAGAGGCAGATTTTGCATACCACTGAGCGTGTTGGTCAGCATAAAGTGGATTCGGCAAAAATCAGTTTGCAAGCGCTTAATCCAGAAATCACCATCGTCGCTTTAAAAGAACGTTTACAAGGCGAACGTCTGCAAACATTGATCGAAAGTGCTACGGTCGTTTTAGATTGCAGCGATAATTTTACTACTCGTCATGCTGTGAATGCCGCATGTGTGAAGGCGGGTGTGCCGCTGGTATCGGGCGCTGCGATTTCATTTGACGGACAGCTTAGCGTGTTTGATACGCGTATTAAAGATGCGCCGTGCTACGCATGTTTATTCCCACCTGATCAGCAATTCGAAGAAGTGCAATGTTCAACTATGGGCGTCTTTGCACCTCTGGTGGGCATTATCGGCACTATGCAAGCAGCAGAAGCCTTGAAGTTGGTCATGGGTTTAGGCCAATCTACTGCAGGACGCCTTTTGTTGCTCGATACGTTAACGATGGAATGGAATACCATAGGCTTTAGCAAAAATAGTGATTGTCCGGTTTGCGGGAGGCCACATGACTAAGACTGAACAATTAAGACTGTACAACTAAGGTCGCCGACAAAGTACCACGCAAGGCATTGCAAAGCATAATTTCATCCGCCACTAAAACGTCTTCTATCGTCAAGGATTTTTCCTGTGCTCGCAGATGCTGATCTTCCAACAGAATCGCGCGCATGATGCCCGGTAGTACACCATCGCTGAGCGGTGGTGTGTACCAATTCTGACCAATCCGCACGAATAAATTACTACGTCCGCCCTCCGTCACATGAGCTTCACGGTTGACGAATAAATAGTCAAATCCGCCTGCTTGCTCTGCTGCTTTCCAGGCGGCGTCGTAGATTTGTCTATGGCTGCTTTTGTGCTTCAAAAATAAGGCTTCGGTTGCGCATACTTCATTTTTGAAGAATAGTTTTACGGGTGTAGTCAATGCTTGCAATGGCGCGTGTTGAATTTGTAGTTGACCATCTGATCGCAAACCAAGACGCAAGCGATAGTCGGTATCGCTTGCGAGCTGTGCGTAGTATGAATTTAATTCGTCAATAATTTTTGCCTGATCAAATATAAATCCAAAAAAGTCCGCAGAGTTTTGTAGGCGTTGTAGGTGACGACTCAGATGGCGACAACCATCTGTTCGAGTCGCATACATGGTTTCAAATAACTCAAATGCCGGCTGTAAACCAGTGAGAAATTTTGCTTTCAGCTGGCACTCGGCAAATTCTGCATTTGCCCTACTGTCATACACGATGCCAGCACCGACTCCCATACTACCCTTGCGCATTCCTTGCGGATTGGTCGCGCTGAGTTGCAAGGTCCGAATCGGTACCGATAAACAAAAATCACCCAAACGTTCTTGCGAAGCCGGCGGATCGAACCAACCTATTGCGCCCGTGTAGATACCACGATCTTCGGTTTCCAGTTCGCGTATGATTTCCATCGTCCTATGTTTTGGCGCGCCAGTAATGGAGCCACAGGGAAATAGCGCGCGCATGACTTCTGCCAAATTCAATTCAGGACGCAATTGCGCTTCTATGCTGGACGTCATTTGCAATACGCTAGAGTAGCGATTGACTTCAAATAGCGCCGGCACTTTAACGCTACCTGTGCGTGCGATGCGACCCAAGTCATTGCGCAGCAAATCAACGATCATCAGATTTTCAGCGCGATTCTTGGGATCTTGACTTAAGGCTGTTGCTGTCAATTGGTCTTGGACTTCATCACCGCTGGCGGCTGCAGTTCCCTTCATTGGTCGTGCGAACAAATGTCCTGTCATGTGGCGAATGAAAAGCTCGGGCGAGAAAGATAAAATCGCGGAACCATCGGGCAAATGAATAAACGCGCCGTAAGGCACAGGCTGACGTCGGCGCAGTGCTAAATATAAGTTAAGCGCTGAACCATAGCTTTGAAAATGTAAGCGATAAGTATAGTTAACCTGATAGGTATCGCCCGCTGCAATATATGCGCGGATTTGTTCTATCGCCGAAGTAAATGCCTCCGCCGTGACATTCGCATGTAATTGTCGAATGCCTGCAATTTGATTTTGACTATGTCGTTCTAGCCATGACAAGATGCTTTCTTTGTCTAGTTGTTGGCAACGTTCAAAAATAAGAAATTGTGAAACGCTACTTTGCTGATCAAGTTGTTCGCGAGTCTCGATAGCTTGTAACTGCGCGCCAGTTTCATAGCTGAGTAATGCCACTACAAAATGTCCGGCATTTAAAGTTTCTTGCACTTGTTGCCACACCAAATCCCAGTCTGTAATTTGAGGGCATGTCAGCGTTTGTCGGTATCTAGAATAGAGGCGTGAGCAGGGACCATCACTGCGCGCGTCATCGAGCAAGGCGAAACAATGATGCGGATCAAAAGAAATGTCAGGCGCTTGAAAGGTAGAAGACACAGTCGATACGTGGAGATTAGAATCCGCGTTAGTTTACTCGTAGTTTTAAAATCATGCGCCGCTTTGTTTTGTTGAAACTTTTGTTAACTAAAGTTAAAAGCCGCAAAAAAACAAAAAATGTGTAACCAAATTCAATCGTTAGCGTTAGCTGTAGAGAGACGCCACAAACGCGCTATAATGCGCTCACGAAGCGGCTCTAATTCGTTTAGACCATGCGTAAAACATCAGGTTGCGTTTTATTTATTTACCTCGCTTATTTTAATTATATTGCCATGACAAAAAAATCTCCTATCGCCTTGGCGGCACTCCTGTTAGCCCTTGGAACTAGTGCAATTACTCTGCTTCCTATCTCAGCGCAAGCGCAAACTGCGGAAAAGAAAGATCAATCTAAAGAAGTTATTCGTGCTGAGTGGACCAAACCATGGCAAGAAATTCAAGCATTGATTAATGATAAAAAATTTCCTGAGGCATTAGAAAAAATTAATGGATTAAGTAAATTCGAAAACAAAACGCCTTATGAAAATTTTTTCCTTAGCCGAACCAAGGCTGTGATCGCTTCTGGCACTAATGACAACGAGTTATTGGCGACTTGTTTTGAAGAGATGATTAATGGTGAATTTTTGACCGCAGCGGAAAAATTAAAGTACACGGAAGCGATGGCGGGTATCTATTACAACGGAAAAAAATACAAAGAAGCGCAAATCTGGACTAAACGTTATTTGGCAATGGACCCAAACAACGTAATGATGCAAGACTTGGAAGTGCAAAATTACTATCTGAGCGATGATTATGCCAATGCTGCTAAAGCGGTGAAGATACAAATTGCTGCTGATGAGGCTGCAAAACGTGTACCTGGTGAAACACGTTTGCGCTTGTTGCACGGTTCAAGTATGAAAATGAAGGATGTTGAAGGTTCCACTAAGGCGTTAGAGCTGCTGGTTAAATATCATCCCACGAAAGAATATTGGGCAGACTTGTTATATCGTTTGCCAAATAAGCCAGGATTCAATGATCGACTGCGTTTAGATTGGTATCGCTTATTGCTCGCGACTGACACCATGGAAGATGGTTCTCAGTTCATGGAGATGGCTGAAACGGCATTGTTGGCAGGTTTGCCACTAGAAGCTAAACACATCATGGAAGCTGGTTACAAAGCGAATTTGCTAGGGACAGGCAAAATGGTGGCTAAGCATAAGCCCCTGTTAGATAAAGCGACGAAGCAAGCCGCCGACGATGCGAAAACTTTAGATGCAGGTGAAGCGTCTGCCAAAGCTGCTAAAACAGGTTTGGGTATGGTCAATATGGGCTATAACCTTGTGATTAATGGTCAACATGAACGCGGTATTAGCTTGATCGAACAAGGTATCGCTAAGGGTGGATTGAAATCCCCAGAAGAAGCTAAATTACACTTAGGTATGGCGTATCTGCAAGCAGGTAACAAAGAAAAAGCATTTGAAGTATTGAAGACGGTACAGGGTACGGATGGCGTTATGGAGTTGGCACAGTATTGGATGCTGATGAAATAATCTGAAAATAAAGAGCAATGATGCTGCATTGTTTTTTTATTTTCTTAACATCGGTTTGTTGACTCAATTTGCTCTACAAACAAAAAAGCAGTAAGGGTGACCTTACTGCTTTTTGCTTTTTAGCATGGTATTTGAAATACTATTTGATAGGCAAAGCGGTCGTATTTTTGACTTCTTCCATTACCGCATAAGTGTGGGTTTCTCGTACCCCACTTAATTGCAGTAAAGATTTTCCTAGAAAATCGCGATACGCATTCATGTCTTTGACCCGCGCTTTGACCAAATAATCAAAACCACCGGCGACCATATGACATTCCAGCACTTCAGGGATCGCTTGCACGCCACGCTTGAAGGCGTCAAACACGTCGGGTGTCGTACGATCTAATACCACTTCGATAAAAACAAGTAAGGCAACATCGAGTAAGTGTGGATTAAGTTGGGCGGTATAGCCTAGAATGTAGTTTGATTCTTGCAATTTGCGAACACGTTCCAAGCATGCTGCTGGGGACAAGTTAACGCGCGTAGCAAGTTCTACATTACTGATGCGGCCGTCATTCTGTAATTCGGCCAAGATTCTTTTACTGATTTTGTCTAGCATAAGAAGGCATTGTTAGTAGTAGTTGAGTAATTATTACGTGTGATTTGAGGCTTATTAATAATATTTGGCGGAATTGTCGCACAAAATAGAATATTTCGATATACCTCAGAATTTCCAGAATTAATCCTCGCCAATGATCTATACAATTAAATCATATTTGCTTTTATAAATAAATGATGAATCCTTCCATGAATCCAACCACAAGCGACACGCCTTTCCACGCTTTGCAGCAAGAGTTGCTGGCAAATCCTTCTACCTTACTAGTCAAAATTACTGAAGCTTATCGTCGCGACGAAGCCGAGGCGGTTGCTTGGTTGTTAGAAAATTTGCAGGAAATACCTGCAGCAAAAAACAACATTCATGAGCTCGCGAAGAAATTAGTCAGTTCTGTACGGCAACAGCGCACCCGTGCGTCCGGTGTAGATGCACTGATGCATGAATTTTCTTTGTCATCAGAAGAAGGCGTGGCTTTGATGTGTTTGGCGGAAGCATTGTTGCGGATTCCTGATGCGGCGACCAAAGATAGATTGATCGCCGACAAAATTAGCAAAGGCGATTGGCGCAAACATTTGGGCGAATCGCCTTCCTTGTTTGTGAATGCGGCGACTTGGGGTTTGCTGGTCACAGGCAAATTGGTCAGCACCAATAGCGACCAAGGCTTGGGTTCGGCATTGACGCGTTTGATCGCAAAAGGCGGTGAGCCTTTGATTCGTAAAGGCGTGGATTTGGCGATGCGCATGCTCGGCAACCAATTCGTCACAGGTCAAACCATTGATGAAGCTTTAAAAAACAGCCAAGAAAATGAGGCGCGCGGCTATCGTTATTCTTACGATATGTTGGGCGAAGCGGCGCTGACTATGCACGACGCTGCGTTCTATTACAAAGCTTACGAAACGGCGATTCATGCGATCGGTAAAGCGTCGAATGGTCGCGGTATCAAAGATGGACCAGGTATTTCCGTTAAGCTGTCCGCTTTGCATCCACGCTACTCACGTGCGCAACGTGCGCGTACGATGGAAGAGTTACTACCACTGTTGAAAAAACTGTTGGTATTAGCGAAGCAGTACAACATCGGTTTGAATATCGATGCAGAAGAAACGGATCGTCTGGAATTGTCTTTAGATTTGATGGAAGCACTGGCTTTCGACAAAGACTTAGAAGGCTTTGAAGGCATAGGTTTTGTTGTGCAGGCTTATCAAAAACGCTGCCCGTTTGTGATTGATTATTTGATCGATTTAGCACGTCGTAGCGGTCGTAAATTCATGGTGCGTTTGGTCAAAGGTGCGTATTGGGATTCTGAAATTAAACGTGCGCAAGTTGATGGCATGCCTGGCTTCCCCGTCTATACACGTAAGGTGTATACCGATGTGTCTTACCTGATGTGTGCGCAAAAGTTATTGGCGGTCACCGATGTGATTTACCCACAATTCGCAACGCATAATGCCTTAACTTTGTCGACGATTTATAGCTGGGCGCAAGAAGCGAAAGTCACGGATTACGAATTCCAATGTCTGCACGGCATGGGCGAAACTTTGTACGATCAAGTGGTAGGCGCGGATAAGTTGAATAAGCCTTGCCGTATTTATGCACCCGTCGGCTCGCATCAAACTTTGTTAGCGTATTTGGTTCGTCGCTTGTTAGAAAACGGTGCGAACTCTTCTTTTGTGAATCAAATCGTGGATGAAAAAATCTCGATTGATTCTTTGATCGAAGATCCGATCAGCATTGCAAGTAAGCTCGCTGGCAAAATGCATAGTGGCATCAATTTGCCAGCGAATTTGTTCGGCAAAGAACGTCAAAATTCTGCGGGCATGGATTTCAGCAATGAATTGCAATTGCAAAAAATTAGCGCGCATTTCAGCGCATTCAGCCAGCAAGCCTTGACAGCAACGCCGCTGTTGGCAGGCACGGTGTCAGCAACAAGCGCACGTCCAGTTCTGAATCCAGCGAACCACAGCGATGTAGTTGGTCAAGTCATCGAAGCAGATGCTAACGACGTACAGACAGCTCTGGCGGCAGCACAAGCGTATGCAGCAGAATGGCAAAATCAAACGCCCGCGGCACGTGCCGCGTGCTTGAGTAAAGCGGGTGATTTGTTAGAAGCACAGACTTTAGATTTCATGGCTTTAGCGATTCGCGAAGCAGGTAAATCCTTACCGAATGCTTTAGCCGAAGTGCGTGAAGCGGTGGATTTCTTGCGTTATTACGCAGCGCAAGTCGAAAACCAACCACAAACGCAGGCGTTGGGTCCAGTGGTGTGTATCAGCCCATGGAACTTCCCACTCGCGATTTTTATCGGTGAAGTCAGTGCCGCTTTGGCTGCCGGTAACGTGGTGTTAGCAAAACCAGCCGAGCAAACGCCCTTGATCGCGCATCGCGCGATTCAACTGATGCACGAAGCGGGCGTGCCAGTCGGCGCTTTACAATTCTTACCAGGTACAGGTGAAGTGGTTGGTGCGCAATTGGTTGCCGATAGCCGCGTTAAAGGCGTGATTTTTACCGGTTCGACAGAAGTTGCGCAAATCATCAATCGCACTCTGGCCAAACGCTCGGTCGCAGAAGGCATCGATATTCCATTGATCGCTGAAACCGGTGGTCAAAATGCGATGATCGTTGATAGTAGTGCTTTGCCAGAACAAGTGGTGAATGATGTGTTGTCATCCGCTTTTGACAGTGCTGGTCAGCGTTGTTCTGCGTTGCGCGTATTGTGCTTGCAAGAAGATATCGCCGATAAAACTTTAGAAATGCTGCGCGGTGCGATGCAAGAATTGCGTGTCGGTATTCCCGATCGTTTGGCAACGGATATCGGCCCTGTGATTGATGCAGAAGCGCAAAAAAATCTGCAAAGTCATATCGACGCGATGCGTGGCAAAGCTAAATCTTTTTATAGTTTAGAGTTACCAGCAAGCTGCAGCAACGGCACCTTCGTGGCACCGACTGTGATGGAAATTAATTCTTTGTCTGAATTGACCAAAGAAGTGTTTGGTCCAGTCTTGCACGTTTTGCGTTACCACCGCGATCAATTGCCAGCCTTGGTTGACGCGATTAATGCGACAGGTTTTGGTTTGACTCTGGGCGTGCATTCTCGTATTGATGAAACAATCGAATTCATCACACAACGTGCGCATGTCGGCAATATTTATGTGAACCGTAACATCGTTGGTGCGGTGGTGGGTGTGCAGCCTTTCGGTGGTGAAGGTAAATCCGGCACTGGTCCTAAAGCCGGTGGTCCTTTGTATCTGAAGCGCTTGCAACACAATCCGACCATGAGTTTTAGTGGCAATACGGTGTATGAAAAACAAGCACCCGCGGCTTTGGACGCCTTCACCATTTGGGCGAAAACCCATGGTCATGCCGATGTCGCTTTGTTAGCCGACCAATATGCACGTCAAAATCCCTACAAGATGACGATGTTGTTGCCTGGTCCAACAGGTGAAACGAATACGCTAGCGTTCTCCTCTCGCGGCAGGGTATTTTGCGCTGCGAGTGACGTAGCGACTCTGCTTAATCAAATTGCAGCGGTGATAGCAACAGGCAATACCGTAGTCGTAGAAGTACAGGCTAAACAATTGATCCCGGCAGACTTACCAAAATTAGTTGCCGATACAATCGTGGTTGCTGATCCAAACCAAGCGCATGCACAATTCGCCTTGATAGCACCTGAGCTCATGGCTAACTATCGCCCAATATTTGCACAACTAAATGGTGCAATTGTGTGTATCGTGCAGGCAGATGCTAAAACTGAAGTGCCATTATGGCGTCTGGTTGCTGAGCGTGCTTTGTGCGTGAATACCACCGCCGCAGGCGGTAATGCTAGTTTGATGAGTTTGCAAAATTAAATCTGCTATTTGAGTTTGTTAAGTTAGATCTGTAACGACCACTGCATCGTAGTTGGTGGATTGAGCAGTAATAAAAAACCGTATAAGCCCATGTAGTTGGTTTTATACGGTTTTTTTTGAACGGTAATTTTCAAGCGTTTCAGTACTTGTAGCCGAAGCCAAATGTGATCAAGCTATTAGTGCTTTTGAAGTTATTGCTGGGTTTGCTGGTGTAACTTAAGCTTGCGCCAGCATTTAAAGTCCAGCCATTTGCGACCACCGTCGCGAGGTTGATATCGAGCGTGCTGCGAGTTCCTATGTCGCCAGTGCCAGGATAAATGGCCCAACGTTGTTTGATGTTCGATGTTTCGCTGATCTTGTGTGTGGATTCTTCACCTAATAAGAACTCAAAGCCGCGTTTGCTAGTTGGCGATGGTGGGATGGTGGTACCAAATTGCGTTTCTGAAAAACCGATACCAGTGAACAGATCAAAGTTAGTTTCATCAGTCTTGATCATTTTAAAACCAGCACCCGCATTGATGGAATAACGAGAATCGATATTTTGGATTTTATTCGTCTCCAGTTCGCTACCACCAAAAAAGAAACTACTATCAGACAAATTGTAATCATAACGACCACCCAGACGTAGTAATTGGGCGGTATTGGTTTTGATATTATTGACTTTGTTGCTGCCGTAATTGATCAAACTATAGAAGCCAAGTTTATCTTCTGGGGTCGCTTTGCTCGTATTGGCAACAACGTTAAAAGTTTGCGAGGAGGTATTGCTTGAAGCTAATGAGCCACCAATGGAAATACCACCATGCCAAGTACCGTCTTGTATGGTTTGTGCTTGGACTGGATTGCAGTGTGTAATTGCGAAACCCAAGAGCATGAGAGATTTGCAGCTTAGCGTAATAATGCGGAGGTAATGCATGGAATTTCCTTGTTGATTCGGGTCTGTACTTGGTGCTGCTTAGTGCTGCATAGTTCTGTCGTATATCAATACTAAGCGCGGGAATTATATCGTCGATTATGATGTTCAGTCAGGTAACGCGAATTCATCGCGCTTAATCGTACTGAATCAAGTTATTCATAACGTCACTCTGCAATCGTGGTTGACCATCTAAGGTGAGTAAGGCGAGTAAAGTACGATTGAGGTAAAACAAATTTGATTGTTGTATTAAATCGAAAGAAAATGACAGAAGTCGATAATGCAGAGTCTTTTCTGTTCTACACTAAGCTTTATTTTGATTGAATTGGTGATGTGATGCGTACTACCTTGATTTGCCCTTTGTTGTTTAGCTTGTGTTTCCTTAGCGCTTGTGAACGTCTTGGTGTTCCTGATCCTGCAAAAGATGCAGCTATTCGAGAGGCTGATGCGCGCGCGACAGGTAGTGCATGTCGCCATGCGGGACGTGGTATAGAAGATTGCTATGCAATGAATCCTGATGCCTCACGTGCTGCGGTGTATGCCGGTTGGAAAGAAATGAACGACTACATGCGCGAAAATAATATTGTTGAAATAAAACCGACGGCTACCGCAAGTGCCGCAGCCTCAGAATCCAGCTCAGCTTCTGCCTCTAGCTCTGCATCGGCATCCGCTTCCGCCAGTTCACATTAAAAATATATGCATCCTAACGCTCAATTAATCCAAGAATTTTATCAAGCTTTTCAACGCCGCGATGCTATCGCTATGGCCGCGTGCTATGCCGATGATATCGAATTTTCAGATCCGGTTTTTCCTCGTCTTCGCGGCAAGCAAGTCGGCGCGATGTGGCACATGCTGACCAGTCGGGCGGAAGATTTTTCTCTGAGCTTTGATGGTGTTGCAGCAGATGCGACGCGAGGTCGTGCATCTTGGGTTGCCACTTATCGTTTTAGTCAAACTGGACGTATGGTAGTGAACCGGATTGAGGCGAACTTTGAGTTTCGTGACGGTAAAATTTGTCGTCATCAAGATCATTTCAATTTATGGAAATGGTGCCGTCAGGCTTTGGGCCTCGCTGGTTGGCTATTCGGCGCTTTTCCTATGGTGCAAAATAAGATCAGAGGACAAGCCGCTGCGGGTTTGGCAAAATTTACCGCTAGTCAATCTTCAATTTAATGTGCTGACGAGTAAGAATCAAAAACGGTTTGGCCTAATTTGTCATTCTTCTCGCTACCTTCAATTAACGAGGTGACCTGCTGTATAGACGTTCCGACGCATATACAGCTTGCTGTCATTTAGGACTAATTTGTTTTGCCTGCTTCACCATTGCTTTGACATCAGCTAATAGTTGTTTTGCGTCATATACGATACCATCCTTGACCGTATATTTGATGCCACCAACTTGTTCTACTCCAACATTTGCTTTGAGCCTAGTGTGTCCTGTACCGTATAAAACCTTGAAGTTTGCCAGAGGATTTTCATCCAGAATGGCAAGGTCTGCCAGCTTACCTGCTTCGATACTGCCCGTGATGTGATTGATACCTAAGGCTTCCGCACCTGATAAGGTTGCCGCTTTCATGACTTCTAATGGATGGAAGCCCGCTTCTCTTAATAATTCAAGTTCTTCTATCGTGCCAAAGCCATAAAGCTTATAGATGAAGCCAGAATCAGAACCCACCGTGACACGCCCGCCACGATTCTTATATTCGTTCACGAACTGCATCCACATACGATAATTTTCTTTCCAAGCGACTTCATCTTCGGTACCCCAGTCAAAGAAAAACGATCCATGTGAGTCAGGGTTGGGCGAATAAAATTTCCACAATGACGGTAAGGTATATTCGTCATGCCACACCGAACGTTGAGCGCGCATTAAGTCGCGCGCGGCTTGATAAATGGTGAAAGTGGGATCGATAGTGAAGTCGAGTTTCAGTAATTCCTCCATTACTGCATTCCATTTAGCACTACCAGGCTTAGCCGCCTGCGCCCACAAGCGACCGGCTTGCGCGAAGCGTTGTTGTTCGTTTTGATAGTTGTAATCGGCGGGGTAATTTTGTACTGTTTGGCCGTCGAATAAGGCTTCAGGTAAACCATACCAGTGCTCCATTGAGGTTAAACCCCAACGTGCAGTATTCAGAACATTGACACGCGCGACATCGATTTGCGCGTGATGGCACGCTGAGCGCATGCCTTGCTTTTTAGTTTCTTCTAAAGCGGCTTGTAGAATATCGGGTCGGTAGCCGAAACATTTCAAACCGTCAGCACCCTTTGCTTTCATATCTCTCACCCAAGCACGCGCCTGTTCCGGTGTGGTGAAAGGCGCGTGTTGACCTTGACCGAAATAAGGGTAAGCAAGTATACGTGGCGCCGTAATCTTGTTTTCTGCACTGCGCTTTTTTTCACTTAAACAAAACTCTAAGCCATTGCCGCAAGAGGGATCACGTATCGTGGTAATACCGTGTCCCATCCATAATTTATAAACGTATTCAGCCGGAGTGCCTTGTTCTGCACCGCCAATATGTCCATGCATATCAATGATGCCAGGCATCACATAATGTCCAGCAAGCTTCATTTCTTTGCCGCCAGCTTTCAACTGCGGACGATTGCCTCGGACATCCGACGTTGGTGTGCCGACAATTACTACCTGGGTAATTTTGTTACCTTCAATGACGATATCCGCCGGTCCAAAGGCAGGTGCGCCAGTGCCATTAATGACGGTAACTTCGCGCAGAATTAATTGGGAATACGGTCCCTGACCTTCATGGCGATCAGGTGCTGGAGGGACTTTGAAGTGTTGTTCGTTTGCATTAATTTGGCTTAGTGTAATCGTTGAGCCTAGAAGTAATGAAAAAATACTGTGGATAAGTTTCATGTCGCTTCTTCTATCTACTGCGTTTAATGTAGCAAGCCACTACTATCTTCTGAATTTGCTTTGTAATAAAGAAGTAGATGTTACAAGCGCTCATTGTTCCTCGAAATTGACTGGCTGGATATGGGAAAAGTGAATTTCAGCTTGGGTGCGAATATTTCTAATCTATTTTAATGAAAAAGATAGCGGGTACATTTTTATTTACTCTCCAAACTTTTTCAGTCACAAGAATTTCGTATTAGGGATTAATTTGTTGAATTACATTAACGATGCCGTTATCAGTTGAATGAGCTATCGATATAGTGTGGATCGCTATTTTTAATAGTGGTGAGCATAAGCAGTTTTAAGTATCAAGGTGGGATCTAGCACTGCATCTAGATATAACAGACTGCTAGGCGGCCAAATCGTAACCGATTAGGCTTGAAGAATTATTTCTATGATTAATTGGTTCTGTGTCGTTTGTCGCTATATGCAAAGTAATTTTCTTACTCGAATTTTAAATTTTATAAAAATATTTTATATTAATAATTAAATATCTTAAGCGCAATGAAATTTAGATCTTTTTTAGAAGTGCATTTCATTATTGACAATATTCCGAAGTACTTTACCTAGCACTAGTGACGAATCAAGTGCTCCTGAACTCTCAATGTTCAAACTGATTGATCATGAATGAGCAATGCATGTAATAAAAAATAAAATTTTCTGTGTACTGTTAATGCGATTGTCATATGGCTAGCCAAAACGTTGTTTTTTTGCCGCGCAGCTTAGTCTATTTTTGCATAAGAATCCTCGTTAATATATTGTAAATTGGAAAATAAAATTTGGTTAAAATTCCGAATTTTTGAAATTTTCAAAATAAAATATGGATTTATTCGAAAAATATGATTTTTTGTGGTTTTTTTCTACTTCATTTCGATTCTGTAATTACCAAAAAGAAGCAACACACTCATTTTGTTAGGATTTTTATGTATAGTTAGACTAGTTATTTACAAACTATTGAATTGACATCGGATAGTGAAAAATGTTTTCATTTCCCAGCGATTTTTTTGTATGAATTAATAAGCATGGAAAGTCCAACTTATCAGGTCTTATGAAAAGTTGGAGGGAGGCGTGTTTATTGAGGTCAAATCTAAAAATCGTGTAGGCAAACGAATGTTTGTGCAAGGAAGTACCTGGTTCGAAGTCGAAACAACTTCCCAAAAACATGGAAACTTAAATTTTAAAAGGTAATTACATGTCAAGAAAAAATATGATCTTCAAGAAAAGTGTCGTCGCCCACGCACTAGTTCTCGCCTTTGGTGTGAGTATAGGCTCGGTCGGGTTTGTCTCGACTGCCATGGCACAGTCTAATGCTTCAGGCACTCTGTATGGCACCTTGAGCGCGGGCAGCGCGGATAGTATTGTTGTTAAAAATACAGCGACCAATGCAAGCCGTACGGTAACAGTCGGATCGGATGGTAAATTTACTGTGACCGCATTGCCACCTGGCACCTATGCGGTAACCGCATTAAAAGGTAGTTCCGTGATTGCGAGCGCAAGTGTTGACGTTTTGGCCGGTCAAGGTGCTGAGGCAGTCTTTGCTAGCGGTGTCACACAATCTGTTCAAGTTAGTGCAAAACGTACCAGAATTGACGTAACCAACGCCTCAAATGGTGCCGTGTTTACCGCGAAAGAATTGGATAGACTGCCAGTCGCGCGTAACTTGAGCGGTATCATCGCACTCGCGCCAAATACAACAAAATCGGACGTGGGATATGCGGGTCCGAGTTTTGCTGGAGGTGGTGCTTCCGAAAATGCCTACTATATCAACGGTTATCCAGTTACCAATAATTTCAATCAATTGGGCTCCTCTGAACTGCCATTTGGCGCGATTGCACAGGCTCAAGTGATGGTCGGTGGCTATGGCGCTGAATTTGGGCGCTCTATCGGTGGTGTGGTGAATATCATTACAAAGAGCGGAACCAATAATTGGGAAGCCGGCGCGGCTGCATTTTGGTCGCCAAATGCCTTCCGCGCAAAGGATAAAGATACTTATTTTGCTAAAATTGGCAAGCCAAATACGCTTGCCACGGATGGTAAAATAATCTCACGTAATAGTCAGTATGAGCGTAACCAATATCAAGTTGGTGCCTATGTTGGTGGCCCTATTATTGAAGACAAGCTCTTTATGTTCTTGTCCTTGGAAGGCACGCGCAACAACACCCAAGGTGTGACGGGTGACTCGCAGCGTTCAAGTAACGATGTCGATGGTTGGAACAAGAATAATGGTCAATTGAATCGTTACCTTGGTAAATTCGATTGGAATATTTCCGACGATCATCGCTTAGAGTTGACCTTAATTGGTGATAAGCCGAAGAATGATACCCGCTACAGCGGCTATGACTATGTTACAGGTGCTCGTGGCAATAAAGTAAATTCCAGTGTTTATTCTGAGTTGACAGAAGGTGCCAATGGCGGTGACTCTCAAGTACTGCGTTATCTTGGTACGCTAACTGATAACTTAACATTAACGGCGCTCGCAGGAAAAAGTAACGCGAAATTATTGAAACAATTTCAAGGTTATCAACCAAGCTTATTTGGCGTAACAGCAGATGACAATGTCCGCGCTCCTGGTTTGAACTACAATTCCTCACAAGCGATTCATGACAATCAAATTGATCCAAAATCTGCCATGGATCAAAAATCGTATCGCTTAGACCTAGAATATCGTATCGGGCAACATACCGTCCGTGGTGGTATGGATAAGATAGAAGTAACTGCCTTGAATGCAGGCGAAGCCGCTGCGGGTGGCGGAACATGGGCATATGGACGATCAGAAAATCCAGCTATCCCTACCGAAGTTGATGGTGGGCAAATTCCTACCCTAAAGGGAACTGGAAATGGCGCGTTAGCAGATGCAGGATATTATGTCGGTAAGCAATTGTACTCAACCGTGTCCAATGCTTATTCAGGCCAAAGTGCGTTCTATATCGAAGATAAATATCAAGCGACAAAAAATCTCTTATTGACCGTTGGTGTTCGTAGCGAATCGTTCTATAACGCAAATAAAGCGCAAGTCAAATATATTGAGATGAAGAACCAAGTGACACCACGTTTCTCTGCGGTATGGGATGTGAATGGTGATGCGTCAATGAAAGTGTTTGGTAGTGCAGGTCGCTACACTGTCCCTATGCCAGCGATGATGGCATTGCGTGGCGCGAATGGCGCGTTAAATGCAACAGAATATTATGCCTATACTGGTACTGACAGCAATGGTATTCCAACGGGTTTAAAGAAACTGACCGGATTAATTTCGTCAAATAATGAATTTGGTCAAGTATTGGATCCGAAAATCATCTCCGCTAAAGGCTTAAAGCCAAGTTTTCAAGATGAGTTGAGTGTCGGTTTTGAAGCTGCGTACTCCCCGTCTTTGAATTATGGTGCTAAGGGAACCTATCGCACATTGAAATCTACCATTGATGATCTGTGTGACCGCAGACCTTTCGCTAATTGGGCTGCGAAAAATAATGTTTCGGTGACAGACTATGTTGATGGCTGCCAATTATTTAATCCCGGTGAGGCAAATACGTTCTTGGTTGATTTCGGTAATGGAAATCCAGAAACACGTGGAAAAGTCTATAAAGATGTTGTTTTGACAGCTGCCGATATCGGATTCCCGAAAGCAAAGCGCTCTTATACCGCGTTAGACTTCTTCCTTGAGCATCCTTTTACCAACGGCTGGTATGGTAAGGTCAACTATACTTGGTCTCGCAGTAAGGGAAATACGGAAGGTCAAACTCGTTCAGATGGTAACGGCGCACAGGCTGATATTGCGATGACGGCTACGTGGGATTACAAAGAGCAAGCGATAGGTGCTGATGGATTATTGCCTAACGATCGTACCCATCAAATTAAAGCATTTGGTGTCTATGAGATCAATAGCGAATTTAGTGTTGGTGGCAACTTGTTGGTAAGCTCTGGTCGTCCGATTTCATGTTTTGGTAATCATAATTTGGGTACGTCACCGAACTATCGTAACGCCAATCACTTCTGCTTTGGTACCAACAAAAACAACAACGTGTTGGTTCCCCGCGGTAGTTTAGGCCGTATGCCGTGGGAAAATAAACTGGATTTGAATTTCGTCTACAAACCAAGTTTCTTCGCGGGATTCCTGATCAAGTTGGATGTGTTCAATGTATTTAATAGTCAACAAGTAATTAAATACAATGAGGTGTATAACAATCGTTCTGCTGGTGAAAGCATCTACTACGGTAGTGTGAACTCTTACGCCACCGGAAGAACAGGTAGAATTACAGCGCAGTATAGTAAGAAGTTCTAATTCATAGAGTAATATTACTTCGTGAATAGCAAAAGGGCTCGTTGCGAAACGAGCCCTTTTTTTTCATCGCTACTTGATTGACTTCAAAGGCAGCTTGGATTTGTATGAGTGAAAAAGCGGTGGCTTAGACAGAAATGCCGTTCAAAAAGTGTCGAAATACGCTAACAAGCGAATTCCTATTCGCAGTGCCGCAGGAAAATAAGTAACAACTATCTTCCCTCTCTGCTCCCAATCGCGCCACTTCCTAGTGTGGATAGGTTTGAGTTCACGACAAACCAAACCAGCAAATTAACATCTCAATATGCGGCACTATCACCAATATCGACAGCGGCATCTCGGTCAAACACCTGCATGTCGGTAGTGCCCATTAGGCGACTGGTCAGCGTTCCCGCTGTAATCGATCCACTGACATTCAATGCAGTACGGCCCATGTCGATTAAGGGTTCTATGGAAATCAGTAAGCCAGCTAATGCAACTGGCAGATCCAATGACGATAACACGATCAAAGCGGCAAATGTTGCTCCACCGCCAACGCCAGCAACGCCGACTGAGCCGATCGCGATGATGCCGATCAGTGAGGCGATGAAGGAAAATGACAAGGGATCAATACCTACGGTCGGTGCGATCATGAACGCCAGCATGGCGGGATAAATACCAGCGCAGCCGTTCTGTCCCATGGTGGAGCCAAACGATGCGGCAAAGTTGGCGATGCCTTCTGGTGTGCCCAAACGCTGATGTTGAATTTGTACGCTCATGGGTATCGCACCAGCACTGGTGCGTGAGGTGAAGGCGAATGCAAGCACCGGAAATATTTTTTGAATATAACGGATAGGGTTGAGTCCACAGGCCGCGACGATGGCGAGGTGCACGCCAAACATAATGAAGATAGCACTATAGGAGGCAAGCACAAAATTAATCAGATTCAGAATATCGTCTTTGTTTGATTTCGCAACGACTTGCGTCATCAGAGCGAATACACCGAATGGTGTTAGGCGTAAAATCAGTGTCACCAATCGCATCACGATGGTCTGTGCAACTTCAATGAAATGGGCGAATGATTTAAATACTTCGGCTCTCTTTTCTGCGATGCCAGTCGCGGCAATACCGATCAATATGGCAAAGATCACGACTGCAATAGTTGAAGTTTTGCGCGCGCCAGTCATGTCGAGGAAAGGGTTTTCGGGGATAAAACTCAATAACATGCTTGGGAGAGTAATCGCTTTTGCGCTTGCCAAGGTGCCTTCTAAATACTGTCCGCGCGCGAATTCGGCAGAAGAGTAATTTAATCCCAGCGTTGTAAGATGAAACAACTTAGCCATGAACAAACCAATCAAAGCAGCGATGATGGTAGTGATGATTAAGGTGCTTATCGTTAAGGCGCTAATTTTGCCGAGCGAACTGACGTTCTTTAATTTTAGTATGGCGCTGATGATGGATACCAAAATGAGAGGGATAACAATCATCTGTAGCAATTTGACATAGCCAGTACCGATGATGTCGAGATAAGCATTGGTGCTGCTGACAATCGGAGATGCATTGCCATAGTAGTATTGGAAAATAGCGCCCAATAAAACCCCTGACCCAAGCGCGACAAAGACACGTTTTGTGAACGATATATGTTTGCTTTGTAACCAATATAGACCTGTACATATGCCGAAGGCGACTAAGAGATTGATGACTAAGGGGAGGAAAGAGAGGCTCATTGGTTTATTTTTTTGGTTTTGTTGTTTCGATCAGAATGGGCATTCTAGCTTATATTTTTATTGTGGCGCTACGTAGAAATTGTTCTTTGTTTATGGCGTTTTATTCTTAAGATTTTTCACCTTTAATTTCAATGTAGCTGATAGCTTATTTGATAGCTTAGTAAGACGCATCATAATCACCATTACGAGCAATCGAGATCTGGACGTTAAATGAGTCTGTGCTAGAGCACGGCAAGCCTCACAAGCATCGCAGAATCACAACTCGGTCGAATGATTGCTACACTTTTGGCAGTAATTCAGTATGTTTTGAAACGCGGTACCAAAATATAATTCATAACTATCTTTTTCCACATAACCCAAATGGGGCGTCAGTAAGACGTTTTCTTTGTTGAGAAGTACAGAATCTTTTTGAAGTGGTTCGTTCTCAAATACATCTAGTGCTGCGAAGCCTGGGCGACCTGTCGCCAAAGCCGTTGTGAGTGCATCGGTTGCGACTAATTCCGCGCGACTTGTATTGACGAATAACGCGTCTGCTTTCATGGCTTGCAAATCACTCAGCTGTACGATGCCACGTGTCGCAGGATGGAGGCGCAAATGTAAGGAAATGATGTCACTGGTTTCGAAGAAGGCTTGTTTTGAAGTGGAACTCTGGTGACCATCCTGTTCTGCTTGCAGTCGGCTCGCTTCGCTACCCCATACGGAGACACGCATGCCAAAAGCACGGGCATAGCCAGCAACCAGTTTGCCTATACGCCCATAGCCCCAGATGCCCAATTGACGACCTTTTAATACACGCCCTAGTTGATTATGCTGCGGATGAATTGAGGCAGTTTGCCAAAGGCCATCTTGTAAATGCGCCGAATAATTGGTGATTTTGCGGGAGGACGCCATAATTAGCGCCCAAGTGAGCTCGGCAGGTGCAGTTGGATCTCCCACTCCTTCTAATACGGTAATGCCAAGTTCTTGTGCCGCCACAAGGTCGATATTGCCCGCAACCTTGCCGGTTTGTGAAATTAATTTCAGCTTGGGTAATTTACTTAACAACGCTCGACTTAGTACGGTACGTTCTCGGATTAATACCAGTGCTTCAAAAGGCGCCAGGCGGATTGCCAACTGACCCTGTCCTACAGCGTGATTATTGAAGACTTTCACCTCATGCTCTTTGAGCAATGAAAAGCAGTCGAGATGACGTACCGTATCCTGATAATCATCCAAAATGGCAATCTTCATTTTTTGTCCTTTTGTAAATGGGGTAAGTATATTTTCAAAAATGATTCTTTTTTGATATTAATTGTGACGCAATTTTCGACAGATTTTAGCTGGTCGGTGTAGAATACGTTGCACGTAGCTTTTTGAATCTTCCGTACCGTGCCTCCTACCTGAACAGACAACGGGCGAAAGCTTGGATCTCAGACCACTTATCATGTTCTCGTCTGTCTTCCTAATTCCGACAAAAAATGCCGCTATTGTGTGAGTTTTGCTTGAGCTTGGTTTGACTTTAAATTCTGAATTGAATTTGAGTCCATCTTAATACCACTTGTTCGCACAACTTGCTTCTCTAGCCGTTCTTGCCGTGCCGCTACACCGATTTTTTATTGAAATGGCATTGGAGTTAGTATTATGAATCAACCTTACACGCAAGGCGTTGCTGCTGCATCTTATTTGCAAGATGTACCCGCTTACGTAAAGCATCAAAAACTCATCAATTGGGTAGCAGAAATGGCGGCTTTAACTAAGCCAGATCGTATCTATTGGTGCGATGGCACGCAAGAAGAGTATGACCGTTTATGCGCGCAAATGGTCGCCGCTGGCACCATGAAAAAACTCAATGAAGCAAAACGTCCAAATAGCTATTTGGCGTGCTCCGATCCTTCTGATGTAGCGCGTGTTGAAGACCGTACTTACATTTGTTCTGCTAAGCAAGAAGACGCTGGTCCAACCAATAATTGGATGGCACCGGACGAAATGCGTGCCACTTTGAATCCGCTGTTTGATGGTTGCATGCGTGGTCGTACTATGTATGTTGTGCCATTTTCTATGGGGCCGCTCGGTTCACCTATCGCGCATATTGGTGTTGAATTATCCGATTCGCCTTATGTTGCCGTGAATATGCGCATCATGACCCGTATGGGTAAAGCCGTGTATGACGTGCTCGGTACTGATGGCGATTTCGTGCCATGCATGCACACCGTAGGCGCGCCTTTGGCAGAAGGTCAGGCAGACGTGGCATGGCCATGCAATGCGACAAAATACATCGTGCACTATCCAGAGACTCGTGAAATTTGGTCTTTCGGTTCCGGTTACGGCGGCAATGCTTTGTTGGGCAAAAAATGCTTTGCTCTCCGTATCGCTTCTACCATGGGACGTGACCAAGGATGGTTGGCTGAACATATGTTGATTTTGGGTGTTGAGTCGCCAGAAGGTAAAAAACATTATGTTGCTGCGGCTTTCCCATCGGCTTGCGGTAAGACTAATTTCGCCATGTTGATCCCCGCCATCAAAGGCTGGAAAGTGACCACGATTGGTGACGACATCGCTTGGATTAAGCCAGGTGCGGATGGTCGTTTGTATGCGATCAATCCTGAGGCCGGTTATTTTGGTGTGGCACCAGGCACGAATACAGCAACTAACTCCAACTGCATGTCTTCTTTGACTGCGAACACCATTTTCACCAACGTTGCGTTGACGGATGATGGCGATGTCTGGTGGGAAGGTATGAGCAAAGAAGCACCGGCGCATGTGATCGACTGGCAAGGTAAAGATTGGACGCCAGAGATTGCTAAAGAAACTGGCCGTAAGGCGGCTCATCCAAACGCTCGTTTCACTGTAGCGGCAACACAAAATCCTGTACTCGATCCAGCATGGGATGATCCAGCGGGTGTTCCAATTTCTGCATTCATCTTTGGCGGACGTCGTTCCACCACGGTACCTTTGGTGACAGAAGCTCGCAATTGGGTGGAAGGCGTTTACATGGCGGCGACCATGGGTTCAGAAACCACGGCAGCGGCAGTTGGGCAGCAAGGTGTAGTACGTCGTGATCCATTCGCGATGTTGCCATTCATGGGTTACAACATGAGTGAGTACTTCCAACACTGGCTCAATATGGGTGAGAAAATCACCGCACTCGGCGCGAAACAACCGAATATTTACTGCGTCAACTGGTTCCGTACCGATGCCAATGGCAAGTTCGTTTGGCCTGGTTTTGGCGAAAATATGCGTGTTTTGAAGTGGATGTTGGAACGCATTGATGGCGCGACGACTGGTCAAGAAAACATTTTTGGTATCAGTCCTAAGTTTGAAGATATCACTTGGGATGGCTTGAATTTCACAGTGGAACAATTCGAGACCATCACTTCTATCGACAAAGAAGCGTGGAATGCCGAGTTGGTATTGCATACAGAATTGTTTGATAAGCTGAAATATCGCTTACCTGCAGCTCTGGAAGCAACTAAAGCAAGTTTGGCGCAACGATTGGCTTAATCCTTGTCGCTAAGATAATTTAGGCGATATCAACGTCTCGCTAGATTTCTTACAAAATATCTTGCACTACTAAGCGCTACCCCTGAAAAGACAGGGGTGGCGCTTTTTTTTGTGCATTGCAACTTTTTTGTCTAAATCTGGGATAATCAAGACTTAAAAAGGAGCGTGCCCATGAATTTCCTCACATTGGATCTTAATTTATTGCGCGTATTTGATACGGTCATGGTCGAACAAAATTTGACTCGAGCCGCTGACAAACTGGCGATGACGCAGCCTGCGGTATCCAATGCGATTAAGCGTTTGCGTTATTCCTTGAATGATGAATTACTGATCCGAACCGCATATGGCGTAAAGCCGACACCGCGCGCGGAAATTTTATGGCCGTCCATACGCGAAGCCTTATCGACTTTGGAAGCGGCGATTGCGCCGACTAGCTTCGATCCATCGAAAGCGGTAGCGACATTCAGGATGGCGATGGCGGATTCGACCGCTGCTTTATGGATGCCGACTTTAATTACTGCCTTTGAACGTGAAGCGCCACACATGAATGCGCGCATGGTGCCACTCACGACGCGAGAACCACGGCCATTACTGATCCAAGGTGACATCGATATCGCGGTGGGATTTTTCCCGGGTGTGGTCGCCCAATTATCAGGCGGGCAAGGCGCGGCACGCAGTCCGATACGCCATGAGCGTTTGTATTCAGGGCATTATGTCTGTGTGATGAGTAAAAACCATCCACTCGCTACCCAAGAATTGACATTGGACAGCTACTGCGCTGCGAATCATTGTCTGGTGAGTTTTTCTGGGCGTGCGCATGGTTTGATTGATGATGAGTTGCTGAAAATGGGACGCGAGCGTCGTATTTTATTGACGGTCAATCAGTTCTTCACGGGCGGTAAGGTCGTGGCAAATTCCGACTTGCTGACGGTTCTGCCTCTGCACTTTATTGCCTCCACAGGTATGAGTGATGCTCTGGTGTGGAAAGAATTACCTTTCGAAACGCCAGAAGTCCACGTCGATATGTTGTGGCATGAGAGAGATGCGCGCAATCCGGCACACAAGTGGTTACGTGAACATTTTGTGAATATGACGCATGAGATGTTTTTAGCACCGCAATAATTAAGGTGGAATAACTAGGCTGGAATAACTCAGGCTGAATAATACGCTTCAATAATTTTAGTAATGGAAAATTTTTTATGTTCACAGGTATCGTACAAGGTGTAGCACGCATACAGAAAATCGTCGATCAAACGGGCTTGCGAACCATCCAATTAGCCTTCCCAGACGGCTTTGATCACGATCTCGCGATTGGTGCCAGCGTCGCTACTGATGGCGTCTGTTTGACGGTAACCAAATTGTTACCGAATGCGGCCGAGTTTGACATCATGCAGCAGACTTTGAACATTACGACTTTGGGTGCTTATGCAGAACAAGCACAGGTCAATGTAGAACGTGCCGCCAAAGATGGCGCAGAGATCGGTGGTCATCCTTTGTCCGGGCACGTTGATTTTGTGGCAAAGATCGCCCAGATTCGTCAGATTGAAAATAATTACGTGCTGCGTTTTGCCGTGCCAGCGCCATGGATGCGCTACATTTTCGCCAAAGGCTATATCGCAATTAACGGTGCGAGTTTAACGATCGCGGAAGCCAATCGTGACGAGCATTGGTTCGAAGTCTGGCTAATTCCAGAGACCTTGCGTATGACAGTTTTTGGGCAAAAGCAAGTTGGTGATGCGGTAAATATAGAAATCGAAAGACAAACCCAAGTCGTGGTCGATACCGTGCGTAGTATGTTGCAAGAAACCTTGGGACCATTACTGCCAGCATTAGAAACGCTGCTGGCACAACAAGGAAAAACGCTTTAATTTGTCGTCATGATGTTTTGCGTATCGGTTGCTACATTTGATTCCAAGTGTTTTTTCCAAACGCCAATGCGCCATGCGGCCCAAGTGCTGAGCGCTGCGCCGAGTAGCAAAATCACGCGGGTATCAATCAGTGTCAGCACGGCGCCAGCCAAGGCCATAATGATATTGGCGAGGCAAAAGGTGGTGGAAATTAAACCCATCACTGCGCCGTGCCCATGATGTCCAAATTTTTCTGAGCACCAGCTTGGTAGCAAAGCGTTATAAAACGCATTCGGTAAACCAAACAAAATAATCGCGACTAGTCCTAACCAGATATTGCCTATCCCGACACAGGCGATGGCTAGGGCAGCGAGATAGGCATGAATACGCACGCGTTTTAATGGCTCGATTTTGTTAGGACGGCCAGCGAAGATAGAGCTGACCATCATTAAACCGCATAAACCCGCAGTGACCCAAGCGATACCTTGTGCATCATAGCCACCATTTTCCACCAGCCATAGCGGGAAAAATTCATAAAATGCGGTGACACCGCAGGTATAGCTCAGTTGAATAATAAACAGCGTGCGCATGACGGGATAACGCACTAGATTCAGTGAATGTTTATCACGCGCGACTTGCCACCAAGACGTTGTTAAATGCGATTCCGCTTCTTTCGGTAATGTCATCGCAATCAATGCAGCGGTCAATAACAAGGCGACTACTGCCGTCCAAAACGGTACGGTGATACCCCAGATTAAAGTGATGCCCGCCAACAAAGGTCCAGCTAGCCATCCCGCATAAAACGCACCATTCAACCATGCCAAGGCTTGTACCCGTAAATCGCCCGTCAATCTATCGGCCAGCATCGCACGTGCTACGGATGAATTCCCTTCCAATAAACCAGTCACAAAACGGGCAAAAATAAATAAAGGATAAGATTGTGCGATGAGCGCCCAGGCCGTAATCGCATGACCTATCGCCGCGCCGATGGCACTACCGAGCAAAATAGGACGGCGTCCATAGCGATCCGATAAAGGACCAAGTAAACCAGAGCCGATTAATAATCCGAGCGGATTAATGCTCAAGGCGATACCAAATAATAATTTGGGTGGTAAGCCCAGAAAGTGGTTTAAGTTATTGCTTGCGTCGGCTGCGAATAAAGGCGGCAAAATGGGATAAGGTAATGACGCTCCTATGGTAGAAAGTATCGCCAACAAACAGGCGGCGGTGATGAGTAAAGAGGTTTTCATGCTTGGATGGAATACGGGTTTGGGGATGGCTTGCAATAGGGTGATTGTAACTGCTAAGCGATAAGGAGAAAGCGCTAGCACTTATTCTGTATCGCCGTTATCGGTCTAGAAAATGCCGTTTAAAATATTCAAATTGGGCGAAATTCCTTCTGGGATTCGTAATTTTTTCGATTATCATGCAGCTATCGGCATTTATTTAAATGTCTCATGTGAATTCCTTATCAATTTATCTGGAACGTTTTATGAAATACAGTGTTTTCTTAGGCATGTTTTTTTCTGCTCTTGCTTGTGCTCAGACTCAATCTACACCTTCCAATTCAGCAAGTCAGACAGCAGTGGAAGCAAGTGTAGCCAGCACGCCGCAAGCTGTGGTTGCACCAGCGCCTTTGCATATTACTAAGCTCGGCATTATTGATACCGTGATCGGTACTGGGGAAGAAGCGACTAACGGCAGCACGGTCGAAGTCCATTACACGGGTTGGTTGTACAACCATAAAGCCTTGAATTTGCATGGCGCAAAGTTTGATAGCTCACGTGATGCGGGCACGCCACTAAGTATAACCCTAGGTATGCGCCAGGTGATACGTGGCTGGGACATGGGTTTACTGGGGATGAAAGTTGGCGGTAAACGTACTTTGCTGATTCCCGCTTATCTTGGCTACAGCACTCAGGGTTCGGGAAGTATTCCACCTAATTCTCATTTGGTGTTTGATGTTGAACTGGTCTCTGTGAAGAAGTAAAAATGGCACGTAGTTTAGACGGTGTGACTTTAGAGGCCTTACTGACAGAATTAGTGGCTGTGTATGGTTGGCAGCACTTGGGTGAATTAGTGCCTGTGCAGTGTTTTTTGAACGAGCCTAGCATTAAGTCTAGCCTTAAATTTTTGCGCAAGACCCCGTGGGCGAGGGCTAAAGTTGAGCAACTGTATTTGACACTGAAATGAGTGCGGAAATGAGCACGAAAATGAGTACGAGAATGAATGCAGCAGTCAAAAAATAAAAAATTTGAAAAACTAAGAGAGAAATTGTATGACATTAAGAATCATCGCCACCGGCGGCACTTTTGATAAACATTATGATGAATTGGCTGGCAAACTCACGTTTTCTGAAAGCCAATTGCCCGACGTTTTAAAACGTGCGCGTTTGACGGTGCCAGTTGAGTTAGAAGTACGCAGTAGTTTGATTGATTCCTTGGACATGGTGGATAAGGATAGACAAGAGATTTTGCAGTCTTGTAAAAATTCGCAAGAAAAAGCGATAGTGATTATTCATGGCACCGACACCATGCGTGAAACAGCACAAGTTTTGGGCGCCGCTAAATTGGATAAGGTCATCGTATTTACGGGCGCGATGATTCCTTACGAAATCGCCAATTCGGATGCCTTGTTTAATTTAGGATTTGCTTGCGGTGTGGTGCAATTATTGACGCCGGGCGTCTATGTCGCGATGAATGGTCAGGTGTTTTTGTGGGATAACGTGCAAAAAGATCGCAGTGCTGGGGTGTTTGTTACCAATTCTTAAAATTGGTCATTTCTTGATATTACTTAATATTATTTAATACAGGTATCGCATGAATCGTCTGTCTCGCTTACCCATGTTCGCAGTCTTGACTGCTTTGTTGTTAAGCCTGCTCGCTTGCGATCAGACGATAGTGCCGCGTTTTGATAGTGTTTATTTCTTTCAAGAGGAAGACGTATTAAAAGCTAAGAAAGTGAATTTTGAAGAAATGTCGGTGTACACCCGTAGCTTGCAAACCACCGTCGCTAAAGTCTTAAAAAAAGCACAGGTAAAACCGAGTAATGGCTATATTGTGGTAGCGGTTCGCTCTGATCAGGAAACAGCGGTTTGGTTGGACATGGAGCCAGCACTGCATGAATATTACGATTACGAAATTGTCGAAGCCATTAAAAAACTGCAACCGTTTGCGGTTGATAATGGGATCGTGGTATTCGCCATTAAGATGGCGATAGAAACGCCTAAGCATACCGAGAAAGCAGTGCCAGAACCAGAAGCGTGGAAGGACGCAAAGAAGAAAGTCGCTGACCCGAATGACGTGGAACAACTGGTTTTATCTATCTGGCCTGAATAAATATTACAATAAAATCTCCCAACAAAAAAGGAGACCGTTGAGTCGTTTGCGTCTCCTTTTTATCGATCAAAAAATATCCCCCCGATTTATGCAAAAAGTCTTGTATCTAGGCTATGTCTGGCCAGAGCCAAATTCGTCCGCTGCTGGCAGCCGGACGATGGAATTTTTGCGCCTGTTTCGTCAACAAAATTGGCAAGTGATGTATGCCAGTGCCGCCAGTTTGTCAGAGCATAGAGCCGACCTCGCTGCCTTGGATATTGAAGAAAAAGTCATTGCCATAAATTGCGATAGCTTTGATCACCTGCTGCAAAACTATCAGCCAGATTTGGTGGTGTTTGATCGCTTCTTCACTGAAGAGCAATTTGGTTGGCGCGTCGCGCAATACTGTTCACAGGCATTGCGCGTGCTCGATACCTGTGATTTACATAGTCTGCGTGAGGCGCGCCAGCAGCTGTTAAAACTATCGATGCCAGTGCATGCTAAAGAAGCGGAGCGGCACCAAGTGGGAGCGGTGACTGCGGATGCGGTCGCCTTGTACAAATGTATGACGGCGAGTGATTTGGCACAGCGCGAGATTGCGGCGATTTATCGTTGTGATTTGAGTTTGATGATTTCGTCGTTTGAAGTAGATTTATTACGCCAGTATTTTTCGGTGCCAGCGTATTTGCTGTGCGACACCAATTTGATGTTAGTGCCAGTTCAGCGACAGCTAACGAGCTATGAACAGCGCCAGCATTTTCTCAGTATCGGCAATTTTCGCCATGCGCCGAATTGGGACGCCGTACTCTGGCTAAAACACGCGATCTGGCCGCGCATACGGCAGCAATTGCCGCAAGCTGAGTTGCATGTGTATGGTGCCTATCCGCCACCCAAAGCAATGGCGCTACATCAGCCGCAGCAAGGTTTTTACATGAAAGGCTGGGCTGACAATGCACAAGAGGTGATGGCACAGGCCAAGGTCTGTTTGGCACCATTACGATTTGGTGCGGGTATCAAAGGCAAGCTGGCTGATGCGATGGCAACTGGTACGCCCAGTGTCACAACACAAATCGGTGTCGAAGGAATGCAAGGTGATTTAGCTTGGGGTGGCTTGGTGGCGGACGATCGTGAGACTTTTGCTGATGCGGCGGTGCGCTTGTATCAAGATCAAAATTTATGGCAATTATCCCAGCAACAGGGCCAGGCGATTTTGCAAAAATATTTTGATCGTGAATTGAATACGCAATCCTTTTTACAAGCCTTGTTGCTGGCACGTGAGCAGCAAGCGCAGCGACGACAGCAGAATTTTACTGGGATGATGTTGCGACATCATTTGCATAAGAGCACGCAATATATGTCGCAGTGGATTACGCTGAAAAATCAAAAAAACTGAAGAAATTTTGAGCGTAATTTGAGCTTAGTTTGAGCTTAATATCTGCGAAATAATTGCAAGCCTACAGTAGGGTGCGCCGTGCGCACCATAACTATTCTGACCACCGACCCTATTTATTCATCCGCATCAGGTGGTGTCAGCAAGAAATGATGCTCGCTGGCGTCACCATCGAGTAAGGCATTCAAGCCTTCAATCGGAATTGGTTTGGAATATAAATAGCCTTGGAAAGTCAGGCAATTGTGTTCAATTAGGAAGCGCCGTTGCGCGACCGTTTCTACGCCCTCCGCAATCACGTCTAAGCCTAAGTTTAAGCCCAGAGAAATGATGGCACGTACGATTGTCGCATCGCTTTCATCATCGCTCAAATCACGTACGAATGACTGGTCAATTTTTAATTGATTCAGCGGTAGTTTTTGCAAATAGGCTAGTGAAGAGTAACCGGTACCAAAATCATCCATAGAAAAAGCAATGCCTAGCTTTTTCAATTGCTGCATTTTTTCCGTGGTCGCATCGACATTGTCGAGAATGGTACTCTCGGTCAATTCAATTTTGAGGCGAGTCGGATCGATATTGTGTAAGCGTACAATCTCAGTCACCACCTCGACAAAATTTGATTGTTGAAATTGTTTGGCGCTGACGTTGACCGCCAGACTTAGGTGCGCGGTCTTGGGATTGCGCGCCCATTTTTTTAACTGATTGCAGGCTGTTTCTAAAACCCAAGTACCAATTGGAATGATTAATCCCGTCTGTTCGGCAAGAGGGATAAATTCTAGTGGTGAAATAAATCCACGATCTGGATGTATCCAGCGTAATAGCGCTTCAGCCCCTACGACATGGCCTTCGGCATCTACTTGAATTTGGTAATACAGTTGGAATTGCTCTAGCGCTAAAGCTACTCGCAGATTCGATTCCAGCATCATTTTTACCACTAATACGGCTTGCATCGCAGGATCAAAAAAACGTACCGCATTGCGCCCTGAAGTTTTTGCTTCGTACATGGCGGTGTCGGCGCGTTTGAATAAATCCTTGACGGTGGTATCGCCGCCTTGGAACAAGCAAACACCGATACTGCCCGCGCCATGATGAACGAAATCAGTAATTTGATAAGGCTCGTTCAGCAGTAAGCGAATTTTCTCGGCAATGCGATCAGCTTGACGAGCTGCCTCATCGCGGATGGGACTGAGCGCTTGCAAGATCACCACAAATTCATCACCGCCTAAGCGCGCCACGGTGTCACTTTCACGTACACAAGTTTGTAAGCGCTGCGCCGCCTCAACTAACAGTAAATCGCCCGCATCATGCCCGCGTGTGTCGTTGAGGGTTTTGAAATTATCTAGATCGATAAATAGAATCGCGCTATGTGCATCATCGCGTTGATTCATGGCGATCAAATGCTGTAGGCGATCCATTAATAAGCGACGGTTTGGCAAGTGAGTGAGCGGATCGTAAAACGCCAGATTCAAAATCTCATCTTCATAGCCCTTGTGACGACTGATATCCGTGAAAGAGCCTATGTAGTGTGTAATGTGAGCGTTTTCGTTCACAATCGCGGTGAGCGTGATGAGTTGTGGATAGACTTCTTGATTTTTTCTTTCGGCCCATAGTTCACCTTGCCAATACCGATGCTGATCCAATGCTTTGTAAATGGTGTCGAAAAAATCAGCGTCTTGCTGCTGACTTATATGTCGCGGCAGGGCTTGGCCAATCAGTTCTTCTGATGAAAATCCTGTGATGCGCGAGTAGGCTTGATTGATACGTAAGATACGCCATTGATTGTCGGCCACAAAAATTCCTTCTTGCGATTCGAAGGTAATTGCCGCCACTCGTAAATCCTGTTCTGCATTTTTTCTGTCAGTAATATCACTGACAAAGCAGTGCCACAGTGTGCTGCCTTCTGGCTCCAATTCAGGTAATGCATCGAGGAATAACCAACGTACGCTGCCATCCAATCGGTGATACCGAAATTCCATTTGGTAGGGAATTAAATGCTCAGTCGCGTATTCATGTTGTGTTAAAAATCGTTTTTTATCGGCAGTATCGATACGTTTGACCATAGGTGACGCGTTATGTCGTATATCTTTCGCCTTCATTTCGAACATAGATTCAATAGCATCACTGACATATAAGACGTTGGTATTGCGATCTGGTTTTATGCGGTATTGCATGATTAAACCAGGCAAACGGGAGGCCACTTTGCTAATACGTTCAAAGGAGTCCCGCAGTTCATTGGTAGCGGCTATGCGTTCCGCTTGCAACGCAGTAATAAGTAAGGCAGTAATCGACAAGGTAGCCATGTAAAGCCAAAGTACGATAGAGCTTTCAGAAGCTTCTAGCGATTTGAATGGTCCTATGCCTTGATGGGTAGCGATGGCCGCGATGGCAGACGATGCCAGCACTGTCATCGAAGTAAATAACTGCCCTAAACGTAAAGCAGCCCAGATCATAATCGCCATTGCGACGAAAGTCAGATGCAATAGGCTATGTCTTGAAAAAAATATTAACCAATGGGTTGCGACAAATACCGAGACGAAGGCGATATTTTCTTGTATGGTTTGCTTCAGTTTTTTACCTTGTAGCGTTAATGCTAGTAAAAATGGTGTGGCCAATAAAAGCCCAACTGTGTCACCTGCCCACCAACTGATCCAAGCAAATTGTGGAGTTGGAATAATACCTGCTTGCCATAGACTTAAGCTACCGCAAGTTGCAGAAATACACATACCCACAGCACTGGCTAAACAAAAGCGGATCACATCTTCGCGCTGCACAAAACTCATAGAAAAGTTTTTCTTACGCAGATAGATGGCAACGCATAAAGGCGCCAAGGTATTGCCTATACTTATCAGTAGGGAAGTTAAAGCAGGTGTGCCGGTCGAGAAGTTGACTAATGCCGAGGCGAGAAAAATCGCGGGCGCCATACCTAAGCCTGCTCTAAGCAGTGCGGCGAGGGCGATCCCAGTGGGTAGCCAAATGAGGGTGACATTTGGCGCGATAAAGGGGAAGCTCAGGCCTAATTTCCCCGCAGCGAAATAGCCAATAAACGTCAGTAGCAGACGCATGATCAGGCGTTTGCGACTGGGGCTGCTATAAAAAAGAAAGCTGCGAGACTCTGCCATACCCTGCCATATCCATTGATCATTCAGCACATAGAAATGCTGCACAGAGACCTCTGCACAACCTACTGCGCGACCGAATTTTGAATCTGCGATGCTCTCTGTGCTATAGCACAGGCCCACTTCTCGATCCAAACTTCGGCCGCTCGCGACGGTTGTGCAGGAGTCTCGCACATAGAAATGCAGACATTATGCGCGAAACAGTCTTGAAATACATTCCTTGTAGCAAATTTGCGGGGAATTTGTCGCTTTCAGTCGCGGGCTGTGATTTTCTTGGTGGTAATCGGCCACCAATACCTTTTAATTTACCAAATGGCGTGCTTGACGCTTAGGTAGATTGCCCGTTGCTGCATTGCCTATATCACCTGTATTGCCTTCACTGCTTGGCTTATTTGATTTGCTGTCTGGCTTGACATGCATTTGCGCTAAGACTTCGGGACTTTGTTTGTGTCTCGCATCGCCCGCATAATCTTTGCCTATCATGGTCTGCACGGTCTGCAAATCCATCCCGCGCTCGTTGCACAGCCATTTTGTGACCAGATTGGCGAGCCGATCTAAGGCGATTTTATGAGTGGCGTCAGTTTGTGCATAAATCCAATTTGATAAATCCATGAAATTCTCAAATGCCTGAGTGCCCAAGATTATCGGTAATGTATGGGTGAAGCGACCAGAGTTCGCGATGAGATCCCAATAACGAGCAAAGCGTATCAGTCGCTGCATCGCGGCAAACGGCACATCCTTATTCGCTAGAATCGTGTAAGGCGGATACGGATCAAAACGCATTCCAAAATCCTCAGTGTGACGGATGATAGGGGTACCACGCAGGCGTTTCAAAATGCCAAATTGAATTTCATGCGGCCCCAGAGCGTGTAACTGATTAAATCCTTGTGCAAAGCTCTCTACGGTCTCGCCGGGTAAGCCGGCGATCAGATCAACGTGCAAATGCGCTTGAGAATGCTGCATCAGCCAGACGATGTTTTCAGCGGCTTTGCTATTGTTTTGCTTACGGCTGATGCGGGTTTGTACTTCTGGATTAAAACTCTGTATGCCGATTTCAAACTGTAGCGTGCCTGCTGGGAATTTTTGTATGCCTTCTTTCAGCGCATCGGGTAAATGATCGGGCACTACTTCAAAATGGGCGAACACTGGATCATCTGGATTAGCCGCCAGCTTATCGAGGAAGAATTGCATAATCTTCAAACTGGTTTTGATGTTCAAATTAAACGTGCGATCAACGAATTTGAACAGCCGTGCGCCGCGCGCATGCAGGTCTTCCATTTCTTCCAAAAAGCGATCAATGTCGAAAGGCCAAGCGGTTTTGTCTAAAGCGGATAAGCAAAATTCACATTTGAACGGGCAGCCGCGTGAAGCCTCTACGTATAAAGTTCGGTGTTTAATATCTTGGTCGCTATAGTATTCATATGGCAGCCGCAGTTCGTCCAGTGACGCTTGTACACCCGCATGAATTTTCATGAGTGGTTTTGGACCGTGCAATATTTGTTGGCATAAAGCGGGGAAGCTGACATCGCCCCAACCTGTGATTACATAATCGGCCATGCCCACGATCGCTTGTTCTTGGGTTTCGTACGAAACTTCGGGGCCACCTAAGACGATGATGATTTCGGGCGCGACGCGCTTGATCAGCGCCACTAAACGCGTAGTTTCTTCCACATTCCAGATATACACACCAAAACCGATGATGAGTTTTTCATCGGCGCGTTGCCAAGACAATAAGCGCTCTAATAAGTCAGTGGTCTTAGCGCCAATGACGAATTCCTGTATATGCGTTTGCTCCTGCAAAGCGCCCATATTGGCGTAAAGGTAACGCAAACCTAGGGAAGCGTGGGCATAGCGGGCATTCAGGGTGGACAGCAGGATGGTCATGGCAGCAAGTAGTGCAGGCGGGAAAGGCTCTATTGTACGCTGGACTGCAGTCATGCCAAAGTGCGCTAGCCTAAAAGCGAGGATTATCAATAGGGCGATAATGAAGCGGCAATCAACTTTCACAATCCGATTTTGTAGCTTGATACCTGCGTTTTTGCATTTCGTCGCAAGTCGCTCGCGAACATAAACGCAAATCTCTATAGTTCAACCATCGACGAAGGTCGAAGAGTTCCAAAAGATACTGAACTCACTTTAACGGAATTTAATTTAACTCAACTCAATAGGAAGAACAAAATGAAAACCTCTCTCTCTACTAAATCTCTGTTAGTCATCGCTTCTTTAGCTGCGGTAGTCGGCGCTGCAACTGCTTTTCAAAGCAATAGCGATCAACAAAAAAACCTCAACACAAAAGTTGCGACTCAAAAAATGCAAAAAGTGGTTGTGAGCGCTAAACGCATGAGTGCAGAAGAAAAATTATCTTTCGACTTGCAAAACAGCGCGATGCAAACCGTCGTCATCAGCGCTAAACGTTTGACGACCGAGCAAAAAAACGCGATGGATGCTCAAGAACGTGCGGAACAAAATACCAGCGCTAAATCAGCATCCGCTCGTAATTCAATCAAAGGTTAATAGGCAAATACGATGCAGACGACTCTGAGCAAATTAGGTAAATAGGTGAAGTCGCTTATTTTTTTACATCACTGGATTTAGTAATAAAGTTCGCATGACTTCACCTTCGTTTCGCTTATAAATCAAAGTCTTTTCGGTGGCATGAATACCAGAGAAGTTTTTGATTTGTATTCGGAAAATGAAAGTAATCTAGCTGGGCTAGCTGGCTAAAATACGTGCATCAACCCCCAAAATTAGGCCTCTAATTCCGCGCCATAATAACGATGACGGCCATGCTCTTTGGCCTTGTAGAGTTGGGTATCGGCCAAACTGATCAAGCTCATCGCACTGGCGTGTAAGTGGGCGGGTTTGCAACCGATACCAAGGCTGACGGTGACATAAGGCGCAACGGAAGATTGTGCATGTTCAATTTGTAAGCCACTAATTTCTTGCCGGATGGCTTCAGCTAAACGCATGGCACCAGCAAAATCGGTATCGGGCAATAGGCAGACGAATTCTTCGCCGCCATAGCGAGCCACATGGTCGCCACCGCGCATCAAACTATTCTTTAAGGTAGCAGCGACACGGCGCAAGCAATCGTCTCCTGCCTGATGGCCGTAATGATCATTGAAGCGTTTAAAAAAATCTACATCCAGCATCACCAAGCTGAGTGGTGTTTGATTGCGAATCGCTCTACCCATTTCGGCATTGACTCGCTCGTCAAAAAAGCGCCGATTATGGACACCCGTTAATCCATCAAGATAAGCCCAGCTACGCAGTAAATCTGACTGCGCTTTTAGCATTAGGTGGGTCTTGACCCTAGCTTTGACGATGCGAGGATTAATGGGTTTCGAAATAAAATCAACCGCACCCAGATCAAAGCCCATTTCTTCGGCAGACTCATCGGTTTGAGCGGTAATAAAAATGACGGGAATATCGCGGGTGACGGCATCTTCTTTTAGGCGCTGGCAAACCTGATATCCATCCATATCAGGCATGATCAAATCGAGTAGCACCAGATCTGGTTGGCGCGCGGCACATAGCGCCAATGCTTGCGCACCGCTGGTCGCCATAAAAACCTGATAATCACTGGACAGGATTTGGTACAGCACTTGAATGTTGGCGGGTTGGTCATCGACGACTAATAGGCGTGGTCGGGTTTGCACGGGAAACAGCGCATCGTGTGAGGTCGCAGCTTGAATGATATTGCTAGCCATTAGGGTATCGCTTCTTCTAATAAAGTAGCGCATAGTTGTTGCGCCAGTGTGAAGTCTAAAGCGTTGATCGCGTTCGCCAGAGGCAGCAGCTTATCATGCATCTGGGCGTCAAATCGATTTTGTAATTGTATGATGCTTTCGGTTGCGGCCATATCCGCATTTTCAAGTTGTTCGGCTAAATTAAGCAAACTACGGCGGAATAAATCTGGATCAAAAGCGCTTTGTCCTTCTGCGTCCGTCAACGGCGGAAGTGGCTGATTCGATTCCAGATGCGGTAATAAATTGCTTAAACTTTGCGTCAGAGCCGCAATGATTTGGCAGGCCTGGGTGACGATTTGCATTAACTCAGGAGCTGGAATTTGGGTGTGTAAAGGCTGTTCCAGTGCCGCCAAAGCCGCGGCATAAGTATTCGCGCCTAAGGTCGCCGTTAAGCCCTTAATCGTATGCAATTGACGTAATACCGAGCTACTATCGAGTGCCGCCGCGTCACGTAATTGTTGGGGGGCTGCCGCTAGATCCTTAATAAACATGCTTAGCATCCGCAAATATAAATCCTGTTTTCCACCCAAGCGATTAAGTGCAGGCACTATATCGACGTCTAGTGAACGGGCAATATTAACGATGTTGCTGTTTGGCGTAGTTGGCTGATTGGCTGTAGGTTCGAGAAATGCGGTAGATTGTTTGGTATAGCGTAAGATAACTTTTATCAGATTGTGCACATCAAAAGGTTTTCCTATGTGATCATTCAGACCAGCTGCTAGACAGGCTTCCTTATCGGTGGCCATGACGTTGGCAGACATGGCGATAATTGGCAATTGTTTGCGCCCTAATTCATGACGTATTCTTTGCGTGGCGGTATAGCCATCCATCACTGGCATTTGTAAGTCCATCAACACAATATCAAATGGATAGCGTTCGTTAGCAATTAACTCCACCGCTTCTAAGCCATGCTGGGCGATTTGTACTCGCGCGCCTTCGGCTCTAAGTAATTCATAAGCGACTTGTTGGTTATTGATGTTATCTTCCACCAATAAAATTCTAATATTATGTAATTGATTGATGATCGAAGTATCAGTCTGTTTTTGAATTGCGTTAGGATGTTTGCTCGCAATCTCCATGCCTTGATTGATATTCGCCAGCAATTTATTTTTGGTGAGCGGCTTGCTGAGCACGGCGTTAAATAACAATTGTTCTTTAGGTGCGACTTTTTGTAGTAAATCGCGTTCATTTTCACGCATCAATAAAAATAATGACTGGCCAGTTTGATCGGCCAAGCCACGCATAGTCCATATGTATCCCCAACCATCGACTTCAACAATGTCCCAGTCGATCAAGATTGCTTGATGCAAAACTTTACTGGTTTGCATGGTGAGTAATGCTGCCATACTACTGTCAACAAATTCAGCCTCGAAATCGAGCTCCTGGCAGGCAGCTTTGATATTTTCCCGTACAAAAATATTGGCCTCGACGATTAATAGTCGGGTAGAGAGTTGTTTCTCCATTAGTTGTTCAGTGTGTAATGCTAGTGCAGACGCAACAGGTAATTGAATGTCAAAATAAAAGCATGCACCTTTACCTAATTCACTCTCTAATGCAAGCTTACCGCCCATCATTGCGACTAGTCCCTGACTGATTGCGATGCCCAGACCTGAACCGCCGAAACGACGAGTGGTTGAGGTTTCTGCTTGAGTAAAGCCGGTGAAAATTTTTTCGTGATTTTCTGGTGCGATGCCGATTCCAGTATCTTTGACCGAGATGCGTAAATTGACGCTGTGTGCATCTTGCTGCGTGACAGCGATGGCAATAATGACTTGCCCCTGTTCGGTGAATTTCACCGCATTGCTACCTAGATTGGTCAAAATTTGGCGCAGGCGCAGTGCGTCACCGATCAGATATTTAGGAATGTTTTTGTCTATGTCGAATAGGATATCTACGGGCTTATTACTAACCGTAATTGCAAGTAAATCAGAGAGTTCGCTCAACAATTGATCGAGTTGGAAAGGATGTGGATCCAAACTCATCTTACCTGCTTCCACTTTGGAAATATCTAAAATATCGTTGAGTAAGTTGAGTAGAGAACGTGCTGCACCCTCGGTTTTCGATGCATAGTCGTTTTGTTGTGGTGAGAGCGGTGTTTTTCTGAGTAAACTGAGCATGCCTAAGATCGCATTCATAGGCGTGCGGATTTCATGACTCATATTCGCCAAGAAAGCCGATTTCGCCTGATTGGCGTCATCTGCGGCTTGTTTAGCCTGACGTAAAGCCTCTTCGGCTTGGTATTGTAATGTGATGTCGCGATTGATCCCTGTGACTAAAATACCATTGCCATTTGCGTCACGCTCTACACCGCCTGCCGCTTGTATGTAACGTATCCCGTGCGTTTTACTGATAATGCGGAAAATCGGAGCGTAAGCGGCGTTGTCCTTAACTGCGGCATATAGCTTTTGTTCGGTATCATCTATATCGTCTGGATGTACTTTGCTACGCCAAAAATCAAAACTTAACTTTTCATGTCTGTGCTCTTGAGGTACTTCATAAATTTCGTACATCCTGTCATTAAAAACGATTTCATTGCTTTGCACATCCCAACTCCAGATTCCTAATTCGGCTACTTCGGCCGCCTTGGTCAACTGGTCGCGCACTGTCAACAGCAGCTTGGTACTGCGTTGCAATTCGGCTTCCGCATTCTTTCTCTCGGTGATATCCATTTGGGTGCCAGAGACCCATTCTGGCTTGCCAAACGAAGTGAAGGAGGAAATGCGGCCGCGAGTCAAGACCCAGATCCAGTGGCCGTTTTTATGCTGGAGTCGAGTTTCGCATTCGTAGTAAGACAGATCATGTTCAAAGTGGCGTGTCATTAAAGCCTTGGCTTTAATCAAATCGTCAGGATGAGTCAGGTCATTCCACGTGTTAATGGTGAGCGGTGCTAGTTCATTAAGTTCATAACCTATTTGATCGGCCCAACGCTCATTTAAACGCATTTCGCCCGTTTCTACATTCCATTCCCAAGTGCCAACGTTGGTACCTTCAATGATATGTGCCAAGGCGCTACGTTGACTGGCCAGGCGGCTGGCAGCTTTTTTGCTGGCGGTAATATCGGTGCGAATCGAGATGTATTTTTCTATTTCGCCCTGAGCATTTTTAAAAGGTGCGATGAAAGTATCGACCCAGTATAAGCTGCCATTTTTCGCCCGGTTACAGACTTCACCACGCCATGGCGTACCGGAAGAAATGGTGCGCCACATGGTTGATAAGAAATCAGGCGATTGTATGCCAGTGGCGACGATGCGGTGATTGCCTTCTAGAATTTCCTCTTTGGTGTATCCACTGATGCGGCAATAGGCTTGATTGACTTCGATGATGCGACCAACCCGATCAGCAATGGACACGATGGCGTGCATATTCAAGGTGCTGAGCAGCGCATCGCTATCTCGTAAAGCGGCTTGCAATTGTTGCGCGGCCTTTTTTTCTTCGGTGATATCGGTGCGGATTGCGATGTAGCGGTCGATCACACCCTGATCATTTATAAACGGTGCAATAAAAGTATTTACCCAGAACAGTGAACCATCTTTGGCTTGATTACAGACATCTCCGCGCCACGGTGTTCCATGTGAAATACTTTGCCACATATCTGCCCAGAATTGACTCGGTTGCTCATGTGAACGGATTAACCTGTGAGTTTGCCCTAGCAGTTCGTGACGTTGATAGCCTGATATCCGACAGAACGCATCATTTACATCGATAATGCATCCGCTCGCGTCGGTGACGGACACAATCGCATGCATATTGAGCGTACTAAGGAGTGCTTCATTGTCGCGCAGGGCGATATCGAGTTTTTTCTGAGTTTGATCGCCCCACGTTAATTCAATTCTTAATAGAGCAGTGATCAGACTGCAAATAATACTGGCGGCGATAAAAAACAGCACTGGCAAACTGCGGTTCATGCCGGCTTCGAAAGTCGCGGTGCTGCGTATGTTCAATTTAAACACGTGGCGGTGCAGCTCGATGTCACGGTGATTTTCGAACATCGCGGTGTGTGCGGCTGCGGCGGCGGCATTTTCCGCCGTACTTCCAGTAAAACTGACGATATTGCCATCAGGGTCAGGTAAGGTGTTTTGTAAGTCAAAAACCAGATTGCCATTTTCTACATCACGCATTTTGGCCAGTAAGTCCGGCAGCATGACAGGTGCGTACACTAGGCCATAAATGGCAGCTTGGCGGTTAGCGGGAGTATCAACTGGTAAATCTTTTTTGAAGATAGGAACAAAGAGCAGAATGCTGGCTTTTTTTTCTGTTTTGGGGGGCGCGTAAATTAAGGGGCTAATCGAGGGTAAGCCAGCATTAATGGCTTCTTCTATGGCTAAGCGGCGGCGCGGGTCGGAACTAAAATCGGTGCCGGGCACAAAATGGCTGTTAAATGGCGAGACAAAATATTTGGCGATATAACGATAGGCGTTATGCGCGCCTTGAAATTCTTGCAAATTAAATTGCGGATTGACCTCGGTTTTTTTTTGCGCGATGTATGCTAAAAGATCGGCTTGGGAGACTTTTTCCACAAAGCCAAAACCACGTACTCCGGGAAACTCCAACGGCAGATTTCTAGTACGAATGGCTGACTCAAATTCATCGGCACTCAAAGTTTGTTTGATGCCAAATAAACTTTTTGCGCCGTTCAAACCAAAAATCGGATTGTTGAAACGTTGTTGAATCTCTACTGCTATGCGGTCTGCTTTATTTTGGAATTCTGTTTCCAACTTATTTTTGAGATTGTTATTGAGCCACCACGTACCCGCTGCAGTTAGGCACATTCCTAATATGAAAATTGCGGTGGGTAAGTATTGAGGAAGTAACCACTGTCTGTCATGCCAAAAATTTTTCACAATACTGTCCATGAAATTTGCTGAATACGATGTATGTGTAGCTCATACGGTAGTCTTACCTATCAGAGAATGCGCATATCTGTGGACTGACCTGACTACAGCGATGTAGGGAGCGACCAGATGACTCGCTAGTGCTTTGAATTCGGCAGTACTTTTTTGCGAGTCAAGCTGTACTCTTTTTTAAGTTATTTTCTAAACTCGTTTGCAGAATAAACTCTCATTAGCATTCTTTGCAATTTAAAAAAGCCACGTCCTAGTATCATGGTCTTTTTGCATTGCCGTCAATCAAATATTTCTTTTGAGAAGCGTGGTTTTACGCCAAAATGCAACATATGCGAAGAATAATTAAAAAATTATTTAAATCACCACTTATTCACCATTCAGTTACTAACTTCTTTAAAAGATGAAAATGAAAAAAAAGTATGACATTTACGGCTTGGGAGCCGCCTTGGTTGATACCGAAATCACCTTGGATGACAGTGACTTAACGCATATGCAGGTTGAGAAAGGCGTGATGACTTTAGTGGATGAACCGCGTCAGAAAGAATTGATCGCCGCTCTTGAGCATCATTTGGTCGCTTCAAAACGGGCAAGTGGTGGCTCCGCTGCGAACACCATTATTGCAGCGAGCTATTTTGGATGTCAGAACTTTTACTCATGTAAAGTCGCGGCGGACGAGAATGGTCATTTCTATTTAAATGATATGAAAGCGGCTGGCGTCACCACGCCTTCTCACATTACACCGCCGCCAGGTACTACGGGTAAATGTCTGGTGATGATCACGCCAGATGCCGAACGTACCATGAATACCTATTTAGGAATTAGTGAACATTTATCGGTCGAAGAAATCGATTTTTCCGTCGTGCCAGAGTCGCAATACGTGTACATCGAAGGTTATCTCGTGACGTCGGTTACTGGTCGCGCTGCTGCCATTAAGTTGCGCGAGCATGCACAGCAACATGGAACTCAAGTTGCCTTAAGCTTGTCTGATCCAGCGATGGTGCAGTTTTTCCGTGATGGACTGTTAGAGATGATAGGAAATCAGGTTGATTTGATTTTTTGCAATCGCGATGAAGCCTTGGGATTTGTCCAAACCGATGATTTTGAATTGGCTTGCCGAGGTTTGCAGCAGTATGCAAAACGTTTTGCTATTACCTGTGGCGCCGATGGTGCTTATGTGTTTGATGGCGAACAACTACTACAAGTTGCAGCGCCTAAAGTTGAGCCTATTGATACCAATGGCGCTGGCGATATGTTTGCCGGAGCCTTTTTGTTCGCTTTGACGCAAGGGGAAGCATTTGCGCGCGCGGCTGCCTTTGCAAATCAAGCTGCGGCCAAAGTGGTGACGCAGTTTGGCCCGCGTTTAAAGGCTGAGCAACACCCTGCTTTGAAGTCGAGTTTCTTCGGCGCTTGAATTGACACTTGAGTGTTTGTCTGAGTTTGCACCTGAGTTAGTGCGCCACGTATGGTCGCCGCAGGTGCATTTTTCCTTATCGCCTTAACCTATTAAGCACAGCGCTAGTTCATGTTCGCATCATTTTCTAACCGGATGACAGGCTATTTCGCCGCAGTATTGATTGCGTCGTTAGGGATACTGTTTGTCTTGTGGTACTTCGGTTGGAGTGCCTTAGGATTGGTGGGAGCCAGTCAGCAAAGGCTGGACGGGGTGATGCAAATGCTCAGCGCTAAAGTCGATTTGCAGCGTGACACTATCGCGCGTGAGTTGAAAGAAGCGAGCGGCGATGCCTTACTTATTGCAGAAAGCGCGGAATTACAGCAGGCCTTGCAGGGCGGCCTTGAGAACTTGTCCTTGAGTATGCAAGCCTTGTTGGAACGCCAAGAGCGCGCCTATCCACGACGTTTTACTCGGTTTTTATTGCTTGAGGCGGAACAGGCTCTAATTATCGCCAGCAGCCAGCCGAGTGAAACGCAAACAAACTTGTTTGACGCGAATTTTGCTTGGCAACTGACACAAGCACCGCTACCCAACCGTATTGCCAGTTGGATGCGCCCCGATGGAAATCGGGAGTTAATCGTTGTCAGAGAAATTGAAGGAATAGCCTCTCAGTCGTCACGTACAGCATCAGCAAAACTACCCACCAAGCTGTATTTGATAGGAGTGCTCAATTGGCAGCAAATGTTGAGTGCAGACATCGCGGCAGCGACGGGTTTGCATCACCCAAGTGACAGTACTCTGCTATTTGATGGGAATGCAAATTTACTGATGCGCTTCCCTCAGCAAGCACCAGCGAGAGATTCACTTCTTAACGTCGCGCCTGGTAGGAACGAAGAACAAGTTTTATTGCAAACCAATCAGACTGGAGATGAATTTATTGTCGTTTATAGGCAATTAAAACTGGGCACGCACCAGATTTGGAGCATGGTGCATAGTGTGCGTAAAGACGAAGTGCTATCCGGTTTACCTGAGGGCTTAAATGTGCTGTTAATCGCCGGTGGCTTAATTACCTTGTTGGCACTGAATTTGATTTATCTCGCCTCACGTCGCCTGACACGACCTTTGGATTTGTTAGCGGATGTGGCTAAACAATTGGGACAGGGAGAACTCGCTGTGCGAGTTCCTACGACGGTCGCTGAGTCGCGCGAGATACGTGTGCTATCTGTCGCCTTCAACGGTATGGCGGACGCGGTACAAAACGCGCAAGAATTATTAGAAGCTCAGGTTGCCCATCGTAGTCAGGCCTTGGCATGGTCTGAGGCGCGCCACTTAACCCTCTTCAATGCCACCGCCAATGCAGTGATGGTGATGGATGCGGATCGTATGATTGATTGCAATCCTGCCGCGATCAGTTTGTTTGGAGCGCGCGATAAAGAGGATTTGTTATTGTGCAAACCGTCTGATTTATCGCCGACCTTTCAGAAAAATGGTGTCAGTTCCTGCAGTTTGGCTCGTGATTATATATTTCTGGCGCGCGATCATGGTCAGCATAGTTTTGAGTGGATACACCGCCGTCTCGATAATGGCGACTGTTTTGACGCCGAAGTGTTGTTAAATCGGGTTGAATTAGACGGGCAAACGGTGATACAAGCCAGTGTGCGTGATATCTCTGCCCGCAAACGGGTTGAGGATGCCTTACATGCTAGTGAGGAGCGGCACCGTACCTTGGTTGAATGGTCGCCTGAAGGGATCAATGTCCACCGCAAATCCCGCCTTATCTATGTTAATGCCTCAGCGATACGTATGCTGGGTGCGGATAACAGTGAGCAATTAATTGGTCGACCGATTCGTGACATCATGCATCCTGATTGCCATCATCTGATACAGACGCGCGTCAAGTCTATGAATGAAGTGGGTGGGCGCGATCAGAATTTTGAAATGAAGTTTATCAAAATTGATGGTAGTGTGATTGATGTCATGGGACAGGGGGCTTTGATCGATTTTGATGGTGAGCCTTCTGTCTATGTTGCATGGCATGACATCACCGCGTCTAAACGTCATGCAGAATCACAAAGGATAGCCGCGACTGCCTTTGAGTCGCAAGAAGGAATGTTTGTAACTGATGCAGCTTGGAATATCTTACGCACCAATCAGTCGTTTAATCAGATTACCGGTTTTCTTTCTGACGATGTGGTAGGGGCACCACCTCATTTCTTAACCCTGCAAGCAGATAATCAAGATACCTATGCCATTATGCAGACTAGCATACGCGAACGAGGTTCTTGGCAAGGTGAAGTTTTAGATCAGCGTAAAAATGGTGATATGTTCCCAGCATGGGTCAATATTTCTAGTGTGACGGATGAGCGCGGCCAGATTACGCATTATGTCGGTACTTTTAATGATATTACCTTGCGTAAATCGGCTGAAGATGAAATACGAAATCTGGCATTTTATGACCCTCTGACGCAATTGCCGAATCGTCGTTTGTTGATGGATAGGTTAGAGCAAGCGCTTGCCTCCAGTAATCGACATCAACGTAAAGGTGCTTTGTTATTTATTGATTTGGATAACTTCAAAACCTTGAATGATACTTTGGGGCATGACCAGGGTGATAGGTTGTTGCAACAGGTCGCTGAGCGTCTGAATAGTTGCACGCGTGAAGGCGATACCGTAGCGCGTCTAGGCGGTGATGAGTTTGTTGTTATGCTAGAAAATCTTGACGAACATTCTTTTGATGCCGCGAATCATGCAGAGACCGTCGCTATCAAAATTCTGTCTGAATTAAATCAAACGTATTGGTTAGGCGTTAACGAACATCATAGCTCGCCCAGTATCGGCATTACACTTTTTGGTGAAAAAGCGGAGACTATTTCCGAACCTTTGAAACGCGCTGATCTCGCTATGTATCAGGCTAAAGCAGCAGGTCGCAATACCATACGATTCTTCGATCCGAAAATGCAAGCGATGGTATCGCAACGCGCTGAATTGGAGGAAGATTTACGCGATGCGATGTTGAACGATCAGTTTGAATTGTATTATCAAGCGCAGTTCAATGACGACGGTCGCTTATTTGCTGCCGAAGTTTTGATACGTTGGCACCACCCGATACGCGGCATGATTTCTCCAGCTGAATTTATACCAATTGCTGAAGATACGGGCTTGATCGCTATTCTCGGTTACTGGGTATTGAATATGGCCACGCACCAGTTAGCGCTATGGGCGGAGCAGCCCGAGTTTGCCGATTTGACCATTGCGGTGAATGTGAGTCCTAGCCAATTTCACCAGAAGAACTTTGTTGATCAAGTGGAGGATGTACTGGATCTTACGGGCGCAAATCCACGTCGCTTGAAGTTGGAATTGACCGAAGGATTTTCTATTTCGAATATCGAAGACGTCATAGAGAGAATGTCGCAATTGAAAAAACGTGGTGTTAGTTTCTCTTTGGACGATTTTGGTACCGGCTATTCTTCCTTGTCGTATCTGAAGCGTTTGCCGCTGGATCAATTAAAAATAGATCAGAGTTTTGTACGAGATATTTTGGTCGATCCGAATGATGCGGCGATTTCAAAAATGGTAATCGTGCTGGCGGAAAGTCTGGGCTTAAGTGTGGTTGCAGAAGGCGTAGAAACCCTAGCGCAAAAAGCTTTTTTACAGGAACAAGGTTGTCGCGCGTATCAAGGATATCTCTACAGTAAGCCACTGCCGCTTGCGCAGTTTGAGGCATTTGCACGTCAAGCCTATTTCGCCACCAACGATTAGAACGTCTACAACACTGATAACGGCCGGATTAGCCAGATTGCTTAGGCGGTCAGTAGGCTGTCAGTAGGCAGTCCGCCGCCTGCCGCCCTCCCTTCTGACCTTATCTTTATCAGTTAAGCTGTGCTCAGCTAGATCCATCTTCAAACTATGCTTAGCTTTAGGGAAAGTCATTTCATTAATTCTTCTCAGCCCATCTTTCCATAATTGATGTAGCGTCGTATGAAATCCGCTACGCCTGCGGAACTTATTCCCCCTGTATTAGTCCTAACCGATTAGTATCAATTCGTTCCAAGTGATAGTTATTGCTAGCAGTTTTTTGAACAATCTTTTGAACACTCTTGTTAATCAGACTGAAGAAAAATAGCAAAACGACCGAGCTTGGTAAGACGACCATAAACTATCAATCAGGAGACAAAATGCAAAGACGTGATTTTCTTCATTTAGGTGGCGCTGCGTTAGGTGGTTTATTAATCCCTGCCATGCCTGCATTTGCTAGGGCGATTGAAGTCGAAGAATTATTAAAGCCTGTATCAAACCAATTTCGTAAAAGCTTAGCCGATACCGCCTTGAACGCGGCGACCAGCGCTGGCGCTAGTTACTGCGATGTGCGTATTGGTCGCTACCTAAACCAATTTATTTCTACGCGTGATTTGAACGTAGAAAACGTCGCCAATACCGAGTCAGCTGGTGTTGGTATCCGTGTCGTTGCTAATGGCGCGTATGGCTTTGCCGCCACCAATGATATGTCGCCGGACAGCGTGGCTGCCGCGGCGCGTCAAGCGGTGGCAATTGCGAAAGCGAATAGCAAATTACAAACCACACCTTTGCAGTTGGCGGCGGTAAAAGGCGTGGGCGAAGTGAGTTGGGCGACACCGATTAAGAAAGATTGGCGCGTGGTACCGATTCAAGAAAAAGTCGATTTGCTGATTGCCGCAAATAAAGCGGGCATGGAAGGCGGCGCCAATTTCATGCAATCCGTCATGTTCCAAGTCAACCAGCAAAAATATTTCGCCTCGACCGATGGTTCTTATATTGATCAAGATGTACATCGCTTATGGATGCCAATCACGGCGACCGCGGTGGATCAGAAAACCAATAAATTCCGTTCGCGTCAGGGACTTTCTGCCCCAGTTGGTATGGGCTATGAGTATTTAGATGCGCGTCCAGAAGACAAGATTAAAGCAGCGGGCGGTGTAGCGACTTTATACAAACATTCCTATGATTTGATCGCCGATGCGCGGGCTTGTGGTGCCAGTGCCAAACAAAAATTAACGGCCAAATCCGTCGTGCCAGGTAAGTATGATTTGGTCTTGAGTCCTGAACATTTATGGTTGACCATTCATGAATCGGTCGGCCATCCTACAGAACTAGATCGCGTACTTGGCTACGAAGCGAACTTTGCCGGAACCAGCTTCGCGACTATCGATAAATGGGAAAGCAAAAAATTCAAATATGGCTCAAATAACGTCAACATCATCGCCGAGAAAACTACACCAGGTTCGCTAGGCGGTGTCGGCTATGACGATGAAGGTGTGAAGACCAAGCGTTGGGATATTATCAAAGACGGTATTTTGGTCAACTATCAAGCCACGCGTGATCAAGTGCATATGCTAGGGCAGACCGAATCGCATGGTTGTTCTTATGCCGATAATTGGAGCAGCGTGCAATTTCAGCGCATGCCCAATATTTCTTTGGAAGCCGGTAAAAAACGTTTGACGCCGGATGAAATGATCAAGGATGTCAAGAAAGGTATTTACATCATCGGCGATGGTTCCTTCTCTATTGATCAGCAACGTTATAACTTCCAATTCGGTGGTCAGATGTTCTTCGAAATCAAGAACGGTAAGATTGGCGAGCAATTAGAAGATGTCGCCTATCAATCGAATACCCAAGAATTCTGGAATGCTTGCAGTGCTACTTGTGATGAACGCGATTGGCGCATGGGCGGCTCTTTCTTCGACGGTAAAGGCCAGCCCTCGCAATCGAGCGCGGTATCGCATGGTTCCAGCACCACGCGCTTCAATGGCATTAATGTGATCAACACCGCACGCAAAATTGCGTAATCGCTGAAGGAGCTTGATCATGAAATTACTGAGCCAACAAGAAGCGCAAGCGATTTGCAATAAAGTTTTGAGCTTGTCCAAAGCCGATGAATGCAATGTGCAGCTCGGCGGTAGCAACACCGGTAATATTCGTTTTGCCAGAAATGCGGTATCGACCTCGGGTGCCGTCAGCGATACTCAGTTAGTCGTGGCGGTAGCTTACGGCAAAAAACAAGGGATCGCGACTATCAATGAGTTCGATGAAAAATCTTTAGAGAAAGTGGTACGCAGAGCAGAAGATCTGGCGCGTTTAGCACCGGAAAATCCTGAATTCATGCCTGCCGTTGGTAAGCAAGAATACCAAGCTTCGCCCACTTTCAGCCCAAAAACGGCAGCGATAGATCCTGATTTTCGTGCTGAATTAGCGGCTTATACGATAGAAGCTTGTCGTAAAAAGAATTTGGTCGCAGCCGGATTTTTTACTGATAACAGCAGTTTCTCCAGTATCGCCAATTCCAACGGCGTATTCGGTTATCAGCAAGAAACGGGCTTGGATTTCACTTGCACCGTGCGCACGGAAGATGGGCGTGGCTCTGGTTGGGTGAAACGTTCTATCGGCGATGCCGCACGTTTTGATGCACGCGAAGCGGCTGATGTGGCGATAGAAAAAGCCCTGCGTTCAGTCAACGCCAAAGCGTTGGAACCGGGGCGCTACACGGTGATCTTAGAGCCCGCAGCAACCTCTGATTTGATCGGTAATATGTTGGGTGGTTTTGATGCGCGTCAGGCCGATGAAGGCCGTAGTTTCTTGTCTAAAAAAGGTGGTGGTAATCGCCTAGGTGAAAAGCTGTTTGATGAGCAAGTCAATATCTGGGCCGATCCTTGGCATCCTGAGGTTGCGGTTCTACCTTGGGATGGTTCCATGCTGCCACGGCAACGTACCGAAGTGATTAAAAACGGTCGCGTCAATGCCTTGGAATATTCACGTTTCTGGGCGCAAAAGCAGAACAAAGCACCGCTTGCTGGTCACGGCAATATGATCATGGCAGGTACCGATAAAAGTACGGCAGAATTAATTGCCAATACCAAAAAAGGTGTGCTCGTTACACGCACTTGGTACATCCGTATGGTCGATCCGCAATCGGTACTGTTGACCGGTTTAACGCGCGACGGCACCTTCTATATTGAGAACGGTAAGATCATGTATCCGATCAAAAATTTTCGTTTCAATGAGAGCCCAGTGACGATGCTGAATAACATCGAAGAGATTGGCAAACCAGTCGTGATTGCTGGTGATGAAGTGCCATATCAAATGTTGATACCGCCGATGAAAGTGAGAGATTTCAATTTCACTTCTTTGTCGGATGCGGTGTAGTGTCGGTTAAATCTAGTTAAAGTATTTGTTCAATTTTATTTTGGAGTTGCTATGGAAAGACGTAGCTTTTTAAAGATTAGTGGCATCGCTGCTGGTAGCATGATTATCCCGATTTATGGCAATGCGATTGCCGCAGAAGCCTTGATGAATCCCGTCGGTAATGCTTTCAAAAAATCCTTAGCGGATGCCGCGATGAATGCCGCCACACAGGCTGGCGCTAGTTATTGTGACGTACGTATCGGGCGCTATGTCAATCAATTCATTACCACCCGTGATTTACGTGTTGAAAATATCGTCAATAGTGAATCTATGGGCGTGGGCGTGCGTGTTATCGCTGGTGGTTCTTATGGCTTTGCTTCCACGAATGATCTTTCTGTTGATGCGGTGGTGAGCATGGCGCGTCAAGCGGTAGCAATCGCTAAAGCGAATGCTAAGTTGCAGACTGAGCCCTTGATACTGGCGCCAGTCAAAGGCGTGGGCGAAGTTGCATGGTCTACGCCATTCAAAAAAGATTGGCGCACCATTCCAGTCAAAGAAAAAGCCGATATGTTGATTGCGGCGAACAAAGCGGGCTTGGAAGCGGGTGCCAATTTTATGCAGTCCAATTTATTCCAAGTCAATCAGGAAAAATATTTTGCTTCTACCGATGGTTCTTACATCGACCAAGACATACATCGCCTGTGGGCACCGATGACGGCAACTGCGGTGGATAAAGCGACTAACAAATTCCGTACTCGTGAAAGTCTGTCCTCACCCGTTGGTATGGGTTTTGAATTCTTCGATGTCAATCCTAAAGATAAAGTGATGGCTGCTGGTGGTGTGGCGAGCTTGTATAAACATTCACTGGACGTGATCGAAGAGGCGCGTGAAGCAGGTCGTCAAGCGCGTGAAAAACTCTCTGCTAAGTCGGTAGAGCCAGGCAAATATGATTTGGTCTTGAGTCCAGAACACTTATTTTTAACGATACATGAATCGGTCGGTCATCCGACTGAGTTGGATCGCGTCCTCGGCTACGAAGCAAACTATGCGGGAACAAGTTTTGCGACTTTAGATAAATGGCGCAGTAAGAATTTCAAATTCGGTGCGGATCGCGTGAATTTCTTCGCAGATAAAACCACGCCCGGCTCGCTGGGCGCGGTGGGCTACGATGATGAAGGCGTGCCAGCAAAACGCTGGGACATTATTAAAAATGGTGTGCTGGTCAATTATCAAGCGACACGTGATCAAGCGCATATCATCGACGAAAAAGAATCACATGGTTGTTCATATGCCGACAGTTGGAGCAGTGTGCAATTCCAACGTATGCCGAATGTCTCTTTAGCCGCAGGCAAAGCACCATTGACACCAGATGAGATGGTGAAAGATGTGAAGAAAGGGATTTATATCTTAGGTCGTGGTTCTTATTCTATCGATCAACAACGCTATAACTTCCAGTTTGGCGGTCAGCTCTTTTTCGAAATTAAAAACGGCAAGATTGTAGGTCCGGTGGAAGATGTTGCCTATCAATCGAATACCCAAGAATTCTGGAATAGCTGCAGCGCGATTTGTGATGAACGTGACTGGCGTATGGGCGGGTCTTTCTTCGATGGTAAAGGTCAACCTAGTCAAGTCAGTGCGGTGTCACATGGTTCCTCTACTGCCCGCTTCAACGGCATTAATGTGATTAATACAGCGCGCAAAATCGCTTAACAAGTTGCGGCAAATAAAGCAAAACAAATAAGGACGATAAGATGAAAAAGATGACTCAGGAAGAAGCAAAACGTATTTGCGATCGTGTAATCGGATTTTCCAAAGCCGATGAATGCCGCGTCTCTATCCAAGGCACACGTGCTGGCAATATCCGTTATGCACAAAATAGTGTGTCAACTGCAGGTTTGAATCAAGATACGCAGTTATCTGTCAGTGTCGCTTTCGGCAAACGTCAGGGTACCGCGACAGTGAATGAGTTTGATGATAAATCACTAGAAAAAGCAGTGCGTCGTGCTGAAGATATTGCACGTCTGGCACCCGAAAATCCAGAATTTATGCCTGCTGCATCTAAGCAAGAATTCAAAGCAACGCCGACCTATTTTGAACAAACTGCCGCCATTGATCCGGATTACCGCGCTGAGGTCGCATTGCAAAGTATTAGTCTGGCAAAGAAAAATAAGTTGATCGCAGCAGGGTTTTTCTTAGACACCTTGGGCTTTGAAGTGATCGCCAACTCTAATGGTGTATTTGGTTTTCAAGAATCCTCCAACCTGAGTTTTAGCTGCACTGCGCGTACCGAAGATGGTCGCGGTTCTGGTTGGGTGACGCGCACGGCGAATGACGCACGTTTGTTTGATCCACGTGAGGCTTCGGAAGTGGCGATTGAAAAAGCCATGCGTTCAGTTGATGCCAAGGCTTTAGAGCCAGGTCGTTACACAGTGGTATTGGAGCCAGCCGCTTCCTCCGATATTTTGAATTTTATGTTCAATGCCTTTGATGCACGTCAGGCCGACGAAGGACGTAGCTTCCTTTCCAAAAAAGGTGGCGGTAATCGTCTCGGTGAAAAGATGTTTGATGAACAGGTCAATATCTGGACTGATCCATGGAATGCCGATGCGCCTGTCAATCCTTGGGACAGCGGTTCTATGCAGGCACGCGAACGTAGCTCTATCGTCAAGAATGGCAAAATTGAATCTTTGCAATATTCGAACTTCTGGGCGAAGAAACAAGGTGTCGCTGCAAAAGGTCGTGCAGGCAATACCATTATGTCGGGTGGCACCAAGTCCACAGAAGAGCTGATCGCTTCGACTAAGAAAGGCATCTTGGTGACACGTACTTGGTATATCCGTTCCGTCGATCCGCAATCGTTGCTAGTAACTGGCTTAACGCGTGACGGTACTTTCTATATCGAGAACGGTAAGATCAAACATCCTATCAAAAACTTCCGTTTCAACGAGAGCCCAGTCACGATGTTAAATAATATTGATGATCTCGGTAAGACGCAGGTCTTCGGTGATGGTCGTAAATCAGTCGTGCCAGCCATGAAGTTACGTGATTTTAATTTCACGTCCTTGTCGGATGCGGTGTAAAACCTTAGAGAAATTAAAGCCGATAACGTCATACCGGGCTTGACCCGGTATCCATGTAATTAGCATCAGTCGTGATTGAAACATGGATGCCGGATCAAGTCCGGCATGACGATCCCAGCTTGAATTTCCTTTTATCTTCCATCTTCCCGCATGAGCAATTACGACTTCTATTTCACCCGTTTAATTTATGATTCCGGCGATTGGGATGTGGATATTCGCATGCCTAGCAACGTCTTAAATTCCTTGGTCGAATACACCACGCTGAAAGTTGATACGGTGGAGCGGGTCATCGCTCTGTCTGATCCTAAAATGTTGGAAGCACCATTTTGTTATATGGCCGGACATAAGCTGGTGCAATTAAGTGCGATAGAACGTAAGCATTTGGAGCGTTACATCAAGGGTGGTGGATTTTTATTTGTGGATGATTGCAATCACGATATTGATGGATTATTTGCCAAATCATTTGAAGCTGAAATCGCCAAAATATTTGGAACTAAAGCCTTAAAGAAGATTCCTAACACCCATCCGCTCTATACCAGTTTTTTTAGGTTTGATGGCCCGCCTAATACTAGTGTGGAATTGAACGGTTGGGGCGACGATTTGGTGCATGACTATTTGAAGGCGGTAGAAGTCAATGGTCGTATCCGTCTGCTGTACAGCAATAAAGATTATGGCTGTGAGTGGGATTATGATTTTAGGAATAAACGTTTTTTAGCGGTAGATAACACCCGTTTTGCGGTGAATATTATTCAGTATGCTTTAGGAGCGTAGTATGCAGTCGAATGTGCAAGCGAGTTGGAACGAGCAGGAAGTCAGTGATCTCAGCAGTAAAGTATACGCGCTTACCGAGAGCATGTCGCAGGTGATTATTGGTCAAAAAGACGTGATTGAATCTTTAGTGATTTGCCTGTTAGCCGGCGGTCACGCTTTGGTGGAAGGTGTGCCAGGTCTGGGTAAAACTTTACTGGTGAAATCATTGGCACAAGCGACTGATTTGGAATTTCGCCGCGTGCAATTTACGCCGGATTTGATGCCATCGGATATTGTCGGAACCGAGATTCTCGAAGAAGACACGACGACACGCCAACGTGTATTTCGTTTTCAAAAAGGCCCGGTATTTACGCAAGTCTTGTTAGCGGATGAAATCAATCGCGCACCACCAAAAACCCAATCGGCTTTATTAGAGGCGATGCAAGAGCGTAGTGTGACTTTCGCTGGACAGACACATCGTTTACCAAAACCGTTCTTCGTATTGGCTACCCAAAATCCGATTGAACAAGCCGGAACTTACCCCTTGCCAGAAGCTCAGTTGGATCGCTTCTTATTGCGTATAGACGTTGGCTATCCAAGTGAAGACGAAGAAATGCTGATGGTCGAACGCACCACGCATGCCGGTATCGCGGATGCGGTCAGTGCGATGGATGTCGCTTCTCTGTTACGGCTGCAAGCCTTGGTGCGCGATATTGAAGTTGGTGAACATCTAGTACGTTACGCGACCCGCTTGATACGCGCCACGCGCCCACAATTGACTCAAGTCGAGAGCGTAAAAAAACATGTAGGCTGGGGTGCGGGGCCGCGTGCCGGTCAGGCCTTGGTATTGGCTTCGAAAGCGCGTGCGTTGATGCATGGTCGGTTGGCGGTAACGCGTGAGGATATGGCGGCGATGTTATTGCCGGTATTAGCGCATCGTGTTCTACGTAATTTTGAAGCGGAAGCAGATGGCGTTGCGATCGCAGATATCTTGCTGGCTTTACGTGAGCAGATCAAGATAGATTAAGCAAAAAAGTATGTTGAATACAGCCGCTCTATTGGCGCACAGCCAAGATCTCGATTTGATCATACGCCACGTCTTGGCGGGTCTGGGTCATGGTTTGCACGCAGGACGTGAGCGCGGCGCAGGGGTTGAATTTTCTGAATATCGTGCTTACGCGCCCGGTGATGAATGGCGTCGTGTCGATTGGAAATTATTAGCACGCAATGATCGTTACTACGTGCGTGAAGCCGAGCGCGATAGTCATGTTGCGATTTGGCTGTGGCTCGATGCCAGTGCCTCTATGGCTGAGTCTAGTTATCAATATCCCGGTGTGAGCAAATTACATTTTGCCCGCGCGATCTTGGCTTGTTTGGCGGCAGTCGCACAGCGCCAAGGTGATGCTTTTGGCTTGCTGGTGGCACAAAACGGTAAGCTACAAATAACGTCTGCATCACGCGGGCCGAGACAATTACACAGGATCATGGCGCAGCTTAATCAAACGCAGGCACAAGGCGTTTTGCCTGATGCCGCAGTGCTCAAATCGCAGTTACATTTTGTCCGTGCGCCGAGTTTAATTTTCGCGGTCAGCGACTTTCTCGAATGGCCATCCGCCAGCACCGAAAGTCTGATCCGTTTGCGTCGCATGCAACATGATGTACGTGCCTTATGTCTGCGCACACAGGCGGAGCGTGATGCCAGTTTTGCGGCAGCGCTGACTTATGTTGATCCTGAACAGCCAAGTACTTTGGTTAAAATATCAGACAGCACCAGAGCAGTTTTCAAGTCCACATTAGACGCGCATTTTGCCGCGGTGGCACAGCAATGTCGTCAAGCGAATATTGCTTATTTAGCCGCCTGTATAGAACAGGATATAACGCAGGTTCTGCGCGACTGGTTACGATTGGCGGGGCGCGCATGAGTAGTCTGTTGCCTTACTGGTGGCTCTTACTGCCGCTGATGATATTGCCTGTCTTATGGTTAAGACAAAGGCGCGAGAGCTCGCAGCGTCAAGGTTTGGCGACTGCAAAATTTCTAGCGGCCGCTAGCCCGCACATGGTGCAAGTATGGCGTTGGCAGGCTTGGCTGTTGCTGATGTTGCGTTGTTTATTGCTCTTGATCGCTATCGCTTATTTAGCAAGCATCTTTATTCGATGGCGCGGTGATACGGTTTTGATTGCAGCTGGCAGTGATCGCGACTGGATAGAGCAAGAGATCAAAGCGAACAATATGCAAGACGCCAAGCGCATGAGTTTTTGCGCAGAGCTTAGCTGCGATATTCAGAGCACACAAATTTTGTATTGGCTGGAGCAACATCAAAGCGGGTGGAAAGAATCGGCACGACTCTTGGTATTAGGCGATGCGAGCCAGATTGCACTCAATGCGCAAGCACCTCAACTAGTGCCAGCGTTGACGGTTAAAGTAGCGACACTCCCGACCACAAATGCATCAAAAAATACATCGAAAAATACATCGGACAATACAAAAAAAATCGTAGAGGACCATTACATCACTGTACGCAGTGATCGGGTAGCAGCATGGCAGCACTTGTTCGCGGCATTCGCGGTGGCGGGCAAGGCTAATCAGAATTATGTGTGGCAGCAAGAGCCTGATGCCAGTACAGAATTAGTGATTTGGGACAGTACCCAAGCGGTACCGCAGCAATGGAAAACCAAAGCCAAAGCAGCATTTTGGTGGTTGAGTTCAGGCGCTGGTCTTGTCACCGAGCAAACCATAGCAGAGACGCAACCAAATTTGCAGACGCTAATTGACGGCAAGCTTCATCTTAAACAATTTAAAAATGAGGGCAGTCGTTATTGGTTATTGCAGGTAGGCAGTGATTGGCCGCTCCAGCTTAACGATAGTCAGAACGCAAAACGTTTATTTGAAGCTTGGCAGAAAATGAGTCAAAAGAGACTTAATTTTCCGACGACATCGTTTAGCCTCCCAGCCAATAAAAATTTAATACTTGCTCAACAGCAGGAAAACACGCGCGATACTTTGTTGGTTTTACTACTGTGCATTTTTGCTTTAGAACGGATATTTACTCATGTCAGACGTCGCTGAAGTTCGTCGTCGTGTGACGGCTAGATTATGGCGTGCCGCCTGCTTGCATAGCTTGCCAGCGTGCGTTGCATTGATTGCGCCATGGATTATTCTGCGCCAACCTTGGCCTTTGCTCATTTGCGTATTCTCAGTATTAGTTTATGCATGGTGGACACAAAAGCGTATAGCCACGCACTGGATTAGTTGGAGTAATGCCAGTTTTTCTGAATTAGAAGACAGCATGCATTTGCTTGCGGACGATAGCGCGGCAAGTAGCGCCGTTGCGCAATTACAAAGAACACGTCTGCTAAAAAAATTTGAACAGACTTTGCATTCCGAGGCTTGCCGCCGCGTGGTTAGACAGTATGTCTCCTTCCCACGGTTTGTGATTGCGATCAGTTGGCTGCTGGCCTTGCTTTGGTATTTTGTTCCAACACAAACTACGACCAACCATAAAAAGGCACTGGCAAGTACGACCCAGTCACAGCAGCTGTTAGCACTGAACTCGACACTGAGTGTCCATGTGACGCCGCCGCCATATACCAAGCTACCAGCGTTCACTAGTGCGCCTAAGGAAATGCAGATTCCAGAAAACAGTCAAGTGCGTTGGTGCGTCACGCTGCCCTCTGGCGTTGACAGTGAACAACAGGCTTTGCGTATTCAGTTGAGTAATGGACAAACACTCAATTTTGTTCAACAGGGTGCGGCTCGCTGTGCCGCGTGGCAGGCAAGCGAAACCGTGTTCTGGAGCTGGAGCGCAGATCCCGCTAAGACTCGTATTGTATTGAAAGTGCAGTTAGATCAAGCACCGCAAATTAAACTGACCGCACCAACCGACATGATACAAGTGCTGCCGCAAGACGCAAAACAAGTTCGTATTGCTTTGCGTATCACCGACGATTATCAAATTACACAAGCCACGATGCACATGACTTTAGCACGCGGCAGTGGTGAAAATATTCGTTTCAGTGACAAGGAAATGCCCATCCCGCAAGGTAAAGACAGCAAGCTGCGCGAGTGGGATAAGCTGTGGTCACTCAGCGAGTTAGGAATGGAACCCGGTGACGAGCTCTATTTCTTTATTCGCGCGACCGACAATGCAGATAAAAATCCACACATTACTCGCTCACCGACTTACACCTTACGACTACCATCACCGGAAGCCGCTGCGGAAGAAACGACGGCATTGCCAACACTTGTTAAGGTGGAGTCCTTGCGCAGTCAGCGCCAGATTATTATCGACACCGAACAACTCTTGGCCGACATGAAAGCCAATCCTAAATTGAACCCGAATTTAATCCGTACTCGTAGTGAAACGATTGCAGGGGATCAAGGCGCTTTAAGACGACGTTATGGCAAATTTTTGGGTGAAGAATCGAGCTTGTTTGGCGATGACGAAGGCGATCACGGTGACCATGATAGTCATGATGGACATGGCAAAAGTGGCGATAAAGCGCCCGTCGATTTAGCGGCTCAATATGGTCATGCACACGATCAGGAAGAGAATGCCACTTTGTTTGACGAGGCCACTAAAAAGATATTAAGACGAGCTTTAGTCGCGATGTGGGACGCCGAAAAATCTCTGCGTGCAATTGCGCCAGCCAATGCATTAGCCCCTGAAAACAAAGCACTAGAAGCCATCAAACAATTGCAGCAAGCAGATCGAATTTATTTACACAAAGCGGCATTTACACCTCCTGCGATTAAAGAAGAAAAGCGCTTAACCGGTGATGTTTTAGATTTAAAAAATACGAGTAAAAAACAAAATGAGGCGGCCGTCATCGTACCGGAAGAGATTCGGCATTTATTGACCGCCTTGCAGCGTCAGGACAGCTTACCCGCTCTGTGGTCAAAAAACGCACGTGATTGGATCGCAGCGCAAATCACGAATGAAGAACAACGATTGGCCGCGCAGGCTGCGCTACAAGATGTGATTGATGGCTGTGCGACTTGTCGTCCCGCCTTAGCGGCGTGGATACGTCAGGGCATCTCGCAGGCGGAGTTGATTTTGCAAGGGCGTAGCGTTTTAAAAGCTAAGCAAAGCAGCGCTTTCGATAAAGCATGGGAAGCGTCGATGCCGAACAAGCAGCCTGCCTCAGTGAATGGAAAACAGCCATGAGTGAATTTGATTTTTCCTTATCGCATTCGCAGTTAGCTTTGCTTTTCGCTTTAATCGCCATTGCTGGGTTCTCAGCTTTTCACTACTGGCGTAAGCGGCAAATTTTGGATGTGTTGTTGATTTGCTGTGCCAGTATTTGTATCGCGGTGTTGATACTCGATCCGCGCATGGTCGCACTTGATAAAGTTGCCTTGATCGATAGCGATGATCCTCATTTGAACATGGCGCAGTTAGCGCAAGAGATGAATAAAACACAAAGCGCACAGCTCAAAGGCGATGGCTTGAGTGAGGCACAATGGCAAGATTTGCCGCGTATCCCCGTGCAATGGTTGGCGCAAGCTGAAAAGCAAAAGTCGACAGACATTATTGATTTAGATTTTCCCACGCATCTTCCGCAAGGTAGGGTGTTTACGCTCACGGCAGCACGTGAACAAGTGCAAGGTGAATGGCGACTGCAACTGCTGGCAGAGAATCAAACCGTATTAGCCGAGGTCCGTGGTAAAGAAAAACGATTAAGCTTGACTTGGTTGCCGCCAGTTGCCGAGCGCATGGTATTGCAAGCGCGTTTGCTCGATAACAAGGGGAAAATTTTAGAGCAAGGTCCAATTCCTTTAGATGTCACCTCAGCCCAAAGTCTCAACATCCAAGCGCGATTTGCGGTACCTTCTTTTGATACTCAAACGCTCAATGAGTTGTTCACGCAAAGCCAGGCCAAATTAGACTGGCAAACCAGATTAGGTAAAACCGTGACACGCTTGGAGGCGAATGACGAGCTGGCAATAGTGAACGGCAGTCGTTCTTCATCAGACGGCAAGCGAACACCCGAGTTAGTGATACAAGACGCCGCCTATTTTAAACAATCGAGTGCGCTTGCACGCACCCAGCTCTTGCAACAAGTGGCACAGGGAAGCGCTTTGATATTGCTAGGAACCAATGCCAGCGATGGCAATATATGGCAGCGCGAGATCGGCTTACGTCTCGTACCGAGTGCGTCGGACCAAGAGCTCGCTGTGAATACTTTAATGAGTTTGAGTCCAACTTCTTTAGTTCCGCACACAAACCAAAACCAAGATTGGCGGCAGTCAAAAGAAAGACCTTGGCTCGCTCAACGTAACTGGGAAAAAGGACAAATCATTTGGCTTGCGGTGGCCGGTTGGCATCGTTACAAAATCAGTGCACCGGATGCCTTGAGTTTGTGGTGGCAAGATATTTTAGATCAGTCGCAAGTAGTAAAGCAGCAGGAGTGGCGCATGCAAGCTGAGCAAGTGATGCCACTCATAGGCCAACGTATGCGTATATGCAGCGAGGGTCTGGCGCCGCAAGATCTGCTTCTAACTCCACAAAACGCATCGCATCATTTGCGAGCCTCGACAGACAAAGCAGATGCTTTATGTACAGCATTTATTCCCAGTAAGTCAGGGTGGCAAGAATGGCAAACACAAAGTGCTGGCAAACCTACTGCCAGCGGTGCCTTTTACGTGTATCAAAAGAAGGATTGGCCAACATGGCAAACAGCCCAACGCCGAGCTGCAACGGCTGCGTTTATCGCCAGTACAGCGCTGCAAAGTAAATCTAAGCAGCAGTCACAAAAGACGATAGAGAAATGGCCTTGGGTCTTAGGCTTAATGGCGTTGATGCTGATGCTATGGTGGCGCGAGCAGCGACGTTAGATGTAAGAGAAAAATCTCAATTAAATTGTACTAGCTCAGCATCGATCTGACAGTTACCAGTTTTTGTAGGGTGTCTGTCAGATTGGATTTGAGTCGAACCCTCTTCCACTCAAATCCATCGTCGCAATAAGCAAATTAGTAATTAATGTCTTTTACTTTCCACTTTTTACCACCACCCCACCCTTAATCACCACCGCCACATTTTCTAACAAGCGCACGTCCTTCGTTGGATCGCCTGCCACCGCCACCATATCAGCAAAGCGACCGGCTTCTAGTATGCCTACGTCTTTGCTCGATAAGGCTTCTGCGGCATTAATGGTGGCTGCTTGAATCGCTTGTACTGGCGTCATGCCGTATTTCACCATCGTTGCGAATTGTTTGGCGTTGTCGCCGTGTGGATAGATACCAGCGTCAGTACCGTACACCATCTTCACGCCCGCAGCGTGAGCGCGGCGGAAGCCTTCGCGTTGCACATCAGCGATCTCTCTATCTTTGCGTAGATTGTCTTCCAGCACGCCGTTCTTTTTGCCTTCGGACTGGGTGTAGTCGGTGTTGTAAATATCCATCGACAAATAAGCGCCATGTTTTTTGGCCAAAGCGATTCCTTCATCATCGATCAAGCTCGCGTGTTCTATGGTGTCAACGCCAGCACGAATCGCATCTTTAATACCTGATGTGCCGTGCGCATGCGCTGCGACGCGCAGTCCCCATTGGTGGGCTTCTTCGGCAATTGCGGTCATGTCTTTCAAACTCATCTGTTGTTGCCCTGGTTCGGTGTTGTGAGAGAACACGCCACCAGTTGCGCAAATTTTGATGACTTGCGCGCCGTACTTGCGTAACTCACGCACGCGCTTGCGACCTTCTTCTGGACTATCCGCGTTGAAGGGACTTTGTTGATTCATGGAGGGTGGGTAGAAAGTCGAATCGCAATGACCACCAGTAGCGCCAAAAGAATACGCGGCAGTGACGACACGCGGCCCCGGGATTTTTCCTTCGTCAATTGCTTGGCGCAGACCAACGTCATTCCAAGCATCAGCACCGACATTGCGCACGGTGGTAAAACCTGCTTGTAAAGTACGGTTCGCATGTGGCACGGTCAGGATGGACCAGAAGCGATCACCAAATTGGAGCGTATTGTAGCCACCATAAGTGGGATCAGAATCCAAATGCACATGCATATCGATTAGTCCGGGAACCACCGTCATACCAGGCAAGTCGATTTTTTGCGTATCTTTATTGGTGGTAGCGGCAGACTTATTGCTGACAACACTCACTATGCGACCGTCTTTGACCAAGATCTGAGGATTGGCAATCATTTTTCCGGTACGTACGTCTAACATTTGACTGGCAGAAATAAGTACCTCGGTGGCGGATGCATGGCTGGCGAGACTAAGGGCAGCGGCGGCCAATAGAGAAGAATAAAGTGGGTATTTCATGGAAAGCTCCGTGATTATGTATTTGCCGATAGGAAATTTTGGCAGCCGCTCAGTATCGTGCCTGTATGCTTGATGGTCAAATATGTTTCTCGTGGTTGATGTGTGTTGCCAACAATTCGACTCTCAGACTCACAGCTGCTCAGAAAAAAGTCATGCTCGCCAGCGCGACAAAGCTATTTGTTTATATTGGTAAGTATTTCATTCAATTTAAAAAGATAATTTCTCGCTAATCTGCAACAGAAAGTGTTGCTTTTTGTTTCTTTTCGTTTCTTTGATGCAGCTAACTTGCTTGTTTGCATGAAATTCTGTTGCTGCCCGCCTATACTAAAAATGCACCCCATAGATATCAATCGAATTTTGAATGCCTGATCAATCGAAATTCGAATGCCTGATATCTGAGTAGCTAATGGCATGACTTTCCTCATGTTGGCCAGCGCGCTTGCACAGGCGGAAAAGTGATGCTCCCGAGTTCGCTGCTTTAATAAATCCAAATAGTTCCTAATAACTTTTAGTATCAGGAGGATAGAAAATGGCTAGATCAAAGGTGTTTAAGCTGCATCGCGTGTTGGCGATGTTGAGTATGGCTGGTTTCAGCAATATAAGTCAGGCGGTGGATTTTACGTACTCAGGGTTTGGCAATATCACAGCGGGTAAGGTGTTTAGCGCCACGGGCCTAGAGGTCGGTTTTCCTGATAATAATAAGTGGAAATGTCCTTGCTATATCGCTGACTATTCGCACGGTAGCGTGTATGAATCGCGTTGGTCGATTAAGCCGGAATCGCGCTTTGGATTGCAAGGCACGGCGACCTTCACTGATAACCTATCTTTCACCGGTCAAGTAATGGCACGTCATGCAGCAGGCGACGCCGAGATTGGCGTTGAGCTGGCTTTTTTGAGCTACAACCTGAGTCCCAAATGGACTCTACAAGTTGGTCGTAAACGTCTGCCCTTATTCTTCTATTCTGATTTTCAGGATGTCGCTTTTGCGTATAACTGGACCCGAGTGCCACCCGATGTGTATGGCTGGCCTGTGGTTAATTACAATGGTGCGAATCTGACTTTTCGTGACGATATAGCGGGATGGGCGGTTAAATCCAGTGCTTACTTTGGTAAAGAGCATGCCAAAGAAGTTGCGATTGCTAAGCTCGGTGATCCCTCACGTGTTGATGTTCATTGGGATGATATGTACGGTATTGATTTAGAGCTCAATCGAGACTGGTTCACGATGCGCGCTTCGGTCAATAAATCCAAACAAAGACGTTTGCGCATGGGGCCGACTGGCTTGGTACAGTTTTCACCAGACATTAGTTACGGCAAAGACTCGCCACAAACCTATAGTTCTTTATCTTTGAATGTTGATAAAGATGAGCTGGTGGTCAGAACCGAATTTTCTAAAATTGATCAATCATCACAACGCGGTACTTATTCGGGTTATTTAGCTGGGGTTGGCTATCGCTTTGGTAATTTCTTACCGATGGTGACTGTCAGTCGTTTTAATTCCTTCGGTGGTAATGGCGCGGCGATTGAGGTGGACCGAAATATCGGACTGACCTTGCGCTATCAGTTATCTGACAGCAGTTTCCTTAAATTCCAATTGGATCGTAGTCGTTGGGATTTTTTGAATGGTACGGATAACACCCGTAAGTTAGCCACTGTCTCTTATGACTTTACATTTTAGAGGAGAAATATCATGAATCTTTCTTTCTCTACCAGCTTACGTTGTCTTGTTTTGCTGGGTGGTATGGTCGCTAGCGCGGTTGCGATGGCGGGGGATGTGGTGGTGATTGTGAATCCAGCCAACTCAGCCAACATCGACGAAGAGCAAATCGCCAAGATTTTTTTAGGGCAAACTAAAACTTTCTCGAATGGGTCGGAAGCTTTGCCAGTCGATCAAAAAGAAGGGGCGCTACGGGAAGAGTTTGGCAATAAATTACTGAAGAAAAATCCAGCACAATTAAAAGCACAATGGGCACGTCAGATTTTTACTGGCGGTGCCAAGCCACCGAAAGAGTTGTCGAGCGACGATGAGGTTTTAAAGTTTGTCGCCAGCACTCCGGGCGCCATCGCTTATATCGATTCTTCTAAGGTCAATAAGTCGGTGAAAGTAGTCAAGCACTAATTAAGCACTAATTCATTTGCGCGGTAATGAGCGGAATGAGCGGTATGAGCGGCCAGCGTGACTCTGCGTCATGCTGGCTTTTTCTTGCCAATATCTAGCACATAGAACTCTCGAAACCGAAGCTAAAGTTCAAGTTAAAGCTAAAGCCAGAGCCAGATCCAAAATGCAAAAAGCCCACCAAAGGCGGGCTCTCCATGTATTGCGGTAATTCACTGATAACCAAGACTATCTATCAGGTGTTATCAGCTGATTCAGCACCCATGCTATCTGCGTGGTGTACCTTTCGGAATTAGTGTGTCATCAAAATCTGATCACAATCTTGATGGTGCAATTTCACCCAGATTTTCTAATTTGAAAATGAGGATTAATGAATTATTTGCTGCAATATCGAATCGCACAGCGCACTTGAGTCGCCCTGCATACATTCGAAGCACAAATGATTTTCTTATTTTGTTAAATTGTCTTTCAGCGAAATACCGTCCATCTTGAAATAATCAAGATGGCGGCGTCGCCTGGCTAAACCATTTTCCTTTACCCCATGCTATCTGCGTGGTGGCTATGGCCGATTAGAACCAGTTTGTGCGGCTATTGTGCTATCACTTGGCACAAAATGCGCTTGCTTTTTGAATGAAATCTTTGCGGGGTTTTATCCACCGAGGCTATCTGCCAAGTGTGAATAACCGGTAATGGTGCCCCATCAATAAGTTCATTCTGAACGATGCTTAACAGTAAAACGAGTGATGTTCGTGCAGCGTTTTTTTACTCAATTTTGTAGAAATGAATCTTACAAAATTTGAATATTGCTGGCTTTATCGCCTTTAGGACTAGCGCTGCGTTCGAAAGAAACGCGTTGATTTTCCGAGAGGCTTTTGAAACCAGAAGATTGGATGTCTTGAAAGTGAGCGAATAAATCCGCGCCACCCGCGTCAGGTGTGATGAAGCCGAAGCCCTTAGCATCGTTGAACCATTTGACGATTCCTGTTTGTGCGCTCATGTTATTTCCTTTGAATTAAAAATGGCATTCACGTCATCAAAATCAAACGATATGCGAGCGAGAATTTGCCGGTAGGCGAAATTGCCTGTTAGGCACTTAAAACCAAGAGATGAAACCGAAGGAGATAAAACAGAACGACTAGAAGAGAACAGCCATGCGGAATTGGGACCAACAATAAAACGACCTGATACAAGTACAGGCCGCAATATACACATAAATTCCCAAATCACCTAATTTATTTTTGCTTGAGGTAGAAAATAGTGGGGGTCTCATTCGCAAATGGAGTGTTGCACAGATGTTGTAATTTGCAAAACCGCTCTTGATAAATACCTCTTTATTGTTTTTATGTATTCACTTTGCCTCATAATAGCTCGATTGCGATATTTCATCCGTCAGCGCACGAAGTACAGTAAGCCCGACTAGACAAAATCGACGGAATTTCTTCTTGAAGAAAGCAGGATTAGGATGCAGCCGAATCAAGCAAAATCAGGTGCTCAAGCAAGTGTATCAGCAGAAACCTCAACGCAGCGTTTACTGTTTTTCAAACGATTGCAAACGCTGACGAATAAAATCCACGCCACTCAGGCCGTCGATCAAATCATGTTGGACTTGAGTCAGGATATTTGTGATCTGTTTGAATGTGACCGCATGACGATTTATGTGGTGTCGCCAGATAAAGCGAATTTGGTCTCTAAAATAAAAAAAGGTTTGGATAGTTTTAAAGACATACGCCTACCGATTTCTGATCAAAGTATTGCGGGTTATGTCGCGCTGCACCAGCAAGTTCTATGCATCAAAGACGTGTACAACGAAAAAGAATTACACACCCACTCTCCGCATTTGCGGTTTCAAAAAGCGATCGATGAACGTACTGGTTATCGCACCAAAGAAATGTTGGGCGCACCGATTGTTGATGCCTCTACTCGTCAATTGCTGGGTGTCATCCAATTTATCAATAATCGGCATGGTGTCGCGTTTACCGCGATTGCTACGGAGGGCGTGAAGGAGTTGTGCGAGACATTGGCCATCGCCTTGACGCAAAAAAATAAACCACTCATTTTGCCACCGTCAAAGTTTAATTTTTTGGTGTCAGAAGGCATTTTGTCTGCGCCTGAATTTGAGTTGGCGATTAGTTCTGCACGTAAAAAACAGCTAGACCTAGAAGATGTATTGATTGATGAATTCCAAGTACAGGTCGCTCATATAGGTGCGGCTTTATCTAAATTTTTTGCCGTACCGTATGAAGCATTTAAACCGGATCGCGTGATTGATGCAGAGTTGACCAAGAAATTAAAACGTCAATATGTAGAAGAAACCAATTGGTTGCCGATTTCGGACGATGCCAGCGGCTTAAGTATTTTAGCGATAGATCCTGAGCATGTGAAAACCACCCGCGTGGTTAATCTGATTTTTTCCACGCCGCGCCTGCATTATCGGGTCACTACCAAGCGCGAATTTAAGCTCACGGTAGATCAATTTTTTGGGCAAAGTGCCGATACAGGTTCGGTCAATGAACTGTTATCAGGTATGGAAGGCGAGGAGCCAGACGAAAGCAGCACCGGTACCGAGGTTTCGGCAGCGGTAGAAAATGAGTTAGTTAAACTAGTTAATAAAATCATCGTTGATGCCTACCAGCAAGGTGCTTCGGATATTCATATAGAGCCTCGTCCTGGTAAGGAAAAGACGGTAATACGGTTTCGGCGCGACGGTTCACTTGCGCCGTATATTGAGATTCCCGCTAGCTATCGTAATGCCTTGTTGGCACGGATTAAGATTATGTGTGATCTGGATATTTCAGAAAAACGCAAACCACAAGATGGCAAGATTAAATTCAAAAAATATGGCCCGCTCGATATCGAATTGCGGGTAGCAACTATTCCGTCTTCTGGCGGTATGGAAGATGTCGTCATGCGTATTTTGGCTGCAGGTGAGCCGATACCCATGGCGCAACTCGGCATCTTGCCGCATAACTTACAACGTTTAAAAGACGTGGTGGAGAAACCTTATGGCATCTTCTTCGTCTGCGGACCAACTGGCTCGGGTAAGACAACCACCTTACATTCGGTGCTGCACTACTTGAATCGTCCAGAAACCAAAATCTGGACAGCGGAAGATCCGGTTGAGATCACGCAAAAGGGTTTGCGTCAAGTACAAGTCAATCGCAAAGCAGGAATGGATTTTGCGACTGTGATGCGAGCCTTCTTGCGCGCTGATCCCGACATCATCATGGTAGGTGAAATGCGCGATAAAGAGACGGTCTCGATAGGCTTGGAAGCCTCATTGACCGGTCACTTGGTCTTCGCGACTTTGCACACAAATAGCGCGCCTGAATCTATCGTTCGTTTGCTCGATATGGGCATGGACCCGTTTAATTTTGCCGATGCTTTGCTGGGTATTTTGGCCCAACGTCTGGCTAAACGCTTATGTGCCAATTGCAAGCTCGCTTATCAACCCACGCCGGAAGAAATACAAAGCATGCTCAATGAGTATTGCACCGAATTACTAGCGACGCCGGAATTCCAGATCGATGCGGAGTTAGCTAAGCAAAAGGTGTTGAAAACATGGCAGAAAAATTATGCCGATGCGCAAGGTAATTTCACCTTGTATCGTCCCGTAGGCTGCGACAAGTGCGTAGGTGGCTACAAAGGCCGAGTTGGCCTACATGAGCTCATGGTGGGCACTGATGGCATAAAAAAACTGATACAAGAGCACGCCCGTGTAGCCCAATTGTTCACTGCTGCGTTAAGTGACGGTATGCTGACTTTGAAAATGGATGGCATGGAAAAAGTCTTGTCCGGCATCATGGATATGAAACAAGTGCGTGTGGTTTGTATTAAGTAAATAGACGCTCTCATCATTCAAATACATGTACGTGCAATTGCGCCATTGTCGCATTAAATTTTTTAGTAAATACCTTAAAAGCTTTTTAGAAAATATTTTATAAATCTAACCCTTGGAATCTACACTACTATGTCTAAAAGAATCGATCCTCATCAAGCCGAACGGCGTTTTCCATTACGTTTGACGGTACAGGCAGTATTGTTACTGGTGGCCAGCTGCGCCGCACAGGCGCAAGAAGTGACGCCGGTCAAACCGATGGCGCGCGTAGAAATTACCGGTTCTGCCATTAAACGTGTTGATAGTGAATCAGCCTTGCCAGTGCAAGTCATTAATCGTGAAGAGATTTTGAAAGCGGGTGTGACCACGGCGTCTGAATTATTGGCGAAAGTTGCAGCCAACGTGGGTGGTTTGAGCGATGGTATCAGTATTAATGTGGGTGGCGATCAGCGCGGTTTTAACTCAGCGAATTTACGCGGTTTGGGAACCTCATCAACCTTGATTTTGCTGAACGGCCGTCGGATGGCAAACTTTGCTTCACCCGGTGATGATGCCGGTGTGGATTTGAATAATATTCCCGCCGCCGCGATAGAGCGCGTGGAGGTTTTATTGGACGGCGCATCCGCTTTGTACGGTACAGATGCTATTGGTGGCGTCATTAATTTCATTACCCGCAAAGACTTTCAAGGATTTGAAGCCAGTACGTACTGGGGCCGTACCAAGGAAGGTGGCGCTGGTAAACGCAGCTTCACTTTGAGTGGTGGTATCGGTGATATCGCGAAGGATGGCTATAATGTTTTTGCGGTAGTAGATCAGCAGCACACAGATAGTTTGTTTACTTCACAAAGAAAATTCATACCCGCATTGCAGATTCCTCAGCGCCTAGGACATTTACTTTCCAGTTATACCGATCCTGCGAATATTCGTTTGTCATCGAGCCAACGTGATTACCTGCAGGAGCAAGGTTTTAAAATCAATGGCAAACCTATCGTTAACCGATTGATCAATTTCTCTGCTCCCAACTGTAAACCACCCGCCAATCTGTATCTGCCAGCTGGTACCGGTGGTGAGAACGCCTGTACTTATGACTATATGGGCGACACTGAGTTGTATCCTAAGTCAGATAAATCCAGTTTGTTGACGCGCGCGGTATTCCAAATTAATCCTGATCATCAGTTTTATGCCGAAGCGACTTGGAGCCAAGCTAAAACTTATTACGTAGGCTCGTCAGCACGGGTCACGGGTACCATCGATTACAAGCTGGTGCCGCTGTTGGCGAATACGGGCTTAGATAAAGTCACGGATGATGATGTCCCGGGAGAATTGGTACTGCGCATGCGCCTGAAAGAAGCGGGCAATCGTACTAGCGAATTGACCAGCGAAGCGCAACGTTTTGTGATGGGTTTCAATGGCAGCGTGGCGGGTTGGGATTACGACATAGGCGTGAATCAAAGCGTGAATACGGTGCGTGATCGCGATACCCATGGTTATGTTTTGTATGACAAATTAATGGACGGTATTAATCGTGGTTTGATTAATCCTTTTGGACCTTCTAGCGCGGAAGGAGTGAAATATTTAAACGGTATTCAAGTCAATGAAGAAGTACGCCATGCCCGCGGCACGATGACGGCTCTGGACCTTAAAGCTTCACGTCCATTGATGCGTTTGGATGGTGGCGATTTGTCTTTGGCAGTTGGCGGAGAATTACGGCGCGAACGTTCAATTTTCACGCCGTCAGCCCTGTTGATGAGCGATAACATTAACAATGATTTCGCACCAGAAGGCGGTAAAGCAACGCGAGATTCACGTCACGTTGAGGGTGTCTACACGGAGTTGCTCGCACCCTTAAGTAAAGAATTGGAAATGCAAGTGGCTTTACGTCATGATCGCTATCAAGGTGTGGGTGGCGCCTCTAGCCCTAAACTGGGTTTGCGCTATCAGCCTAGTAAGGATTGGTTATTCCGTGCCTCAGTTGGTAGCGGATTCCGAGCGCCGTCTTTGTCGGATTTGTATCGTCCTACGCAATACAGTTCCACCGCGACTTTGCCTGATCCCGTGTATTGCGCTGATAACGACAATGATCTGTCGGTGTGTGCAGATAGCTGGAACACTCGTCGCTATAGCAATCCCAACTTAAAGCCAGAACGCAGTCGCCAATATACGATGGGGATGATTTTTGAACCTAGCCGCAACTGGACTTTCAGCATCGACTATTGGAGTATTAAACGCACCAATTTGATTAGCGAAATCGGTGACGATGTTATCTTGGGTAATTTGAGTAAATACGGGAACTTAGTTCATCGCGATGAAGACGGTTATATCGACTATATCGAATTACGCAAAGAGAATCGCGGCGCGCAAAAGGCAACGGGGCTGGATTTGGCGATGGAGTTGCATGGTATTAAAACGGATTGGGGTAAATTCAGCGCGCGCATGCTCGGTACGCTGATGTTGGATTCAAAATTACAGACCAATCCTGGCGATGCTTATGTAAGTAATCTGGGTAAATTCGTCACCGATGGTGTGGTACAACGTTGGCGTCATCGTTTGAGCTTAAATTGGGAACAAGGCGCGTACGCGGCAACTTTAGGCAATACTTATTCCACCGCTTACGATGATCAAAATTCTGCGATTAATATCGACAATGGTAGCGTGGTCGCGAAAAATAAAGTCAAAGCCTATTCGTTATGGGATATGTCTGCGAGCTATGCTGTGAACAAGAATCTGAGTGTGCGTGGCGGTATACAAAATATCTTCAATACGGCACCACCGTTTTCGAATCAGGCTAACTTCTTCATCTCTGGATATGATCCTAGCTATACTGATCCGCGCGGACGCTTTTTTTATGTGAGTGCGCAGTATTCGTTTAGATAAATGAGTTCGTAGTTATGAAACTTGTTTAACCCAGTTTATGTGGGAAGATTTGGTCATTAGAAGGATAAAGAAATATGCCGTATTTAGGAGTTGGTTTACACGTTTTGGTTGCAATATTTTTTGCGGTTCATGCGATACGCAATCGCCGTGAAATGTATTGGTTGATGATTTTATTTGCTTTTCCTTTGCTAGGTAGTATTGTGTATTTTTTCGCGATTTATTTGCCAGATAGTCGCTTACAGCATGGTGCGAATAAATTGACTTCTGCCGCTTTGAAGGCGCTTGATCCAGGCAAAGAACTACGTGAAGCGCAGCAGGCATTTGATTTAACGCCATCGGCACAAAATCAAATGCGTCTCGCGTCGGCGTATTTAGAGGCGGGAGATCCGCAGCAAGCGGCGGTGCAATATGAAGCATGTTTGCGAGGACCTTTCGCCACTGAACGCGAGATATTGTTCGGTGCTGCGAAGGCGGGTTTACAAAATCAACAGGGCGATGCGGCGTTGGAATTATTGCTGAAGATACGCCAATTGCATGCTGATTTCCGTAAAGAGCAGGTTGGCTTATTGCTAGCGCAAGCGTATGCCTTGCAAGGTCAAAATGATGCGGCACGCGAGGAATTTTCTAAAGCTGCCAAAGATCACGGTAGCGTCGATGCTTACGCTGAATATGCGATCTGGGCTCTGAGTGTCGGAGATGTCGCTACCGCACAAGCACAACGTCAAGAAATTGAGCGCATGCAAAAGCACTGGAATAATCATCATTACGCCATGCATAAACCTTTGTTAAAGCGCTTAGAAGCAGCATTTTCTAAAGCCTGATCAAGACAGTTCTACGCAATATGTCATCCTAAAATCTTGCGGGCAATAAGTCCGCAAGATTTGTCAAATCACTCCATGCTATTGTTTCACTCATTGAACTTGAGGAGAACCAAATGGAGCAAGAACTCACGACTATCAGCGCACACAGAGCTAGTTACGAGCGACGTTTTCGGCGCGTGGTTGACTATCTGCATGAGAATTTGGAACGAGATTTAGATCTCAATCATCTGGCTGAAATTGCCTGCATGTCGCCGTATCACTGGCACAGGATTTATCAATCATTTTGCGGCGAAAGTCTGGCAGCGACGGTCAAACGCTTACGCCTGCAACGGGCGGCCAATTTACTGGTCAAGACCTCAGACAGCATAGAGCAAATTGCCCAAGTGTGTGGCTATAGCAATCTGCAATCATTTACACGTATTTTTTCCGGTGTGTATGGCATGCCGCCAGCTCGCTACCGCAAGCACGGCAGTCATACACAATTTTCTGTAGCACAAGCAATAAGGAGTGAAACGATGTTTCCAGTACAGGTACAAGAAGTCGCCCCCATGGCCTTGGTGGGTATTTCCCATCGTGGTAATTATATGGGCATTGGCCAGGCATTTGATCAATTGGTAGGGCTGGCTGGTGCTCGCCAGTTATTCGGTCCTGATAGCCAAATGATAGGTATTTATTTTGATGACCCGGCTTTGGTCGCCGAAACCGAATTACGCTCTATTGCCTGTCTTTCGGTGAGTGCTGAACAGCAGGCCAATAGTCAGGCCCCATTTGAAAAACATGATATCAAAGGTGGCGCTTATGCGGTGTTGCAGTATCAAGGGCCGTACTCAGATATGCATGCGGCTTATCAATGGTTTTTTGGCGTTTGGCTACCGGCCTCTGGATACGAAGCTGCCGATGTGCCCGTGTTTGAAGTGTATTTAAATAATCCACGAGACACCGCGCCGGGCGAGTTAAAAACGGCGATTTATCTAGCTTTGCAGAGCGCTTGAACGTGACTATGCTGGCATGATAAAACGGACAATCAGGTGACGATCTGATTGCCGTTCAGTCGTATGCGAGCCAATAGGACACACAGTGTCCAGTCATAGTTTATGGTCGTCGTTTATGACCGTAGTTTATGGCGTAGTTCGAAAATGATGAATGACTTCACCCAAGCTATGTGCCTGTGGCACCATGTGTTGCATGAGCCAGCCTAGGCCAGCAAAGAAAACCGCGCTGAACAGGAAGGGCAAAATCGTTTTGCGTAGTGCGGTATTTAACCAATGGCGCGTATGCAGACCTTTCAAACGGTGATACAGACTAGCCGATAAAAAACCATCCACGATTAATTCCGCAAATAGCGCAGGTGCGCTCGCGATCACTACCGCCGATGAAGCCAGTAAGGCCAATACAGCGGCGCCGATTGCCAGAATAATGACTAAGGGAATGGCGAAATCATCAGCCTCTCCGACGACTTCTAAGGCATCGCCAACCCCGCTGAGCGAACTAGAGGATTCTTCTGACGCTACACTGGCAAAACTATCGCTAGCCCCCGCGCCAGAAAAATCACCAGCACCTGCTTCCATCAAATTAGAAGAAACTTCCGCGGCTTGGGATGATGACGACGGTGAAGGCATCACATTTAAAATATCGACCGTATCGAACATGTCATGCTGGCGCTTTTGTAACCATAGCCAAAGCAAACCAAAGAACACAACATAAGCCACACCAAATGCACAAAGATAGCGCAGCCACAGGGTGTAAAAACCGCATTGCAAAAGTAAAAACGAGCTTAAAAAACCAGTCAGACCTGTGAGTGCCACGATCAAAGTCATTTCTAATCGAGGAAATCCATCGTGTTCTAGATGAGCACGCACACGTCGTACGAATTTTTCTCTTGAGAATTTTGTTTTCATGAAATAGTCGCTGAATAAATTGGGTGTTAGACGTTTGATCCTAGCCCGTCATATTACAGATTCAGAAACGACTGGTAAATGATTGAGGAATGATTGATGAGTTGTGAAATGATTGATGATCGTCAGTTGGGAGGTAGTGTTGGATAAATTGACTTGGGTTTTCAATGAAAAATCAGACCGCAAATAAAATGGATAACTCCTTCCCCTTCAAGGGGAAGGTTGGGATGGGGATGGGTTTTAGTCGTGCGATAGAAACTGCTGATTGCGTCACTATAGCCCAGCCCCACCCTAACTCTCCCCTTGAAAGGGAGGGGACTTTTGGTGAAGTTCCGACTTGTGTAGATACCTATGCTTCATCATATTTCTAGCTGCAACCATTGATACTTCTCACTTCACAGTGGCAAGGGGCGCATTTGCGCTAGTCGTTTGGTCTTACGCTTAGTGTTTGTCGGCTGCGCGTGGCTCAATTCTAAGGTCTCCAATTCGACTAATTCTGATGTACTCGGCGACTCACTTTGCTCTGTCGTCGTATAGCGCTCATCAACTTGGAACACCGCCACTGCATCGCTTAATTTGAGTGCTTGGCTGTGCATGCTTTCTGCCGCGGCGGCCGCTTGTTCTACCAAGGCCGCATTTTGTTGGGTGATTTGATCCAATTGGCTTAAGGTCGCATTGACCATCGTGATACCGTCACCTTGTTCAATGCTAGCCTCTGCAATCGCTTGTACATTTTGGCTCAAAGCGTGAATTTGATCGAGAATTTGACGCATGGTAGTTCCGGCATTTTTTACTTGCTGGTGGCCACTGTGTACTTGTTGATTGGAATGCGTAATCAAGGTTTTAATCTCTTTCGCGGCGCTTGCTGAGCGTTGCGCCAGATTGCGTACTTCGCTTGCCACAACCGCAAAGCCGCGTCCTTGTTCACCGGCACGTGCGGCTTCTACCGCCGCATTTAAAGCGAGGATATTGGTCTGAAAAGCGATGCTATCGATGACGGCAATGATGTCGTTGATACGCTTGGATGATTGCTGTATGCCTTCCATCATATCGGCCAATTGTTGTACTGCGATGCAGCCTTGTTGTGCGACTTCGGTGCATGACAAGGCTTTTTGATTGGCCTGCTGCGCACTTTGTACGTTCTGCTTAACGGTCAAGGTTAATTCTTCCATGGATGACGCAGTTTCTTCCAAGGAGCTGGCTTGCTGCTCTGTGCGTTGCGACAGATCTGCATTGCCATGAGCAATATCATGTGAGGCGCTGCCTATGCTATCGCTACCATGACGTATATTCGCGACTAACTGTGCTAACACCTGACGCATGGCATCAAAGGCTTTTAGTAACTGCGCGATTTCGTCATCGGCTTTGCTGGTGATCGCAGTGCTAAGATCGCCATTGGACACCCGATGCACCGCCTGACTTAAGTTACGTAATTCACTCGAAAACGCCAGATAAAAACCCGCCAACAAATAGCTCGCCAGACCGAGTAATAACAATATCCCCAACAACATCGCATTCCGATTCCACACGTCGCTCTCAACTCTGTGTTGCAGCTTAGATTCAATCAAATTAGCGACCGTATGATTAAGCTGAAACCAGTCTGTCACGACTTGTTGACCGGCTGCTAGATACGCGTTGCCTGAACTTTGGTTTAAAGTATTTAAGATTTCGTTTTTGGTACGCTCTAAAAACGCCTGATTGTCGGCCAGTAGCTTATTACTTTGTTGCTCTAACTCTTTCAGTGTTGGATTCGCGAGTATCACTGCTTTGAGCTGCGTACCAATTTTAGGCAAATCTCTTTGACTGAGCATGACATTGGCGTTGATCAAAACATCTTCGTTCGGCTCCAATAAACCGGTGTCGATATACGGAGCGCCACGTGCACTGGTATCGGCGATAACCGCCGCAAATTCTGGTACAGATTTACTAAATAGGCTGATCAGATAGTAGGTGTCCACTTTAGGATCAAGACTCAGATGGGTATTGTCAGCGACCTGAATCGCCAGTTTATTGAGCTGTTCTAAGAGTTGATGATGAGCGAGATAGCTGTCTTTGGCTTTGTGGGTAGCGATTTTGTCTTGAATGTTTTTCCAATCAGCGACGGCTTTTTGCAATTCTTCTTGGGTACCTAATTCGGGATGCTGTGAGTTTAATTGTTGAAGGCGATTAAACTCTTGTTCTATGTCCGAGCTCAATTTACTGGCTTTATTCAAAGCCTCGTTATTACCCGCTAAACCTAAATGTCTCAAAGCACGATGCTGCTGGCTGAGCTGTACTAGTTGATGGATGACACCGACTTGCTGTACCCCTAACTGCTCTTTCTGGGTCAGCGCGATCGATTTATTCAGTTCCCAAATAAATAGGCTGCTTACGACGATGGCAGGAACCGCAAACAGACAAGCGACAATCAAAAATTTGGGTAATAAACGCAGGCGGCGCATGCCGGAGATCGCAGGAGCAAAGAGAGCAGACATAAGTACACCGTAAAAAAATTAACGGAAGGAAATAAAAATCTATTTCCACTGTACTTAAGGAGTATGACTGCGCTGTGACGACAGCATTACTTTTTACAGAAAACTGATATGACTTGATGTATTCAATCTGCCTATATCGCTTGCATGAATGCATCAAGCTAATGCTTACTCTAAACGACAAGCCATCACTTGCGCACCCAGAATATTCGCCTGTAAATGAAACGCCTGCAAAATACGTTGTCGCTCCTGTGGATCGGCTGGTAAAGCAAACGTCACATTCAATCTCAGGCCATCACTGGACGCCAATGCCGACGACGGAAGCGTGCTCGCAGGTGTATTGACCGTCTCGACCTCGGCACTAGGCGCAGGGACAGGGATAGCGGCGGGCAACAAACCCTGCGCCCTCATCTCGGCGATGACTGCGGCAAACGGAATCGTGATGCAATCATGCGGCTCCAACCAGCGTTTGCTGCCACTACTATGGCTGACGATGCCGCCGGTAAGTTCGACCGCAGCGTCAGAAATTTTCTCATAATGAAACGCCTCCCAACCCGGCACGCCGCGTTGGCGCTGAGCGATTTCCGCCATGATTTGTGCCACTTGTCCCCCGTGCGCTACCATCCCAACCGGTAACATTTCTGAAAAATCGATCATCTGCTATTTTCCCTAGGTAAATATTTCTTTAGTCTTTGTGTTGAAACAAGCAAACAAGCCGCGCAAACTGTGCGAATTTTAAGTGTAATTGTGAAATCACAGGTAAAATTCGCAATCGCTTTTTTAAACGATTGACTACCGCTGACAGTAGCCACTTATTTTGCAGTTTTACTATTACCATTACTATCATTAATTCGCAGTAGCTTTGCTGCTGTCTTACACCGAAAATCATAAAGGAACACCACGATGTTGATTAAATCCCGTTTCGTCATTGGTAGCGCAATAGCACTTATGGCATTGACTGGCTGCTCAAAAGGCACGGACAAACCAGCTGATTCAGTCGCCGACGTGATCGCCGCAACTGTTAACGGTAAAGCTATTAGCAAAAAACAAGTTGACATGATCATGAAACAGCAAGCCGCTCAAGGTATGCCAGACACACCAGAAATGCGCAAAATGATTATCGACAACCTCGCATTGCAAACACTGGCGGCAGATGAAGCAGTCAAAAAAGGCTTGGACAAAAAAGGCGAAACAGCAGACCAAATCGAAATGTCACGTCTCGGCATCTTGGCACAAGGCTTCGTGGATGATTTCTTAAAAAACAGCCCAGTCACTGACGCTCAATACGCAGCAGAATACGACAAAATCAAAGCAGCAACAGCAGGTAACGAAGTCTCTGCCCGTCATATCTTGGTAGAGAAAGAAGACGAAGCAAAAGCCATCATCGCTAAATTGAAAAAAGACGTCAAAGTTTTCGCAGCACTGGCGAAAGCACAATCTAAAGATCCAGGCTCCAAAGAAAAAGGCGGCGATTTAGGCTGGTTTGACCCACGCGGCATGGTGCCAGAATTCGGCGCAGCAGTCGTTAAATTGGAAAAAGGCAAATTCAGCGAAGAGCCAGTCAAATCCCAATTTGGCTACCACGTGATTTTGTTAGACGACATACGTGCTAAAGAAGCGCCAACATTAGAGCAAGTCAAACCACGTTTGACTCAACAAATTCAACAACAGAATTTGAAAAAATTATTGGATGAAATGAAAGAAAAAGCCAAGATAGAAATCGTCGGTGCTTCAGCAGCATCTGCGACAGCATCGGCAGCCGCTTCTTCACCAGCCGCAGCATCAGCACCAGCGGCAGCTACACCAGCAGCCAGCAAATAATTTCGCCGCTAGTTTAGCGCCCAAAAAAACCGCCCTCGTGGCGGTTTTTTTGTATCTGATTTTTTTAACTCGAACTAATTGGGGACGAACAAATCACTATAATGTGATGTTTTAATCAATTTTTAATTTCTATTTAAATTAATTTTTCAAAACAAAATTTCATGATAGTATTTTTTGTGGCCTGTCTAATACTAGCCACTCAACAAATCAATCAATGGAGACAACAATGATTAAATTAAAAAAAGCCCTATTTAGTTTTGCGATTGGCCTTGGTATTGCTGTATCTATGAGTCCAGCTTATGCCATTACTTATGAGTATTGCGTTGATTTATTATGCGCTTGCTCACAAGGCGATTCTAGCTCCTGCCAACAATTCAATGCCAGCCGCTGCAACCGTTTGATTTACTCTGGCGATGTTGGACAACTTTGTGAAGTTAGATAAGACTGTTGATGTGAGATAGGTCAGAACAATATTGATGGTGGGCTAGAAATTTCTGCCGTCAAATTTGCACAAAAAAGTCCACCTTGATTAGTTTTAAGGTGGACTTTTTGTTGGAGGTCTTCTTACCAACTTCGGCCGCGACTTCAAACTCCCTTATATCACGTCAATAACTTTGCTTTATTGGCAAATTTCTTTTTTAGGACATAGAATTAATTGCGCTCTAGCTACGTTAAACTCATCGAATTCTATGGATCTAAAGAGCAACTAAATAATCACTTATTAAACAAATAGCCCATGATCTCATGTCGATTCGCGATCACGATTTGTTGTGCTAACGGATCTGCATCGAGCTTATTCGCATCTAAGTTAAATGCTTGTAACACGTAACTCACTAGAGGCGCACGTGTTTTTACATGTAAACACCCATCCACCATCCCAAAGTCATGCGCCAATATCGCTTGTTGGGTACTGTTTAGACGACTATCGGGTTTAATCTGTATCGTCACTTCCGTATGCCAAGGATGATCCTCGTCGTTGGTATGTGTGCTCTCTTCTAGTAGCTCAGGCACACCACGGAACCGGCTCAATACAAAATCGCGAAATTCACCATGCTTTTCACAATACGCTCGCACGTGCCAGCGTAAAGGTGTGCACACCAAGGTATGCGGCACGATAATGCGGCCTTCCTCCACACCAGACGTCATTGATATGTAGCTTAAATCAACACGTCGATGTCCGCGTGCAGCCTGCACAATAGTGCGCAAAATCAAAGGATCAATCTGTCGTAACGGCACCTGCAAAATTTCAGTATGCGTAAAACCTAAATCCAATCCAGTAAACGTATGTGCGATATCTTTGCTACGACTTAGTACATGCAAATATTCATCCGCCGTCCCCGTCGTCAATACAGGCACAAAATTTGCAGCGGGAGTATAGCCTTTGAGTGACTTATCGTAGACCAGATTGTCAGGTGCAATCGACGACAAATAAAAATGAATATCCTTACTCGCCTGTTGCCGACCTATTCCAAAACTATTCATCAAATGATTAGTCGTCAGACGACCTTCCCATTGCGCGACGATCTCAATCAAACGATAGCGCATTAACAAATCCCAACGAAAAGGAAAACGGTCCGGCGAATTCATAGATGTCCCTTAATTTTTATCAAAAGATCTGCCTGAAAAATGGTCATGTGTTTGTAATCAGTATAGGAAAAAATAATTATTCAACATACTATCAAAGTCGGTCACTAAAACAGTAAAAGAAATGAGCACCTTTGTAGTGTCATACCGAGCTTGATTCGGCATCCAGAAATAAGTTTGAGGAATGTCAAATCAGAAGTCTGAATCAAACGAGTCAAAAATAATGTAGATCCACATTTCAAATCATCGCCACCACAAAGACAAATAGAAATTGAACCAAGGAATTTATGGACGATCTATCACCTTCAGACCTTAAAGCGATACTGCACTCGAAACGTGCCAATCTTTATTATCTGGAGCATTGTAGGGTAATGCAAAAAGATGGACGCGTGCTCTACTTGACTGAGGCAAAAGACGACAATCATTATTGGAATATTCCAATCGTCAACACAACCGTCCTCATGCTAGGCTCCGGTACCTCCATTACCCACGCCGCAGTGCGAATGCTGGCACGCGCTGGCGTGCTGGTCGGATTTTGCGGCGGTGGTGGCATACCACTTTACATGGGTAACGAAATCGAATGGATGACACCGCAAAGCGAATATCGACCAACCCAATACGTACAAGGCTGGCTCTCATTCTGGTTTGATCCAGAACAAAGACTCGCCACCGCCAAATCCTTACAACAACGTCGCATAGAATTTCTACGCCAAGTCTGGAGCAAAGACAAAGATCTACGTGCAGAAGGTTTTCATGCAGATGACGCAAACATACAAGCCGCTCTCAGCCATTGCGAGCAACGCATCAGCAGCACCGAAAAAGCGAGCGATTTACTGCTAGCCGAAGCACAGCTTACCAAAGCACTTTACAAGTATGCCGCAGGACAAACAAAACAAGTCAACTTCATCCGCGATCATGACAGCACCGACCGCGCCAACGCTTTTCTCAATCACGGCAATTACCTAGCATATGGATTAGCCGCCACGACGCTATGGGTACTGGGTATTCCCCATGGCTTTGCCGTCATGCACGGCAAAACTCGCAGAGGCGCACTGGTCTTCGATGTCGCCGACCTCATCAAAGATGCGCTGGTACTACCCTGGGCATTTATCTGTGCTAAAGAAAACGCTACTGAACAAGAGTTTCGGCAGCAATGTTTGTTGGCTTTTACTAATCATAAGGCGCTGGATTTTATGTTTGATCAAATGAAAGAACTGTCATTGAGAGGTGAAGTAGAGATTGATGCCAAAGCGGAAGAAACAAAGTCATGATGGTCATCTTTACATCGCAGTGTCAAAAAAACGCCTTAAAGAAAACCCGTCGTGTACTAGATGCCTTTGCTGATCGCATAGGCGATAACACCTGGCAGACGGTGATTACTGAAGACGGTTTGTTGACGTTAAAAAAAATGTTGCGGCAGACCGCCAGTAAAAATACGGCTGTTGCTTGTCATTGGATACGGTCGCGGAGTCGGAGCGAGTTGGCTTGGATCGTCGGTAATCGTCGACAGTTTAATTCTCAAGGAATAGTGCCCGTGAATTCGACGCGGAAGGATCATCAACATGGAGGATGGGAAAATAATTGGCAGTATCTACCCCTTATAAAAGCTCTGACCGCACTTGCAGCACTTTTACATGACTGGGGCAAGGCAACTTTATTGTTTCAAGATAAATTGAAGAAAAGTAGCAAGGAAGGTGATCCTCTTCGCCATGAATGGATATCGTGTTTGTTACTGCATGCGCTAGTCAACTACGCAGGGGAAACGAAGACGGATCAAGCATGGTTGAATCTACTCTCTCAAGGAAAAATTGATGATCGATTTTTGATTGAATCTATTGGTAAAAACTCCGAAAAGCCGTTAGAAAATCTGCCACCGATAGCGCAACTCCTTGCATGGCTGATTGTCACGCATCATCGCTTACCTGCGACTCAGGATAAGGATCAATATTACGGCGCCGAACGAAAAGATATTAGCTCCTTATTGAAAAGTGTCAGCGCAAAATGGGGGTATCAAAGCATTGTTGACGGACCTGATTACAAAAATCGTTTAAATAATTGTTTTGTGTTCCCTCACGGTTTGCTGTCGCAATCCGAGGCATGGTTAAGTAAAGTAAAAAAATGGGCGAGACGCTTGCTTCTAGAAGAACAGATTGGAATTGAGGTAATAGAAAATGGTACATGGCGGCTTGTTCTACACCATGCCCGATTGTCGTTGATGTTGGGCGACCATTATTACTCATCCTGTTCGGCAAGCACAACTTGGAAAACAAGCCTTGATCTGTACGCCAATACGGATCAAGAAAGAAAGCTCAAACAGCGCCTTGATGAGCATTTAGTGAATGTGAGTCAACAGGCGCTATCTGTCACGCAGTCTTTATCACGCTTTAGTTCTGAGATGATATCTGCCTACGATATTCAAAGCCTGAAGAAGAAAAGTCCAAAGGGTTTCGAATGGCAGGATCAAGCGGTCGGGAAAGTCACTGTATTTCGCCAAAAGCAACAAGCTATCGATACCAAGTACGGCTGGTTTATTGTGAATATGGCGAGCACTGGATGTGGCAAAACCATGGCAAACGCTAAGCTTATGCGTGCCTTATCGGATGATGGTGAAAGTCTGCGCTTTATTTTGGCGCTCGGCTTACGCACTTTGACGTTGCAAACAGGTGATGAATACCGCGACAGGATCGGTTTGGGTTCAGATGAGCTTGCTGTATTGATTGGTTCATCGGCCGTAAAAGCACTCCACGATAAATCTAAAAGTAAGCTCGTCGTTACGGAATCTACTTATGACGAAGCCGGATCGGAATCCTTGGAAGCCTTGTTAGACGAAGATATTGATTACGATGAGTCGCCCACGGCTGAATTTCTGGATGCAATTTTCCCCAAGCATGAAAAAAAGTTAGCGGAAAAAAACAAGGCTTTTCTGTATAAACCAGTACTCGCATGTACTATCGATCACCTCATGGCAGCGACGGAAACCACGCGCGGTGGAAAATACATTTTGCCTTGTTTGCGATTGCTATCTTCCGATTTGGTTATTGATGAGATTGATGATTTTGATGGCAATGATTTGATCTCAATCGGACGATTAATTCATTTGGCGGGAATGCTCGGACGTAAGGTGATGATTTCTTCCGCGACGATTCCTCCTACTTTAGCAGAAGGCTATTTTAATGCTTATCAAGAAGGTTGGCGCATACATCGGCAGTTCCTCGACGCGCATGCCAATATTGCCTGTGCCTGGGTCGATGAATTTAATACACAAGTACATTTTATTGACCAAGCTACTTCTGAAGATCGCTACTTGCAGTATCGAAGCACGCACAAAGATTTTATTCAATCTCGCGTTAAACAATTATTGAGTCAAGTCATTAAGCGCAAAGCTTATATCGTGCCGTGCATTGCGCTGATAAGAGAACAGGCTGCGGATAAATCCGAAATTCTCTTTTTTGAACAGATGAAATTTGCTGCAACTCAGTTACATCTTGCACATCATTCAGTCGATAATTTGACAGGAAAAAAAATCTCATTTGGCGTCATGCGTGTGGCGAATATTCCGCCATGCATCGCATTAACAAATTATTTGTTGGAAACCGATTGGCCGGAAGGCTGTACGCCCAAAGTGATGGCGTACCACAGTCGCCAAGTTTTACTCTTAAGACATGAGCAAGAACAACATTTAGATCAGGTGTTAAAGCGTAAAGAGAAGTCAGATGAGATGCCCATAGCTTTTGATAATCCAATTATCCGCCAGCATATTAATCAAGCCAAAACGGAACATGTTCTATTTATATTAGTTGCGACTCCGGTTGAAGAAGTAGGGCGTGACCATGATTTTGATTGGGCTGTGATTGAGCCGTCTTCTTATCGCTCCATTATTCAATTAGCAGGGCGAGTACGGCGGCATCGGACAACGGCTGTGACGCAGACGAACATCGCGATTATGCAAACTAATCTTAAAGCCTTACGTAATAAGAATGCTGCAGCATATTGTCGACCAGGCTTTGAAAACGCCAAGAGTCTGCGTTTGAAAACGCATGATTTATGTCATTTACTTGATGAAGAACTGCTCAACAAAAAAGTGGATGCGACACCACGTATCTTGCCTGTGGATGTGTTGCGACCAGCCGAGCGGCTTGCTGATTTAGAGCATCAGGCAATCAGCAATATCCTAACGAACTACAAAGCAAAAGGCCCCGAGCGTTTGCAAGATTGGCTGACTGCCTATTGGTGGATGACGGCATTGCCTCAACAATTGACACGATTTAGAGCGAGTAAGCCTGAGTTGTCGATGTTCTTGGTATGGGAAACAGGGCAAACCTGTTTTTGTGAAAAAGATGAAAAGGGTAAGCCAATTCCTAGAGAGACGATGTTAGGCATACGTCGGAGTTCAGAACTACCCTCGAAAATATCTGAGCGCTTATGGCTCAACAGAAGTTATGAACAAGCACTGCGCCGTGAATGTGGGTTCGATCAACAAACAAATCTTACTGACCACGATGAGCAAATAATGCGAACAAAATCTTTAAGGTATGGAGAGATTTCTATACCTATCAATCCAGACGATAAAAGTTATGGGGGAAAGGAGTTTGAATATTCCGATCAATTTGGTTTGCGTGTCAAAACAAACTGATATTCATAGGCTTCTGATTAGCGAATGCAAACAGATGAGGTGCTGATATGAAATGAATAGTTCAATCTTAGTTCTGTAAATTAATTTAACGAAAGATGAATATATGAATCAACAAATTTCAAATTTCTTTACTGAAAAAATTGCTGCTCGAATCAAAGAGAAGAGCAAGTCAGTGAAAGATTTGTCAGACTTAGCAAGTATTAAAATTGAAGCTGAACAAATGTTTTTGTTGTCAAATTGGCTCCCAGATGCTGCTAGGCTTGCATCGAAAATTTCGATAGAGAGCCATACTGCAAAAGTCAGTCATCCTGACGCGAAGACTTCTTCGAACATTGCGGAATGTCAGCCTGACGTCGATGGTTATTTTAGAAGTGGAAATATTTTCTATGAAAGGGATGTTTATGCAAATGGAAAGGCGATAAATGTTTGGAATTTTTTAAACATTATTTTAGATGATGGTCGCTCAGTCCTAAGCCATTTAGAAAGTGATAGTAATGAGATTCAATTGGCGTTAAAAATTCCAAATATTGATTATGAACAGATAAGGCGGGATTTTTTGCAGCTCATTCAGAAGGATAACGTACAGACTACCAGTTCCTTAGTTAAGCAAGTTTTTTTCCCTGTTGATGACGGATACCATTTGTTATCTATTCTAACGTCGCTAGGAATTTCCAGCATTTTGAAAGATAAAGTTGAGGCGATCCGCTTTCAAAAAGAAAATGAAGGAGCAAAACTTGCACGTAAAAATAACTTGTTTGATGAGTTTGGGTACGATGATTTACCAAATGTGGCGATGATTTCATATGGTGGATCAAATCCACAAAATATTAGTACATTAAATAGTAAGAATAGAGGGCTATTTTATTTTTTGATCAGTGTTCCGCCTCAGTTACACATACGTGAAGTGCGATTGCCAGCAAAGGATTTCTTTAGAAACAGCTTACGCCCTTTCTTATTTAGAAATGATTTCATTGAGCTACATGAGTTAATGAAGTCCGAAACCAATAATCGCACAGTACGCCAACAAATTCCCAAGTTGATTACGCGCGTGATCGACCGCGTCTTAGAGCAAGTCTTTAAAATCCGTGCGTTCGAAAGCGGCTGGTCAACATCTGAGCATTATCAATCTCTACCCGGAGCACAGCGTATCTGGCTCGATGATGCGCTAGTAGCTGAGCGAGAATCGAATGTCGATTGGATAGATGATATCGCGCTTCAATTCTCACGTTGGATTGTGCAAACCTACGAGGGCACTTTAAAAGACCAGCGCATCTTGTTGAGTGATGATGAATTGAGGCATATCCGTGGCTTTGTGGAAGATGCCATTACCAACGATAAGGAGTATTTCAAATGAGACGTTTTGTTTTACTCCCACACATAAAAATCCACAATGCCAATGCGATGAGTAGCCCTTATACGATTGGATTTCCTGCTATGACGGCATGGCTGGGGGCGGTACACGCCTTGCAGCGACGTCTCAATGAAGTTGGATTTAGTGAATTAATTTTTTCATCTGTTGCAGTGAGTTGCCATGATTTGAATCTGCAAACGTATAAAGGAAATGGGGATTATGTTCACTCTATTATTGGCACCTCCAATCCTTTGGATAAAGATGGTAGCCGTCCCGCTTTTATTGAAGAAGCACGTTGCCATTTAGAAGTGTCATTGCTGATCGAATATAAGAACGTCGATCCCGATCACAGTGATCATTTGCTGCAAAAAGTAGATGCCATTCTTATACAAATAAAAATGGCGAGCGGCGATATTCAATCCGCAAAAAAATCAGAATTACACTTGGTTGATGAAGACATTGAGAGCAGTGTCCGTGCACTTACACGCAAACTGATGCTGGGGCATGTCTTACTTGAACGTCGTGATTTATTGGTTGCAGCAATGACAGACGGCGAGGATGTGTTGACCGCCTTAATTAGTCATTTAAGCGTACAGCATCGCTCAGAACAAGATGCCGACGGTAAGGTAAGTTGGACTAGTAAGCGACGCGAATCGGGTTGGCTAGTGCCTATAGCTGTTGGGTTTCAAGGCATTTCTGAACTAGGGAAGGCTGTCAATCAACGTGATACGGATACTCCGCATAGATTTGCTGAAAGTGTCGTTACGCTTGGTGAGTTTGTGATGCCTTACCGCATTCAAAATTTGGATCACATGCTATGGCAATACCATGCTGATCAAGCAAAAAATTTGTACGTTTGCCGCACCATTGAATCAACCACAAATACTTTGAACGCATAGGAGAATTATCATGGCTAAAAATGACAATATGATCGCATCTGTACTCGCATTTGAAAAAAAACTTGTTTCCTCAGATGGCTATTTGTATGGCACAACCTGGGAAAAACGTACGCAAGAATCAACGCCACTTAATCTGATTGAGAAATCCGTACGAGGTACTATCTCGAATCGTCTTAAACCAGCGATTCAAAATGACCCACTAAAATTGAATGCAGAAGTTGAAAAAGCCAATCTACAAAAAGTAGATGCTTGTGCTTTGGGTGAGCATCAAGATACCTTGAAATTACATTTCACATTAAAGGTTTTAGGCGGAGTAGAAACACCTTCTGCATGTAATAACGCCTTATTTAAGCAGTCTTATGAAACGGTCGCCAAAAACTATATAGAGCAAGAAGGCTTTACCGAGTTAGCTAGACGTTATGCCATCAATATTGCAAATGGACGTTATTTATGGCGCAACCGAATAGGCGCAGAAAAGATCGAAGTTCATGTGCAGATTGGAAGTGAGCATTGGATATTCGACGCAAACGAATTTTCAACACGGCATTTTGATAGTTCGCACTCCGATGTACAAGTTTTGGCTGATAAAATTGCAGAAACTTTGAGTGGAAAGGCACCAGCGTTTCTCATTTCTGTTAATGCCTATGCATTGGTCGGTATAGCGCAAGAAGTGTATCCGAGTGAAGAATTGGTTTTGGATAAAGGTAAAGGCGACAAAAGCAAAATTCTCTATGCAGTGAAAGATGTCGCTGCCATGCATTCACAAAAAATTGGAAACGCACTTCGTTCAATTGATACATGGTATCCAGAGTTTGAAACAGCCAACATTGGTCCAATCGCCATTGAGCCATACGGTGCAGTGACTAATCTTGGCAAAGCTTATCGAACGCCAAAAGAAAAGCTTGATTTTTACAGTTTGTTTGATCGCTTTGCTTTAGGTGAAAAGCTAGCCAGCAAAGAACAAGAACACTACGTCATGGGAGTTTTGGTTCGAGGTGGGGTCTTTGGTCAAAGCAGCAAGGAATAAGCCATGAAATACTATCAGGAACTTACTCTACTACCGCAAGCTGAAGTAGGTATGTATGCGATTTGGCCAAAGCTATATACGCAACTTCATTTAGCATTGGTCGAAATCCAGAATGCATACCCCGATCAACCAGTTGGCGTGTCTTTCCCTCAATATAAACTTGGTCAGGAAAATATCTCTGGTTTTATAGGAAATAAATTGAGAATATTTGCACTCGATGAAGCTACGTTGGCACAACTAGATTTGGCAAAATGGCTTCGTCGACTGAATGATTATGTGCATATTACGCAGGCGCGGGCAGTACCAGAAAATATCAAACGGTATTATTGTTTTAGCCGTGTGCAAGCGAAATCAAATGTACATCGACTTGCCAGAAGAAAGGCAAGTCGAAAAGACATTTCGCTAGAACAAGCACTGATGTCATTGGAGGGATTTAAAGAACAAAAATTGCATCAACCTTTTATTAATTTAGGTAGTTTAAGTCGCGGTGAACGGTTTCAACTGTTTATTGAGAGGGAAGAATTCTCTCAACCGATGTCCGGTGTTTTTACCTCATACGGGTTAAGCTCAGTCGCGACTGTTCCTGATTTTTAAGCCGTTGTAATGCTGATCTTAAATATGAGGTTATAGGGCATGAAAACCAAACTCCAAGTAATGGAACATGAAGTTGGTTCTTACACATTCAATGTGTATTGAGTATATTTGCATCACTGATATTGCTCGCTACAAAAGTGTGGACAGAACCGACATTATTGTTGGTAACTGGTTGCGTAATCGTAACACTATTGAATTTCTAGGAATCTGAGAACAATTGAATAATCCCGGTTTTAAACCCATCGAATTCGATGGGTTTAGAAAGGAAGCCGGTCTCAATAGTTTTACCTTAACACCTAAACAATGGATAGAATCCACTGGCGCAATCGGCTTGATCTCTAAGGCGGGACGCTACGGTTGCACTTATGCGCAGAAGGACATTGCGTTTGAGTTTGCGAGTTGGATCTCGGTAGAGTTTAAGCTTTATTTGATCAAAGAATTCCAACACCTGAAAGCGCAAAAGTTTGCGCAGTTAGGTTGGGATATTCGACGCAATTTGGCCAAGGTGAACTACCATATTCATACCGATGCAATCAAAGAAAACTTGATTCCCGACACACTCACCAAACAACAGATCAGTACGGTGTATGTAAGCGAGGCCGATTTATTGAATATCGCTATATTTGGCGTGTCAGCTCAATAATGGTGAAATGCGAATCCGAGGTTTGCAGGCAATATGCGTGATCAAGTGAATATGCATCAGCTAGTGTGTTTACAAATTTAGGATCGATGAATGTGCTAGCCATTTCGCAAATCACGATCTTGCTGCGCAGTACAAATAGGCAACTGACACCGTAAATCCGCCATTGGAAGGTGTTTGGTCAATACGATCAAACACCAATTTATACCAATCAAATTGCTCTTTAAAAAAACATTATAAAAATCAAATAGTTGCAACAAGCCCTTAGAACATTGGTGAAAACCGAAAAAATGCGCTAAGTGTTTGTTGCAACTTATTTTTTTCTTAGTAGAATGCTGTTCACTGCCGCACAGGCAGCTTAGAAAATTACTGCAAGATGTCAATATCGGCTGGTTACGTTCACTGCCGCACAGGCAGCTTAGAAAGTTTCCCAAGCAGATTCTTCATCTTTACTGGGGTTCACTGCCGCACAGGCAGCTTAGAAAAAAGACAAACGCACAACGCCAGCGTGAGTTTCGTTCACTGCCGCACAGGCAGCTTAGAAATAGGGAAGCATGACAGCGATGAGGGCGCTCTTGTTCACTGCCGCACAGGCAGCTTAGAAAGCCAGTTGCCATGCCGCGCGCGCGTGGGCTTCGTTCACTGCCGCACAGGCAGCTTAGAAATTTTTAGCGTAGTAATTTATTTTTTGCTTTACGTTCACTGCCGCACAGGCAGCTTAGAAATCTTGAAGTGATTCAGCTTCTTTTACCGCCTCGTTCACTGCCGCACAGGCAGCTTAGAAAAGCGAAACTGTAAATAACTTATCAAAGAAAATGTTCACTGCCGCACAGGCAGCTTAGAAAAATGCTGTCGCAATGTGCTTTAGTTTGAGTTAGTTCACTGCCGCACAGGCAGCTTAGAAAACAAGCTGCCACGTCTGGAGAGAGCAAGTCCTGTTCACTGCCGCACAGGCAGCTTAGAAATACTGATTTCGTTTCGATAGTCATATCGTCTCGTTCACTGCCGCACAGGCAGCTTAGAAATCTGGCAATTTAACCGCAACACCCGCCGCACCGTTCACTGCCGCACAGGCAGCTTAGAAAAAAACGTTGCGGCGGGTCAAATGGCCTCTTTGGTTCACTGCCGCACAGGCAGCTTAGAAAACAAAAGGGTGGCGGGCTGAATTTGAGGCCGTGTTCACTGCCGCACAGGCAGCTTAGAAATTGCTTTAAACCCTTCAGAAAGAAAAACATGCGTTCACTGCCGCACAGGCAGCTTAGAAAGACACCCGCGAATCCTTGCACGCCAACAATACGTTCACTGCCGCACAGGCAGCTTAGAAATACGCACCCAAGTACCAATTAAACCTCCCTTGGTTCACTGCCGCACAGGCAGCTTAGAAAGCGAATGCGATTGACTTCGTCAAACAGCGAGTGTTCACTGCCGCACAGGCAGCTTAGAAAGCTGAATAAACCTCCTTCAGCTTTGTACACATGTTCACTGCCGCACAGGCAGCTTAGAAATACTGCACATACACCCGCCGAGGTGTACGCCAGTTCACTGCCGCACAGGCAGCTTAGAAATGCGTAGAAGTCCAATACCAAGCCGTGTCAAAGTTCACTGCCGCACAGGCAGCTTAGAAATCAACTATCAATTGCTGTACAGCTTGACGACGGTTCACTGCCGCACAGGCAGCTTAGAAATTCACGATGTCCCATGCTTGCATTATTGCCTCGTTCACTGCCGCACAGGCAGCTTAGAAATATTCGAGTCGTCGTTGAATGTCGTGTCAGAAGTTCACTGCCGCACAGGCAGCTTAGAAATATATAAGATCGCCTTAAGAACAATAATAACTGTTCACTGCCGCACAGGCAGCTTAGAAAGCCGCCAATCGGTGTAACTACTATTCGCGCATGTTCACTGCCGCACAGGCAGCTTAGAAATTGAAAGGAAGTAATGATGACTAACACTGAACGTTCACTGCCGCACAGGCAGCTTAGAAAGTGAATCGGCCTAGCGCGACCTTTCTGGTGCAGTTCACTGCCGCACAGGCAGCTTAGAAAAAATAAGCCAGATCGACTGAAATGGTTGAGCCGTTCACTGCCGCACAGGCAGCTTAGAAAAAATTAAACGACAGCAAGACCATCCTGCAGCCGTTCACTGCCGCACAGGCAGCTTAGAAATTTGATCGCATAGATACGTTTGGCGGTGCGCTGTTCACTGCCGCACAGGCAGCTTAGAAATATCAAGCCAATTTTTTGCGAACGTCTACCTAGTTCACTGCCGCACAGGCAGCTTAGAAAGTACTGGCCGCCGCCGTGGAAGCCCTGCATCCGTTCACTGCCGCACAGGCAGCTTAGAAAAATTGAGTCAGTGATTGCGATTGCTTTGGCATGTTCACTGCCGCACAGGCAGCTTAGAAATCTGCCAAGCCACAAGCATCAGAAGAGGCGCTGTTCACTGCCGCACAGGCAGCTTAGAAATCGCAGGGCCTGCACCTGTGACGACCGCCGACGTTCACTGCCGCACAGGCAGCTTAGAAAGTCATGACACATCTTGCAGAGTGACTGCAAATGTTCACTGCCGCACAGGCAGCTTAGAAAAATACAACCAGCTCACTATGACGAGTACGCAGGTTCACTGCCGCACAGGCAGCTTAGAAACTGCGGGGTCACTAATGACAACAGCATTTGCCAGTTCACTGCCGCACAGGCAGCTTAGAAATTTTCCGCAGACGTATAAAACGCCCACGATCTGTTCACTGCCGCACAGGCAGCTTAGAAATCAATACAGTTTCAAGCAGCGTCTCCATAGTAGTTCACTGCCGCACAGGCAGCTTAGAAAGAAAAAGGAATTTCTAAATCACGTCAACTATCGTTCACTGCCGCACAGGCAGCTTAGAAATTGAGCCGTTTGCATTCCTGCCGGATATCCGGGTTCACTGCCGCACAGGCAGCTTAGAAAGCTTGCACATCGTCATCTAATCCCTCAACTATGTTCACTGCCGCACAGGCAGCTTAGAAAAGCTGAGGCCGCTCAGCGATGCGTCTAGCTGCGTTCACTGCCGCACAGGCAGCTTAGAAAAAAAACAGGCTTGTATGAAGCCAAAAATTCATGTTCACTGCCGCACAGGCAGCTTAGAAAAGCAACAACAATTCGAACCGTTGGCCCAACTAGTTCACTGCCGCACAGGCAGCTTAGAAATTGAACGGTAACGCCGTTTGGAGACGTTACACGTTCACTGCCGCACAGGCAGCTTAGAAATTGAATATGACTGACTATGGCGCGATCAATGCGTTCACTGCCGCACAGGCAGCTTAGAAAAATGCGTGCAGACGGTTACGCATTGGGCGGTAGTTCACTGCCGCACAGGCAGCTTAGAAATATCCAGAAGATCGCAAAGCTGTAGCACGTGCGTTCACTGCCGCACAGGCAGCTTAGAAATCAAGGACGCACGATTGCGCCATGTTGTGAACGTTCACTGCCGCACAGGCAGCTTAGAAAGAAAAAACGAACAAACGGGCGCATTATCTTTTGTTCACTGCCGCACAGGCAGCTTAGAAAATAAGCGCCAAGATTGCGCGAGTCGCCCAAGCGTTCACTGCCGCACAGGCAGCTTAGAAATAACCGTCATCGCTGTAGGTCTTGGTGCAATTGTTCACTGCCGCACAGGCAGCTTAGAAATGTGGATCGAGGGCGATAGAATGATGCTAACTGTTCACTGCCGCACAGGCAGCTTAGAAATTCTTCAATGTCGTCAGGAAGTCGGTAGTCTCGTTCACTGCCGCACAGGCAGCTTAGAAAATTCTGCCAATTGTTTATCTCTTTTAAAGCCTGTTCACTGCCGCACAGGCAGCTTAGAAAATTTAAGGGATATGTTGGAGATTGGGGAAGTCGTTCACTGCCGCACAGGCAGCTTAGAAATATCAACCACATCAAATAAACAGTGTAGCAACGTTCACTGCCGCACAGGCAGCTTAGAAATATCAACCACATCAAATAAACAGTGTAGCAACGTTCACTGCCGCACAGGCAGCTTAGAAATAACATCGGATATGAAACGGATGAGCCAAGTTGTTCACTGCCGCACAGGCAGCTTAGAAATTTAACTGTTGACGGAGCCGTACAAAGAATTAGTTCACTGCCGCACAGGCAGCTTAGAAATTGGGACGATATTCTTGCGTTATCTTGTGTTGGTTCACTGCCGCACAGGCAGCTTAGAAAACCGTATCCATCCCTAAATTTCTCAATCGCAAGTTCACTGCCGCACAGGCAGCTTAGAAAAACCAAATACCATGCTTTCGTGGACGCTGCGTGTTCACTGCCGCACAGGCAGCTTAGAAAATTGAGGCATTATTTGGAATGATGAAAGAGTTGTTCACTGCCGCACAGGCAGCTTAGAAAGAAGCGACCGGCGTTAGGAAACTTCTTAACCAGTTCACTGCCGCACAGGCAGCTTAGAAATTAGTTATTTAATCGCGCATATGTCTGAGCAAGTTCACTGCCGCACAGGCAGCTTAGAAAAGAAGCGAAAGCCGCGCCAGCATTAGGGTTACGTTCACTGCCGCACAGGCAGCTTAGAAAGAAGAAATACGTTTTGTTTTGAAACTTATTCAGTTCACTGCCGCACAGGCAGCTTAGAAATAATAGCTTTGACTCGCAATCCATTTGCGGTGGTTCACTGCCGCACAGGCAGCTTAGAAAAGTACGACATGTTCTGGCAAAGCGCTTGTTAAGTTCACTGCCGCACAGGCAGCTTAGAAAATTAATGCCAGGTCAATCTTTCCGCATTGATGGTTCACTGCCGCACAGGCAGCTTAGAAACTATCGAGTCAATCAATGGTAAAACAGCCATCGTTCACTGCCGCACAGGCAGCTTAGAAATGAAGAAAACCAAGCAAGGATTGAATTAATTCGTTCACTGCCGCACAGGCAGCTTAGAAAATTAGATACGTCACATTGAGCATGTGGTCATGGTTCACTGCCGCACAGGCAGCTTAGAAAAGCCGCCAAAGCCGCACAAGCCAGCCCAATATGTTCACTGCCGCACAGGCAGCTTAGAAAAATCAAAGCCGCGGCTTTGTCTTGGGTGTAAAGTTCACTGCCGCACAGGCAGCTTAGAAAAACAGAAAAATCAGAATTACACGTTACAGACAGTTCACTGCCGCACAGGCAGCTTAGAAAATTAAGTAAAACGATTCAACATTGTTTCTCGTGTTCACTGCCGCACAGGCAGCTTAGAAATTGAATGCGTTGGCAATGACCTGTATGTAAAGGTTCACTGCCGCACAGGCAGCTTAGAAAATGCAGAATGGATGGAAAAATATCCTGACGCTGTTCACTGCCGCACAGGCAGCTAAGAGAAAGCCCAGTAACTTGCTAAGACGGTTTGAAACGTTTAAGAGGGAAAAGCATGAGAGAAGGTTAAATACTTTCCTTGTTGGGGAAATGAAAAAAGCGGAATTCTATTGGATATGGAATTCCGCTTTTCAACTTAGACAGCATACTTTGTTTATCGCAGAACAAGCTTGTTGTTCTGGAAATGCTTAGCTAACCCATCATATCAAAACTTCTTACCCTTAGTAGCCGCCTTCACAGTAGCAAATCTCCCTCCACTACCACCACGCGCTGTCACTGGTTTTTTCTCTCGTTTGGTTTCCTTCTCTGCCACACGACGATTACCACCCGTAATACGTTCTTTTAACGGAACAGGTTTAGCATTGACCAACATCGTGCTGGTGCCGATTTCTTTGATCTCTAATTTTTTGCCTGCGACCCAGACGCCTTTGAGGTGATTGAGGATGTCTTTTGGCATGCCGATTGGTAGATCGACTGTGGAATAGTCGTCAAACAGGCCAATGTGGCCGATGAGTTTGGCGTCTAGGCCTGCTTCGTTGGCGATGGCGCCGACGATGTTGCCTGGTGTGACTGCGTGTTGTTTGCCGACTTCAATGCGGAAGGTTTGCATCGGGATCGCTACTTTGCCTTTTGTTTCTGCGCGTTTTTTATCGGCTTTGGCTGGCGCTGCTTCGTCCGGAAGCGATGCCGCGCGGGCGACGACTTGATCGAGTTTGCTGCGATCTTCGCGTGGGGCGCGCTCAGTACGCTCATTGCGCTCAGTACGTTCAGCACGAGGTGCGCGTTCTGTTCGTTCACTGAATTTGCGTGGTGCTTCATCTTTGCTGCTGGTTGCTTCGCCATCCGCACGAATGTTCAAAGCTTGTCCAGCGACGCGCACGCTCTTTAAGTGCGTGAGCATGTCTTTTGGCAGGTCTTCGGGCAAATCTAAGACGGTGTAATCGTCATAGATATCGATGCGGCCGATATGTTTGGAATCGATATTCGCTTCGTTGGCAATCGCACCGACGATGTTGCCTGGCTTGACGCCGTGTTCGTGTCCGACGGCGATACGGAAAGTGCGCATGCCTGGCTCTGCTACGCGTGGGCTGTGCTCGCGACGTGGGCCGCGGCTTTCGCGCTCACTGCGATCACCAAATCTATCGCCTCGGTCACCGCGTTCACCTCGTGCAGGGCGATCTCCACGTTCGCTGCGACTGCCGCGTGAGCTGACTTCATCGCGCCAGCTGTCGTCGTTTTTGACTTCGCGTTTATTTTTATCGAGGAGCAAAGGTTCATCGCCGCGTGCCATTTTGGCGAGTGCGGCGGCGATTTCGATTGCGGGCACGTTGTGTTCTTGCTCGTACGATTCGATCACGCTGAGGAATTGTTCGAGTTCACCTTCTGCCAACGTATTGGTGATTTGATCTTTAAAGCGCGCAATCCGTACATCGTTGACGGCTTGGATCGTCGGCAATTCGAGTGGTGACACGGGTTGACGGGTGGCGCGTTCGATTGCTTTTAAGAGATTTTTTTCACGTGGGGTGATGAACAAAATCGCTTCGCCGCTGCGACCTGCACGACCGGTACGTCCAATACGGTGCGTGTAGCTTTCTGGATCATACGGCACATCGTAGTTGACGACGTGGCTAATGCGTTCCACATCGAGGCCGCGTGCGGCAACGTCAGTCGCGACCAAGATATCGATCTTGCCATCTTTGAGTTGTTGTATCGTGCGTTCACGTTGTGCTTGTTGAATGTCGCCATTGATCGCAGCGACTGAGAAGCCGCGTGCAGCTAATTTGTCTGCGAGTTCTTCAGTCCCGAGTTTAGTACGAGCAAAAATGATCATGCCGTCAAAGGTTTCTGCTTCGAGAATACGTGTCAAGGCATCGAGCTTGTGCATGCCGCTGACCAACCAATAACGTTGGCGGATATTGTCGGCAGTGCCGGTTTTTGCGGCGACGGTGATTTCGGCTGGTTTATTCAAATAGGTTTGCGCGATGCGTTTGATGACGGATGGCATGGTCGCAGAGAACAGCGCGGTTTGATGGCCTTCTGGTGTCTCTTGCAAAATGCGCTCTACGTCGTCAATAAAGCCCATGCGCAGCATTTCGTCGGCTTCGTCGAGTACCAGTGTTTTGAGTTGGGATAAATCGAGCGAGCCTTTGTCCAAATGGTCGATCACACGACCTGGTGTACCAACCACCACGTGCACGCCACGGCGCAGTGCGGATAATTGTGGGCCATAGCTTTGACCGCCGTAGATCGGCAAAACATGAAAGCCAGGAATGTAACGCGCATAAGTCTGAAATGCCTCTGCGACTTGGATCGCCAATTCACGGGTAGGTGCTAACACCAGTGCTTGCGGCGCAGTTTGACGGATGTCGATATTCGACAAAATCGGTAGCGCGAACGCCGCTGTTTTACCCGTACCCGTTTGTGCTTGTCCTAGGACGTCACGACCATCTAATAAAGTCGGGATGGTTGCTGCTTGAATCGGCGATGGCGATTCGTAGCCAACGTCGCTCAAGGCGCGTTGGATGGCTTCACTCAATTGCAGATCAGCAAAGGTGATAGTCGGGGATAATTGGGCTTCAGACATGGGGCGGGCTCACTAGAGGAATAACAGGTACAAGAGGTATGAGAGGCGCGTTTTTCGCAGGATACGAAAAAGCATAAGGTCGTAGTTTACTCTTAGATGCTGTTTCTGCCTAATGGCTTTGCTATTTTTCGCTTAAAAATCATGCAATTAGCTTTAGAAGCGGGAGTTTTAATGGTAAAAAAATATCTTCTGCCGAGTTGCTCATCTTATGACAGTCATTTTGCCGTGTTGGCTTGCCGCTGATTTTTGTCTATATCGGCTTGGAATAGTCTCATGTGGCGTTGATGATAAAGATAGTTTTTTCATCTTGCTTCTGGTGTCGAATGCGGGTATTTTCATTATCCACTATCTGATTGAATTTGCTGTAGTTCTTAATCTCAAGACTGGGCGATTATGACTGACTTCTGTGAAATCTTGGTCGTGGATGATATTTCGGCGATCCGCGACATTATCGTGCAACAGCTCAAAGCCTTGGCTTACTCCAAAATTCAGATTGCCACCAATGGCGAAGAAGCGATGCGTCTACTGAAAGTGCTGACTCCCAAACTAATTATTACCGATTGGTCGATGCCAGTAATGAGCGGTCTGGAACTATTGCTCGCCGTGCGTAGAGACCCGCGTTTGAGCAGCATTCCTGTCATTATCGTCTCGGCGGAAATGCAGCGCGACTACGTTATGCAAGCTATACAAGCAGGTGTCAGTGATTTTTTATTTAAACCATTTAAGCCAGACGAGTTAGCACGCAAAGTGCGGAATGCGCTGACCAATTCTTATCACAAGCTCAGCAGCTCAGATAACAACGCTGAGGCTGTCGCCAATAAACCTGAAAATAAACGTCCCACAGTATTGGTGGTGGACGATACGCCTTTTAATCTACGGATGGTGGCGGGGCTATTACAAGACCAGTATCAAATTAAGGTGTCGGCTAACGGACTTAAAGCGATCAGTGTGTGCCAAGCCGCCCCGCCGGACTTGGTGTTGCTGGATGTGATGATGCCCGAGATTGATGGCTTTGAAGTTTGTCGTCGCCTCAAAAATGATCCCCGAACGGCTCATGTTCCTATCATTTTTCTGACGGCCATAGGTGAGGCCGACAAGATTGCGCAAGGCTTTAATTTGGGCGCGGTGGATTATGTGACCAAGCCGATTGATCCTGTGATTTTGAAAGCACGTGTCGCTGCAGCGATACGCATTTCGCTTAATCATGAACATATGCGCGAGAAATACGATCTCTTAATGGAAAACTCGCGCTTGCGAGAAGAGGTAGAGCGGATCGCCCATCATGATATTAAAAACCCTTTAGCCATTATTTTGGGACACACTGCGACATTTTCCGAAGACAGTACACTGACTGAAGAACAGCGCGGAAAAATTAAAATCATAGAACAAAGCACCTACGATATTTTGCAATTAATTGATTTATCCAGTGACCTCCTCAAAATCGAGCAAGGCCGCTATGTGCTGCAAACTAAGCGGGTCGATCTAAATGCTTTGATACAGCGAGTATGTGAAGAAAACCAGAAAATTTTCGCCAGTAAAGGCGTGGTGATCGAAGCAAAGTTTGTGAATAATAGTGTGCAGGATGATAGCGCGCAGGCCGATGCAATGGAGCATGTGCAATTGCAAGGCGAGCAGTTGTTACTGTATTCCATGCTACATAATTTGCTTAAAAATGGCGCGGAGGCGAGTCACGCTGGTGACTATGTTTTATGTGAACTGATCGTTGGTGAAGTGATTGAAATCCGTATCCATAATCCTGGACGCGTACCTGCCGCGGTCGAAGCGCGGTTTTTTGAAAAGTATGTGTCGCATGGTAAAGTCGGCGGCACGGGATTAGGAACCTATTCAGCCAAACTTATCGCCGAGGCGCATGGCGGTACCGTTAGCATGAAAAGCTCGGATGAAGACGGTACCACCGTGACGCTACGTTTTCCGCGTTAACAAGCGGTGTCTAGTTTCTCTTGGCGCTGATTTATTCCAACATAAGTCTGAATATAAGTCTGAACCTAATTTTAAACATAAGCTCGCTCGCCACGAGGCAAATCAGACAAAGCCTAGATTTCTGCTACTGACATCAAAGTTCGACAAGTTAGGTAACAGACTGAGTAATTCCGAGTCAGAAATCCCTAACCATTTACCCAAAGTAGCCGCGTATTGATCCACCGAGGTGGTCGGCAATAAACGTCCTTGACCCACGTCGTCAGGGCCATTGCTGGCGATGATAGGCGCGGTGCCGTAAAAGCGTTTGCCATTGACTGCGCCCCCCAACATAAAATGCATGCTGCCCCAACCATGATCGCTGCCATCGTTATTTCCACTCAAGGTGCGACCAAAATCGGAAGCGGTAAACGTCGTCACTTGATTGGCGACGCCTAGTTCTAGCGTGGCGTTGTAAAAAGCTGCCATCGCATCGGCTACCGTTTTTAAGAGAACGGGATGTTCAGTGAGTAATCCATCGTGATTATCGAATCCCCCTAATGATACAAAAAACACCTGACGCTTAGTGCCTAAAGTCGGCGCCGCTGCGATCATGCGTGCCACCATTTTGAGCTGGTCGCCAAGGCTGTTGTCGCTTGGGAAAACCGTTTTTATTTCTGGGCCAGACGTAAGCGCGCTGCTGAGTACGAGATCAGCATCGATGGAACGTTTGCTGACGCGGTTATATTCATTTTCAAACAGGTGTGTGCGACTTTGCGTTACCAGCTGACGTAGGGCTTCTGAGCAAGCGCTGGAGCCAAATAAAGGTGACTGTAAGCCCGCCAATGGCACTGATCCATTGGTGGTGATTTGGTATTGAACGGCTTGCTTGCCAGCCAGATAGACGGCATTGCCTGATACATTGACGCAAGTAAAAGTCGCACTGCCATTGCCGGCGGCGAATAGGTCACCCATACGACCGCCCCAACCCGAAGTTGCGCCTTCAGGTGAGGATGATTGCCAGACTGATTGTTGGTCATTATGTGAAAATAATTTGGGCGGCAGTGGCACGCTTTTATTGCTGTATTGAAGTTTACTAGTGGGCTGTATCAAGGTGCCGACATTGAGTAGCACACCCATTTTTCCCGCATTAAATATAGGCAGCAGCGGTGCTAGCTCGGGTGCCAATGCAAATTCTCGTGCGACGCCTGCATTATCGATGGGCGTGGTGCTAGGTACTAAAAGCGTGGAGCTTAAACTGGCACGTTGATAGGCCAGGCTGGGGCGTAATTGTTGGTAAGCATTATAGTTGCTGCTGTCGTAGGGCACTAAGGTATTCCCATAGTCATTGCCACCGTACATGAATACACAGACGATGGCTTTGTAATCAGTCGCATTGGCGGCCGCCGCTTCTGCCATGGTGGCCAAATTGATCGCCCATGGTGTCGCCACGCCTGCGACTGCCAGCGCCGAGCCTCGTTGCAGGAACGCGCGACGCGATGCGTTGATGTTGTTTGGTTTATTGGGGATATTTGGATTCATGATGTTCTCTCTTATTGTTCGCAGTTATTGTTCTACATCAATGTACTATTTCAAGACGATAAATTCAGGTGCAGCTAAGACCAGCGTTAAGGCTGCATAGATTCTTTGATTGCGGTCTCGCTCATTTTTTATCGGCATACTGGCGATTGCATTGACGATGCTGTTGGTGTTGTTGCTGTCGATTTGATTGGCGGCCAATAAAAGGTTGAGCTCCGCCACCAGTGCCTGAGGCTTATCTGCGAGGCTAAGTAGTGCGCTGTAATCTGCGCGCAAGTCGCCGACATTGCGCGCTCCGCTCACGGCGCTTTGCATAAAATTGATATAGCCTACGACCGAGGATTCACTGACGATTTGCATTTCTGGTGCGACTAAGTTGGCGTTTGCAATCGCGCTGTTGGGCGGTACATAGCCAGGTCGGAAAAAATTAAATACGGACGGAGAGCGCAATGGGCTTTGGCCTAATTTAGTACCCGCATCAGAAGTGTCGCCGATACGCCAGGTGTCGCTGGCCGAGTTAGCGTTGAAACTGCGCGCCCAGTTTAAAAAACGAATCATGGGCTCACGCACTTTGCCAAAATCCGTTTTGCTTAGATTGGCTGGCGTACGTGCTTCTTCATCTAAGAGTATGGCTTTGATAACTGCTTTTAAATCACCTTTAATGCCTGCGCTATTAGCGCTAAATACTGCGCTAACACGGGCTACATAAGCAGGGCTGGGATTGCTAGTGACCAATCGCTGTATTAATTGGCGCGAAATGAACGGCGCGACATTGGGGTGGGCGAAGATGATATCTAAACTCATACTCAACGCCGCTTCGCCACTAAGACCAGCGGGGATGGTTTGTCCGAGAAAGCTAGAGGCACCGCTTTCATGTTTGGCGGGGATTTGCTTGAGCGGACGACGGTGATAATCAGGTGTGCTTAGATTACTGCTACTTAAATCAAAATCCCAGCCTGTGAATACACGTGCCAGACCTGTGATATCGTCGAGCGTATAAGTTTCTGAGGGAATGCCGTTTTGTAGCACCACGCTACCGTCTTGATGTAGCTGAAGTAAGCCTATGCTAAATAATTGCATCAATTCGCGCGCATAGTTTTCATCGGGTAGCGCGCCGGTAGTGGGATTGAATTTGGTATTGCCACGAAAGGTTAAATACAAACTCATCGCGGTCGAGGTGCTGACTTTTTCTAATAAGTCACGGTAATTGCCAAAGCAATTAGCTTCGAGTAGATCTAGATAGTGCGCGGCGGCGAAGGCTTTCCAACCGCCGCCATTCACCAGCCCATTGATGCTAATTACCAAAATTTCTGATAACGCCAAGCTCACTCGTTGCCGCAGTGTATCGGGAGAATTAATCAGTTTGCGCCAGGCGCAAGCATCGAATCCGGCCTGTGAATTGCGCAGGCTAATATCATTCATGCCTTTGGACACCAGCCAATCCCAGCGGCTCATACTAGGCGGCATTGCCATTTGCTCATCAAGCCAAGCGCTGTAACCTAGATTTTGCACTTTGACTATCTGGGCGCGGGTAATTTCCAAACCTGCTTGTGCCAAAAAACGCGCCGCCTCGGTCTCGCTTATTGCGACGAGAGGTGCATTGGCAGGCGCACCTGCCATGGTGGCATTATTAGGATTGTTGGAGGCGGCTTGTTTATCGCCATTGTCTGTGATCGAGGAATTGCCACCGCATGCGCTGAGCGAGAGCAAAACACCAGCGCTTATGGCTGAAGTTGTGGGATTGAAGTTTATTGTGTTGGTCATCATATTCCCTGTCTTGGGCAAGTGGGTTACGGTACTAGGATGTGCGCCAGTGTGTGATTTGGACTGCCAGCGGATGTGCTAAGACTAGTGAACTGATGGCGCTGGAACAAGCAGGCTTTGTAAGCAAATGTGAACGTTAGCACTGAGCCAACTAAGTCGATTTAAGCTGCAAAAAGAGTGGGATATGCGTGTTTTTCTGCGAAGTTTTGTTACATCTATTGCGCAAATACACAATTTGTTTTGCGATGACGATGAACGAACGCTAATAAATTAGGCTATTGCAATGGTTTGATACAAGCTTTGCACTCAGATTGAGGTATCCTTGCCAACTTCCATAAAAAAGCAAAGCAATTTGAATTAGAACCGCATGAAGTTGTACACAGAATCACGAGAGCGCGAGCTAGAAGAGCAGGGGACAATTCTGATCCATATTCGCATTCGACCTAGGCGTCTGGCTGCGATTACTTTGGTGTTACTGCTGCATGGTTTGCTATTGTTTTTTTTATTGAAAATTCGTGCCGATATTCAAAACGGTAAGCCCGTAGGCGGCCCCATGGTGTTTGTCATGGACAAAATCGCGCAACTCAAAAAGGGCGAACCTACACCCAAAAAGTCTGCCGCTAAAGCGCCACCAAAATCGTCCAGTAAAGCGATTTCACGTCCAGTCAATCCTGATGCGATTGTTGAACGTACGCCAGAGCCAGTGAAGCCCGTCAAAGTTGAAGAGCCGCTGCCGGATATGGCAAGCATGCTTAACGCGGCTCGCGAACGACGTCAGCAATCAGAAGCCGCCGCCGCGGCTGAAAATCAGGCGGCACAACAGGGACAACGTGGACAGAGCGCCCAAGAAATTGCTGAAGCAAATGTAAAACGCAGTATGCAAAGAGCGTCTGGACAAGACGGTACCAGTGGTGTGTTTCAGATTACTAGTAAAAGCGTGCGCATGGGCACGTTTACTTTCCGTGGTTGGAAGGTCAATAGCAATGGCTGGAAGCAGACGATAGAAGTGGATGCTGGTTTAGGTGGCAATATCGATTTAGCAATGGTGCGTAAGATGATAGAAATTATTCGCACCCATTACAAAGGCGATTTTCGTTGGGAATCAAATCGACTGGGACGCGTGGTGAACCTTTCGGCGCGGGTCGAGGATAGTGCTGAGCTTGAAGCCTTTATGCTGGAAGAATTCCCAGAATTTGCCAAGCCTAAGCGTTAATTTCTCTGTTCGCTTAGGCTGGAATTTGCATAATTAATTATTTGGCTGATTGAAATTTAAGCAGCGAAATTGAGCGTCGATTTTTCAGATTTTAATAAACGTAAAACGACCAAGGCACGTACCAAGAAGGCGCCGTTCAGTACACCAAATAGTGCGCTAAAGCCCAAGGTAAAACCAGCCTGTTGTGCTAACGCTGGTTGTATTGTCAAACTTATCGCGACGGCATATTTAGCTACAAACATCGTTACAATCAAGCATAAAGGCAGCCAGCTTCCTGGTACGTGGAATAATTGACTTGCCGAATCAAAACTGACCCCGCGACCTAGACCGAGCTGTAATAAACTGGATGCGCTAATTAACAATGCGCCTACCCATACCAGCAAAACGGATGCCGACAATCCCAAACTTGTCGCCATGCCTGACAGCGATAGTCCTAACATCACCAAGGGTAGAATGCAAAGACGTTGCAGAGAGATTTGACGATTGCGAGTTTGGCTAAAGCCAAGTACACACAAACCGGCCAGTAACAACCAAACCCAGGTTGGTGTGTGTGATACTAAGTTTGTTGCGAAAGCTGAAATCATATGCGTTGTCATGTTGTTCTCCGGTATATTGAGTAAGTCGTAGATCTGTAGTGTGAAGCTGTAATGAATCGTGGAATAACGTCACTATGCCGAACACCAATGATGACGACTAGCTGAATGCGACTAAGCGCAGATTTTTTCAACTTAGAGGTCGATTTTTGACGTGAATGGTAGGAGCCTTAGGTGGCAAACGATGCTGCATGGCAATGTTAAAATACGGTTTATACTTAAAAGCGGGAGAAACATCGTGCTCAATCTACATCTGGGAAACATAGGACAAATTATTCAACTGGCGATTGCACCTGTGTTTTTGCTGACGGGCGTTGGCACTAATCTGACTGTGTTGACTAATCGACTGGCGCGCATTATTGATCGGTCACGCGTGTTAGAAGAAATTGTGACCTCGCAAGGGGACAAAGGTTTAACACCGATTATGCGGATTGAGTTGGATGAGTTATATCAGCGTTCGCATTTAATTAATCGTGCGATTACTTTGAGCTCGACTTGTGCCTTGCTAGTTTGTTTAGTCATTGCTGCGCTATTCCTTGGTGACGCCTTGGGTTTGCAACTCGACAAAATTATTGCTGCTTTGTTTGTGTTGGCCGTATTGGCCTTGGTTGGTAGCTTTATTTTCTTTTTGCGTGAAATCTTTGTCGCAACCAAAACCTTAAGACGCCAACGCGAACATGGCGCGAAGTTCTTACCTTAGTCAATCGCCAATAATCGCCACTTATTGCCTCAGAGCGTGAACGAAAAACCACGCTCCCTATCATAAGTTCCCAAAACCAAGGCCCAAGGCTTGTGTTGCCTTTCAGTTGAGGCACAATGGAATTGCTATTGCCATATTGTGCGCCGCGCAGGCATTGATTTCCGCCTTTAGCCCCTGCTGGCACCTGCGATCAACGACCCACTTCATTCCCTGACAGGAGTTGACGATGATGACCGTGCCCATCATTATAGATTTCGAAGCCTCTGGTTTTGGACAGGGTAGCTACCCTATTGAAGTTGGCTTTTCAGGTCGTCATGGTGAAGGCTGGTGTTCTTTGATTCGTCCTGAAGATGAGTGGCGTCATTGGGATACTCAAGCGGCGAATATTCACGGGATTCCTCGTGAGGTCTTGGTAGAGCGCGGCAATACGCCACAGTTTGTGGCTGAACAATTAAATTTCTTCCTCGGTGGACGCACGGTTTACACAGATGGCTGGGGGCAGGATTATGTGTGGATGGCGCTCTTGTTCGACGCGGCACAAATTACGCCTAAGTTCAAACTCAATGATCTGTTTGAGATTATCGACGATGAGCAAATGCCAAACTGGCATGTCACCAAAGAGCAAATTGCAAAAGAGTTATGTGTCGCTCGACATCGTGCCAGCAGCGATGCTCGGGTCTTGCAGTTGACTTGGTTGCGTACCTTCGACGAGGCCAAGAAACTAGCTGTATAAAAAATCAGTCTTTTTTGCGTAAGCACGGAAACAGCCTCATACACTCCCGTATAATATCGGGATGCAAAATCTCCTACACAATCTCAATCCCGAACAGCTCGCTGCTGTGACGCTCCCCGCCCAATCTGCGCTCATTCTGGCAGGTGCTGGCTCCGGTAAAACCCGCGTTTTAACGACCAGAATTGCTTGGTTAATTCAAACCGGACAGATCTCACCAAATGGCGTTTTAGCGGTGACCTTTACCAATAAATCGGCCAAAGAAATGCTGACGCGTTTATCCGCCATGCTGCCCATCAATACTCGTGGGATGTGGATAGGGACTTTCCACGGTTTATGTAATCGCTTACTGCGCGCGCATCATCGCGATGCAGGTTTGCCGCAGACTTTTCAGATTCTCGATTCGGGCGATCAGCTTTCCTTCATCAAGCGCTTATTGAAGGCAAATAATATTGATGACGAAAAATACCCGCCTAAGACCTTGATGTACTTCATCAATAGCGCGAAGGACCAAGGTCTGCGGGCAGCACAAGTCGATGCTTACGATGATTTCAATCGCAAAATGGTGGCCTTATACGATCTGTATGATCTGCAATGTCAGCGTGAAGGGGTAGTCGATTTCGCCGAGCTCTTATTGCGCACTTACGAATTACTCAGTCGCAATCAACCTTTACGCGAACATTATCAGGCGCGTTTTAAACACATTTTGGTCGACGAGTTTCAAGATACCAATGACTTGCAATACAAATGGCTCAAGTTGATGGCGGGCACGCATGGCGCGGTATTTGCCGTCGGTGATGATGATCAAAGTATTTATGCGTTTCGTGGTGCGAATGTGGGCAATATGGCCGCGTTTGAAAAAGAATTTCGAGTCGAAAATCTCATTAAGTTAGAGCAAAATTATCGCTCGCATGGTCACATCTTAGATACCGCCAATGCGCTGATTGAACATAACAGCAAACGTCTCGGCAAAAATTTGCGCACCGATGCGGGTCATGGTGAATTGGTCAGAATCTTCGAAGCCAGCAGCGATATTCAAGAAGCACAATGGATTACCGAAGAAGCCAAGAATCTCATTCGTGATGGTTTTGAACGTAGTCAGATTGCGATTTTGTACCGCTCTAATGCGCAGTCGCGCGTGATCGAGCATGCGTTATTTTCAGCTAATGTGCCGTATCGCGTGTACGGTGGCCAGCGCTATTTTGATCGTGCCGAAGTCAAACATGCGATTGCCTATTTGCAGTTGATGGACAATCCACATAATGATTCTGCCTTTATGCGCGTGGTCAATTTTCCTGCTCGTGGAATAGGTGCACGTTCGATCGAACAGCTACAAGATGCGGCCAAACAATACAATATTTCTTTGTATGCGGCAGTCCCGTATGTGGCGGGCAAAGCGGGTTCTTCGCTAGGTGGCTTTGTTAAATTGATCGAAAGCGCACGCTTTGAAACACAAAATTTACCTTTGCCCGAAATGGTACAAGTCGTGCTCGATTTGAGCACTTTGTTGACCCATTATCAGACCGAAAAAGAAGGCGCAGATCGTATAGAAAACTTAGAGCAATTGGTCAATGCAGCGACTTTATTTGTGTCGGAAGAAGGCTTTGGGCACGATGCGCCGGCTTTGGCTGGACCGGCGTCACGCCCGGCTAGCAGTTTGATCGCGAATGCGGATGGCGTAGAGATTATTGATGCAGACGCCGCCTTACCCACCGTGATGTCGCCGCTATCGGCGTTCTTATCGCATGCGTCTTTGGAGGCGGGTGATAATCAAGCGCAAGTCGGACAAGATGCGCTGCAATTAATGACCGTGCATGCGGCCAAAGGTTTGGAATTTGACGCGGTGTTTATTGGTGGTTTAGAAGAAGGCTTATTCCCGCACGAAAATAGTAGTCAGGAAGAATCTGGCGTAGAGGAAGAGCGTCGCTTGATGTATGTGGCAATTACTCGTGCTCGTCAGCGTTTGTACATCACTTTTTCTCAAACCCGTATGTTGCATGGACAGACGCGTTACAACATGCGTTCACGCTTCTTCGATGAGATGCCAGAAGACGCTTTGAAATGGTTATCGCCGAAAATTCAGCCGACTTGGTTTGCCCGCCCTAAATCGGCGTGGGATGACGCACCAGAAACTGGCGCTAATGCCATTGCGAACAGTTTTAATAAGAAACAAGCAAACACCGGAAGTGGCTGGCGCATAGGAGAAAATGTCGCACACGCCAAGTTTGGTGAGGGCGTTATTGTGAACATCGAAGGCAGCGGGACAAACGCCCGCGCCCACATTAATTTTGGTAAATTTGGGATGAAGTTGCTTGATCTGAGCATCGCCAAATTAGACCGGATTTAATTTTATAGGACTTACGCAAAACAGACGCTAGCGTCGTTGCTGTCGCCTCGTCGTACAATTGTACTGCCTTCGGCGACGCGCCCCCGACTAAGGCATTCGAGGGCAGGCTCTAGCTAGCACAATTTTGCATAAGTCCTATTTTAAAGATTAAGGGTGAATTAGAAGTGATAAGCGGTCGTGGTCATTACCTTAGCCATGCCGCGCATTAATACCTTAATGGGTGCGGGTAAATCACTGGCACCTAAGTTGTGTGCTGCTGCACCGTGTTCGATTTCATCGACACGCATTTGCTCAACTATGGCGCGTGATTTTTCATCGCTCGCAGGTAGCTCTTTTAAATGATTAGCGAGATGCGCTTCGACTTGTTTCTCGGTCTCCACTACAAAACCTAGACTGATCGCATCACCGCAACGACCGGCAATCAGGCCGCAGGCATAGGCACCTGCATACCAAAACGGATTGAGCAAACTGGTATGAGAATTGAGTTGTTGCAGACGATCCGCAGTCCACGCGAGATGATCTTCTTCCTCTATGCTGGAGTGCGCAAATTGTTGACGTACTTCATTAGATTTTGAAAACACGGCTTGCGAATCATAAAGTGCTTGGGCGCACACTTCACCGACATGATTGACGCGCATTAAACCCGCGCTGTGCTTACGTTCTGTCTCGGATAATACCTGTTCATTGCAGGCGTTTCCTGGGTTGCTGCGAGACGCTTTTGCCTGTCCAGAAACAACGCGTAAAGCACGATCAAAATTAATCAAAAAATGATCGAAATTTTTACTAAACATAGTTATTGAAAACCTGTGAAAAATGCAGTGGAAGACGCGTATTGTAAGGCTTCATCGCGATATAACCTTGATAGCGCTCAATTTTTTTGTTAACAGAAAAATTGGTCTTGTTGCTATTTTTTCGTACTTAAATTGCGCAATGTTGTTGCAATGCCACATAAAACGGAAATATGTCTTATAATAGCGTGATTCAATTTGCCCAAAAGAGTGTTATTTGTTCCAATGCCACTTAGTATAAGAGGCAAAAAGCAACCGCGCGTGATGTACTGCGAGGCGGCACCAAGAGACAGAATATATGGCAGATAATTATTTATAGCACTGCCAAATAAAGAAATTTATTAACCTTTGGAGAGTTTTTCAATGAAAAAATCACTTATCGCTTTCGCAGTATTGGGTGCATTCGCATCTGTTGCTTCCGCTCAATCTTCTGTTGTTTTGTACGGTATCGTTGATCTGAACACGACTTACCTGTCAAATCAAACGACAACAGGCGGCAAAAAAATGTCCATGGATTCAAGTGGCTTGAGTTCTTCACGTTGGGGCTTCAAAGGTTCTGAAGACTTGGGTAACGGCTTGAAAGCAAACTTCCAATTGGAAAGCTCTTTGAATGCTGACTCAGGTACTGCTGGTTCATTGTTTGATCGTATCGCAACAGTCGGTCTTTCTGGCTCATTAGGTACAGTTAATGCTGGTCGTCAAACTAACTTGGCTTATGACACATTGATTCAAGTTGATCCAATCGGCGTTGCACACGTTGGTACAAATCCAAACATCGTTTTCGGTGCATTGAACAACACCAGTTTGTACGGTCCATTCGGCACTAGCGTTGGTGCTTCATCTGCAACACGTCAAAATAATTCCATCAAATACGCAGCACCAAGCGTATTGGGCGGTATCGTATTTAGCGGTATGTACGGTTTCGGCGAAAAAGCTGGTGATGCACAAGCTAGCAGCTACATGGGTACATCAGCCACTTTCTCTGAAGGTGGTTTGACTGCAGTATTCTCTTACTCACAATTGCGCGACGCGACAAGCAACGTAACTTTGCGTGCTTACACTGGTGGTGCTAAGTTTGTTGTGAATAAAGATGTTGTTGATGGTTTGACTTTGAAAGTAACTTACGCAGAAAACGAAGTTAACACAACAGGTCGTAATATCGGTGTGTTTGGTCTAGGTGCTGATTTTGCTGTTACTCCAGCAACGACTTTGACAACTGGCTACTACAACACACGTCGCTCTGGCGATGTAAAAGGTAAAGTAGATACTTTCGTTGTATTGGGTAAATATGCATTCAGCAAACGTACTGCTGCTTACGCTTCTTTCACCTACGCAAAAGCAGGTTCTGCATTAGCTAAAGATACTGATATCGGCTTGATCATGGGCGCAGGTAATCGCTCTGGTGTGCGCACTTCTTTCGGTGTTAACCACGCATTCTAATTTGCTTAATTCAGCAATATCAGAAATAAAAAAACTGCCTTCGGGCAGTTTTTTTTTGAACTAAATTCTTAATATATTGCCCAAGCTTCGCATCAAATATTTACATTCCATCTATCTTCTTCGTTTTGCTTTTTGAGTTTCGTAACAAGATGTCCATGAAAAAAATCCTACTTGCCTTGAGCCTCTTTTCTTCCATAACAATCTATCCTGCTCAAGCCCAATTTAAGGCTTTGCATCTGAACTCGAATGAGGGTTTGCATCCAATTAAATTGGATGGCAAGTTGGATGAAAAATTATGGCAGGAGGCTGAGGTATTCGACAAATTTTATCAAACTCAACCTTTTGATAAAACCTTGGCGCATGAACGTACTGAAGTGAGAGTCTTGTATGACAGCCGCTTTTTGTATGTGGGTATTAAGGGTTTTGATTCTGATCCAAGTCAGATCCGCGATTCTTTTTCACGGCGCGATAAAGTGAGTATCGACCAGGATTTCTTCGGACTATTTATTGACCCAACTGGTGGGCATAAAGCGGCACAGGTATTTTATGTGAATGCACGTGGCACGGTAATGGATGGCATTTACAGCGATACCAGCGGTGATGATACGGCGCCCGACTATGAATTCTCGGTAGCCACCGCTCGCTTTGATGGCGGTTGGAGCGCTGAGTATCAAATTCCATTTTCTTCGATTGCTTATGATAAGCAGTCAAGCACACCTTGGAGTTTGTTGGTGATGCGAAACATGACGCGTGATCAGCGTTATCGTATGTATAGCGGTCAGGTGACTAGGGCAACCAGTTGTAATTTATGTTTTTCCGATGCGATTACTGGGATGCAGGAGTTGCCTTCTGGCGTCAATTGGAGCGCGACGCCACAGCTTGTAATGCGACGCACCACCGATGATCAAGCTGGAACGCCCGTCAAGTCGGCACGTGCTACGGCGCTTAGTCTAGACATGAAATATCGTCCTAATTCTGCCACCACTATTGATGCCACCCTCAATCCTGATTTCTCACAAATTGAATTGGATTCGCCGCAGTTATCAGGGAATACCCGGTTCAGTATTTTTGTGCAGGAAAAACGGCCCTTTTTCTTGGAAGGAGCGGATATTTTTAGAACCCCTTTTAACGCGATCAGTACGCGCAGTATTGCTGATCCCGATGCAGGATTACGTTATACCCAACGTGATGCAGATAAAGATTTTAGTATTGTGACGGCACGTGATGCTGCTGGCGGTTTGGTGTTAGTGCCCAATACCTATTACACCGCTTATGCGACTAGTCCAGTCGCTTCGATGGCGACTGATGCTCGTGCTAATTTCCGTATAGGATTGCTATCCGTGGGTGCCATCGCGACGGATCGTACTTATGCCGAGGGCAAGGGGTATAACCGAGTGGCAGGCCCCGATTTCGTTTGGCAAATGGATCACAATCAATTGATGCGTGCTCAGTTGTTAATGAGTAGCACCAATGCGCAAACTGATGTTAATGGTAATTTGGTGCGTGGAACGACTAGCACTGGTCATGCCGCCTATTTTGATTGGTCACGTGGCAATGACCAGTGGGGTGTTTCGGCCAGTTTGCGTGACGTGAGTAGAGATTTCCGCGCTGATAATGGTTTTTTTTCGCAGGTCGGATTTCGTAGTATTAATTCCGATTTGACTAAGAAGTTTGGTCGTGTGGGCGCTTTGAATGAATTAAATGTGTATGTGTCTGGGGAATATAAATTAGATAGCGACGGCAATATCATGTCGAAAACTTTTACCCCAGGTGTGCGTGTGGCAGGCCCATATGACAGTTCTGCCTATATCAATATCAGTCCCAATGTTAAAAATCGGGTGAATCAAAATGGCGATTTATTTTCCTTAGCGCGGATCGCGACAGGATTTGCCGCTAGTCCTGGCAAGGCGATTGCGCGGGTCGCTATGGATGTGACTATGGGTGATGTGATCGATATTTTGGCGAATCGATTGGGGCGTGGCGGTTCGTATTCAATGAGTGCGAAGTTACGCCCGTTAGACCGCTTAGAACTTGAACCTAGCTATGCCGTGAGTTGGATTAATGACGAACATACGCGTAGCGGTGAGCGCGCCTATATGGAAACTGCATTGCAGATTAATAGTATTGTGCATTTGACTTCTAAGGATACGCTAAGAGTTATCGTGCAAGATGCCCGTACCACTCGTAATCCTGAAATGTACACGATCACAGTAGCTCCCGAAAGTAGCCGTAACGTGAATTCGCTGGTGTACACCCACAGAGCTGGGGTTGGCACGGCGACTTATCTAGGATGGACAATGACGCGATCAGAAACGCCAGGATTAGTCGCGAAACGCAAACAGGCGGAATTATTTGCTAAATTATCCTGGCAAATTTAATTCCAAGTTTTGCGGTAGGCTTTGGAGCGTTTAAGAGGTAAAAAGCCAGATATAAGGTGCAAGAGGCAGTGCTTATTAAGCACTGCCTCCCTCTGTCCTTACCCCGATTATTTCCTCAGTCCAATTTGACGATAGCCTCAGACTTCGCTATCCTTCGCACATTGCGCCGATTTGAAATCAGCTTGCGGGCGCGGTTTAAATGTTTAAAAAGCATTTAAACGAATAAATACGGCTAAAGCGAGCTTGAATGCCGCAGTACCTCTTACCTCATTCAGCCCATCTTTTAGCCCCTTTTTAATTTTTTTAAAAAATGAGATCGTCAAGGTCTCAAGGGAAAACCTATGTCATCCGTTGGAATCGTCACGCCACAAGCGTATCGCTTCAGTGATCCACTGCTCTTGCAAAGCGGTGCTAGCATCGCCGACTACACCTTGATGGTGGAAACTTATGGCACTTTGAATGCCGATAAATCGAATGCGGTTTTAGTCTGTCACGCCTTAAATGCTTCGCATCATGTGGCTGGCTATTATGTTGATCAACCAAAAAATATAGGTTGGTGGGACAACATGGTTGGGCCGGGTAAACCACTCGACACGAATAAATTCTTTGTGATCGGTATCAATAATTTAGGCTCTTGTTTTGGTTCCACAGGTCCTATGCACATCAACCCAGCCACTGGTAAGCAATACGGCGCTGACTTTCCAGTGGTGACGGTCGAAGATTGGGTGCGCGCCCAAGCGCGGGTGGCCGATGAGATGGGTATTACTCAATTTGCCGCTGTGATGGGCGGTTCGCTGGGCGGTATGCAGGCTTTAGCATGGAGTATTTTGTTTCCAGAGCGTTTGCGTCACTGTGTGGTGATTGCTTCTACGCCCAAACTTTCTACACAGAATATCGCTTTTAACGACGTCGCGCGTCAGGCGATTTTGACCGATCCTGATTTTCATGGCGGGGATTTTTATGCACACAAGGTGGTGCCGAAAAATGGACTACGCGTCGCGCGCATGATAGGTCACATTACTTATTTGTCGAATGACGATATGGCAGAAAAATTTGGTCGTGATTTAAAGACTGGCGACTACCAATTTGGTTATGGTGTTGAGTTTGAAATTGAATCTTACTTGCGCTACCAAGGCGATAAATTCTCCGATTACTTCGACGCGAATACCTATTTGCTGATCACCAAAGCGCTCGATTATTTTGACCCTGCGCGTGAACATGGTGGCGACTTAAGTAAGGCCTTGGCGGGTACTAAAGCGCAATTTTTACTGGCTTCATTTACCACCGATTGGCGCTTTTCACCGGAGCGTAGTCGTGAAATCGTTAAAGCCTTAGTCGATAATAAACGCACTGTTAGTTACGCCGAAATCGACGCTCCGCACGGACACGATGCTTTCTTACTAGATGACGCACGTTATCTCAATTTTGTGGCAGCTTATTACAATCGCATCGCGCAGGAGTTTGCATGAATGTACAAGAATTAAAACAGCATCGTCCTGATCTCGCCTTTATCGCAGATTGGATACAGCCAAGTTCACACGTACTGGATGTCGGTTGCGGTGACGGTGTCATGCTCGATTATCTACGCACGGATAAACAATGCAGTGGCTACGGTATTGAGATTGCCGATGATAAAGTTTTGGAATGCACCAAGCGCGGCATCAATGTGATTCAACAAGACATGGAAAATGGTCTGAGTATGTTTGGCGAACATGCGTTTGATACGGTTTTATGTTTGTCATCGCTACAAATGATGAAACATGTAGAACCTTTATTGCGTGACATCGCCCGGGTCGGCAATGAAGCTATCGTCTCTTTTCCTAACTTCGGATATTGGCCACATCGCACCGCTTTATTGCGCGGTAAAATGCCAGTATCTAAGTCCTTGCCATTCGAATGGTACGATACGCCCAATGTACGTTGCGCCACGATTTACGATTTCGCTGATTTGGCAGATGATGTCGGTTTGCAAGTGATGGAATGTGTCGCGCTGCATGAGGGCAAACAGATACACTGGCTACCTAATTTGCGTGGTAGTCTTGCGGTTTTCCGTCTCAAGAAGAGAACTTAAGATATGAGCGACCAAGATCAGAAGCCAGATCAAAAACAGACAGCACTCGCCGTCAATAAGTGGCAAACCTACTTCAATAAACGGATGTTGATTTTGGTCTTTCTGGGTTTCAGCTCAGGCTTGCCACTGTTTATTTTGATCAATCTGGTGCAGGCGTGGTTAGCGAAATCCGGTATTGATATCAAGAAGCTCGGTTTGTTTACGCTGGTGATGTTTCCCTATCCGTGGAAATTCATTTGGTCGCCATTGATGGATAGATTCAGTTTTGGATCGCTGGGACGTCGGCGTGGTTGGATGGCATTTACTCAAGTCGCCTTGTTTTTGTGTGTCGGTACTATGGGTATGCTCGATCCTATCAGCCAATTTTCTTGGATCATCCCCTTAGCCATTGCGGTGGCATTTTTCTCGGCTAGTCAGGACATTGTGATTGATGCCTTTAGTCGTGAAATTTTGGACGATAACGAGCAAGGTCTAGGCGCGGCAGTTAAAGTCAATGCGTACAAAGTGGCAGGTTTAGTACCGGGCGCATTGTCTTTGATTTTGGCCGATATGATTTCTTGGGCATGGGTGTTCTGGATTACTGCCGCCTTTATGTTGCCCGGTTTGGTTTGTACTTTGTTGGTGCAAGAACCTAAGACCTATGGTGCGCCACCGAAAAATTTGAAAGAGGCTGTCGTTTTACCATTCCGTGAATTTGTGACGCGCTCTGGCTGGTTGCATGCATTTTGGATTTTGGCTTTTATTTTCTTGTATCGTATCGGCGATACGATGGCGGCGACATTGGCGACTAAGTTTTTTCTGGATTTGGGATTTCAACTTTCGCAAATCGGTACGATCGCTAAGCTCACTTTATTTTGGGGGAGTATTGCAGGTGGCGTAGTGGGCGGCGTCTGGATGATCAAATTAGGCATTAACCGAGCGTTGTGGATATTTGGTGTGCCGCAAGCTTTGAGTATTTTGGGTTTTGCCTTACTCGCGAAAATGGGACCTGATCCCATCATGCTAGGTGTGGTACTCGCGACCGAAGCCTTTGGCGTAGGTTTGGGAACCGCTGCCTTCGTTGCCTACATTGCACGTGCCACTGATCCGCGCTACACCGCGACTCAATTTGCTTTGTTCACCAGCCTTGCGGCGGTGCCTCGTACATTCACTACGGCCCTGATAGGTTTTATTGTTGCTAGCACTGGATGGTTTAATTTCTTTTTGATTTGTTTTGCTTTGGCGATCCCTGGCATGTTGCTGTTATTTAAAGTCGCACCGTGGAATGGTGATCAGGTGAAAACCACAGACGCAACTGGCGCTTTAAAATAACAAATTGCTTAGCAATCTTTTGCAATTGAAAAATACCGATTCTGCTACCATTCTAGGCATGAAAATGGAGAACGATATCATCATGAAAAAATCTTTGATCGCTTTATCACTGGCAAGTGCCTGTGTATTACCTGCTACCGTTCTGGCGCAAGACCACGAGCCGCAAGATGGCGTCAAAGTCGGCAAGATGTCGATGATGCGCAAACTGGGTAACTTAGGTGGCGCTCTAGATCAGCAGGCTGCCGCGCAGTATGTGCAAACGATGAAAGAAGCTGAACAGAAGCGTGCCTTAGCGCCCGATAATCATCCGCAAGTGATCCGTTTGCGTGCCATTGCAAAAAAACTGATTCCTTTCGCATTGCCGTGGAACGATCGCGCTGCCGAATGGAAGTGGGAAGTGAATTTGCTAGGCTCTACCCAAATCAACGCCTACTGTATGCCTGGCGGTAAAATCGCTTTTTATACGGGCATACTCGATACCTTGAAGCTGACTGATGATGAAGTGGCGATAGTGATGGGACATGAAATTGCTCATGCTTTGCGTGAACATGGTGCGGAGCGTGCTGGAAAATCTATACTTGGTAATTTTGCGATTAAAGGTGCTGCACTTTTGGCTGAATATAACGGTTACAACGGGAAGACTGCGGCGGGAGTGACTGGTGTGGTTACAAATTTCACTATGTTGAAATTCTCACGCGATGACGAGACCGAAGCCGATATCGTCGGCCTCGATATCGCAGCACGCGCGGGCTATGATCCTCGCGCCGGTGTCGTGCTCTGGCAAAAGATGGGCGTCGTGAATAAAAAAGCGCCACCCAAATGGTTGTCCACCCATCCGGCTGGCACTGACAGGATTAATGAAATCCGCAAACATTTCCCTGAAGTGATGCCTCTTTATGCAAAAGCGATGGGTACATCAATCGACAGTTTGCCGCCTTACCGTAGTAATGTGAAATCGATACCGGACGTGAATAATTGAGCTGGATTTAAGGCTTAATAGGCTAAGAAAGCCACTTGGACCTGAGTTCAAGTGGCTTTTTTAATGGATTAAATAAATTGCTATATTAGTAGGTGATGATCAGCGGTGAATGATCACTAAAGCGCTCATCTTTATAAATCGACGCAGATTTCGCTTTGGCTGCGATGCTTGGTGTCGCTACGTGATAATCGATCCGCCATCCTACATTATTGGCCCAGGCCTGTCCCCGGTTACTCCACCAAGTGTAGGCTTCGCCTGTGGTGTCAGGGTGTAGGCGGCGATAGACATCTACCCAGCCCATTTCTTCAAATAAATGCGTCATCCAGGCGCGCTCTTCTGGTAGGAAACCGGAGTTCTTTTGATTGCTTTTCCAGTTTTTTAAATCGATTTCTTTGTGTGCGATATTCCAGTCGCCGCAGATTACTAGCTCTCGACCTTCGTTGATTAGAGCTTTTAGATGCGGTGCGAATTCGTCCATGAAACGAAATTTTGCTTCCTGCCGTTCGGGAGACGAAGAGCCCGATGGACAATAGACAGAAATGATGGACAGATCACCGAAATCACAACGCACGTAACGACCTTCTGCATCGAATTCAGCACTGCCAAAACCGATATGAACCGCATCGGGTTTTTTCTTGCTGTACACGCCCGCACCGGAGTAGCCTTTTTTCTCTGCATAATGAAAATGCCCGTGATAGCCATGGGGTTGCAAGAAGTCCTCGGTCATATCGTCTTGCTGAGCTTTCAGTTCTTGCACACACAGAAAATCTGGAGCTTCTTTTTTCATCCAGTCGAAAAAGCCCTTTTTTGCCGCAGAACGTATGCCATTCAGATTGGCGGAGATAATTTTTGTCATGGTTTTGTATGAAAAGACTATGAAGTTTAGCGTGAATGAGTTTGGTTGGAATTCAGTGAGCCTTATAGAGCGATGAGCATAGTGTATTTTTTTGATCTTATGTCAGGCAAGGCTTTTTAGTTTGTAAATCTATTTGCGAAAAAATACATAATTCATACATGTTCGGAGGTGCGGAAAGCGGATTATACGAGTCAATTACGTTTATACTCTAGCCCATTCTAAAAAAGGCATGAAATATCCGATGCCGTCATCACAACCTTCTACTATTATGCTGCTACCAAATAATAATGAGATAGACGTTGATCTATTGACTAAAAAAATTGAAGTAATTAAGTCGCGTGGGGCGTCGATAAGTCATCGTATTGACGATATGTGTTTAAAGGTGGTTCCTCAAATACAAGTTCGGAGTGTAGTTTCTGATTCATTGACATTGAGTTTGCGAAGATTGCTTTTTAAGGGAGAAGGCGCTCGCCGCCGCATTGGCCGTATACCATTTCTTGGTAGTGCGATCATCTGGATTAACTCCATTTTTCGATTAAACGCTATTCGGCATAAAATTGCGTTAGATTTTGATGTTTTGACTCGGGCAAATGATCAGTTAAGACATCAACTTTCTGAAAGCCGAAGTCGAATGGCAGAAATGACACAACAGTTGCAACTGATTACATTGCAGCAGCGTGAGCACTTTCAAAAAATGTCAGAACAATGTAGCCATTTATCATCGCGAATTACTCAGTTGGAGAGTTTGTCAATTGTTGAGCGGATTTCGCATTTAGATAATCGCATTCAACAAATGCAAGTTGGTAATGTTGAGCGAGATAATCGATTGGCTAATCAAGTTCGTGAGTTGCATCAATTAAGTGTGAGCGCACATCCGAATTCGATGTCGCAGCCGTTAGGTGTGGGTAATCATAATGTTAATGCTACTCGTGATATTGATGTTCCTGGAATGAATGGATTCTATCTTGAATTTGAAGATAATTTCAGGGGCTCTGAAACGGACATTAGTTCGCGATTGAGTGTGTATTTACCATACCTTACAAAATTTAGTGGCGTTGATACAGCTAAAGTTGTCGATATTGGGTGCGGTCGTGGTGAGTGGTTGCGCTTGTTAGAGTTAAATAATATTAATGCAATCGGGGTTGATATGAACGCGGCGATGGTTGCTGCTTGCAGTGAAAAACATCTAAATGCCGTATGTATGGATGCAATTGATTATTTGCGACAGCAGCCACAGGGAAGTCTGGCTGCAGTGACGGGTTTTCATATCATAGAACACCTTCCATTTAAGCTGTTGCTAACCTTATTTGATGTCAGTTTAAAAGCGTTAAGGCCGGACGGACTAGTTATTTTTGAAACTCCAAATCCAGAAAATCTTTTGGTCGGTGCATGTAGTTTCTATTCCGATCCTACGCATTTGAACCCTATTGTTCCAGCAGTTGCAGAGTTTATGGCTCGTCAACGAGGTTTTGCTAGAGCAGAAATTTTACGTCTACATCCATATCCAGAAGAGTTTAAATTAACTGAAGATTCTGAATTGGCGAAAAGAATGAATGCGGCGTTATACGGCCCGCAAGATTTTGCTGTAATAGCGTGGAAGAACAATGCAAATTAAATCGATACATCAATTTCATCCAGCATGTGTTGCTGGAGACGGAGTCACCAACGGCATGCTATTTACGCAAAGTCTTTTGCGTGGGTTAGGATTGAATTCCGAAATCTTTTGTGAACACATTCCGCCTGAATTACAAACTCAGGTAAAGCACATCTCGCAGTTTGGTTTAGAGAGCAATTATTTGCTGATGGTTCATCATAGCCTTGGCTATGACAACCATTTTTGGTTAGATGCCTTGCAAGTACCCAAGTTGATGGTGTATCACAATATTACGCCAGAAGAGTTCTTACCCATCGAGGGGCCGCTACGCCGCTTGAGTTTGTTTGGTCGTCAGCAATTGCATCATTGGGCGCCACATTTTATTGGTGGAATTGGTGATTCCGCGATCAATACACAAGAGTTAGAGCAAGCCAAATTTAAAAAGCTAAAGACGATACCTTTGTTAGTTGATGTTGATAAGGTTCGTTCAGGTCATTTTAACGCTGAGTTACTTTACTCATTGCGCGGCGTAGTTAACCTGTTGTTCGTTGGTAGGGTTTGCGAAAACAAACAGCAACTCGCTTTACTAGATATGCTAGTAGCGTTGAAACGTAGCTACAATCAGCCGGTGCGCTTGATTCTTGCTGGTGCGACCACAAGCGAAGCTTACGAATCGCAGATTAAAGAAAAAATTACGCAGCTTGGTTTAGCACAAAATGTCGTATTAACAGGCAAGATAGCGCAAGCCGATTTATTGGCTTATTACCGAGCCGCTGATGTCTTTGTATGCATGAGTCAGCACGAAGGTTTTGGTATGCCATTGATTGAATCAATGGTGTTTGACGTTCCGGTCTTAGCTCATGCTGCAAGCGGTATCCCCGATACGATGGGCGAGGGTGGCTTATTGCTGAAAGAGTTTGATCCTACAGCAATGGCAGCCTTGGTGCACATGGTTTTGACCGAACCTGCTTTGAAGCGTCGTATTATTGCCGGACAGCGACGTAATTTAGCGCGCTTTGAGGTTGCGAATGTGAGAGCCTCGCTATTAGATTATTTGAACCATCTCGATTTGGATTTGAATCTCAATTCGACTGTTGTTGCTGCTGTTGATGAGGCCAAACAAATTTGGCAAGTAGAGGGACCAATTGATTCTAGTTATAGTCTTGCGGTTGTCAATCGTGCGTTTGCTCGAGCTTTGCAAGCACAGGGAAAACAAGTGCAGGTGCGAAGTTTGGATGCAGGGCAAGTGAAAGAAATTAGTACGGAATTTTTGAAGCAAAATTCCGATATCGCCAAGATGGTGGTTCTTGCTAACAGTACTGTGGAATCGCCGGATGTCGCCTTGCGTTATTGTTATCCACCTTATCTTGATGATATGCGTGCACGTGTACGTGCAATTCATTGCTATGGGTGGGAAGAGAGCGGCTATCCAATTGAATTCACGCAAGGCTTTAATCGTAAATTGGATGTGGTGTTAGCCCATACCGAATTCGTCAAGAAAGTATTGATTGATAATGGTGTTACGGTTCCGGTGAAGGTTATCGGTGGCGGTGCCGATCATTTGCTCAGCGTGCAGCCAATTGCGCCGACAGAACAGTTGAAGCGATTCTCGTTTCTGCATATATCGTCTTGTTTTCCACGAAAAGGTGTGGATGTATTGTTGCAAGCCTATGCAAAAGCGTTTCGTGCAGACGATGATGTTAGCTTGGTTATCAAGACCTTTCCAAATCCACATAACGACGTACAACAACAGCTAGAGAATTTGCGTGCCAATGATCCCGCTTTTCCTTCTGTCATACTGGTTAATCGAGATTGTTCTGACGAAGAGCTAGCTGGTTGGTATCAAGCTTGTGATGCCTTTGTTGCACCAACCCGTGGTGAAGGTTTTGGTTTGCCGATCGCTGAGGCAATGCTGTTTGATCTACCTGTGATTACGACTGCGTTTGGTGGTCAGATTGATTTTTGCGATGAACAATCGGCTTGGTTATGTGACTTTAATTTCGAGAAATCACGGACGCATTTAGGTGCCATGCATTCGGTTTGGGCGAATCCAAAAGCAAGTCATTTAGCTCAGTTATTGCGTGAGGTTTATAGTCTGCCTGAATCGCAACGTCGGTTAAAAACAGAATTGGCTCGAGAAAGAATTCTGCGCGATTTTACTTGGGCAAAGACTGCAGAAAATAGCATACAAGCGATCGCTGATCTTGAACGACAACCGTTGCTGCGTAAAGAGGCAAAAATTGCTTGGATCAGTAGTTGGAATAAACGTTGCGGCATCGCTGCATACTCTGCCTTCTTGTCGAATAGAATACCGACAGATCGACTAACGATTTATGCAGATCAATGTGATGAGCGAACCGCTCCAGATGGTGAAAATGTAGTGCGCAATTGGCGCATGGGTTTTGATCACAATTTAGACCAACTCTTTGCTGATATCGTTGCCGCCGGAACTGGTGTAGTCGTGATTCAATACAATTTTGGTTTCTTCACTTTAAGTGAATTAGCGAAATTAATTGAAGCATTAGAAGCACGGCAAATTGACGTGCATTGTTTCTTTCACGCTACCGCAGATTTGGTTCGTCCAGATCAAACTTTTTCTTTGGGTAGCATTGCGACCGCTTTATCAAAAGCGACTCGACTGTATGTGCATGGCGTGGCAGATTTAAATCGATTGAAAGATTTTGGTTTGCTTGAAAATGTTTGCTTATTCCCACAAGGCCTATTGCCAACACCTGTCAGTAATATTGCATCTATCCAGCAAAGCTTGGGTATTCCTGATTCCAAAACAATAGTCGCGTCTTATGGTTTTTTATTGCCACATAAAGGATTGCCACAATTAATTCAGGCATTCTCAAAATTGCGCCAACAAGACGATAGCCTACATTTATTACTGTTAAATGCTTTGTATCCGGTCCCAGAATCAAGTCAAGAACTGGAACAGTGTCGCGCACTCATTGCACAATTAGGTATCGGACGCGATGTTACCATCGTGACAGACTTTTTAGCAGATGAAGCATGCGTTTCACATTTACAGATTGCTGATTTAATTGTTTATCCATATCAGCAGACGCAAGAGTCTTCCAGTGCCGCGGTACGCATGGGAATTGCTTCTAGCGTCGCCGTAGCGGTAACACCGTTAACTATTTTTGATGATGTTGCTGAGGCTGTATATCGTTTGCCCGGAACAACAGCCGCAGAGTTAGCAACAGGAATTCGGACTATATTGCACGATGCGGATTTACAGCGAACACAGATTGCACAAGCGTGTGCATGGGCGCAGTCACGGCAATGGCCATGGTTATCGAATCGATTGTTAAACTTGATCGACGTACTACAAAATGAGTAAGGCTTGCAGAGTTGGCGCAGCGCGTCTCGCTGATTCATCACGCTGGTGAAATGATTGACGATTAATAACTGACAGAATGTATTTAGAATTGAGAGTTCAAGATGAAAAATCTAAAACAAGAGTTTATCCATTTCGCGGTAGATGCTGAGGTAATTCGCTTTGGCGAGTTTGTAACGAAGGCTGGACGGAAGTCGCCTTATTTCTTTAATGCTGGCCTATTCAATAATGGCGAGAATTTGGGGCGTGTAGCGAATTTCTACGCGCAAACATTGCTTGATTCAGGTATCGACTTCGATATGTTGTTTGGGCCTGCGTATAAAGGAATTACTTTGGCTTCGGCGACGGCAGTTGCACTTGCAGCTAAAGGACGGAATGTGCCATTTGCTTACAATCGTAAAGAAGCAAAAGATCATGGCGAAGGTGGATCCATTGTTGGTGCTAAGTTAGCGGGACGCGTCGTGATTGTCGATGATGTCATTTCCGCTGGTACTTCGGTTCGGGAGTCTGTCGAAATGATTCGCGCTGCTGGTGCGACACCATGTGCTGTATTAATTGCGCTTGACAGAATGGAACGTGCTGGTAGCGATGATCATCTTTCCGCTTTATCCGCAGTTCAGGAAATTAGTAAGAACTTTGACATTCCTGTTGTCGCGATTGCTAGTTTAAACGATTTGTTTGAATGCTTGTCGCAAGCAGAGGCTGCACCAGCTTTGGTTCAATATAAAGATGCAGTTGCTGCTTATCGTCAAAAGTACGGCGCTGTATAAATAAAATAACCAGAGATTCGATTTTCGTTTGTTAAAGTTGCTTTGACTGCAACTGGTCTGCAATATCTTAGGTATGAACCAACAGTTTTGTAGAGAATGGCTTATTTGTGAATTTATCGGGGATAGGTGATAGGGCGAGAATGAGCCAATTTTGTCGAGGTTTTGTTTTCTAATTGCCCAGTGGTAAGACAATTGTTTGACAATCAACTGACAATTTTTCCTGATATTTGGGGCTGATAGCAGGTATACTGCTCAGTTCAGATTTAAATGGAAAATGTTTTTTTTGCTTGTTTTTATTGGAGCGCATTTTTCAGGAATAAATTTAATAATTTTATTTGCCCGAAAGCAAGGTTTGTACATGAATAAAAGAGCGCTGGTGACTGGTATTACAGGACAAGATGGAGCATATTTAGCTCAGCTACTGTTGGAAAAAGGATATCGAGTCTATGGTACTTATCGGCGCACGAGTTCAGTTAACTTTTGGCGTATTGAAGAATTGGGAATTCAAAGTCATCCTAATTTGCATTTGGTTGAGTATGATTTAACAGACTTATCTTCAAGTATCCGATTAATACAATCAACGGAAGTATCAGAAGTCTATAATTTAGCTGCGCAAAGCTTTGTTGGCGTGTCGTTTGAGCAGCCAGTGACGACGACAGAAATTACTGGCTTGGGGGCACTCAATTTGCTAGAGGCGATTCGCGTTGTGAATCCAAAAATTCGCTTTTACCAAGCATCGACATCCGAGATGTTCGGGAAAGTACAGGCTGTTCCGCAAGTTGAATCAACACCGTTTTACCCTCGTAGTCCGTATGGTGTCGCAAAACTGTATGCACATTGGATGACGATTAACTACCGTGAATCCTATGGAATCTTTGCTTGTAGCGGGATTTTGTTTAATCATGAATCACCGTTGCGTGGACGCGAGTTTGTCACGCGCAAGATTACCGATTCAGTCGCTAAAATTAAATTAGGACAATTAGATTGCCTAGAACTGGGCAATATGGATGCGAAACGCGACTGGGGTTATGCGAAAGAATATGTCGAAGGAATGTGGCGTATGTTGCAAGCAGAACAACCGGATACCTTTGTTTTAGCAACAAATCGCACCGAAACAGTGAGAGACTTCGTGACGATGGCTTTTAAAGCTGCCAATATCCAGTTACATTGGGAAGGAAGCGCTGAGCATGAGATTGCACGGTGTGCAGAGACGAATAAAATTTTAGTGAAGGTAAATCCTAAGTTTTATCGCCCAGCCGAAGTAGAGCTCTTAATTGGTAATCCACAAAAAGCGAAGGATGTTTTGGGTTGGGAGCCAAGCACGACTTTAGAGCAATTGTGTCAGATGATGGTTGCAGCCGATATTGAGCGAAACATCAATGGGAAATCTTACTAAGATTACGCGCCCTCGGGCGCTAATTACTGGGCTCAGAGGGTTCACTGGCGCTTACTTAGCGAGTGAGTTGACGGCACGTGGCTATCAGGTTTTTGGCACTGCTTACGGCAACGAGGCTCTTGGGACTGGCGTCTATCATGTCGATTTGTGTGATCGAGAAGCAGTGCAAGAAGTTGTAGACCGCGTGCAACCAGAAATCGTGGCGCATTTAGCTGCTGTCGCTTTTGTCGGGCACGATAATCCAGAAGATATTTATCGGATTAATATCATGGGCACCAGAAATCTCTTGGAAGCCTTGTCACGTTTAAAAAAATCCCCCAAGGCCGTGTTGGTTGCGAGTAGTGCAAATATCTATGGAAACTCCACCGCTGGTACGTTAAGTGAGCAAGAGCCAGCAATGCCCGCCAATGACTATGCAATTAGTAAAATGGCGATGGAGCATGTGGCTAGACTATGGATGGATAAACTGCCCGTTTTTATTACTCGGCCATTTAATTACGTCGGCGTAGGACAAGCAGAAAATTTCTTGATTCCCAAAATTGTGAGTCATTTTAAGCGCCGTGCTCCTGTTATTGAATTGGGAAATATCGATGTTTCGCGTGAGTTTTCAGACGTACGTGCGGTAGCCTATGCGTATGCCGAATTACTTGGATTAAGCCCACGTGGTGAAACGATTAATATCTGTAATGGAAAAGCGTATACCTTGCGTGAGGTGATTGGATTAGCGGAATCGCTGACAGGCCACACTATCGATATTCGTTGCAATCCAGCTTTTGTCCGTGCGAATGAGGTGCGTACGCTGGTTGGTGACGCGAGCAAGCTGAAGTCCTTGATTGGGGATCTTCCGTCGTATAGTCTACTCGACACCTTAGCATGGATGCTGGATGAGACTTCTGCTGCCGCTACGAAAAAAGAGCAATCGGTGAAAGTGGTTGAGGTATTTAATTGAATGTAGTGCTATCCATCGAGGCGATTCATCCGCCATTGGCAGGGATAGGTCGCTATGCTTGGGAGTTAGCGACGCGGTTACCGCTACAGCAAGAAATTGAATCGGTTCGATATCTATCAGATGGTCAATGGCGTGATTTACCAAACACCAATTTGGTTGAGCCAGCATCGCCTAATGTTGAACTTGTAAGCAATACGGACAAGACAGTATTGAATTTCAAAGGACGCATGCGCAAGCGTCTCGAACAATTCCCACATAAACTAAGACGTAGGATCGGGCAAGTGCCGCTATTTGCGCGCGCTTATGGCAAAATCATGCCATTGTTAGCAAGTAATAATCTTGACGGTGTTAAAAATGCTGTATTTCATGGACCAAATTATTTTGTCCCTAAGACACATTTGCCAAGTGTCGTCACGATTCATGACCTTTCAATCTATCGTTATCCGCAGTGGCATCCCAAGGCTCGCATAGAGCGTATGCAAATGGCGATTCCAGAGGCGATTGAACGCGCAAGTTTAATTTTGGCGATTTCAGAGTCTACGCGTAAGGATATTATCGATCAATTTCAAATACCTGCTGAACGTGTACAAGTCACATTGCTCGGTGTTGATCAAAGTTATCATCCGCGAACCTCGACAGAATTAGCACCTGTGTTATCAAAGTTTGGCTTGAGCATGAATGCGTATAGCTTTTTTGTGTCAACCATAGAACCTCGCAAAAACTTAACGAATCTGATTGCCGCGTATCGTTTATTACCGATTGCAATGCGTCAACGATGGCCATTGGTCTTGGTCGGTGGTGGCGGCTGGCAAAGTGAAGATATCCATGCGGATATTCAGCGTGCGGTTGGCGAGGGCTGGCTGAAGTATCTTGGTTTTGTCGATCAGGCCGACTTGCCCGCCTTATATGCGGGCGCACGTTTGTTCACATATCCATCTTGGTATGAAGGTTTTGGTTTACCAATAGCCGAGGCAATGGCGAGTGGCGTGCCAGTACTGACCTCGAATTGCTCCTCCATGCCAGAGGTGGCAGCAGGTGCGGCTAGGCTAGTTGAGCCCGGTGATGTTGATTCGATTCGGGAAGGGTTAGCACAAGCATTAGATGATGACGCGTGGCGCGAGCTTGCGGTTCAGCGAGGTTTGCAACGTGCCACAGAACTTAGCTGGGATGCATGTGTTAGAAACACCGTCGCAGCTTATCAACGCGTCAGCAATAAGTGAGATAAAAATGAAAGTTCTGCATTTTTACCGTACTTATTATCCCGATAGTTTTGGTGGGGTTGAGCAAGTGATTCGGCAGTTGGTAACTGCTACCTCACAACTTGGTGTCCGTGCTGATGTTCTGACATTAACTCGAAATAAAAAACTAGATATCGAGTTCGAAGGGCAAAAAGTTTTTCGAGCACCGTTGGACTTCGAGATTGCTTCGACTGGATTTTCTTGGGCTGCATTGAAGAAGTTTAAGCGCTTAGCGGCGCAGGCAGACCTTGTCCATTACCATTTCCCATGGCCGTTCATGGATATCGCGCATTACGTTTGCGATATTAAAAAGCCCAGTGTCGTCACTTATCATTCGGATATCGTCAGGCAGAAGCAGCTTCTGAAAGTTTATCAGCCACTTAAAAATAAATTTCTGAAAAGTGTTGATCGGATTGTTGCCACATCCCCTAACTACATGGCAAGTAGTGAGACGCTGAACACGTATAAACATAAGACTGAAGTCATTACCTATGGCTTAGAACGAGCTATTTATCCCAAGGACGATGCTGCATTGTGCGCACAATGGCGTGCCAAGTTACCAGAAAAGTTTTTGTTATTTGTCGGGATGCTGCGCTATTACAAGGGTTTACATGTTTTGTTAGAAGCTGCCTATGGCACGGATATTCCCGTTGTTATACTGGGCGATGGGCCCGAAGAGCGCGCCTTGAAATCACAAGCGCAAGCATTAGGATTAAAACATGTGCATTTTCTAGGTGCCTTACCAGATGAAGATAAATCCGCATTGCTGACATTGTGCTACGGTCTGGTATTTCCATCGCATTTAAGATCAGAGGCTTTCGGCATTACTTTGCTTGAAGCAGCGATGTACGGCAAGCCTATGATCTCGTGCGAAATCGGCACCGGAACCTCCTACGTCAATGTAGACGGTGTAACCGGTTTGGTTGTGCCTCCAAGCAGTCCATTGGCTTTGCGCCAAGCGATGTTTGATTTGTATTCAAATCCACAGCAAGCGTTAGAATTTGGTAAGAACGCAGAGCAACGTTTTGAGTCTTTATTTACTGCACAAGTCATGGCGCGTAAATATGTTGAACTCTATCAAAACGTAGTTAATAAGCGCTAAGTAATTTCCTGTCTGCTTGTTAGAAAAAAGTGAAAGTTTGGTGCTTGCTGATTCTTATTGGCGAATGACCGTAAATTCGGTATCTAACCAACTGCTGCCGATAAATTGAGTTTTATCCGCATTGATCACGTCAAACACGAATAAATTGTCCTGCCATTCATAATTTTCATCGAGGTGAGATTCGCCACGAGTTAGTGCCGTAGTAACTGAGTATGATCCTGCGCCTAGCGTGCATACAAAGGGCAAGCGAAACACGAATTGTTGACAGCCTTGTAAATCAGTTTGTACTAATCCAGCGTGCCACGTATTGCTGCCCCAAATAATACTTCCCTGCTTATCGCGCAGCATGAATCCCAGGACCAATTGATCGATTGCTGAATTAATTTTGACTTCACAAACTAGTTCTACCGCTTGACCAACTTGCGCCACCGTGAGTTCTGCTCCACTAACTTGGTCTTGTAAATTGAGCCTCACTACTTCTGCACGTTTATTACCGGACTTTGTTTTTAGCCAGCCGTTCTCATCGCGATTTTGTAAAATATTGAGTTGCGCATTTTCTTTTTGTGCGACGAATGCATTGTAATAATCAACAACTTCATCTGGCCGCCCTTGTTTCAGAATTTGTCCTTGATCTAAAAGGATCACGTAATCACACAATGCTCGGACATCACTTAGACCATGTGTGACCAGAATAATAGAGGTGCCTTGCTCTTTAAATTGTTTAATTCGGTCAAAGCTACGATGCTGAAAATAGCTATCACCAACTGACAAAATTTCATCAACAATCAAGACATCTGGACGCACAGCAGTCGCCACAGCAAATGCTAGGCGCGCCTGCATACCGCTTGAATACACACGCAGGGGTTGGTCAAAGAAATCGCCAATTTCGGCAAAATTTTCTATGCCCTTCATCAGTTGTTCAAGCTCTTGTGCGCTATAGCCTAATAATCCTCCAGCCATATACGCATTTTGACGACCGGTAAATTCTGGATTAAAACCTAAACCCAATTCAAGCATCGCACTAATGCGTCCAACCACATGAATATGCCCAGTGCTAGGGCGCACCGTGCCAGTAATCATCTTTAATAAAGTGCTTTTACCTGCGCCATTTTGCCCAATGATTGCGATAGCTTGGCCAGGTGCCACATTGAAGGAGATATCTTTATTTGCCCAGTATTCTTGACTGGTTTTGACAGGTACACCGACCCAGCTGAGCAGGCGAGAAAATAAACTACGATACTTGGCGTAACATTTGCCAACACCGCTGACCTGTAAAACATAAGAAGGTAATTGCGTCATAATGCATCAACCAAATCAGGACTCGCACGACGGAAAATCCAGAATGAAAATATAAAAATACCGACAGCAATCATCGCGGGTACAAACAAATTTGACCAAGTTGGGAATTTTCCAAACAGTAGGGCATCTTGATAAATTTGGACAATCATCGCCATTGGGTTGAGTTCTAGAATTGGGGTAAATTGTTTGGGTAAGGTTTCTCTCGTGTATACCACTGGAGTGAGCCAAAACCACAATTGCAAGACGATCGTAATTACTTGACCGACATCGCGCGAAAATACATTTAATAAGCCGAGTAAGATGCCCAAACCAAATGCGAATAGCATGATGATTGCAATTCCCACGAGGACACTTAACCAAGCGAATGTTGGCATATGTCCGAGCAACAGGAATATGACAAAAATAGAACTCAGTAAGAGCAAATGATTTAACAGTGCACTACCACCGACAATTAAAGGCAAGCACAGTCGAGGAAAGGCGATCTTTTTTAAAGTATTCGAATAGTCGATAAACACGGTCGTGCAGCGAGTGACTATCTCCGCGAATAAACCCCAGGCAGCCGTTCCTGCCATCAAATAAATTGCATAAGCAGACTTACTGTCGACGTGCGGTAATTTCGCTGCAAGTATTTCTGATAAAACAATCGCAAAAATGGCCGCCTGCGCTAGTGGATTCAAAATCATCCATAATGCACCTAGCTTACTACGTGCAAAACGGCCAAGAAACTCTGCCTTGATTGAGGATTGAATGAAATGACGGAAGCGCCAGATCGAGAGAAGAAATGCTTTCAATTACGCCTACCTTTTTCTATGTACTTAGGCGTCAGCACGGCCGTAAATATCGCCGAAACGAACGATGTCATCTTCACCCAAATAAGTGCCTGATTGCACTTCGATCACTTCTAGATCGGTCGTGCCAAGATTCTCAAGTCTATGTTTTACACCCAAAGGAATAAAGGTTGACTCGTTTGGCTGCAAGGTCATGACTTCGTCACCGCGCGTTACTGTCGCCACACCAGACACAACGACCCAATGTTCTGCACGATGATTGTGTAATTGCATGGATAAACGACCACCAGGTTTGACCACAATGCGTTTCACTTGAAAATGTTCACCACTATCGACTGAGTCATAGTGACCCCAAGGACGGTAAACTTTTCTATGGTTATCTGTTTGTTTGTACTGGCCAGCCTTTAGACGTGTAATGACTTGTTTCATGCCAGAGGTATTGGCTTTATTGGTTACCAAAACCGCGTCGGGTGTTTCAATAATGATGGCATCTTCCATTCCAAGACAAACTAGCAAGCGACTATCTGCCATTGCTAGACAATTCTTTGAATTCTCCATCATCACATCACCACGTGCACAATTACCTTGAGCATCTTTTTCTGAGACTTCCCACACGGCATCCCACGCACCCACATCTGACCAGCCAACATCGAGCGGAATGACACAGGCTTGAATACCTAAATCGGTTGTTGCGTTCAGTTTTTCCATCACAGCATAGTCGATTGAATCTGACGGACAGGAAGAAAAATCTTCTTTCGCAATGCGTACAAAATCACAGTCTGATTTTGCATTGGTCATGGATTGTACACACACCGTATACATGCTTGGATTAAAGTGTTTGATCGCACGTAGCCAGATGCTTGCACGCATCATAAAAATGCCGCTGTTCCACAGGTATTGACCAGAATCGAGATACATCTGCGCTGTTGCTAGATCAGGTTTTTCGACAAAACGATCAATCGCGTAAATCGCATCATCTGCAATTGCTTCACCCATCTTGATATAACCATAGCCAGTTTCCGGGCGATGAGCTTTAATGCCAAAAGTAATAATCGCGCCATTTTTCGCTTGGTCCAGTCCAGACTCAACGGCGGTTTGAAAAGCAGTTTTATCCGCTATAACATGGTCTGCCGGCATCACCAATAAAATCGTATCGTCTTGTTGATTCACTGCGGCAATCGCGGCCAGCGTTAACGCCGGAGCCGTATTTTTGCCGACCGGTTCTAATAACAGCGTTTGATTTTCTAAACCGATATCTCGTAATTGCTCTGCGGTGATAAATCGATACTCTTCATTGCATAAAATAATCAAGCGCTGAGCAACGGTCAATGAACCACATACATCAGTTACACGACGTGCAGTTGCTTGCAGCATCGATTCGCCGCCATCAAGCGCGAGTAATTGCTTGGGATGCTTTTCACGAGAAAGCGGCCATAGACGTGTTCCTGATCCCCCAGACAAAATAACTGGCTGTAAATTCATTGCGTACTTTCGATATTTATTAATACTTTTTAATTTGTTCTTCGCGACCACTACTCGTGCGATCTTTTCATTGCGACTACTTTTAACGCTTTATTCAGTGTTTAATTTGGCGTTGATAAGGACGAACTTTTCTTGAACTTGCATCTATTTAGTCATGGCTTTAAGTTTGCTGATGATGCAAATTTGAAACTAAGCCAAAGCAAAGTCGATAGTATATATCGCTTGCCCACTAATTAAGTAGAATATCGGTATCAGTCTTATTACAAAACTATGCAGAATTTTATACAAATACGATATCGCTTTTCCCTACTTTTTAGATTAGCTTTTTCTTAGTTATGCGCCACATCAGAGATTAGAAATTCCTATTAGACTTGTATTTCGATAAATTGTTGTTGGCGCTCCGACTTAACGGAACGAACATGGTTGTGATTGCCGAAGTTGCTTGATTAGGCGTTGTGTGTGTATCGTTCTGGCCCAGTCTTGTAAATGATGATCGGTATCAAAAAAATGGTCAGCAGGGTACATAAAATCAAATGGTTTTCCAACATAAGGAATGTCCAAGCTACGCACTCGATCTGGTATGGATTCATAAAAACGTCGCTCGACGATGGAGTCTTTATAGGATTTGTGAAACAATAAAGCGGTTGGTACAGCGATTACGCATAGTTGATTTTGGCGTGCCCATTTAGAAAATTGACTCAATCTTTCCCATGCCCCGTTTTCTTGAAGTGCTCGTTCTCCATAGCGCCATGCTTTTTTGGGAGATGCGGCTATCGCTATCGCTGCGCGATCTTGTTCTTGTTGATGTTCGCGTCCAGAGAAGGTTTGATCACCCACGTTGTCGAGGTGATGTGTTCCGTACGTTCCCGAATTGACCGGTGAATCTATCGGTTGTCGTAAGCCCTGAATCCATCGCTCAGGTGCCATTCCCAAAATAAATTGCGTCTTTTGATACTGCGTGAGTGAATTCCAGTAGAGTGGATCTCGACCAATTACATAGTCGATGATTTGTGAATTGGCATCACCGTCATCAAGGTAAAGCGCGTACTCTAACGGTAAGATAATAATATCACCGCGTCGAGCCGCTTTTTTTGCCTGCGCGAGGATGTAATCCAAACCAAGTCCAGCGTTTACCGCTAGATTGATGGTTGGACGTTGCCAATAAGCGCTTAGTTGCTTTGAATCGATTCCGAACATCGCGTTCGAACCAGCGACGATCAATACCTTGGGAGTAGCGATTTGCTCCGCAGCTTTCAGCTTGAGTTGGTATGCATCAAACACCCAACGCGATGTCGGCGTTGCAGTTCCTAATTGCGATGTTAGTCCTTGAATCCATACGAGACTCAACGTCACTAAACAAGTAAAAAAACCAATCCAGAATTTCATCGCTTCATGTTGTAATAAGTTGACCAGAATTGTTGAGAGGATGATTCTTAAAAATTGAAATATAAAAACTCAGTGGCCGGTCGTACGGCAATCCATTTAATCGCGAACCAGAGACAGAGTCCACTTAGCGCACCGATGAGCAATTGGTAGCCTAAACTTGCTTTGAGTTGATACGTTTGATTGGGGGTTGGATCATAAGCTAATAAATTTGCTGTATTGGGTAAAAACATCACAGTAAAAATACCGCATGCGATCCAGTGCCAGCCAGTTTCTGGGCGTGTAGCGACAAATAATTCGCCGAGCTCAATCAGGTTTGTTGTGTTGATTATTGGTAGTGATGCAAAGCTAGAGCGATCAAACAGTGCTACATAAAAATGTAGCGCACTGGTGAGATCTGTAGCTCGGAATAAGACCCATGCCAAGCACACAAAAATAAAGGTGCAGCATATGAAAAACGGTTTTAATAGTGGAGGTGGATTGGGAAGCAATTTGCGCCAAGCGTGATTTGCCAGTAGCAACAATCCATGCAGCATTCCCCATAAAACGAAAGTCCACGCTGCGCCATGCCAGAGGCCAGCAAGTAACATTGTTAAGAACAGATTGCGATATTTAGCAAAATTTCCATGTCGATTGCCACCTAAGGGAATGTACAAATAATCGCGTAAGAAATTGGAGAGCGTCATGTGCCAACGCCGCCAAAATTCGATGATGGAATCGGCTTTATATGGAGATAAAAAATTGATTGGCAACTTAAAGCCAAATAGCAGTGCTAGTCCAATTGCCATATCGGAGTAGCCTGAAAAATCAAAGTAAAGTTGCAAGGAATAGGCGAACATTCCTTGCCATGCCTGTGTCATTGTTAACGCAGCTTCTGTCGAAAGTTGAAACGCGCTACTCGCAAATACTGCCAAGCTATCTGCTAACACGACCTTCTTAAATAAACCAATCGTAAAAAAAGCCATCCCAGCTGAAAACGCACGAGAATCAAGTAATAGCGGATTGTCTAATGTCGAAACTTGCGAGATCAAGGGGCGATGATGAACGATAGGCCCAGCGATCAGTTGCGGAAAAAATGAAACAAAAAATAGATAATCGAGTAAATCATGATTACGCACTTCGCCTTTGTAACAATCAACTAGATAAGCAATTTTTTGAAACGTCACAAACGAGATTGCAAGCGGTAACAAAATCGGTGGAAATGGTGCTGCTAAATCAAATAGACCATAAATATTCGAGGCAACAAAATGGGCATATTTAAAATAGAACAGAACCAGAAGATTGAACGCCAAACCAGCGATTAGCCACGACTTGGCGTCGCTGAATTGACTTTGCGTACGCGATGTCAGTATCTGTTGTGCTAGCCAGAAATTAACACTAATTGAGCCAAGTAGAACAAAAAGAAATGAGACTTTCCACGTGGCATAAAACACGAAGGAGGCCGATATTAAGCCCGCCAGTGCGACACGTATGCCACAAAGGCGTTTTAATAAAAACCAAGTGATCAGGGTGACTGGTAAAAACACCCCAAGAAAAATAAACGAGTTAAAGAGCATGGAATTGGATGGATCAACTTGGCTGTTTGAGTGCAAGCATCTTCAGCTCTTCAGGCTTTCTAATAATTAAACGATGTAAATCTTTTTCAACGATACCTTGTTGCACCAAATAAAGTAGTGCGCGTGTCACTGTTTCGCGACTAGTATTAATCATCATCGCGATGTCTTGGTGTGTTGGAAGATTTTCAATAACCGTTAAATTACCCGGTGCTACCGTCTTAAATAAATCGATAAAAGCATAGATTCGTCGTGAAGTGTTATTGATACTAAGTAATGCTCGAAATTCGGAGTCTCGCTGAATTTTTTCAGCTAGATGGCGTAACATTTTGTTTGCGACAGAGGGCGAGTTAGTAAACAGTTGCATTGAAATTGGCGCAGGTAAAAACGCTACAAGCACATTGCTTAGTGCGACTACCGAGGCTGAGCGAGTTGTTCCGTTAATTAGCGCGATCTCACCAAAAAAGTCACCTTCTTTTAATATGCGCAATCCAACTGCGCGGCCATCTTCTGTTACATCTACTACTTGTAGCTGACCTGATAATAGAAATAACAAATTGTCGCCTAATCCACCTTTCTGTAAAACGACCTCACGCTTATTAAAAGGTCGTACTCTAAAATTGGATTTAATGAGTTGCATGTCTTGTTCAGACAGATCTCGGAATAGTGGAATGTTGCGCAGACGAATTGAGAATGTCGCTGTTTTTAAGTGTATTTTTGCTTGTTTCGGAACGTCGACATTTAACAACTCTGGACGAGAGTCGTCCTTAGCCGCACGGGCTGTGTTGCTTAGCGCGATCGAAACTGCATTTTCAGAAGTCGTCATGTTGAAACTAAATTGTCATTGTTATGTGAACAAATATGGCTTACAAATAGCAAATCAAGGAGCCGATTCCTACGGTAACAATCCCCGCAGAGTTAGCCAAAATATCACGCCAACAAAATTGACGTCCTGGTATGAAATGCTGAATCCCTTCAATTGCAATCCCGATAACCAATAATCCAAATTGCCAAAGTAAAAGATCTTTAAAATCTTTGATAAAAGAAACAATGATTAAGCTTAGCCACGCATATGCCAGAAAATGTAAAAATTTGTCATTTGGCAGTGGTGGTAGCCAATGTGCTGGTAGCAAGCAGCCGATTACAACGATTCCCAAACTCAAGGAAAATACATATATCAACAATTCGGGATTAAGAAAATTGCTCATTGTTGCCACTGCCAACTCAATTGAATTTGTCGACTTGCAAAACTCAAGAAGGAAATATTTTCCCGATTAATAACACGGCGATACTCCAAATTTAAGGAACTATTCTCCGTAATCGGTAGGCCAACCATTGCGCGTAACATACTATTTTCTTGGTGCTTTTTTACCTCAATTAATCCATTCAAGTAAATTTTTTTACTTTGCCAATTGAGGTGTTGCAGACCTAACTCAACGAATACGTTCTTTTGGAATAATTGGACTGGTGTGGTAGCGCGCAAGAAACTATTGATTGACCAGCCATATCTATCGCCGCCAATGCGCATGTCGTTGCCTAAATCACTCATGATTGCCGCACTCGTACTTAGAAAATATTGATCAGTTTGCTTTGCCCCGATAAAACGGAGTTCGAATGTGCTACCATCAAAATTTCTAATCGTAGGATAAAGCATCCTAGATACAGAGGTAGCAATGCTATATTTCATCCAAGCATCCGGATTTTCTGGCAGCGTGAGCTTTAGCCGTGCTGACATTTGTTTCTGGTAGAGTGCATTGGCCAAATTCATCGCATTGATGCTCGCTGCAGGTGAAATAGTCCAGTTCCTGACACGAAATTGCCTCTCAAATCCAGCGGCTAAGCCTGCCGAGTTAAGATTGCTAATTTTGTCATATTGACGACTGCGTAACTGTAAAAAGAAAACACCCTCGTCATTATTGAATTCCCTTGATAAATCAAGTGAAGCGCTTGTGTAGTGATCTGGCTTGGGTAGATATTCTGGTAGTAATTGCAGATTGACCGGCGTGCCGAGATCATTGATTGTGAAAATCGAATTGCTAGCACCTTGATTGGCGTTTGTGTCATAGCCGCGTTCTATAACAAAGTTTGTCATGACATTAGGTGCTTTAACCGTGCACTCTGTTTTTCGATGAATATCGATGATCTCTAAGATTGCGGGTGGTGGTGAAAATCGATTTATCAGGACAATAAACAAGCGTTCCGCTTCTCGCTTATTGCCAAGCGTGCATTGCATAATCGCCAAATCAAGCAATGCACCAGCATGTTGCGGTTGATCCTCAATTAATTTTTCTAGAAGCAGCTTGGCATCAGCGTGCCGTTTTTCATTAATTGCTTTAAGCGCTTCCAAATATTGATCTGCCGCGCGCTGGTCTTTCGATGCGACATCATTGATGTCGTCCATCGAACGAGCATTGACTGCCAATGGCAAGAGGAAGCCGCAGCATAGACAAATCGAGATCCAAGTTTTAATCAAAGAAAAAGTAAAATTCATTCAGTTACTGCTACCGTATAAATTGCTGTGGCACGTTCTTTTCCCCGTAACATTTTTTCTCCGAGGGGTATAAATTGGTGCCCATTCGCTAAATCAACTGCCCCCTGGCCGATGATAATATCGTAAGGGAAATGACGCGCCGTATCCTCTAGGCGCGATGCTGTATTAACACTATCACCAACAGCAGTGTAAATACTCCGGAGTGAACTACCAAAATCACCGGCAATCGCTACGCCACTCTCAATTCCAATTCGTACTCGAATTGGAAGCAAGCCTTGTTCTTGTCTTTTTATGCTGAAAGCTTGTACATTTTTGGCCATCTGGATCGCAGCACTTATCGCCAAATCAGCATGCCCATCAATCGCTAAAGGTGCTCCCCAAAAAGCGACCAGACCATCTCCTGTATATTTATCTAATGTGCCTCCATAATTTAAAACCGGTAGCGTGAGACATTCAAGAAAGTCGCGTGTCAATTGTGCCGATTCGGTAATGGATAATTGGCTGACCTGTGTTGTATATGCTTCCATATCAGCAATTAAGGTCGTGATTGTAAGGGTTCTGGGCTTTAATGGGTCTTTTAAGTCGCTACGAAGTAATTCTTTAACTACCGATTGTGCGACATACTGCTCCAGCGTCCCTAGTAATCTGCGAGAGCGACGTTGTGAGCTTGACCAGCCAAACGGAATCGCAACCGATAGTAATAAAAAACAGCTAAATAATGGCGCGTTAGGCGAGAATATAGGATCGTGCAAGCTTACTTTTTGCGCAATCACAATCCAAGTGAGAGCCGCTGCTAACAATAAGGATGTGTTGAACAGTGCAGAATGTCGTGGGAATGCATAGGTCGTTAAAGTGGCTATGAATGTAGTGTATAAAATGGCAATCCATGCTCCTGACCAGCTTGGGACAACGATACCTTCTTGCATATCAAGCAACGTAGTTAACGCAGCTGCGTGAACCAAAAAACCATTTGTTGAGTAATACAGTGGTGTCGTAACTCGGTCGGAAAGGCTTAACGAAGATGACCCAATAATAATGAATTTGTCTTGTAGTGCTCCCGCAGCAAGCTCGCGCTTTAAAATGCGCGCCGCAGGAATCACCGAATATGCCTCTAGTGCTTTACTATAATTAACGCGGGAAAAACCATTTATATCAACCATGTTCATTGCATTGGTAATCACAGCCTTTTTATTTTGCGGCGAAGCACAGCAATCGAAGAGTGCCAGTGACAAAGTAGGAAAATAAAAGCCTTCAAAATGACTTACGGTGGGTAATCGACGTAATACCCCATCTTGATCTGGTACATAGCCAATATTTCCAGCATAGCCATTTTTGGCTAACAATGTGTGGTTACCAAGATATCCGGTTGCTTGTGCGACATGTGTCGTCGGAGTTGGAAACGAAGGGTGAAGCAGCTCACCAATACGTACAGGCCAAGGTCGATCCTTTGTGTAGTCTAAAGCTTGAGCGAGCACTACGGGGCCAAACTGTGCCAATCCGGCTAATCTTTGATCGCCTATTTCATCTTTGGGTTCGGAAAAAAAAATATCAAGTGCAACCGCCTTTGCTTGATATTCACCGAGTGACAACTCAATTAAATCAGCAACGCGATCGCGAGGCCATGGCCAAGCGCCCATTTCTTCGATACTAGATTCATCAATGTCGATCAAAACGATTCTAGTTTCAGCCGTTGTGTTGGCGCGCCATGACACGAAGCGATCCCTTGCCCATTCGTCGCCAAGAACTTTGACATTATGGATGGATGCATATTGAAGGATAACGCAGACAGCAACAGACGAAAAGGAAATGGAAAGCCATATCCAATTTGTCAGAAAGATCATCTTAAAATGAGAAAATCCAAATTGCTTCATGCAAGCCTAAAAAACGTCAATCAATACAGAGTCAGGTTATTTGATATAAGATCTGACTAATTACAGTAAGTGCAGCCTAAAAGAGCTTTAAAAAGAGCTTTGACGTAGTCGCTGTGCTAAATTGGCTTTTTGCATATCAGTATGGCCAATTGGAAAGCGACGAAGCTTTAAACTTGATATCTCCTGATAGCAAACCTGTTTTAGCAATGGAATTTCTCTCAACAATCTTTCATTGAACTTGCTTCTAGAGACCTTTAACTATTCGAGCTAATTTGAAACTGACATGTCAATCGTGAATATTTATTCCATGGAAGCACAATTCGCACGTCAAATTTATTCTAAATAAAGAGATCACACAACACGGGTTTTTATTGCAAGCAATCCCTAAAACGAATGTAAATGATAAAAGCAATGCAAGACCGTGAGAAATAAACGTAGTATAACATCATAAAAACTTAACTTTGTGATGGTGATCACAAAACTATCTGAAAAATGGGGGATAATAAGAGGTGAACTTGGCTGATTATTTTCGCGCCAGTTAAAATTGTTTTGCCGATACCATGCCGGTATCAAAAGGAATAACTATGCTGAATTTATCATTCTCAAAATCTGTCCGTGCTTTTTGTATTGTCGCCGCATTCTTGCTGACGGGGCTTGTACATGCAGCGTCGGGTGATGCTGCGCAAGTGGTCTTTGTGGCCGGAGACGTTAAAGAAGCAAATAAATCTTTGTTACTCAATTCAATGGTAAGTGAAGGGGCGCAGATTAGCACTGGTGCAGACGGATTTGTTTATTTAAAGACGATAGATAATGGCTTCCTTATCGTTCGTCCAAATAGTACCATCCGTATCGTGTCTTATCAGATCGATAAGCAGAAGCCAGAAAACACACGTATTAAATTAGAATTGATCAAAGGCGTTGCGCGAAGTATTTCAGGTGAGGCTGTAAAGTTGTCGCGCCAAAATTTCCGTTTTAATACGCCTGTGGCAGCAATCGGTGTCCGAGGTACGGATTTCACCGTGTTTACGGATCAAGTTGTATCGCGCGTATCGGTGCTTTCTGGAGGCATCGTTGTAAGTGGCTTTGGCGGTGCATGTGTGCCAACTGGAACAGGTCCATGTGAAGGCGGAAACAGTGTTGAGCTATTTGCCGCTCAGCAAGGGAAGTTGCTACAAATCACAAAAGATCAGGTTAAGCCTAGCGTATTTAGTGGCGGTAGTGCATCGCCAGATGTTGTCTCACCGCCACGTCACGATGAGCCTGCAATTGGCACTCCATCTCCTGTCGCCACAGTTGCGCCAGTTGTTTTGCCAAATAATGCGGTTACCGATCCATTAAAGAATACGAACCTACCTGAATATATACAAACCACTCAGAACGCTCAAGCTGCAGCTAAGGCTTTGGAAAACTCAATTACTTGGGGGCGTTGGAGTAATTTACTTGCTTTGCCATCTAATATAGATCCAATATTGCTATCGAATTCGGGGGCAAAGCTCATTGCGGGTAATGCGTACTTTGCCATTTACCAATCAAAGGCTAGTGAGTGGACGATTCCTGTTGTTGGCTCTATGGGCTTTGCTTTAAAGGGCGGAGAGGCTTATGTTATTGACTCAAAAAATAGCATGATCTCAAATGCTGGCATGGAAAATGGTAGCTTAGTGGTAGACTTTGCCTCTGCTACTTTCAAAACCAGTTTTGATTTAATTACCCAGTCAGAACGCATTGCCATGCACTCACAAGGTAGTATTAGTGCAAACGGAGTATTGTCAGGCAATCCACAATTTATAGCCCCAACTAATATGTCTGTTAATGGCGTAATAACCCAAGAAAAAGGCGGGACGGCATCATATTTATTTCAAAGGCGCCTAGACGATAGCCGTCAAGCTTACGGCGTTACCTATTGGTCAAAATAAAATTCTAGAAATGCGTCTGTGGAAGAGGATGTTAAGAACGAAGTTATAAGTTGATGCATTTATAATATACGCGTATTTATTTAAGTAAAAAGCCAAAGCCAACCTTGTGTTGGCTTTGTGTTTTTATGGGGGGCGATCAGCGCATAAGCTGAGCATGGTCTATGTAAATATATACCCATCAATAGTTTTCGTTAAATGCATGCGTCGATCGAACGTATTTGGTGTCTTTGAATTGCAAATAAGGTGGGGGGGGCATGCAGAACTGCATTTAATATGGATGTGAGTGCTTTTAAAGCATGTAGCCCATTGATCGATGCTTTGTAAGCATAAGCAAGTTAGTCATATGCAGTCCAGTTATATCTTAAAAGCTAAATATATTTAAGGGGGCTCCACACAACTTACTGTGCAGGTAAACTTAGAATCTGCTGACTTGTACATGAGTCGTTGTGTGCTAGCACAGCTGCACTCCTCTATCTAAACCTCGCCTGTTTGCAACAGCCGTGCAGAGGTCTCTTTAAGTGGAAAAATCTAAGTCTAAAAAATAAAAATATACTTTAAAAATAACAATTTAAGGCGTCTTTATAATGTGAGATGCTAAGAATAAAGTGCAAATAAGCTGCAGATGTATTCATGTTTACAAACACTTAATGCAATATTGGCTAAATTCTATACAAAATGATATGTGAGGCGAGTATATTTTTATGGTTGCGGCAGCAAACAAGCTATATAATCAAAGGTTGGTAAAAGTTCGTCCATTTTTTTTTGTTGCATTAAATCAACCTAAGTGTCCAATTTAGGTTGGGGTGCGAGTCAGAAAGTGGGCAAAACAACACCAAATTAATTGTGAGGCAAAGTATTTTTGGTTTTGTGATGAACATCACATCAATGCAGTTGATGTTCTGAGATTATTCGTATCGTTGTACGTCGAATAAGTGCCCATAAAGCAAGTTTCGCAATTTATCAAACGCAATTTTTATATAATCACTAGGAGTCTTACATGGCTAATACAGCTGCTAATATTCAAAAGCTTTACATCGCTTACTTCAATCGTCCTGCAGATCCAGCTGGTCTTGCATATTGGATGAATTCATCATTGACAATCGGGCAAATCGCTAACAGTTTTGGCGCTCAAGCTGAATACAATGCAGCATTTGCTGGTCAAACAACAGAATCTATCATCGCTACTTTGTACCAAAACTTGTTTGGTCACGGTCCAGACTTCAACGGTTTGATGTACTGGGTTGGTGAAGTAAATTCAGGCAAGAGCACAATTGGTAACGTTGCTATCAACATTTTGAGCGGCGCTACAGGTGCTGATTTGGCAGCTGTTAACGCTAAAGTAACTGCATCAACTTCATTCACAGCAGCAATTGATACAACACCAGAAGCAGTTGCTTACTCCAAAGCAAATGGCACAGCAGCAGCTAAAGCATGGTTGAGCGCAGTAACAACTGATGCAACAGCAGCATCACAAATCTTGAAACAAGACGCAACAATCTCAGCTATCTTGGCTTCTGATAGTGGCGCTACAACTGGTGTTAACGTCGCGTTGACAGTTGGTCAAGATACATTGACTGGTACAGTTAATAACGACACAATGACTGCAAACGTAGTGCAGAATTCTTTGGGTCAACAAGTTAATACATTGGGTTCTGGCGACGTATTGAATGGTGGCGCTGGTAACGATACATTGACAGCAAAAATCACTAACGGTGCATTTGCTGGTAATGACAACAACGGCACAATGCCAATTCAACCAGAAACAAAAGGTATCGAACTGGTTAAATTGCAAGCGGTTAACTCCACTATCAACGGCAGCAACTCTAACGTCTACGTTAATGCTAAAGACATGTTGGGCGTAAACAAAATCGCTTCTAACTACTCTGATGCGAACTTGGTAATTCAAAACTTGACAACTAAAGATGATGGCGGTGCGACTCGCGCATTGTCAACTATGACAGTTGGTATGGAATACACAGGTAACTCTGACCATAACTGGGAAGAGTCAGATCTGAGCGTGTACTTCGATCAAGATTACTTGAACCCAGAAATCACATTCACTAAACCAAGCGTTGATTTCCGTTTAATGAATGAAGATGCATATGATGCAACTGTTAATTCCGCTGGCGGCCCTCGTCATTTGGACGGTGTTTACACTGGTCAAATGGATGTAACAATCAATGGTACTAAGTTTAGTTTGGCTCCAGAGTTGGCGAAAATCGAAAGCGCAACTGGTTCTGGTAGCGAAATCTCTACTTACGCACAAATGTTGGCAGCGGTTCAAACTGCGATCGCAGCTTTGAAAGCAGCAAACCCAACAAATGCAGCATTGCAAACTTTGACAGCAGTTTTGGGCGCTGATTTCACATCTGATATTAGCCCAACAACTGGCGCATTGCGCGTAGGTAAAACAATCACGTTGACAATCGACGGTGCAACTGATGGTAAGCCAAACACAATGGTTGTAGCTCCAACTGATTTGCAATTGTTGCGTTCACCAACAGCAACTGTAGCGAACAACAACCGTTACGAGCGTGCAAATCCAACGCCATCAGTACAAGGCCAATTGTTGTCTATTAAAGTTGACTTGGAAAAAGTTGGTTTGGCAGGCGACGGCGGTGATTTGCTCATCGGTTCTATGTTCAAAGATGGTACAAATACGTACTCTGATTTGTACAAAGGCAAAGGTATCGATCAGTTCGACGTAACAGTGTACGGTGGGTCTGATAAGCCAAGTTCATTGGCTTCTATGAGCTCTACAGGCAACAACCTGAAAGTGGTTAACGTAGTAACTAGCGCAGCGCAAGCAAACACTTACGCTAGCTTGACTATCGGTAACTCACAAACTAGCGGTGCAGCATTGAGTAAAACTTCAGCTCCATCTGCAAACAACAAAAATGCATTAAAAGACGTTAAAACTTTCGATGCATCTGGTTTGAAAGGTGATTTGACATTGTTCGCTGGTTTGTCTAACGAAGTGTCTGCTAAGTACTTGAACGCGAAAGACATCGGCGCTCCAGCAGCTGACAATGTTACTTTCACGTACACATCTGGTACAGGTAACGATTACATCAACTTGCATATGGATTCATCCAACTTTGCAATTCCAGGTACAGCAACACGTGAAGATTTGAAATTGAACGTGTCTACTGGTGCTGGTAACGATACAATCGTGACACAAATCGAAGTTGGTGCACCTGCTACTAACTGGTATGCAAATCAGCACATCAATGCTGATTTGGACTTCATCGGTGGCAATGCGATTGGTCAATTGCAATTGAACGGCGGTGACGGCGATGACGTTATCAACAACCGTGGCACTGGCGATTTCGCAATCAACGGCGGTGCTGGTTCAGATACAGTTTATGCTGACAACACTGGTGTTTCTGCATCTGGTGCAAACACAAACTTTAACGCTGGTCGTGCTACTTGGATTTTCAATTCATCTAAAGCAACTGCTGCAGATTTGAATGTTAACAACGCATTGTCTTTGGCTGCAGTAACAGGTCAATCTAACGTGGTTAACTTGAACTTGAAAGTATCCTTCAAAGGCTACGAAAAAACAGTGGTAGTTGCAAACAGCATGAACGCAACAACTGGTGTTACAGTGAATGACTTGGTCATCAACAATGCAATCAAAGATGCGATCAATAACGATGCAGTATTGAGCAAATTGTTGGTAGCAGAAGACGGCCCAGCACGTACATTGATCGTTCGTTCTTTGATCGATGGCGCAATGACTGATACTGGTGTAACTGGCTTCAGCGATGTTAAAGTATCTTTGTCAAGCACAGCATTGACAGCTAGCCAAGCGTTGTTGACAGGCTTGAGCTTGTTGTCTGACGCTACAGCTGCAACTTTGGGCTTCGGTGCGGCATCTAGCTTGGCTAACGCTTCTACAGTGAATGGTCGTTACGATTCTAAGTTCGCTACAGACGGTGTTAATGCATACAACGGTGGTGCATCTACTTCAACTTCTGACAACATGATTGCTGGTGGTACAGGCAATGACGTTATCGTGTTGGGTACAGGCGCAAACAGCAACGACACAGTGGCATGGTCTGGTTTTGCTAACGGTACAGACAGCATCGTTAACTTCAACACAACATTCAATGCTGGTGGTGTAGTTACTTACCCAGTAGTTGCTGCTACAACTGAAGTTTTCACAGTAACTTTCGCTGATTCTGATGGTACTCCAGCTAACCAAACTATCATTTTTGATGGCGATACAGTTACTTTGAGTGCACCAGCAGTTGCTGGCGTTATCCCAGCTAAAGATATCGCAATGCAATTTGCACAGCAATTTGGTACAGCGAACTGGACTGTAACTGGTTACACATTGGGCGACACAACATTGACGTTGACACGCACAGCAACTGGCGTGGTAACTGATGTAGTGGCTGCTGACTTCACAGGTACATACTTCGGTGTTGCTAATGGTAATGGTGCTGTCACTATTTCTACAACAACTCAAGGTGCAGTTGCAGTGAATGATGGTACTGCTTCTACATTCGCGATCACTTTGGATACAGCAAATACTGCAGCTTTGGCTGCTGGTACTATCGTATTCGACGGTACAACAGTGAACTACGCAGCTGGTGACGGTTCCTTGACTTTGGCGAACAAGATCAGTGCATCAACATTTGCTAACTGGAATGTAGTTCAATCTACAGTTGGTGTGAACCAAGTGTTGACATTCACAGCAAAAGCACCAGGTGCAACACCTATCGGTACTGATGTGATCTTCAAAGTTGACGCTGGTTCTGGCGCTGACGGTATCATCGGTTCTATCGGTGGTGGCGTAGTTGGTACAGCAAACAGCGGTGCTGCAGCAGCAGTTCCAACAACTAGCGCATCTTCATTCGGTGCTGGTTTTGACTACATCGACTTCTCTGCATACGGCGCTAAAGCTGTGTACGTGAACGGTACGTTGATCGCTGGTACAGCACCTGCAGTTGGCCAAACTTACATCAACTTGGTGAATGGTTCTGGCGATGCGTTGGGTCAATACACAATGACTCAGTACACAGAAGCTGGTGCAACTGATACAGTTGTTGGTGTGATCGGTGTTGCTGACTTCGGTACAACAATGACTTTCGTATCAGGCAACTTCATCTTGGTATAAGTTTGACTTGTTAGCGGTTACAGTGGATCGTAATCGCTTCTAAAGCTTCAAAACATCGGAGCCGAAGCAATTAAAAAACCGCTGTCTTTCGAGGCAGCGGTTTTTTTTGGTTCTTACGTAGCGCAATGATGGTGTTGTAAAGCGATAGTTGGCTACTAAAAACGCATTCGCGTTATTCGAAAATCGATGATAATCTGATCCAATTGATTGTTTCTCTGTATCTTTTTCACATTTTTCAGTAGGCGAATTGCAATGACGAAACAAATTCAAATGATCACGCTGACACGTCATACATCACAGCGATGGTTGCGCCTGCCCCATTACCAGTTTGCCGCAAAAGATGCCTTAATGTCGCTTACCGCTGCCGAGCTGAACTATGCAGCAGTAGCGATGCCTTTGGCTTTGCGTTTACAAGGCCAAGAGGTGGTTCCCGTTGCGGTGCAAGGGTTGCAAGCCGGTGAAAATGTTTGTGTCGGCCCACAAGCCCAGTGGCTGCCAACTTATATTCCATTGCTCTATCGTCTATATCCATTTTCGCTGCAAAAAACCGCTGATGGTGAATGGGCATTTTGCGTGGATGAGGCGCATGGATTAGCGCATGATGGGCAAGCAGGTAAGGCATTTTTTACCGATGCTGGTGCGCTCACTGACGAAGTTAATGGAATATTGCAAACCTTAACGCAACTCGAACAAGATCGCCTCGAGACGCTTCAAGCGTGCGCGCAATTGCAGCAGCAACAGCTACTCATTCCTTTGTGCTTGCCCCAGAAAGATGCTGAGTTGCCACCTTTAGAAACAGGCTTGTGGCAAGTGGATGCGCGTGCTTTATCGCAATTATCTGGAGATACTTTGCAAGTATTGCAAAGCTCGGGCGCGTTGGCGATCGCCTATACACTGCTATTGTCGATGCAGCATTTCCCTGGCTTGTTAGAGAGAGTCGAGCTGCGGCGCCGCGCGGTAGCGGTGATGCAAAAGCTGCGCGGTATTGCACGCAGCAGAAACCCTTATCGTCAGGATTCATCCTATGTCGCGGAAATTACTGATGCGATTGTGGCAAAGGTACCGAAGGTGCTGTTGGTTACCTATGACTGGAGCACGTTATTGGAAGCGGCTTATCTGGTGAAGCAAGCTGGCTGCGCGGTTGATATTTTGTGCCCTGAAAAGAGCCCGTGTTTACTCAATAGTTATTATGATTATTGGATTGATGCAGGGGGCGACATGGATAGTTTGTTATCTAAGCTGACGACATTGGTCAAGACCAATTATTACGATTATGTACTGATTGGGGATGATCCGATTTTATGGCGGATCTATCGCGATCAAATTGCCGATTTATGGCACCTATTGCCGCTGCGTAATCCTGCCGCATTCAGTATTTTGCATAAGATGGGTTTTGCTGAGCATTGCCGCAGCCATCAGATTATCAGCCCAAATTTTTATTGCTTAAGGAGTGCGGCTGACGCTGAGCAAGCTTTAGCTGCATTAGGCTTGCCAATTGTATTGAAAGATAACTATTCCAATGGCGGTCAAGGTGTGTCCATTATAAGTGAGCTTGCCGAATACCATGCATTCATCGCTGCTTACGATTTTGAAGAGGTCTTGTTCGCCCAGCAGTACATAGACGGTGAACTTTGTACCGTAGATGCGTTGTACCGTGATGGTGAATTGCTGCAAATTGCTAGTGCAGTGGTCGATCATCCATCGGACATTGATCCTTCGACTAAACGCACCTATATACCAGACGATGGGGATTTTGTTGCCATCGCCAAACAGTTTGGGCGTTCTACAGGGATGCATGGATTTGTCAATATGTCTTTGATGCGGGAAGTAAGTACCGGGAAATTGTATTTATTTGAAGCTGATCCACGACCAACCAAGTGGATTAGTTACGCGAAATGGTTTGGGCGTGATTTGAGTGAGGCGTTTAAGGTATTTATGGGATTGGCTGATCTTAGTACTATCCAGAACCGAGCTGCCACAGTACAGCATTGGGAGGCTGAGCATTTTCCATCGCACGCCTTGAAATTGGTTGGCAGAGGTCAGACACAAGAGGTGATTCGTCATTTACACGATGTCGAGAGAAATCTGCGCTATCACTTATATGATCCTATTTTATTTACGGGACGTGCATATATTTTCAGGAACGGCCTGGCTGCACTTGCCGCAGAAAAGGCAGACCAATCTAAGTAATTTATTGTGCTGTTGTCTCGCATTGACCCAAAGGTCCATTAATCCCGCGCTAGATGCTTCGATGAAAAAAAGATGAATAGGGGGTCAATTGATGCGTCCTTTGAATCCATCATCCGGGCAAATTGTTCGCGTTTAAAGCAAAACAAATTCCAAAAAATTTAAAAATATGTGATTTGAGTCACATTTCGTGCTATATTCCATTTTTGTGATCAGGATCACATTATCCGTGCATCATTGCATAGATAATACGGTCTAAATTTTCCTCTGGCGAGCATTGTTGTCGCCCACGCGTGAGTTATTACGTAACCAAATTAGTCTGCCATGGATCAACTATGATAAGTAAGCTAAAACTTCCCAAAAATGAGATATCGGAAACTCTGATGTTATTTAAAGGTGCCTTCCGTACGGTTGGTGTCTTCAGTGCCATTATCAATCTATTGATGCTGGCGCCGTCGTTATATATGTTGCAAGTGTATGATCGTGTGCTGCAGAGCCAAAATCAAATTACCTTGTTAATGCTGACTTTCCTTATGTTAGGAGCGTATGCATTCATGAGCGCTTTGGAATTTATTCGTAGTTTTATCGTAATACGTGTAGGTGCAAAGCTTGACATGCAATTAAATAAGCGGATCTATACGGCTGCGTTTGAACAGAACCTGAAGCAGGGCGGTGGTGTTGCGGGGCAGGCCTTACAAGATTTGACCACATTGCGTCAGTTCCTTACTGGTAACGGTTTGTTTGCTTTCTTTGATGCACCTTGGTTTCCAATTTATCTTGCTGTAATTTTTATGTTTGATGTGTGGTTAGGTTTATTTGCCCTAGTCTCCGTGATTATTATGGTTAGTCTTGCCTATGTTAACGAAGTGGTTTCAAAGAAGCCTTTGGCAGAAGCGAACGCCATGGCGGTAGCATCTTCGAATCTTGCAACAAATAATTTACGTAACGCGGAAGTCATAGAAGCGATGGGCATGTTGCCAAATTTAATGACACGTTGGTTCAAGTTACAAGGTCGTTTTTTACAGTTGCAAAGTGAGGCTAGTGAAAAGTCTGGAATTGTAACTGCGGTTAGTAAATTTGTACGGGTCTCTATTCAATCGCTGGTGTTGGGTTTAGGGGCGCTGTTGGTTATAGAAGGAAAAATGACGCCAGGGATGATGATTGCAGGTTCCATTTTATTAGGTAAAGCAACCGGACCTATTGATCAATTGATCGGCGTTTGGAAACAATGGAGTGGTGTCAAGAGTGCATATGAGCGACTGAATGAATTATTAACTACAAATCCTGAGCGCGTTCAAGGAATGAATTTACCAAAGCCTAAAGGTGTGCTGGATGTAGAGGATGTCACCGCCGCGTCACCTGGCAGTAAAACACTGATACTTAAAAGTATTTCCTTTGGTTTGCAAGCAGGTGACGTATTGGGGGTGATTGGCCCTTCAGGTTCGGGAAAATCGACTTTAGCTCGTTTGTTAGTAGGAGTTTGGCCTGCAGTTGCAGGAAATGTGCGCTTAGATAGTGCAGATATTTATCAATGGAATAAAGATCAATTAGGGCCAAACGTTGGATATCTGCCGCAAGATATTGAATTGTTTTCCGGTACGATCGCAGAAAATATTTCGCGTTTTGGTGACATCGACGCAGAAAAAGTCATTGTTGCAGCGAAACGTGCAGGTGTTCACGACATGATTTTGCATTTCCCTAAAGGTTATGACACTGTATTGGGGCACGGTGGTGCTGGATTGTCCGGGGGGCAAAAACAACGTATTGGTTTGGCACGTGCGATGTACGATGATCCTTCTTTCTTAGTATTGGATGAGCCTAATTCAAACTTAGATGATTCAGGAGAGCAGGCGTTGTTAATGGCGTTGAACGATCTGCGTCAGCGTGGAAAAACGATTATTCTAATTACACATCGAACCAGTATTTTAGGTGCAACGACTAAATTGTTGTTGCTGCGCGATGGTGCTGTCCAAGCGTTCGGTCCACGTGACCAGGTGTTTGCCGCTCTAAATCAGGCTAACCAACAAATGCAAAAGCAGTTACAACAAGCACAAGTGCAGCAGACTCAGCGGACTACGTCATCTGAGTCGTCTCAGGCGACGCCAACAGTGACACAGCCATCTGACGCTGCAGTTGCTGGAGAAACGCCATTGGCCAATAAACCAAGCGCCGACTAATAGGAATTGATATGAAAAATATTGCAACAAGTAAAGAGCTTGTAACTGATGTGCAACCTCATACAGTGGATGTGCTGGAGGTTAATACTGATGCTCGTAGTTATGTTCGACTCGGTTGGTTCATTGTGTTGTTTGGGGTATTGGGTTTTTTAGTTTGGGCATCGTTTGCTCCATTGGATCAAGGTGCTCCAGCTCATGGAATAGTCGTTTCCGAGTCCGGACGCAAGACAATCCAACATCAAACAGGTGGAACGATAGAAGAAATTTTGGTCAAGGATGGTGATGAAGTTAAAGCGGGTCAAGTGCTTGTAAAAATGAATTCTGTTGTTTCTCAATCTTCAGCAGATGTTACTTATACTCAATTAGTAACCGCAAGTGCGATGGTGGCTCGATTGACGGCAGAGCGTGCGAACGCAGGAAAGATCACTTTTCCAAAGTGGCTTTTGGATAACAAAAAAGACTCACATGTAGCCAATAGTTTGTTTCTACAAGAACAGTTATTTTCTTCACGTCGGATGGCAGTCGAGGCCGATTTAAGCGCATTTGAGGAAAATATGGGTGGGTTGAAGATGCAGTTGCATGGACTAGAAGCGTCTATGATTAACAAAAAGGAGCAGCAAACTATCGTCAAGGAGCAAGTAGAAAATATTCGTGATTTGGCAAAAGATGGCTATATTGCTCGTAATCGTCTCCTTGATACAGAGCGGACGTTTGCGCAAATAAATTCTGCAGTTTCTGAAGATTTGGGTAATATTGGTCGTATTAAGCGTCAGCTTGCTGAGGCTAATTTACGTAAGATGCAACGTTTGCAAGAGTATCAAAAAGAAGTTCGTACTCAATTGTCTGATGCACAACGCGAAGTAGAGTCTTTACAGAGTCGAACCAAGATCTATGAACAGGAACTTGATCATGCCTTGGTTAAGGCTCCGGTAGATGGAACAATTGTTGGTATCAATGTATTTACTAAAGGCGGAGTTGTTCAAGCAGGATTTAAATTGATGGAGTTGGTGCCAGCACAAGACCCATTAATTATCGAAGGCTCATTGCCGATCAATTTGATTGATAAAGTGCATCCTGGTTTAGATGTGCAGTTTATTTTCTCAGCCTTTAATACAAACACGACACCCCATATTCCAGGAAAAATAACTCAAGTGTCTGCTGATCGTGCGATGGATGAGCGAACAGGTGCGCCATATTATAAATTCCATGCGGAAGTTACTCCCGAGGGTAAGAAGCTGCTAGGTAAATTACAAATCCGCCCAGGTATGCCAGTTGACATGACTATTAAAACAGGTGAACGTACGATGATGAATTATCTTTTGCGTCCAATTCTGGATCGGGCACATTCTGCAATGAAGGAGAATTGATTATGGCAAAGCATTGGATGCGATTGAGTGTTGTACCCGCAGCATGCTTAATGTTACTGGGGCCTATCCAAAGTGCTTCGGCAATTGGCGTGTTGGAAGCTTATATTGCGGCTCTGAAAAATGATCCTTCGCATCGTGCTGCTAAAGCGGAACTAATTGCTGGCTTGGAGTATGAGGCGATCGGACGCTCAAGTTTACTGCCATCGGCGCAGTATGTCTATTCGACCAGTAAGAACAAGGGAGAAAGTATTAGCCCCTTTTTGGGGACGTTTACAAAGTCTAATCAAGACTACAGTAGCACAAGCAAGTCAGTGAGTGTGCGCCAAACGATTTTTAATCTGGAAGCATATGCCAGGTTTGAACAAGGTGTGGCCCAGAAAAATTACAGCATCGCGCAGTTTGATTCTCGCAGCAGTGATCTAATGGTTCGCTTGCTGACTGCTTACGTGGAAACACGTTATGCAGAAGATCAATTGAACTTGTACACTGCCCAGCGCGACTCTTATGCAGAGCAACGTAAGGTAAATGATCGCTTGTATGCGAAAGGCGAGGGCACAAAGACAGAAATGTTGGAGACTCAAGCAAAATTAGACGTTGCTGAGGCTATGCGACTCGAAGCAATTGATACCTTGCAAACCGCAAGAAATAATTTGGAGGCAATTGTCGGTGTTGACGTGAAGCAGCTAGATGGTTTACCTGTTGATTTTAAGCCTATGCTTGACTCTGAGGACTTTGATACTTGGAAGCGCTATGCCGAGGAGAAAAATCCTGAAATTATCGCGGCAAAATATGGTATTGACATTGCCCAAAAAGAGATTTCTAAGAGCCAGGCTGGACACGCGCCACGGATAGAATTAAATGCAAACTACAATCACGGCGTATCAGAGACTTTTGCAACTAAAAATCAAGATTTGAATATGCGTACTGTTGGTGTTCAGTTGATTATTCCTATTTACTCTGGTGGCTATGTGAATGCGACCTCGAAGCAAGCGGTAGCGCGCCTGGATAAAGCTAGAGCCGATCTCGATGGAACCGTAAGTAAAGTGATGGTTGAGTTGCGTAAGCAATTTAGTGCGGTGAAAAGTAGTGTCGTAAAAATTGAAGGTTTGCAAAAATCAGTTAATTCCGCAACAGCCTTAGTCGAAGCAACGCAACAGAGTATTAAAGGTGGTGTGCGCATTAATGCAGATCTACTCAATGCGCAACAACAATTAGTGGCAGCTAAACGTGATCTGGCTTCTGCTCGTTACAATTATCTCCTGAGTTATTTGAAGCTGCGTGTTGCGGCTGGTACTGTGAATATTGATGACTTAAGAACCGTCGCAGGCTATTTTTCAGAGAAAAATTGATTTTGGTTTGTGTCAGGCAAAATAAAAAAGGGAAATTGAGCATCAATTTCCCTTTTTTTATTCCATAAGGTACTGGCGCGACTTGATAACCAGTAATCAACACACAAACGAACTTTTAGATAAGAGTTTTCTATAAGGAGGTAGTGGCTAAGTTCGACTCATCAAAAGAGCGCATTCAGGAGCAAAATTATCGAGATGAACTGGCACTTCGAAAATTGAAATGATGTCTATGAATCACACAGATAATTCAACTACTGTTTCCTCCAAGTCGATTTTTGCCATGTGCTGTGCTCACAAGCATTTTGTTATCCCCCTCAATGTGTGCAGCTGGTCGTTGAGAAAGAGATAGTGTGTAGCGAATTGATGTCGGAACCATAGTAAATCTTGTGTAGAATTTTCTTTTCCGGTACAGTCAATTCATTGACTGTTAATCATTTTTGACGAATCATGCACATAAAGAATTCCATCTTACGGCTTCAACCCGGCATCCATATTCTTCGTCATCCTAAAGTCGGCGCTGCACTGACTGTATCGCGATCACCCGGAGACGCAAGTTGCACAGGTCAAATAGAAATATTAAGTACAGAAAAAACACATGGTGCAATATTGCGTGACGGCTCTGATTGCATCGTTCTGTTAGTCAAGAACGCACCCGTCGACATGTTGATTACTGCCTATCTGGCAGCTGCCGATGACGCGATTCCAGCGCTACGTTTAGATACCGTCGGTTTGGATCCGGAGAATAGGGCTACAGAGCGCGATTCCATAGATTCAAAGAATGGAACAATCAGAATAAATGAATTAGGCGTTAGTTTGATTGGTCATGTTGAAAATATGGGAGATATAGTCGTTAGCGATGGCGCTTTATTAGGAGACCCAAGCAAGCAGTATAGGCTAGAGGGATTTCAAGTCGTGTGGCCCGACAAGCCACCCAGTGTCGATATCAGTTACTTTGTATCCGTAGAAGGGGCTGGAGAACTACCAAGCGCCACGGTTGGCAATTTCTGCGGCACGCGAGGTGAAGCAAGGCGAATTACCGAAGTGACATTCTCTCTAATCGGTGTCGATGCCGCCAAGTTTGAATTAACCGGTACCGCACATTTTTCTGGCGGATTCCAAACTCCAATTTCTTCAGGACTCACCTTAAGTGGCCCAAGCGGTTTTGAACATCTGACTTGTTTGAGCTTGAAAGTCTTACCTTCCAGTACAAAAACTACAGCAGGGAATCCTTGGTTGGATTCACCAAAGACTAAGACTTTTAAGGCGGGTGGGAAAAGGTAAAGTTACAACGAAACTCCGAAATCCTAATCTTTGGTAGTCGTCGTAACCTTATGTAGACATTTTTTATACGAAACTGGATTGGATGTTATTGAAGAAATGTGCGACTTGGTAAAGTTAGCAATTGATTCAAGCGTCTACTCTATCTAGCACGTAGGATAACGTAGTCTTGATGTGAAAAATGTTCTCCTCTCTCGAACGCTAATACTTCGAACCACCTACTCCAGTTTTGAATGATGTACTGATGTTGATGAAAAGTCTCACGGTAGTAATCGCTTTTTTTTCCGACTACATCGTCTAGTCTTGTTCCAATAACAGCGTCGTCAATACCATATTCGTTTAGACTCAATATTCTGCGTGTAGGCTCTTGACCGCGAAGTAATGCATATTCTGATTGAATTGTCATTAATGCGTACCCACCCGGTTTGATTACCCTTTGTAACTCTTCAAGCCATTTAAATTGGTCGTCCTCTGTTAGATGGGTAAAAATGGAAATTCCAAATGCTAAATCAATGCTATTGGTAGGTAAATTGGTCGGTGGTTGGGGAGATATATGGTCATATTGTCCTAATAGATTGTGTCGACACCAAGCCACATTTTGTGGATCAATATCTACACCAGTGACTTGGCAGTTCGCATCAATAAAATGACGTGCGACTCTGCCACAACCGACGCCCCAATCTAGTATCGATAAATCGTGCGTAATCGTCAAATGCGTATATTTTGCGAGCAAATTCTGTATTGTTTTGAAAGAGGCGTATCCAGAAAAAAGGTAGTCGAGTTTACTTTTTGATGCCATTACGCGATCTATTTGTTCTTCCATTGGCACTATTGCCTTATCGAAACTTTTGCCCAGATTTGCTGGAATAAAAAAAGAGTCACTAAATTGACCAAAGGACAGTCCGTTTTTTGTAAGATTTACCTTTGCTTCCAATTTTGGGTCAATAATATTGAGTTTTGCGGTAAGACTTATTCCGCTAATCTTTTCTGGAAAGACATAGTGTGGTATGGACGGGCAGCAGGTAAGCTCGGTAATTTCACAATTTTCTCCGTGCATACTGATATGTTCAAGTTCGCTTGCGTTACAGATTGCGCTGACGATTATCGTATTATCATTTTGTGATAAGGCGTTAAAGCGAATTAGTGGGCGCAAATCGATTAATGGTTTAAGGCGTTGAAATGTATCAGAAGCGAGATCAATAGTCTCTTCAACGTAACCGCATTCTCTGTGTCCCATTTTTGCGCGGACAGAAATATTTAGTGGTGAGCTCAGTGGTAAGTAATCGGAGAGGAAAAATTCAAAGCCTCCAGGTATTTCCCTATGATGGCCGATTTTTAAGGCAGTCTCACCGTTGAGGTAGTTACTGAGTAGGTGGCCGTAAAGTATTCCAATACAACAGACGCTTGCCATTAAATGGCCATTCACTAAAATTTCAGCAGTCATTGGGAGAGTCGGATTCTGTAAATTCACAGTTATCCCCCTAAGATATCTCCCCGAGATATAGAAACCTAAGAGACAATCGTCATTTGCTTTCAAGTTATTGATTTTGTTGATTTCCATTAATTTATCTCGTTTTATAGCTGTGGTCGTATCAATCAAATAGGTTGCTACAGAATTAGCTATTTGCCGTAGGAAAAGTACCGTAAGCAAGTTTCATTTTGAGATCTGATCCATTTGCTTTTGCCTCAATCATTGCACGATCATTCCACTTATGTGTGTTCTTAATTATAAAGCCACAGTCGCGTACCATTGACTCCATACAAGGAACGTTAGGCGCCCAAAAATTTGTCCTATCTCCGTATAGAGTCGCGGCCTCATAGTAGCGTGCCATTGGCTGTTCTGTACCAAAATCTTCTACATAGGACTCGATAAAAATTGTCTCCTTACAGATTTTTCGTAATTTCCATAATGCTGAGGGAATGTCTGGTAAATGGTAAATAACGCCTAAAAGTAGCACTACGTCGAATTTACCTATGTCTTCGTTGATATCATATATACTTGAAACTATATGTGGGATGCTGATCTCTCTAACTTTCTCCATAATCGCAAATCCAGAAGTAGTTTTAGGCCGATAATCTAGTGCAGTTACGTTTGCGCCACGAGCGAAGAGTTCAGCCGAGTAGTATCCATCACAGGCGCCGATATCAAGTATACTTTTTCCGTTTAGGTCAGCTGGGAGCCCCAATTTATCCAACAAAAATTTAGGATTGTAAGAGCCGGGGGTTATGACGTTAGGGAAAATTTCAAATTTGTGGTGCCAATGTGAATGTAACTTAACTAAGCGTTCAGCTTCTGCTTGATCCATTATTATTCCTTTTTATTTGTGAATATTTATAAAAGGGGAAGTAAAAACTTCTGACTTGCTTGATCTAGTTGTTCATACATATCATGGAAGGTTTTAATTTTTTTTTGAATTTTTTCTGCCTGCATCTTTAAGTTTGCAAATTTCGATCTCTAGTGATTTGCAATATTCTTCAGATCGACAGGCGCGATCAACTACCGCCTGTATTTCTTCAGCATAAAGTTTTTGATTTTTGATTAGCAAGTTATGTTCATTTGTATAGGATTCGTTGAGTTGTGCACGATCCGACTCTAATGCCTTTGCATATTCTTCGGCGCGTTCCGCTCGTTCTATGAGTTTTTGTATATTTCCTGACAATGAACTTAATTCCAGTGCATGAAGTTCTACTTGCGACTGCCATTCGATATGGTTTTTCTTTAGTTCATTTTCAATGGACTGTGCATATTCTTCTGCCAGTTTCGCTCTATTCAAATGAGCGAGAATTTGTTTTTCAGCTTCTAATTTCGTCTCAAAACTTGATTTTTCAAGCGATAAGGTCTGTTTGAGCTTTTCGTGTTCAATTTCAAGAGAAGCGCAATAGAGTTCGGCACGGCTCGCTCGTTGGGTGTAATCTAGAATCTGGGATGCAAAATTATTTTTAAGACCTTCGATTTCTGCTTGATATCGAACGTCTTTTTCATGATGCATAGAGTCTTGATTTCTTATGTAGTTATTAAGGCGAGCTCGTTCAGTTTCTAATGTTTTTGCATATTGTTCTGCATGCTCAGCGCGTTGAATGACTGCATTAAGGTTGTTTGTTAAGGCATCTATTTCTTCGGCATGATGCTCTGATTCCAATCGATATTGTCTGCGAATCTTTTCTAGACTATCCTCAAGTGATTTTGCATATTCCTCGACTTGATTGGTTTTTTTTATATGAATTGCAATTTGAGCATTCACTAATTCTGGATTATTTGACGCCAATTTTTCTTTAAAGAACGCACGTTCGAGTTCTAAGGTTTTTTTATGTTTATCGAGTTCGACCTCGAGCGAAGCACAATATTGCTCTGAAGCACTTGCTCTTTTTGAGTGTGCAAGTATTTGAGCTGAATAGTTTTTTTCAAGAGCTGCAATTTCGTGCTTTAGCTGGTTGTTATTTTGCCTTGTGCGTGTATTTTCAAGTGCTGCTGCCCACCCAAATGCTTCGGTCAAGCTCGCAGTAAAGAGATCTCTTTTTTTTGAGGGGTGATTATTTGCGTCACTTGTGGCAGACTTGACATTAACATCGCCAGTCCAAGTTGCAAGTTCATATCGAGTATTTTCTTTGTTCTCAGCACACTGTGATAGTAATATTTCTGCTGCACGAACGGCATCTTCTGAAAACCATTTTCTAATCTCTTGTTTTTTATTTTTATCAGTTTTATGTTTTTCTAGGTAAGCCGACCCTCTAAATGGCTCAAGCATTGAGGTAATTGATTCGGGGTCTTGGCTTAGATCAAGTTTTCTTGCTAGTTCGGTTAGGCATAATTCAGGATTCCCGACTAGGTCTTCGTATATAACTGGTATCTTTCCTTTCATGCGGGAGCGAATAGTTAGATTGCAGTGTTGATATGCGCGAGCAATCAACCAATCATCGGGATTTTCTGAATAGAACGATTTAGTTCCTCGCTTAGCATCAAAGGCTATCATCGATAATGCCATATCCCAAAAGCCGCGTAATAGAACAATCTCTTTTATATTTGGGTATATGTTTTCTGCGAGATTACTTAGATTGGTACCCACTGCTTTTTCTATAAATGCTGTCGCATTTTTCTTAGTAGATATTACTTTCTCGATCGCTGTTTTCGCCTGTTGCATAAAATGCGCGGCGGTATCACGAGTGAATTCCGTTTCGTAGAAATTACGAAGATCATCATTGTCTAATAGTCGGTCAAAGCCACGAAAATTAAATGGATTAAAGCCCGTATTGAATACATTAACTTTCTCAAACGCGTCTGGCCCCATTGAAAAATCGTGGTTGGCTGGTGACGTTAGAATATAGGTTGCGTGAAGACAATATGAAAAGAAACGATACTCAAATGGGTAGCGGCCAATCAAACAAACCTCCGGATGAAGACCAATACTGTTTGCTAAGACGGTAGATCCAGATCTCCCTAAACTTGAAATTAAAATAGGTCTCGCCCCTAATTCTATCGTCGGCTTTTCATTTGTATCGAACGTATTTTCGTGAAACTCTATAGTACCGAGGTGGTGCCTCACTCCGTGCTCGTCTGCCACCAAAACGGAGATATTTCCTTCTTGCCGAAGTATTAGTCGATTAATGCATAGATGAATAAAAACTGAATCGTCTACTCTATCTGGGCAAAGTCTAGATAAGACAGAGTGTGTTTTGTGAAAAACTGAAAATCTTGCGATGCAATGATCCCCGTCTCTCAGTAGAAGTTCTTGGCAAGCGGGACTCCCTTTAGTAGAGGATATCCAAATAAACATTCCCACTGAGTTGCCATTGACTGCTTTTCGATCCCAATCTGCAAAGCAGATACCAAGCTCGAGATCTGGGTGAGTGGGGAGTTTTTTAAATTCTAGGTGCATGCGAAAAATGATTTCTCGATAGGATGAAACAAATATGATGAAGCTAACAAATAAATTTCAGAATTTGTAATTACTTCAACAGTGATTCAAGGAGCGATCGCGTGATTAATTTGATCCGTGCATGATCTAAGGTCTTACGTATCGATATCGCCGCAGTTTCTCCTAAGGTAAGTCGAGCGGTTTTATCTATCATTGCTCGCATAGCTTGCGCAGCTTCATTCAAGTCTGGGTCTCCCCATTTTGTTCCCTTTGGATAAGGCCCGTGGGCCCGTCTCGTTTCAATAACGTTTGTGGTGATCAATATACTGTTCGACGTATCCATAAAATCTAGATTGCCAGAATAATTGCTCGCAATAACAGGTTTACCTAAAGCCATTGCCTCCGCGCAAGTTAGACCAAACCCTTCAGATCGATGCAAGGATACATAGACGTCGAGAGACTTCATAAAATTAAATGCATCTTGTCTTGATAAAGTGGACTCAAAGAAAATTATTTTTGTTGATTTTGCTTCTGCCCGAATCATTTCATAGTCATAGGCACCTTGGGTTTTGCCGTTTACCCTAAGCACTAAATAGCAATCGTCATCTTCGTTAAAGGCTTGCTTAAATGCTTTGATCAAACCACGTATGTTTTTTCGTTCTAGCACGCTTAGGGGATCAAAAGTAAAGCCGAAAAGCGTACCAGTTACGGGTAATTCAAAATTTGCACGATCACTCTTAGCCATATCGATAGCAGCAAGATCAAGCGTCAATGGTACAACTCTAACAGGAAGCGTTACAGTCTTTCTGATCGCATTTGCAGCATATTCACTTGATGTCCATATCTCATCAAAATTTGTTTCAGCAGATTTGAACTGACACGGGAGTTCTTCCGTCTCCCAGAGCCAATAACCGATGTTTTTTTTTGCCCAATAATCTTTAGGTAAAATTGTATTAAGTAAATTTTTCGAATCCGCATTGGCTACTGTTATTGAAACAGTGGCTCGACTCTTCGGCCAACCGAATAACAATGCTGTGTTTGGGATTTCATCACACCAAGCACGTGGATTTGGAAGGCTGAATGCAGCCGTAGTTAGATCTTTTTGCTGTAAGGTTTCATGGATACTGCGAGCCGCTTCTCCCATGCCACTTGGAACGTTTAAGTAGCCAGCAAAATTGATTAAGATGTCGTTCGATGTTGAATTTGTTAGGCAAGTTCGAATTTGCTCTAAAAAATGATAATTTCTTGCTGGCGATAACCCATTCACACTCCATTTTTCATAATCATCTAAGGCAGGAATTTTATCTGGATAGCGTGAATAGAAATGTTCAATTGGACTAAAAAAATCTTCGGTCTGCAACCAGTTTAAGATTGTGGCGGAATTTAATTGAAGTCGTTGTTGTTGTCGTTGCTCTTCTATGGAATACAAATTAATTGCACGTGGGTTACTCTTCCCAAAGTGCGAATACATAAAACGCATTTTTTCAATCAATTCTCGCTCTTGTAATGCAAATTCTGAAAATAATGAAATTTCTTCTAAGCTAGTATTATTGATGTAGCGCTCGCGCCGAAGTTGATCTATGAGTTTCATAACTTCGGTTGCGTCATATAAACTTGGATGGCTGTTCTGTAGATCGCCGCGTAAAAAATAGATATTTAAGATTTTGAAAATACCTGGAGTAGCATGGGATAACTTCTTTGCATGATTTAATGTTAGGCCTAACTCCTTAACACCGTAAGTTTCTATCCAATTGATGAAAGAGGAAAATACTTTTTTGTCTTTCCACATATTTTGAAATGCTTTGAATACATCAACACGTGGTGGACTAGCATTGCGTAAACGATAAAAAATGTCTTCAACGTAATCGTAAATCTGATCCGTATCTTCAAAAGCGTTCAGTCCGCCGACATAGCCTTCAAATTTTCCCGAGTTGTTGATCCACGATGCAAATCCTTTATCGCAACTGTCAATAAGCGCCATTGGATAGGCGTTACGAACGTCCGGTCTGCTTTTCAGAATAAACTCATAGAGCAACACACATCCAGGGTGATCGAGCGATATGCCTTTGCTCATCAGCGCTTTGCAAAAGGTGTTCGGTTCTGTCAATGGATCCGGCATTTGCACTTGATTTCGTGCTGCCCATTGCATTATTAGGTTCACCATTCGTAAAGGTAACTCTACCCCGTTAGCCAAAGTTTGAAATGCATATGGCCATTCGCAGGTTTGGGCATAGAAATTAGAAATGAGACGATCACCATAGTCAGAAACTAGTTTTTTTAATTCTGGCAAATTTTCTAGCTTATGGCGATTTTGATGTTTCGATAATTGAGTAGGCGCAAAAGGAGAGTAACCTGAAAAGTGAAAGAATGCGATAGGCACATCGTCCGCATACCATGTCGAATCGGAATGGCTAATTGCACGTTCATGAAGATTCCAATAGGCTGCGTTATAGGCTGGGCTATAGATGATCTTATGATCAGGGAAAAAACTAGGCACCAAATCAACCCATTTTTGGTCGACAAACAATCCGTTCGCGATATCAACTATACAGTCGCGATATAGTTTACTCATCCACCAATCAAGAAATAGTTTTGATGAGTTTCCTTTTTTTAGTCCAATGAACCCCAAATTATATGTACCACTTTGTAAAATAGCCGTTTCGCTTGGGGACGCATCGTCAAAAAAAGGCTGCCGCATGTGAGGTGTTAAAACAATCGAAGTTGTGTCCAGTGCTTCATAAATTTCGGTAAATGGTCGAAAGGCAAAGATGTCAGGATCGAGGTACAAAAGTGTTTCGTAATTTCTGGTGCCGAATAAATGGGAGAGCGCGAATGGTTTTACCGCTGTGTTTAGCTCCATAATGGAGTAGCGATAGATGAATTGACCTAAGTCTGGTATCTGCAAATCGGAGATTTCGATTACCTCAGCACCAAACACGAATTCTGTAGGTACCATGCCATTCGGTTTGTCCACAAGAATGATGATGAAATCATTCGATGGGTGATGCAACTTGTAAGATTCAGCAAGCGTTACCGCTAAGCTTATATAATTTTTTGAGGCAATCGTTATGGCGGCATGTTTGCTGAATTTTTTACCGACTCCACTCACGTCATTATTGTTAGAAAGTAGCTTATTTTTTTTTGTTATTTGTGATTGTTTATTCTGGAGGATGTGTGCCATATTTTTAGTCGCCAGTGTAAGATTTGCATTCGATTTTTTCATAAGCTATTTAATGAAAGTGTATTTCGTTACTGACAGAAATTACTAATAGTCGAGCGATTAAAGACCAGTATCGCATGTTAAATTATGTAAGAGCAATACAAACCATATCTCGCTTTGAATTGCAATTATCGAAAAGATGATGACCTATTGACTGCTCATCAGTTTTTCAGAATCTTGCATGGTGTTGCGTAAAGCATAAACATGCTTACTTGTTTTAATTGAAGTTGCACTGGTTTTGTTAAGGATATGGATATCCGCCAACCGTCAGTAACTATGCTTTAGTAATTAAGGGAAAAGCTTGCTATGTCTAAAGTTAGTATGAATGTTCATTGGCAGCAAACACAGGTAAGTCGTCAAGAACGTGAAAAGCAAAACGCCCACCGCAGTTGCATTATTTGGCTTACAGGTCTATCAGGAGCGGGCAAATCCACTCTAGCTCAAGCATTGGATCAGTATCTCTTCCAACATGGGATGCGATCATTTGTGTTGGATGGCGATAATGTTAGACATGGGCTTTGTGGTGATTTAGGTTTCTCGAACCAAGATCGGGTTGAGAATATACGTCGCGTAGGCGAAGTTGCTAAATTGTTTTTGGATGCGGGTGTGGTCGTGATTGCAGCATTTATTTCACCATTTAAGCAAGATAGAGCTCGCGTGAGAGCGTTAGTTGCGGAAAAAGATTTTGTTGAGGTTTATTGCCAATGTCCGCTAGAAGTATGTGAGCAGCGCGACGTTAAAGGTTTGTATAAAAAAGCGCGCTCTGGCTTTATTGCTGAATTTACGGGACTAACTTCACCTTATGAGGCGCCTGAGTCGCCAGAGATAGTGGTCAACACGGGCGAACATGCGATTGAAGAATGTGTGAACGAGATAATTGACTACTTGACCCGTGTTGGATACGTCAAAGATCACAAAGCAAATTGAATTATTTATGCGCCTAAAATAGCCAACATAGCCAATAAATTGACTTGCTAATACTAGATGTAAATACGAACTGGCACTTTGCGCAATGTGCTTCGTTTTTAGTACCGAGCTTAAGAATACTAGTCTAGCTTTTGAATTTATGGTGTCTGCGCAGAGAAAACAACATATTTTTGTCCCTGTCTTTGTAGGCATTCTTAGATTATTTACTTTATTTTGGTAATTTGTATATGCAGTCGTGACTAAGCTGATTAAAATATGAGCAAACAAATTGTGGATTTTTACGTAAACTTCCTGTTGTATTCTGAGAAATCTGACTTATAATTTTAACTTAGTCTAAGAAACTTTCTGGAAATGCCCAATATTCAAGGAGTACAGCATGTACGATAGCGATCAAAATACAGTCAAAGCGGCATTAAAGGAATCAAATGCGACTGTTTTTAGTGAAAGTACTATTAATCAAATTTTGGCATTGTCCACTAGAGATAACGCTACAGTTCACTTTGATAAGGTTGGTCCAGACGCGAATGGGAACGTGACGGTTGCTTCTGGCGCTGAAGTCGTATTGGTTACGTCTTCTGATACATTTACTACGACTGTTAAGCCGCCTGCGAATGCTCCTGTCGTGATTTTCCAAGGTAGAGGTGGGGTGGTTGCGACGATTAATGATGCTGCGGCATCAATTCCCTCAAGTTCCGATCACAATGTGTTACAACCAAACGTAGGTCGTGTCGTTGTCGGTACTGCTGGCAATGATAAAATTACTATTGATGATGCGAGAAATACGAAGATAATTTTGGGTACCGGCGATAGCTCAGTTAGAACTGGTAACGGAATAGATACTGTTGAAGCTGGCTTAGGTAATAGTTCTATCGTTGGTGGTAGTGGTGATTATGCTGTTGTGAAGTTGTCAGGCAATGCTTCTAACTATCAAGTTACAGCGCAAAATGGTCATGCTATCGTAACTGATATGACAACGCGCAAGACTACGGATATTTCAAAAATCCAGTACGTTCAGTTGGACAACGGTAATGCTTTAATCTTTGCTAAAAATTCATTAGAAGGACAAATAACTACTTTGTATCATTCAATGTTTGGCCGTGACCCTGACGCTGGTGGTTTGAATTACTGGTTTGATGTTGCCAAAGCTGGGGCGACTTTAAAGCAAATTACTAATGCGTTCTATGCATCGAGTGAATATGCGCCGTATATTTCACAGAGCAGCCTAGATTTTATCCAAGGTTTGTACAAAAATACGTTTAATCGTGCTGGTGAAGATGCAGGTGTGGCTTATTGGTTGGATCAATTGAATCACGGGCAAACAAGGGCTGATGTTATTTCAAGTTTTGCTACGATTGCCATACAAAATATTTTGCATGAAGCGCCACAACAAGAAGCACAAATTGTTGGTTCAGTATCGATTATAACGGGCATTATATAATTATTATTATTATTATTATTATTATGCATAACAGAAAGGGGGCTTTTGCCCCCCTTTTTTTTGAGTCGTGCGTTCCTTCTTCCCGGGCTGACGCTATCCTTAATATGGCATTACAGGCGCTCGAGGTTGGCGATTTTGCTAGTGCATTAATCGCCGCTGAATATGTGTGCCGACGATTTCCAAGTAAAAGTATCGCAGCGATTTTGCGAGCGCAGATTCTGCACACTTGTCAGCCAGAGTTCGCGTCAAAGGCTTGGTATTTTGCTTGGCGCACAGATCCTCAAGATGTCTTTTTGCAGGACGCGATGTTAGCTGCTTGGAGTAATGCTGGCGCTCTGCAAAGTGTGCGTGATTTAGCACCTTTGTTTCTACCTGCACGCTGCCAGACTCAACAATATCTCGCTTTGGTTAAGCAAATAAATAAGGCTGAGCTGACACGGTTCGGTGCTTGTTGGAGGGATGGCTCATCGATTGCCGGGAGGATTTTTGCACCCTTGCAGGTTGATGGGACGTACGAGACCGTACATTTGCTTGTTACGAACGAGAGCCGACAATTCATCTATGCTTTAGCGGCGGATGGACAGGCTTTTAGCATAGATTGTCCACAGCCGAATGAAGTATGGTCATTGGCATTTGTCGATGTTGAGCATCTTACTGCGCCAGAGTTGCTTCAAGGCTCGCCATTAAATTTCTCCGATGTTAGTCAAGAACTTTCATTTAACGCTGAGTTAAATGAGCTGCCGGTTGTAGTCCAAGATGCGGATAGCTTGAAAACGGCTCAGGTATGTGTCCTGATCCCTGTGTATCGCGGCTTGAGTCAAGTACAAGCATGTTTGAATAGTGTCTTACAGAGCTTATCGCACAATCAGACTCGTGTACGCGTATTGGTTGTTGATGATGCCAGTCCGGAGCCTGCTATTTCTCAATACTTAGATTCCCTGGCCGCGGAAGAAAAGATCAGCTTGATTCGTAATACTTTCAATCTTGGTTTTATTGAGGCGGTTAATCGCGGTTTGCGTTATGCGAAAAATTTGGGTGATGATGTCTTGTTGTTAAATGCGGATACTTTAGTGCATGCCAATTGGATAGATAGAATGGTTAATGCACTGTACAGTGCACCCGATATCGCTTCCGTGACACCGTGGTCAAACAATGGTGAGATCAGTAGTTTTCCAAAGATTGCAGATAACAATCCAGTGCCTAGTTTTGAGCAATTAGTAAGTATTGACGCGTATGTCGCAGCACTGCGAGACTCTGGGCAAATAGCAGAGATAGAAGTGCCCGCTTGCTGTGGTTTCGCGATGCTAATGAAGTCAGATGTTATTCGTCGCATTGGTTTGTTGGATGGCTACCATTTAACTCGCGGGTATAGTGAGGAGGTTGATTGGTGTCTGCGCGCTAGCGCTAACGGTTATCGTCATCTGGTCGCCACCGGGGTATTCGTCGCACATGCAGGTGGTGTCTCGTTTGGTCCTGAAAAGACCTATAGAGTGGCTCAAAACCGGCGAGTCATTGCATCGCGGTACCCACATTATTACGACGCTTATCACCGTTTTATAAAAGACGACCCTTTGCAGAACGCTCGCAAACTGATACATGAAGGTTTATTGAGCCAACAAAATTCTTGGTTAAGTCGACTCGAAAAAAATACGAATACATCCAAGACTGCCGGGGTTCGGGTTTTGCCAGCAGCTTTGCCTAGTCGTTGGGAGCGCATTGTGGTCTGGGAAAATAGAATGAGTTCCTCGTTCTCTCATAAAATTCTACAGTTAGCTCGTTATCTAGCAACCCTCGCCGCAACTTGTGATGCTGATGATAGGCTTTCGAACTTGCGTCTTCTAATTATCGGTGAGGTGAGTGAGGCCTTGTGGCATACAGGAGTGGTCGATGTATTACCTTCTATCGCCACGCAAAAATCTTCACTTTTGAACGATACTGTCATGTTGGGTTTTGCTGGCTGCAAAGAAGTATTAACTGAAAGTAGCGAGCTAGTCGCGTTAAACATAAAACAGGTTCAGATCGACGAGAATTTTGATCCTATAAGCTATTTAAATAATTGGAATAAAGGCTGATGGACAAATCAACTTCGCCGTCACCGTGGCACGGTGCTATAGATGGCATGCATAACAATTTATTGTATGGCTGGGCACTCAATGTGCTGGACCCTAATGCACGTGTCGTGTTGGAGGTATGCCTTAACAGTGAGGTCATTGGTAGTGTCATCGCTGATGTGATGCGCAGTGATTTGGCAACTGAGATTAAGGCACTTCTTTCCGAGTCTAGTTTGCATCATTCGACTTTTGATTTTTGTCACGGGTTTGTGGCAGATTTGGGGAGCGCTTTTCAACAACAAAATGGCAGCCTGACGGTTCGTGTCGCCAACATCGATGTGATACTCCCTGGGGCTATCGATTTACAAGTGCCGCGCAAGCCTCCAACGGCGTTAACTAGCAAAGTATTTTCTGATAGTGCCTTATGCTTATTGGGCTGGTGCATTGATTCCCGCGATGCCGCAGCGCACCAAGAAATAAAAGCGTTCTTAGGTGACTCGCTTATAGCCCAAACCAAAGCGAATCTATTGCATCCCGCCTTACGATCATATGATGTTGGTTCACATGGTTTTGAATTAAATTTGCCTCTTGAGTTGGCTGATGGGGTAGAACATCTGGTTCGGGTTACTGATGCGCTGGGTAATGAATTAAATGGCAGTCCAGTTGCGGTATGCTGTTACGCGACAGGCGGCAAGACCTTGATTGATCCGGATCGCGAGCCAGTGCTGGCACAATTGCTCGAGTCCTACGAACGTTACTTACCCCGTAGTTTGGGCATGTGTTCCTACAAGGAGTGGTCATCGTTATTTGAAGTGGCGCCGACAAATGATCTTGCGCGGAAAAAGGCATTGCCAAAACTGCGTGTAGGGATCATGTTGTGTGCAGGAAGTTTTGAGCAAGCTAATTCTCACGCCACTGAATTGACGCAGGCTTTAGAAGACACCCTATCGAGCTTAGCGCAGCAAGATATTAAGCCGCAAATTTACTTGCAATCTGATTGGCAAAATAAACCTGCGAAAAAACCTCGGCAGCGAGCACTACCGTCCTTCTCTAGCATGTTGCAAAATGCACTCGACGATCAATGTGATGTGATCGCTTGCGTCCGTGTTGGCGATACTTTGTTGCCGCATGCGTTGAGCTGCGCGTTGGAAGGTTTCACGAATCCCGATACACAAATTGTCTACACCGATAGTGAGTGTGCTGGAACGCCTTGGTTTAAACCCGCTTGGAATCCTGAATATGCGCTTGCAAGCGACTATCCTTTAGAGCTTATGTTGGTTCGCTGTAGCGTTCTTGAAGCTTACCTGAATCAAAAAGCTATGCCTTCGGCTCAGGCGCAGTTTGCATGGGAAATGTTGTCAGCTGTTTGGCCGCAAGCCGAGAGTGCTATTGTGCATGTGCCACGAGTGTTGTATCAGCAAAACTCAGCCTTGAGTGAATCTGAGAAGCAGGCACGTACTGAGTCCGCGCAGTTAGCGTTACAAGTATTGGAGCCTGAGTCTAGACTTTTGCCGCAAAATCCGAATACAGGCACTTTTTCGGCGCGTCGAATTTGCCGGCATTTAAGTCAATCGGAACGGAATACCGCCGTTACTTTAATTATTCCAACGCGGGATAGAGTCAACTTACTGAGTCGCTGCATCAGTACTTTGCAAGCCCATACTGATTGGCCCAATCTGGAAATTATCGTGATCGATAACGATTCCGTTGAGACCAAGACGAAAACCTACTTTCAGCGTATCGCGAAACAGGGGATAAAAATTCTGTCTATCCCCGGTGTATTTAATTTCGCGACCTTAAATAATCAAGCCGTGGATGTCGCAAAGGGCGAGGTTATTGGTCTGATTAATAATGATATCGAGGCTTTGCATGATGGTTGGCTTGACGAGATAATGAGCCATTTGTTACGGCCAGGCGTGGGGGCGGTCGGCGCTAAATTACTCTGGCCAAATGGTATGGTACAACACGGCGGTGTGCTCCTAGGAGTCGGAAATGTGGCCGCGCATTTCGGTAATCGGCTCGCCGATCAAGATTGGGGAGATCATGGCCGTAACCAATTATTGCAACAAGTGAGTAGTGTGACTGCGGCCTGCTTGTTTTTGCGTAAGTGTGATTATCTTGCTGTGGGCGGCATGGATGGCGATGCATTTCCAGTGGCTTTTAATGATGTTGATTTATGTCTGAAGCTGCGCCAATTGGGCAAGTCGATTATATGGACGCCTTATGCGCACTTATTGCATGCCGAGTCTGCCAGCCGAGGACATGAAGACACGCCGCAGAAGAGAGCTAGGGCGGAACGTGAAATTAATATTTTCCGTCAACGCTGGGGAGCATGTTTGTTGCGTGATCCAGCATACCATCCTAGTCTTAATCTTGATTCGCATCGTCATGCGTTTGCGGGTCTAGCCCTACCTCCTCGAGATCGCTCGCCGCGGTCTGCGGGTTTATTTAAATGTGACTAATCGGTGTTTAGAATAAGTAATTTATGCACACTCAATTACCAAGTATGGCAGACCAACATCATTTCGCGACCGAGGGAAAAAACCTTCAATTACTTCATGTGGGTTGTGGACAATCACGGCGTGGATCCTTGCCGCTCTTTTTTCAATCTGCACAGTGGGATGAAATTCGTTTAGATATTGACCCGCAGGTGAATCCCGATATCCTTGGCAGTATTACCGACTTGAGTGCGATTGCTGATGCAAGTGTGGATGCGATATGGTCGTCACATAATTTGGAGCATGTTAATTCCTTTGAGGTGCCAATTGCTTTAGCAGAATTTCGACGAGTTTTAAAGCCCAGTGGATTTGTTTTAATTACCGTTCCAGATATTCGAGCGATAGCAAAATATGTGACATACAACGATTTGGATCAGACTTTGTATCAATCTGGCGTGGGACCAATTACGGCAATGGATGTGATGTTTGGGCATCAAGCATCCATCGCTCATGGCCATCACTACATGGCACATCGCACTGGATTTACCTCCAACCTATTGGGTAAAGTCTTACTTGATGCTGGTTTCAGCGAGGTGCGTGTTCATGAGGGGCAACGTTGGGATTTGTGGGCATTGGCAACCTTGCCAGCAACGAGCGCAAGCATATTTCAGGAATTAGAAAGTGTACTGCGATGAACGTTTTATTTATACATCAGAACTTCCCCAGCCAGTTTGTCTACCTTGCCGCGCACCTGGCGCAAAAGAAGCAAAACAAAGTAGTTGCGCTCACGATGTCCCAGCACAATCCTATTCCAGGGGTGATGCTGCGGCCATATACTTTGCTGCGACCCGCGGCGCCAGAAACACATCCGCTTCTTAAAGATCAAGAGTCAAAAATTTTGTTGGCGGAAGCATGTGCTGCGGCTGCTATGCAATTAAAGCATGAAGGATTTGTACCTGACATTATTATTGCTCATCCTGGATGGGGTGAAGCTCTATTCATGAAGGATGTATTTCCGCAGTCGAAATTAATTATTTATTGTGAGTTCTATTACAACTTAGAAGGTCAAGATGTCGGATTTGATCCTGAGATTCCACTGCTTAATTTTCAGCAACGTTGTCGCTTACGTCTAAAGAATTCGACCAATTTACTCAGTATGGAAATTGCTGATGCTGCGATTTCACCGACAAAGTGGCAGAAAAGTACTTACCCGAGTTGGGCTCAAGAGAAGATCACGGTCATACATGACGGTATCAATGTCGCGAATCTACAATTCAACGCCGACGCGCGTCTTAAGATCGCTGCCAATGAACATCATGCCGTTTTAAGTTTTAAGCCCGGCGATGAGATATTGAGTTATGTGGCGCGCAACTTAGAGCCAGTGCGCGGCTTCCAAATCTTAATGCGATCTTTACCGAATATTCTGCGTAATCGACCGAATGCACATGTTTTAATTGTCGGCGGTGATGGATTGAGTTACGGACATCGCGCGCCAAATTCGTTGAGCTGGCGCGAGCATTTAATGGCAGAAGTCGGGCACGAATTAGACATGCGTCGAGTTCACTTTTTGGGGAAAGTCCCTTACCAAACTTACTTGGATCTACTGAGTATTAGTAAAGTCCATTCTTATTGGACGACACCGTTTGTATTGTCTTGGTCGTTCTTAGAGGCCGCATTGAGTGGCTTGCCTGTACTGGCATCGGGCACGCAGCCTGTGACGGAATTCGCAGAGCGCTTAGGTGTGGAAACATTTGACTTCTTTGATTATGACGCGTTTGCAGAGAAGGCGATTCGACAGTTGCAAACAAAAACTAGTGTCAGACATAGCGTCCATTTTCCGGAGCTACATGTGGAAAATAGCGTAAAGCAGCAAATGAAATTGATTAGCAGTATCTAGCGCTATCGTGTGGGTGGTGCCGAATCTCGCTAGAAAAAAATCGTTTTAGATTTTAATGAGTGAGCGAAATAGAAGCCGTTTACCACATCACATCGCGTTACTCGGTACTCTTATGGCCTCGATTTGCTGTGATGGTGGTTAGGGCTTCTATTTATTCCTGATGGATTTTTTATCCTGCTAATTTTTTCTTCAGCAACTCATTCACCTGCGCTGGGTTGCCCTTGCCTTTAGTCGCCTTCATGGCTTGACCAACCAATGCATTAAAGGCCTTCTCTTTACCGGCGCGATACTCATCGACTGATTGCTGATTGGCCGCCATCACTTCATCGATAATTTTTTCTAGCGCACCGACATCCGAAATTTGTTTAAGGCCTTTGGCTTCAATTACTTGGTCTGCCAGATCCACATCATCAGAAGGTGCTTGCCACATCGCGGCGAAAACTTCTTTGGCGATCTTGTTGGAAATCGTGCCATCGGCGATCCGTTGCAATAACAAAGCGAGTTGCGCGGCATTCACTGGAATGCTGGCGATGTCCATGCCTTCGCGATTGAGAGTGGAGGAAACATCACCCATCAGCCAGTTGGCAATTTGCTTGGCTTGTGTAGCTTTGTCACCTGCTGGTGATGTCGCTAGCGCCGCTTCAAAATAGGCCGCCATGGCTTTTGATTGTGTGACGATCATGGCATCGTAATCCGATAAACCATATTGCGCGATGAAGCGCTCACGCATGGCTGTTGGCAGCTCTGGCATGGTGCTGCGTACTTGCTCCACCCATTCGCGGCTGATGCGCAATGGTGGCAGATCGGGATCGGGGAAGTAGCGATAGTCTTGTGAATCTTCTTTGCTGCGCATGGAGCGCGTTTCTTTACGATCGGGATCGTATAGGCGGGTTTCTTGTACTACGGTGCCACCATCTTCTATCAGTTCGATTTGACGACGCACTTCGATATTGATGGCTTCTTCGAGGAAGCGGAAGGAGTTCAGATTTTTGATTTCACAACGTGTGCCGAATTCCTTTTGGCCGACAGGACGTACCGAGACATTGGCATCGCAACGGAAGGAACCTTCTTGCATATTGCCGTCGCAAATATCCAGCCACATGACTAAGGAGTGTAAAGCTTTGGCATAGGCAACCGCTTCGGCCGCGCTACGCATCACAGGCTCAGTCACGATTTCTAATAGCGGTGTGCCAGCGCGATTGAGATCGATGCCGGTCATGCCTTGATAATCTTCGTGTAAAGATTTGCCAGCGTCTTCTTCCAAATGCGCGCGCGTGAGTTCTATGACTTTGACTTCCGATTTGCCGTCTTTTTCAACCACGCAAGTGACGGTGCCACCTTGTACTACGGGGATTTCAAATTGGCTGATTTGATAGCCTTTAGGTAGATCAGGATAGAAATAATTTTTGCGCGCGAAGATGGATTCTGGCGCGATAGTCGCGCCAACGGCTAGGCCAAATTGTATGGCTTTTTCTACTGCGCCTTTGTTCATTACAGGTAATACACCTGGTAATGCCAGATCAACTGGGCTAGCTTGCGTATTCGCTTCCGCACCAAATTGTATGGAGGAACCGCTGAAAATTTTAGAGTTAGTTTTGAGCTGTGCATGTGTCTCAAAACCGATAACGACTTCCCATTGCATAATCAATCCTTAAATGGTGTATTTATGTTTCTAAGCTACTCTCTATCACTAGGGGGGGGCTAGAGGGCTAGAGGCGCTGCTATCCAGTCTGGCTATCTCGTAGGGCGGGTGAAACCCGCGCTGCTCAGTTGCTCGACGTTTTGGCGGCGCGGGTTTCACCCGCCCTACAAATTTCTATCCTTAACTTTAATGGATGTGAGAGCCTTGCTATTTGCTTCTATTCTGGTGTCTTTGTATGCCAATCGGTCGCTTGCTGATATTGATGCGCGACGTTGAGTAACTTCGCTTCCGCAAAATAATTACCAATAATTTGTAAGCCAACCGGACGCTTACTATTTTTTTCGCGTTGTCCAAAACCACAAGGAATCGACATCCCAGGCAAGCCTGCTAAACTCGTGGATAAAGTAAAAATGTCGGCGAGATAATTGGCAACCGGATCATCTGACTTGTCACCGAGATCCCACGCTACCGTCGGTGCAACCGGCCCCATGATGACATCACATTGTTCAAACGCAGCTTGGAAATCTTGTGCAATTAAGCGGCGAATTTTTTGTGCTTGTAAATAATAAGCGTCGTAATAACCGTGCGATAACACATAAGCGCCGGTCAAAATACGACGTTTGACTTCATCGCCAAAACCTTCAGTACGGGTCTTGCGATACATGTCGTTAAGATCTTTGTATTCCGCAGCGCGATGACCATAGCGCACACCATCAAAACGACTAAGATTGGATGAGGCTTCGGCGGGGGCGATGATGTAATACACGGGAATCGACAACTCGGTTTTTGGCAGAGAAATATCGACCAAGATAGCGCCCATTTTCTCGTACTCTGCCAATGCAGCGCGCACCGCTTGTTCGACATCTTTGGCGAGACCTGCACTGAAAAATTCACGTGGCACACCGATGCGCAAGCCTTTGATGTCTTGATTGAGATCGCGTGAAAAATCTTCCTTGTCGCGTTGTACGCTGGTCGAGTCTTTTTCATCAAAACCCGTCATCGCGTTTAATAGCCAACTGCAATCTTCAGCGGTTTGCGCAATCGGGCCGCCTTGATCAAGTGACGAGGCAAAGGCGATCATGCCGAAGCGTGAGACGCTGCCATAAGTAGGTTTGATGCCCGTCACGCCGCAGAAGGCAGCCGGTTGGCGGATCGAGCCACCCGTATCTGTGCCAGTAGCCGCGGGTGCTAAACGCGCGGCGATAGCGGCGGCGGAGCCACCGGAAGAGCCTCCCGGTACTGCGGTGATATCCCAAGGATTTTTGACGGCGCCAAAATACGAATTTTCATTCCCAGAACCCATCGCGAATTCATCACAATTGAGCTTGCCTAGAGTGACTGTGCCCGCTTGATTGAATAATTCAACCACAGTCGCATTAAATGGACTCACATAGTTTTCCAACATGCGAGAACCTGCTGTGGAACGCCAGTCGCGCGTCACAAAAATATCTTTATGCGCGATAGGAATGCCTGTTAATGCAGTCGCGTCACCTTGCGCTAAGCGCAGATCAGCGGCAGTGGCTTGTGCCAAGGTTAAAGCCCGATCAACATGGGTGAAAGCATTGAGATTACTGGCTTCAATGCGGTTTAAATAGTGGGTCGCCAATTCCGTAGCGGAGACTTGTTTGCTCTGTAGTAGGGCGGAGAGTTGTTTCAGTGAGTGCGTATGCATGGATTTTCTCAGCGTATTCTTTGTGTCGTTGCGGCATGCCGGCGAGCGTATTAGTTGAGCGATCGGCATGCCTAAAATGGCTGGTATTGGCAGCGGATCTGAGCTTCTACTCGATGACTTTTGGTACTAAGTAGAGGCCGTCTTGGGTTGCGGGTGCGACTTGTTGATAGTCTTCGCGATGATTGCTTTCGGTGACTTTGTCTTCACGTAGGCGCAGGCAAATCTCCGGCATGACGCTGGCAATTGGATGACTTAATGGCGCAACGCCAGTCGTATCAACCGCTTTTAGTTGCTCAGCGATAGAGAAAAAACCATTAAGTTTTTCTAATGTGCTATTGGCTTCATTTTCGGATAATTCAAGTCGTGCCAGATTGGCGATACGTTTTACATCGTTTAATTCTAATGACATGGTTTATAACGCCACAAGGCGTGCCAAAAAATGAGTTAATAATGTGTTTGTGATAATAAAAATGTCGAATTCCACTTGCTTAAATTGCTGTGCATTTTTCCCTGAAAGCGGCGTCGAAAACGGCGGAAAAATAGCTTGAATTCAATTTAATGGATTGCCTATGATTTCTAGGATTATAAGGTAGAATGTCGGGTTAATACTCTTAAAATCGCCGAAGATGCTTAGTTTGAACGCTTATTTTGCGATTTAAGTAGTTGAATCTGAAATCGGCTTAATGTAGAAATGCGTAGCTAACTTTTCTTAATTTCGGTCTTTTGTGTTTATTTTTCTTTAAAGTGCGTTGTATTTCGTGGGGGATGCATTTTGAGAAAGGCTGGGGTTTGGGTAATACGCCTTCGTCACAAAAGTCATTGTAAAAATAATGTCGCAAAATAGTTTTGATTATTTTTAAATGTGATGCAGATTTTGACTCAGAGTGAAAAAATTTTTTGCGCAGATTTGTGCGTTTTTTAAAGACATTGTGACAACACAGCACACACAGGAATTTACATGTTCGGTTTTTTTCGTAGTTATCTCTCTAATGATTTGGCAATTGACTTAGGTACTGCCAACACTTTGATTTATGTGCGCGGTCAAGGCATCGTTTTGGACGAGCCATCCGTGGTGGCGATCCGTCAGGAAGGTGGCCCTAACGGCAAAAAGACCATCCAAGCGGTCGGTAAAGAAGCCAAGCAAATGTTGGGTAAAGTCCCTGGGAATATCGAAGCAATTCGTCCTATGAAAGACGGCGTTATCGCTGACTTCACCGTTACTGAGCAAATGCTCAAACAGTTCATTCGCATGGTGCACGACACCAAATTCTTCAAGCCTTCCCCACGTATTATCATTTGCGTCCCTTGCGGTTCTACTCAAGTAGAACGTCGTGCGATTCGTGAATCTGCTTTGGGTGCTGGCGCATCCCAAGTGTATTTGATCGAAGAACCGATGGCCGCGGCGATTGGTGCTGGTTTGCCAGTGTCGGATGCAACTGGCTCTATGGTGGTTGATATCGGTGGTGGTACGACAGAAGTCGGTGTTATCTCACTCGGCGGTATGGTTTATAAAGGCTCGGTGCGCGTCGGCGGTGATAAGTTTGATGAAGCGATTGTCAACTACATCCGTCGTAACTACGGTATGTTGATTGGTGAACAAACAGCCGAAGCGATTAAGAAAACCATCGGTTCTGCATTCCCAGGTTCAGAGATTAAAGAAATGGAAGTCAAAGGACGCAATTTGTCTGAAGGTATTCCACGTTCTTTCACGATTTCTAGTAATGAAATTTTGGAAGCGTTGACTGATCCATTGAATAACATTGTTTCCGCTGTAAAGAATGCTTTGGAACAAACACCTCCAGAACTCGGTGCTGACATCGCTGAAAAAGGCATGATGTTGACTGGTGGTGGCGCATTGTTGCGTGATCTGGATCGTTTGTTGATGGAAGAGACGGGTTTGCCGGTGTTGGTCGCTGAAGAACCTTTGACTTGCGTGGTACGCGGCTCTGGCATGGCATTAGAACGTATGGATAAATTGGGTTCTTTGTTCTCTTACGAATAATTGCTTGCAGTTTCTGCGTAAATTACCTTGTACTTCGCTCTCGTCAGGATATTGTTTTAGTTTTTGACTTTGATTTTTCCTAGGCGAGATGTCGAGTAAAAAATCCATTTAAATTGAGATCTGGCACGCTGCAATGCCAGATCTTTTTTTAATTTTTTTTGGCTTATTGTTTTGCACCCGGCGTCATACTATGCAACATAGTCCACCACCACTTTTCAAACAAGGCGCGTCCGCCCGTGTGAAAGTGGTTTTCTTCGCCATTCTTTCTATCGCCTTGTTGTTGGTTGATTCTCGTATCAATTCTTTGGTGCGGGTACGTCAAGTTGTTGGCACGGCTCTTTACCCGCTGCAGATGTTGGTTTTGATGCCCAGAGATGCCGCGCAGAATGTGGCAGATTATTTCTCTTCGACCTCCGCGCTACAAAAAGAATTGAACTCCTTGAAGTTACAGCAGATTAGTAATGCACAGGCAGTTCAAAAGACGCAATTGCTGCAAACCGAAAATGATCATTTGCGCCAATTAATTGATTTAAAGGCGCGCACCCCAAGTGCATCAGTGTTGGCTGAAATTTTATACGATGCCCGTGATCTCTATAATCGTAAAATTATTCTGAACAAAGGTTCGCAGCACGGAGTTACTTTAAGTCAGCCTGTGATTGACGAGCATGGCGTGGTCGGGCAAGTGACACGCGTGTTTCCTTTGACCGCCGAAGTGACTTTGTTGACCGACAAAAATCAAGCGATTCCTGTGCAAATTCAACGTAATGGTTTACGCAGTGTGATTAACGGGCGCGGACGCTCTGCCTTTTTGGATATGCGTGTGACCAGCAATGCGGATGTGCAGCCCGGCGATATTTTAGTGACATCGGGGATTGATGGCATTTACCCCGCCGGTTTGCAAGTAGCTAAAGTGGCGCAGATTGAAAATAAGGCTACCAATACCTTTGAGGTCGTCCTGTGCGCACCGCTTGCGGGGATTGATTTGCACAAGCAATTATTAATCTTATTAGTCGATACTGATAATCTTCCTCCGCCAGAGTCCGAGGAAGCGAGAGCCAAAAAAGAAAAAATCAATCGCAAAGTAACTCGCGATTCAGTCAAGGATGCCACAAAGGAGCCTAGCGTGGACGCGGCTAAAGAGAGCGCAGCACCAAACGGAGCACCGGCCACGACAGCTAAGCCAGCCAACCCAGCTAATCCAACCGAGGCCGCGCCAGTCAGTGTGCCTGCGACCTCAGTCAAAGAGGTGAGATAATGAATCATCCACATTATATTTTATTGCCCGTTAATTCGTTTTTTATTGCGCTCAGCTTACTGCTGGCGTTTTTATTGAATCTTTTCCCGTGGGGGAATGTGGTGGGCGTGCCTGATTTTGTGGCGCTAGTCTTGGTATTTTGGAGTATTCATCAGCCACGCAAAGTCGGTATCGGTGTCGCTTTTGTGATGGGCGTTTTAATGGATGTCCATGACGCCGTGTATTTAGGTGAGAACGCTTTGGCCTTCACCTTGTTGTCGTATTTTGCGATTTCTATCCATCGTCGGGTTTTGTGGTTCCCACCTTTGGTGCAGAGTTTTCAAGTTTTTCCTTTATTTTTAGGTGTGCAGCTGATACAGCTCGCGGTGCGCTTATTGCTTTCTACCGATGCACACTTTCCGGGCTGGTTGTTTTTTCTGGGATGTATTTTGACCACTGCATTGTGGCCTGTTGCGACTTGGCTTTTGTTAGCGCCACAACGTCGTGCCGTGGACAAAGATCATACCCGCCCGATTTAGATATTGCGTGCAGATTGACGATAATCTGATCAGAACGAAGGCTCCCTTACCGACTATAAGCTAAGCGCATAGAGAAGCGAAATTGGAAATATGACAGAACTAAAAAATACCGAACGCGAGCTGTACTTGTTTCGTGTGCGTTTGATTGCGCTAGGTCTGATTGCTTTCCTTTGTTTCAGTATCTTGATTGGACGTTTCGTTTGGCTGCAAATTATTAAGCACGATACTTACGCCACTAAAGCGGATGAGAATCGCATTTCCTTAGTGTCGATTGTGCCTAATCGTGGCTTAATTTTGGATAGAAATGGCGTCATTCTGGCGCGTAATTATTCGGCTTATACGCTGGAAATTACACCCTCCAAAATCACCAAAGATCTCGACACGCTGATCGATGAATTGTCTGCTCTAGTCGATATTCAGCCTAAACATCGTAAGCGCTTACGCAAATTAATAGAAGAGTCTAAGAGTTTTGAGAGTCTTCCTATCCGAACTCGATTATCGGATGAAGAAGTCGCCCGTTTTACTGCCCAGCGCTACCGTTTTCCTGGTGTTGATGTGCAAGCGCGCTTGTTCCGCCAATATCCTTTAGGCGACGTCGCTTCTCATGTGATTGGTTATATTGGTCGTATCAATAAACGTGATGCTGAATTGCTGGATGACAGTGATGATGCGGCCAACTACAAAGGCACGCTGTATATAGGCAAAGAAGGACTGGAAAAAAGCTACGAAAAAATCTTGCACGGTACGACTGGTTTTGAAGAAGTAGAAGTGTCAGCCGGTGGCCGACCTGTCCGTACTTTGTCACGTAATTCTCCGACTGCGGGTAGAAATTTAATTTTATCTATCGATATTGAATTGCAAAAAATCGTGGAAGAAGCATTCGGCGAGCGTCGTGGTGCTTTTGTCGCGATTGAACCCGCAACTGGTGATGTATTGTCCTTCGTGTCTATGCCCACGTATGATCCTAATTTGTTTGTGGAGGGGATTGACCAGCAGAGTTGGAATGAATTGAATACCTCTGAAAATATTCCACTTTTAAATCGTCCTTTAACAGGAGCCTATTCACCTGGCTCTACGTATAAGCCGTTCATGGCTTTGGCCGCTTTAGAGTTAGGCAAGCGCACCATGACGCAAGGAATCTCTGATCCTGGCTTCTTTGCCTTTGGTAATAAAATATTCCGAGATGATAAAGTTGGCGGCCATGGTTTCGTTGATATGTACCGCGCCGTTGCTTTGTCATGTGATACCTATTTTTATCAACTGGCCAATGATATGGGCGTGGATGTGATGCACGACTTCATGAAGCAATTTGGTATGGGTCAAATTACCGGTATCGATTTGGAGCACGAACGTAAAGGCATCTTGCCGTCGAGCGCGTGGAAGCGTGAAACTTTTAAAAAAACCGCGAATCAACGCTGGATACCGGGTGATACGATTTCTCTCGGGATTGGCCAAGGGCAAAATACTTTTACGCCTTTGCAGATGGCGCACGCTACCGCTAACTTGGTGAATAACGGCGTGGTGATGAAGCCGCATTTGGTGAAGATGGTGGAAGATCCGCAGACGCGCGCGCGCACTCTGACGGTACCTAAAGAAAGCTACCGTATCCCACTCAAGCAAGAGAATATTGATTTCATTAAAAACGCGATGGCTGGTGTGGTACGAGAAGGAACTGGGGCAAAAGTGTTTGCGGGCGCGGCTTATCAGTCGGGCGGTAAAACGGGTACGGCACAAGTGGTTGCTATGAAGAAGGGCGAGAAGCATGGTACAAAAAATGCGATTTTGCGCCATCGTGATCACTCTTGGTATATCGCTTTTGCGCCTTTAGATAAGCCTAAGATTGCGATTGCCATTATTGTAGAAAATGGTGGGTATGGCTCTGAAGCGGCAGCGCCTATCGTTCGACGTGCTATTGATTACTATTTGCTCGGCAAACGCCCGACCGACAAATCCCCAGTGCCTATGCCCGCGCCTACAGCGGAAGATTTGCGTGGTAGTGATGAGGAGGCGGAACATGAACATAGCGACACAGCACTGGCACCTGCCACTGCACCCGCCATCAAGCCAGATGCTACGGCAACGTCTAAGCCAGAAGTAAAAAAATCTACCAATGCGCCAATTCCAGCACCAGTACCAACGCCGCCACCAGAAAAAAATAACGCGGTCATCGTCGATAGAAAAGAGGCAGCGAATGTGCCTGCAAAATTGCCTGCCACCGACAAGAAACCCGTGGAGGTGAAAAAATAATATGGATAATAAAGCTGTCTACTGGCAACGCATTCGCAATTATTTCACTGTGTTTGACGGACCTTTGTCTATTCTTATTTTCTTGATCGTGGCAACCGGTATCGTGACCATGTATTCGGCAGGTATGGATTTCCCTGGGCGCTTAGAACATCACATGCGCAACATTGTGATCGCTTTTTTTGTGATGTGGTTTGTGGCGAATATTCCTCCTCAAACCTTGATGCGTTTTGCGATCCCTTTGTACACCTTGGGCGTGGCTTTGCTGATTGCGGTAGCGATGTTTGGCATGATTAAAAAGGGTGCGCGTCGTTGGTTGAATGTGGGCGTGGTGGTGCAACCTTCAGAGATTTTGAAAATCGCTGTGCCCTTGATGTTGGCTTGGTATTTTCAAAAACGGGAAGGCTCTTTGCGTTGGCGTGATTTCTTGATCGCTACAATAATTCTTGGTGTGCCTACCGCATTGATCGCCAAGCAACCTGATTTGGGTACTACTTTGTTGGTGGGCACGATAGGATTCTCCGTTATTTTCTTCGCTGGACTATCTTGGCGTCTGTTGATTGGATTGATTTTAGCGGCAGCGATTTTGATCCCCACAGTGGTCTGGCCACGCCTGCACGATTATCAGCGTGATCGCGTCATGGTGATGCTTGATCCGAGTAAAGATGCGCTGGGCAAAGGTTTTCATATTATTCAATCGACGATTGCTGTCGGATCCGGTGGTGTCACGGGTAAAGGCTGGACCAAGGGGACGCAATCTCATTTAGAGTTTATTCCAGAACATACGACCGATTTTATTTCCGCTGTGTATTTGGAAGAGTTCGGTTTCTTTGGTAGCTTATTTTTGGTGGCTTTATATTTCCTATTGATATTACGGGGGCTGATGATTGCAGCGAATGCGCCAACCTTGTTCTCACGCCTGATGGCAGGCGCGGTCACGACGGCATTTTTCATCTATTCGTTTGTAAATATGGGAATGGTGATAGGGATCTTGCCGGTGGTTGGTGTACCACTCCCATTTATGAGTTTTGGCGGTACTGCGATGGTAACTTTGGGCATGGGCTTGGGCATTTTAATGAGCGTGCAGCACAATCGTAAGTTGATGAAATCGTGATGGATAGGAACACCGTGCAAGCACAAAAAAAATCTCGTACCCGCGCCGCTCTATCGCTAGGTCTGCTTACTCTCGTTACTTTCTTGTTGAGTGCTTGCGGTAGTGCACCGAAAACTGCAACGCATAAATCAGAAGCGGTAAAAAGCGAAGCCAAAACACCTTCACACAGTTCCGCGTTACCCGCTAAAACAACTAACAACGCGCCTGCCCTACCGAAAGCCAATTCGGGTCGTGGTGGCTATTATCAAGATGATGGCCCGGGAGAGGAAATTCCGCCTGATTTGGAATCGACAGTTGATCCTATTCCAGTGCTTGAGTCTTACTCTCGCACTGGCAATAAGCCCTATAAAGTATTTGGTAAAACGTACACGCCTATTATCGATAGCACCACACCGTTTAAACAACGCGGCATCGCCAGTTGGTATGGCAAAAAATTTCACGGTAAGCGTACTTCATCGGGCGAGCCCTATGATATGTATCAGATCACTGCGGCACATCCAATTTTGCCTATTCCGTCTTATGCGCGGGTGACTAATTTAAGTAATGGTAAACAAATCATCGTCAGAATTAATGACCGTGGTCCATTTCACTCTAGCCGAATTATGGATTTGTCTTATACCGCGGCCTTAAAGTTAGGGTATTTAGGTAAGGGCAGTAGCGAGGTTGAGCTTGAACGTTTGCTGCCAGAAGATATTGCCAAGATGGCCGAGAATCGAGCTAATCAGGTTGCACTTGCACCCACAAATGCGGTAACTCCTGCGGTAACTGCGCCTGTATCTGGTGCAAACAATTCTGAACGTCCTTCATTAGAAACTTTGATCGCAGCGCAAGAGCGTAAGGCGCAAGAAGAGACTTCTATGAACAAGAGCCTTGTCGATACAAATATGGTCAATACAAGTACCACTAATGCAGGTACAGCCAATTCCGGTAATTCAGTCAATAACAACAGTGGCAATGCGTTCTATTTACAGTTCGCTGCCTTCGCTATCCGAGCCAATGCCGAAGCAAGTTTGACGCAACTGAAATCGCTTTTGCGCGATCAAGCAGTGGCGCGCGATTTGCAATTTGAAATCGTACAACAAGGGAATTTGTATCGACTGCAAAGTGGTCCTTTTGCGAGCCGCGATGCAGCAAGTCAAGTCGCGCAACAATTGGCTTTGGGTAGCGCTAAACCGATAGTGATTAGTCGCTAACAGCGCATTATGTTTTGTGTAAATGAAGGAGGCTAATGATAGTCATAAGACTTAAGACTTAAGTCGCCTTCATCTCTAATGCAAGTTGATACAGTGCATTTTTCTTTTGACCGGTAATTTGAGCGGCGAGCGCGGCAGCTTGTTTAACCGATAGCTCTTCTAATAAAATATTAAGCACGCGTCGGGCTTCCTGATCATTTTGATCAGCGTCGGCTTTTGCACCTTCAACCAATACCACGTATTCGCCTTTTTCTCTGTGAGTGTCTTGCGCTAACCAGTCAGCCGCTTCGCCTAAAGTACAGCGATGAATTTCTTCAAATAACTTGGTCAACTCTCGTGCAAATACGACCTGACGTTGCGCGCCAAAAGCTTTACAAAGCGCCGCTGTGCTCTCGATGATGCGATGTGGTGCTTCATAAAAAATCATACTAGCTGGCATGCTCGATAGATTCTCTAATACCGCATCGCGCTGTCCTGCTTTGCTAGGCAGGAAGCCAAGGAAATAAAACTGATCATTGATTAAACCGCTGACAGATAATGCGCTGAGTGCGGCCGAAGCGCCAGGTAAGGGAATTACGCGCAAGCCCGCAGCTCGCACCGCGTCCACAATAATGGCGCCTGGATCGGACACCGCTGGTGTACCGGCATCTGAAACCAAAGCGATTCTCTCACCTGCTTGAAGTCTCGTGATAATTTTTTCAGCGACTTCATGCTCATTATGTTGATGTGCGGCGAGTAAAGTTTTGTGCAAGCCATAGCGTGTCATGAGCTGAGCAGTATTACGCGTATCTTCACACGCGACCGCATCGGCCAGCGCCAATACGTGTAATGCACGTAAGGAAATATCCGCACTATTGCCGATAGGCGTTGCCACCACATACAGACAGGCGTTAGGATAGCTTTGCTGAGCCACCGCCTCTAAGAGTGCAGTGGGATGAAGGGGCGTGATAGAGTCTGTTTGCATGATGCCTTAGTCGATAGGACGTTTGCAGAGGATGAAGCAAAGATTTTAGGGGGAATTGTACGCTATGACGGAATCAAATTGGCTGGCAAAGGGACTTTCTAAGCTAGGGCGACCACGTACCGATAAGCAGATTACTGGTGATGAGGGCGAGGATCAGGCCTTACACCACCTGTTAGCGCAGGGTTTGCAGTTGGTACAGCGTAATTTTTTATGCAAGGGCGGCGAGATTGATTTGATTATGCGCGATCGCGAGTTTTTGGTCTTTGTTGAGGTGCGAAAGCGCAGTAACGGGCAATTTGGCGGCGCTTTGGCAAGCGTGACCGCGAGCAAGCAAAAACGTTTAGTTCATGCGGCGCAAGTGTATTTAAAAAACCTAAAAACGCAGCCAGCCTGCCGCTTTGATCTGGTCGCGATTGAGGCCGAGCAGCTACTTTGGTTGAAAAATATCATCTCTTAGGCTTTGAGCTTGGCTTGTAGCCGACTTAGTGTGAAACTTAGTTTGCAGCTCAGTGTCAGACTTAATGTGAGACTTATTGTGCGATAACTTCCCCTGTTTTATCGTCGATCCTCGCAGGAAAGACCGGCACATGGTAAATATGTGAAAATATTACCTGCCTTTCGCCTGCTTACTTTCTCTTAGCTCAAGTTATAATCGCCGCACTATGAAAAATCCACGCATTCTTTCGCACTTTCAGGAAAGTGCAGAACTCAAAATGATTTCAGCCGAATTGCTCGCCGATCCTATCGAGCAAGCGATAGAGCTGATGTTCACTGCTTTATCGAATGGCAATAAGATTTTGGCCTGCGGCAATGGCGGATCAGCCGCTGATTGCCAACATTTTGCAGCAGAACTGGTGGGTCGTTTTGAACGTGAACGTTTGCCTTTACCTGCACTGGCTTTGACAACCGATAGTTCGATCATGACCGCAGTTGCCAATGACTATAGTTTTCAAGAGGTGTTCTCTAAACAAGTTCAAGCCTTTGGTCAGGCTGGCGATATCTTGTTGGCGATTACTACTTCGGGTAATTCGGTGAGTGTATTGAATGCGGTTAATGCCGCATTAGAACGCGATATGCGCGTGATCGCTTTAACGGGTAAAGGTGGAGGTGAAATGCGTTCATGTTTGACGGACGCGGATGTTCATATTTGCGTACCGCATGATAGAACGGCACGAATTCAAGAAGTTCATTTGTTAACCATACACTGTATGTGTGACGGCATTGATGCCGCCTTATTTGGAGGTGATGTAGATGAGTAAATCAGTCTGGAACCCGTTGGCAAAACGTTTAGTGCGTCCGCTTTTGGTATTGAGTTTGTCGAGTGCTGCTTTGGTGAGTTTACAAGGCTGTGTGGCGGTGGTTGTTGGTGGTGCTGTGATGGGCACTTTGGCTGCGACAGATAGACGTACTTTTGGCGCTCAGACCGAAGATAAGGCGATCGTGTTAAAAGGTGAAGCTGCGATTCGACGCGTGCTCGGTGATGCTGCTCATGTCAACGTGAATAGCTTTAATCGACGTGCCTTATTGACTGGTGAAGTGGCAGACGAGGCGGCTAAAGCAGCGGCTGAGCGAGAAGTGCGCGCGGTCCAAGGCGTGACTGCGGTGCAAAATGAAATCGTGGTTGCTGGTCTGTCGAATTTTTCTTCACGCTCTTCTGATACGGTCATCACAACCAAAGTGAAAGCCTCATTTGTGGATACTAAGGATTTATACGGTAGCGCATTTAAAGTGGTGACCGAAGCTAGCACTGTATATTTGATGGGACGCGTCACGCATCGTGAAGGCGATTTAGCAGCGCGCGTTGCTGCAGGCGTGAACGGCGTGCGCAAAGTCGTCAAAGTATATGAATATATTACTGAAGATGAACTGAAGTCGATGACGGCAACACCCAGTAAAGTCGATTTGAACGAAGACAATAAGTAAGTTTATTTTTTTTCTTTATTAGCTTACTTATTGGCTCATTTATTCGCTCACTTATTCGCATATTTATTTCAGGGCTACATCATTTGATGTCGCCCTATTTTTTAGGAGAACAACATGGGATTTATTATTTTCCTGGTGGTGATTGCCGCGCTCGTTTTCTGGGCGATTAGTACCTACAATAATTTGGTTAGTTTTCGTAACCGTTTCAAAAATGGTTTTGCGCAAATCGATGTGCAGTTAAAACGTCGCTACGACTTGATTCCGAATTTGGTGGAAGTCGCAAAAGGCTATATGAAGCACGAGCGCGAAACTTTGGAAGCCGTGATTGCAGCGCGCAATCAGGCGGTGACGGCCAATGCACAAGTTGCGGTTGATCCTGCCAATGCGGCGGCGGTACATCAACTGTCCAATGCAGAAGGTGCATTAGCTTCTTCTTTAGGAAGAATGTTTGCTTTGTCAGAGGCCTATCCTGATCTCAAAGCCAATGAAAACATGTTGCAATTGACAGAGGAATTAACCAGCACCGAAAATAAAATTTCCTTCGCGCGTCAAGCCTATAACGATAGCGTGATGCAGTACAACACCGCGTGCGAACAATTTCCGGGCAATATTTTTGCGGGTATGTTTGGTTTTAAAACGGGTGAATTATTGCAGGCGACAGAGGCACCAGAGGAACGTAAAGCCGTCAAAGTGTCGTTTTAAATCTGAGTCCGCAAACCACCAGCTTTTGCCTATCTTCTATCCAGACCAAGGCCTATGAATTTTTTTGAACATCAAGCGCAGGCGCATAAAGAGAGTAAGAAATTACTATTCTTATTTGCGTTGGCGGTGATCGCAATTGTGTTAGCGGTGAATTTTACGCTAGCCTTATTGTGGATCTGGATGAAGGGGCAACCTTTAGCTGGTGCACATTTGTATCCGAGATTTTTCTTTTTGACTAACACCGGTGTGGTGCTTTTGTTTATCGGTGGCGGTACTTTATTCGAGATGTCGCGCTTGCGAGAAGGGGGAGACGCGGTGGCGCGTATGGCCGGAGGCCGTCTAGTTTCCCCAGATTCGCGAGAATTGCAAGAGCGACGTCTATTGAATATTGTGGAAGAAATGGCATTGGCGTCGGGTATTGCCTGTCCACGTGTGTATGTGATGGATGATGAAGATGCGATTAATGCCTTTGCTGCTGGTTATCACCAAAATGAAGCGGTAGTGGCCGTGACGCGAGGGACATTAACACGCCTTAGTCGCGACGAGTTACAAGGCGTAATCGGCCACGAATTTAGTCATATCCTGAACGGTGATATGCGCATGAACGTGAAGTTAATCGGCGTTCTTTTCGGGATACAGATGTTGGCAGGTTTTGGGCGGACTTTGCTCGATATTGGTTCCCACATAGGTGGTTCGCGTAGTCGAGATGACAAAGGTCCACCGTTGCAATTGATTTTTATCGCGTTCGGTGCGGCACTATTTGTCATCGGTTATATCGGTATTTTCTTTGGACGACTGATCAAATCGGCGGTGTCGCGTCAGAGAGAGTTTCTGGCAGATGCAAGTGCGGTACAGTTTACTCGTAACCCTGATGGCATTGGCGGAGCCTTACGTAAGATAGGTGGGCTAACTCGTGAAAACAAATGCGGTTCGCGCATTAAGCATCACAATGTAGAGCAGTTATCCCATATGTTTTTGGGCGCGGCACGACCTAACTTATTATCCGGTTTATTTGCCACCCATCCGCCAATCGAAACCCGATTGCAGCGTCTATATGGACGCAGCGTGGTTTTTCTGGATGCCAGTGAAATTACGGAAGAGGTGACGCATCCTGCTGGTGCTGCTATGGGTTTCGCAGCAGGCTCAGGTTCCGATTCTGATGCTGGTGAAAGCCCTCGCATTAATTACAACACAGCACCTACCGGCTTGCCTTCGCCCTTAGACGTTTCGCCTGTTGGATTTCATCCTGAATTTGGCTATCGCCCAGTTGGGAATTCTGAGGCCAGTACACCCATTTCATCCACTGCATCATCCACGCCCACCGCACCAAGCAAGCAGCAAATCCCTTCTGAAATAGTACAAGCGGCGCGCAATCCTCAAGCAGCGAATGCTTTGGTTTATGCTTTATTGTTGGATAGAAAAGACCCAGTAAGTTATCAATTGCAGCTAGATATTTTGCGTCAATCTGCCGCTCAACAATGCGCATTGGTGACGCTGTTGCATGAGGCGGTCGAGACGCTGCCTACAAGCATGCATTTTGCGGTGCTGGATTTGGCTATGCCCGCGCTGAAATTTTTGAATCCTGAGCAGCGACAGCAATTGTTGGGCATTGCGGCGCGTTTAATTGCGGCGGATCAAATCGTGACCCAGTCAGAATTCGTTTTGCAAATTGTATTGCAACGGCGGCTCAGTCCATCAGCCGGACGCGATGTCGGCGTTAAATATAATGGCTTAGCTCAGCTCAAAGCAGAAACTGGCTTGTTGGTTTCTTTGATGGCGACTACCGAGTTTGCGGCTGATCATGCGCAGCAGGCTTATTTAGATTCAGTCAGCAGCATGCCAGAACTAGCTTTAACGGCAGAGCAATTTGTAGCGCGCGACGCCTTGGATTTCTTTGAGGTGAAACGAGCCTTAGATAAATTCCAGCAGCTGGCGCCGCTGGCGAAACCTTTTGTGATACGCCTAATGCTCAAAGCAGGAGGCAATAATTTAAGTAGTGATGGAGTCAATCTATTGCGCAGTGTTTGTGCTGCGCTGGATGCGCCAGTACCAGAATTGTTTGAAGTAAAATAATCTTCAATTTAGGCTGGGTAGCGGAATAAAAGATCAACATGATCTTCACCTAATTTTTCGTAGTATTCCATCAGTTTTTCCACATCTTGCCCTGTTTCTAGCAGATTACCATCGCGCTCAATGATGGCGGCATGATATCCGAGTTCAAATAAAAACCGTAAATAGGTTCGGCCATCATTTTTACCAGTGAGTGGCATAAAGTCAGGGCTAAATTCGCTGATAATTATTGGATGCCAAGTGCTAAGTAAGCGTTTCGCCCCCATTAAAGCCCGATATTCGTAGCCTTCGACATCAATCTTGATCAGGTCGATACGGGTTTCGGCTGGAATCAAATTATCCAATGGCAGACAAGGTACTACGGTGCTATCTAATAAGGACTGTTCGTTGTTAGATAAGCTGGCCGTGGTGCCGTTACTGTAAGACCCATTCAAGCCCAAAATGCCTATGGTTTCACCTACCGCAGTATTGATAATTTGAATGTTGTTAAACTCATTTTGTCGGCGGCTTAATTCAATCAGTTTTACATTGTCTGCGCTTGGTTCGACCGCAAATATTTGTCCATCCGGATCTATCATTGAAGCCGCTAACATGGTGAAATATCCTATGTTCGCGCCCAAATCGATGATATTCATTTTGCGATGTGTGATCTGCTGGCGAAAGACTTTGGTAACGTGAGGCTCATATTCGCCATTGACGAGGTGCGCCCCCACATCCAAGTCGTCTGGACTAACGATCATATCGACTTCATTAATGCGAATTTTTTGGACTTGTTTCACTTCGCGTTTTACCACGAGCTTTTCCTGCCGCTGGGCAAACTCTAATGAATTGATATAGCTTGCTAGCACTAGGTCAAGTGGCTTTCCAATTTGTAAGCTATGACCTGGCCATTCTTCGCGATTGGGCGCCCTTCCTAAAATCAAACGAAAGCAATGAAAAATATCTTCGGACGTAGTTAATTCTGCGTAATCCCAATCACCGAATTGTTGAATCGGATTAGCCCCTACTTTCGGGCTGATTGATGTTGTGTTGGCGGCTGAGAGAGGTAGACTAGTGTCGGATATCTTGGGGGAGAATAGTTTTTTGAAAAACATTGCTTGCCTTACGCGCTTTAGGGTGGGTGTTTGGCTTGGTGCTTGGGTAGGCATTGAGGCCGATATAGAGATTGGGATTTTGGCTATCCCAATTCATTATTTTAATTCATATACTTCAGCCAAAGCGAATGAATACCCACCATTATATCAAGCGCGTCCCACAATGGCTGCTGACGCCATTAATTCTTCGATTAAAGCCAAGGACATTTTTCCTGACATCCTATGTGGATTTAGCTCAGGTAAGGCGGAATATTTCAATAAAATAGAGGGATTGATTTTGCCGAGATTAGCTTGTCCCATAGTCCAACCCGCATAGCGGCGCTGGCTGATTTCTTCATAGTCCAATAAGATTACATCTGTATGGCGTGGGTCGCGTAAGATGTGACTGTATAGGGCATTGATAGCTTCTCGTCCACCTTCTAACACCTGCATAAATACTTGGTCGCTATGGCAAAGAATGCCCGTGATTCCATGCTGAGGATTGTGATCGCGCGATTGTTGCATGATGCTTTGTACAGTATCACTTAGATTGCCATCGACGGCACGGCTGGCATATAGAAGACGAACTAACATTTTGGTTTCCCTATCACGGTTGGTGTTGTGGCTATCGTTATGGTCGATTTATTTCTTAATTAGTGATAAAAATTCGCGTCGCAAATTCGGATCTTTTAAGAATGAGCCGTGCATCACGCTATTAATCATTTTTGAATCCATATCTTTCACACCGCGCCAATGCATGCAAAAGTGATCGGCTTCCATCACGACCGCTAAGCCATCGGGTTGCATTTTCTCTTGTAAAGTATCGGCGAGCTGCACTACGGCTTCTTCTTGAATTTGTGGACGACTCATAATCCAATCGGCGATGCGTGCGTATTTGGACAAGCCGATCAGATTCGAATGTTCATTTGGCATGACACCGATCCAGACTTTGCCTATGATAGGGCAGAGATGATGGGAACAAGCCGAGCGCACCGTAATCGGGCCTATGATCATCAGCTCATTCAAATGGGAGGCATTCGGGAACTCGGTCACGGGTGGCATAGGTAGGTAGCGGCCTTTGAATATCTCATTGAGATACATCTTGGCAACGCGACGGCCGGTATCCAAAGTGTTGTGATCACTGGCAGTGTCTATGACTAGACTTTCAAGCACTTCACGCAATTTGCCCTCGACCTCTGCTAACAACTGATCGAGTTCGCCAGGTTCTATGAAGTCAGCGATATTGTCATTGGCGTGATAACGTACCTTGGCCTTGACGATACGTTCACGTATACGTTGTGAGACAGGTATAGGGGAAACTGCTTGGTAGTGGGAGTCGGTTGGCATTATTTATCCAGTCGGCGCGAGCGCCAAAAAAGCAAGAAGGCGAACAATAAGTTGCTATGGTAACTGAATCCTCAGCATTGTGTTTTTCATGCGTGTGCTTTTAGCGGTTCATTTAAGTTAACAATCCCGGATTTATGGCTCATCCTGATCAGATGATTTCCCTTTTGCCATTGCCTGCATCGCCATTCGGATAGTCTTCATCTGGCGTCCAAAATTGGTACAAGAGTCGCACATGCCCAGATGAATTTTTAGCTGTGTTCGTTCCACCAGACTTAGCTCACGATCTAAGTTTTCTGAAAGCTTTTGATGAGCTTGTTTGCAGGTATAAAAGAGGCGCATAAAAACTCTATTTCTTGGATGAGGTGTTGGCAAACCAGTTTAATTCCAGGCATTCGCGCAAACGCAAACGTGCGCGGTACAGCAGTACCCAAAGATTAGACGTACTTAAGGCCAATTCCTTACAAATTTCTTCGGTCGATAATTCTAACCATTCGCGCATCATGAATACGCGTGCCGTTTGCGTCGGCAATTTTTCCAAACAAATTTCTAAGGTTTTGAAGAAATCTTGCTGTTGCAGGCTTGCTTCCGGCGCGCCCCAAGCGCTGGCCGCCTCCACGGTGTGGCCGTTTGCATTAAACAAATGATCAACAATATCGTCATCCGATTGATCTTCTCCAGCAAAATCGGCCAGTTGTGATTCACGATTACTCGCTCTGAGAAAATCAATAATTTTGAATTTCAAAATACCAATGACATAGGTGCGTAGAGTAGATTTGCCACTGAAGCTCTCGGGTTTTTCTAGCACCGCTAACAAGGCTTCTTGTACTGCGTCTTCCGCATGGTCGGCATTTCTTAGCTGTAGCATGGCAAAGCGTTGCAAAGCTGGACGCATGCGCTCTAGTTGTTGATGTAATTCCGCAATGTGGGACATGAATAAAAATACCTGATGGATTTTAACGAGCGTCGCTTTTGCCTGTAAAATTCAGGCTAAGACCTCGATACTTCATAGGATAACCTTAATATGAGCAATACGACAAACACTCTCCATGAAACATCCGATCGTTTAGCAGGCGTCGATGCGGAAATTAAAGCGGAAATCTTGGCAGAGGCTTTGCCGTATATTCGTAAATTCCACGGCAAAACTATCGTTGTCAAATACGGCGGTAACGCCATGACCGAAGAACGTTTAAAACACGGCTTCGCGCGCGACGTGATTTTGCTCAAATTAGTCGGGATGAATCCAGTCGTTGTGCACGGTGGCGGCCCACAAATCGACAACGCGCTGAAAAAAGTCGGCAAACAAGGCACTTTCGTGCAAGGTATGCGTATTACGGACGAAGAAACCATGGAAGTCGTGGAATGGGTACTTGGCGGTGAAGTGCAACAAGATATCGTCATGTTGATCAATCATTACGGCGGTCAAGCGGTCGGTTTGACAGGCAAAGACGGTGGCTTAATCCGCGCTCGCAAAATGAAAATGCCCGATCGCGAAAACCCAGGTGAATTTTTGGACATCGGCTTCGTTGGCGAGATCGACGCGATCAATCCAGCGGTCGTCAAAGCCCTGCAAGACGACGCTTTCATTCCGATTATTTCACCAATCGGTTTCGGCGAAGACGGTCAAGCCTACAACATCAACGCCGACTTAGTTGCAGGCAAAATCGCCGAAATCCTGAAAGCCGAAAAGCTGATCATGATGACGAATATTCCTGGCGTGTTGGACAAACAAGGCAACTTAGTAACCGATTTATCCGCCAGAGAAATCGACGAAATGTTCGCAGACGGCACGATTTCAGGTGGCATGCTACCGAAGATTTCCTCAGCCCTAGATGCTGCGAAATCAGGTGTGAACACCGTACACATCATCGACGGCCGCATCCCGCATTCTTTGCTACTTGAGATTTTGACGGAACAAGCATTCGGCACGATGATTCGCAGCCATTGATGGCGATGCCTTGTCGTAATTTCAGTTTCGATTCTGGAACTTAGGTGGCGCAAAAAGGTAGGGCAGTGAAACCCGCGCCGCCAGCACATAGAACACCCAAGCAGCGCGGGTTTCACCCGCCCTACGAGAACTGTTGGAGATTTTGATGGAGCAGGTGTTCGGTACGATGATCCGTTCCCCCCTAGCATAAATTCCATTTTCGGGCGCATTATGTTGTTGTTCGGGTTTTGGATTCTCCCGCTTCTAGCGATGCCAATTGTGCGCCACAGAAAATGGAAAAAGAAAGCTTCGTTGTCTGAGCGAAGCGAGTTTCGAAGCTTTCCCATTTTTTGTGGCGCATAATTGGGAACCCGAAGGGCAGCGATAGCGCGTCGCCTTCTTTTGCTTACTTTTCTTGGCGAAGCAAGAAAAGTGAGTGGCCGTCGGGCCACCCCCGACCTGTGGACGATGAGCTTTGCTCAAAACGTAAAGCCAAAGCGAAATGCAAACAAAACCAACCATCTGGCTATTCGACCTAGACAACACCCTACACGATGCCAGCTCAGCTATCTTCCCCAGCATAGCCAACAACATGACGCGCTACATCGCGCAAGTGTTGAAAGACGCCAACCATCCATCCGATGCCACCACCGTAGAAGCACTACGAGTTGGCTACTTAAAGCGATACGGCGCAACTCTAAAAGGCATGGTCATTCACCACGGCGTTGATGAAAAAGAATTCCTACGTGAAGCGCACAAGTTTGAGCACTTGCCGGACTTGCTCACCAGAGAGCGCGGCTTGTCCAAAATACTAGCGCGACTTCCCGGCAAAAAAATCTTGTTCACCAACGCGCCACAAGACTATTCAAAACAAGCGATCAGACACTTTAATATTCACCGCCATTTTGCCGCGCATATCTCAATTGAAAATATGCGCGTGCATGGGAAATCGCATCCTAAGCCCAGCAAACCGTATTTACGCAAACTATTAGCGCAACACGGTTGGCAAGCGAATCAATGTGTTTTGGTCGAGGATAGTGTGGCAAATTTAGTCGCGGCCAAACAAATTGGTTTGCGTACCGTGATGGTCACAGGTCATGGACAACATGTGCAACAGAAAAGTATTTCTGCCAGTGCCGATATCACAGTAAAATCAGTCTTCGAATTGCCGCGACGTTTGCGTCAACTTGGTATTTTTTAGTCGCCCTCTCTCCTCAGAAAATTATGTCTATCACTAAGCCAGGTGAGCGTAAGCTCCAGATTTTACAAACCTTAGCAGCGATGCTGGAAAATCCTAAAGGCGAGAAAATCACGACGGCAGCACTGGCTGCGAAGATTGATGTTTCGGAAGCGACTTTGTATCGCCATTTTGCGAGTAAGGCACAGATGTTTGAAGGGCTGATTGAATTTATCGAGACCACGGTTTTCGGACTCATTAATCAAATTAGCCAACAACATAAAGATGGCATCCAACAGGCGCATAGCATTAGCTTGATGCTGCTTAGTTTTGCTGAACGCAATCCCGGGATGACGCGAGTTTTAATTGGTGACGCTTTGGTCAACGAGGATGAGCGTTTGCAAGTGCGTATGAATCAATTTATGGATAGAGTGGAGTTGGCTTATAAACAGGCTTTGCGCCAAGCCGGAGTGCAGGGGCAAGTAGCGGAGTCGGAAGTGGCGATGCGAGCCAATTTATTGACCAATTATGTGTTGGGGCGTTGGCAGCGTTACGCCAAAACTGGATTCAAGGCGAGTCCAACTGAACACGCCAGCATACAACTAGCATTACTTTTATAGTTCGGGCGAGAGACGTTGAATGTCGCCACGCAGTAAATTGTGCGCTTCTTCATAAAAACGCTCGATCTCGCTGGCTTTGAGTTGAATGTTCAAGATTGCTCTATCGTTATATTGCGCATCGAGAATCTGCCCGAGATGATTTTCGCATAGCCGTCGCAGTGATGATTCATCCGAAAAATTCACACTGAGTTGTATCTCGCTGAGCACCTCAATAGGGATCAGCTCCGCATTTTTGAATGCATCCGAGATGGCCTGACCGTAGGCGCGGGTTAAGCCGCCAGCACCTAATTTAGTGCCACCCCAATATCTGACTACGACTGCCAAAACATTGAACAAATCTTTATGTACTAAGACGTTGTACATAGGTTTAGCCGCTGTACCTGAAGGTTCGCCGTCATCATCCAAGCCAGAATCACCTTCGCATAACAAAGCCCAGCATACGTGTACGGCGTTGGGATGTTGGGCGCGGATTTCAGTGAGTAAGGCACGTGCTTCTGCACGCGAAAAGATGGGATAAAGTTGACCGAGAAAACGGCTTTTTTTAATTTCTATTTCGGCATGGACAGCCGATTTCAATTGATGCATACCGGTGCGAGGTCTTTCTTGTTGCAGCTAAAGTTGCAGCTAAACCTAAGTTAGATTATTGGATTACAAAGGTTTCAAAAAAAACGTCATTCACGCCACTATCGCCTTTGGTTTCGAGAACCTGATTGATCTTGGTTCGCAATTCTTCGATCAACACTTTTTTGCCTTCTATACTCTGTAACTCGCTAGACTCCTTGCTGCTTAAAGTCATGATGACGACATGGCGTACCATGGGCATATAGAGTTTGACTTTCTCGGCGACATCGTTGGCGGCGAGTTGTAAAGTGACCACGGTTTGTAGATAGCGATCAAAGCTAGCCAAATTAACGACGAAGGAATCGAGGCGTGCCACAGGCGCGCCAGATCCAGCCGATGCACTGGCTTTTTCATTGGCGTGCGCAATGCCGCAGCAAAAACTCATACTCAGGAGTGAACTCATTACAAACACGAAAGTAGATAATGTTTTGCGCATGGCGAACTCCTGAGTGAGGTAATACTTGAGTGAAAAACGTAATGTGGCAGTGGCTAAATTGACTTAGGTCGTTTTTAGGTCGTTAAAGGTTTGTAACGAATACGTTTAGGTTTTGCACCTTCTTCACCCAAACGTTTTTTCTTATCGGCTTCGTATTCTTGATAGTTGCCGTCAAAGAAAGTCACTTGTGAATCACCTTCAAATGCCAAGATGTGCGTCGCGATACGATCTAAGAACCAACGATCATGCGAAATCACCATCACGCTACCGGCGAATTCTAATAAAGCATCTTCCAAGGCGCGCAATGTTTCTACGTCTAAATCATTCGATGGTTCATCGAGTAATAAGACGTTACCACCTTGCAGCAGCGTTTTTGCCAAATGCAAACGACCACGTTCACCGCCAGATAAATTGCCAACGATTTTTTGTTGATCACCACCTTTGAAATTGAAGCGTCCTAGGTAAGCGCGTGAAGGCATTTCGAAACGACCTACGGTCAAAATATCCGCGCCATTGGCAACATCTTCAAACACGGTTTTGGTATTGCCGAGGTCTTCACGCGATTGATCAACCAGTGAAATTTTTGCCGTTTGACCGAGCACTACTTCACCGCTATCGGGTTGTTCTATGCCTTTGATCATTTTGAACAGCGTTGATTTACCTGCGCCGTTCGGGCCGATGATACCGACAATCGCACCGGGTGGAATCTTGAAGCTCAGATTGTCGATCAAGAGGCGGTCGCCAAAAGACTTGCTAACGTTTTTGAATTCGATGACTTCATTACCCAAACGCTCGGCGACAGGGATGAAAATCTCCTGTGTTTCATTACGTTTTTGGTATTCGTGTTCGCTCATCTCATTAAAGCGTGCCAAACGTGCCTTACTCTTGGCTTGGCGCGCTTTAGGATTTTGACGTGCCCATTCCAATTCTTTTTGTAGGGCTTTTTGACGTGCCGATTCGGTCGCTTCTTCTTGTTTTAAACGCGCTTGCTTTTGATCTAACCAAGAAGAGTAATTACCTTTCCACGGGATACCTGCGCCGCGATCGAGTTCCAAAATCCACTCAGCAGCATTGTCCAAGAAATAGCGATCATGTGTAATCGCTACCACGGTACCCGGGAAGCGCAATAGAAATTGTTCCAGCCAATCGACTGATTCCGCATCCAAATGGTTGGTCGGTTCGTCGAGCAAGAGCATATCTGGTTTCGATAGCAATAAGCGACACAAAGCGACACGGCGTTTTTCACCGCCAGATAAAACACCAATCTTGGCATCCCAAGGTGGCAGGCGCAATGCATCAGCCGCCATTTCTAATTGCAATTCCACGTTATCACCCGCTGAGGTGGAAATGATAGCTTCCAAGCGCGCTTGTTCATTCGCCAGTGCGTCAAAGTCTGCATCTTCTTCGGCATAGGCGGCATACACTAATTCCAATTTTGCTTTGGCTTCAAATACCTCACCCAACGCGCCTTCTACTGCTTCACGCACGGTTTGTTCAGGATCGAGTTGCGGCTCCTGCGGTAAATAGCCGATGTTCAGATTCGGCATAGGTACGGCTTCACCTTGAATATCTTTGTCGATACCCGCCATGATTTTTAATAAAGAAGATTTACCTGAGCCATTCAAGCCCAACACGCCGATTTTGGCGCCTGGGAAAAAGGAGAGGGAAATATCTTTCAGAATTTGACGTTTAGGTGGGACGATCTTGCCGACCCGGTTCATGGTATAGACGTAATTGGCCATTTTTGGGATTCTTATATTGGGGAAAATGCGAAGTCGTTAGGATACCTCATGCACATAAGATCAGGCAGTGAGAGTATGAAAAAAAATGAAAAATAGGGTACATTGCATGACTCAATGTCTCGTTCTAAAGGCTTGAGTAGTTTTCGAAAAATGTGCTGGTAGTGAGTGTAAATTTGATTTGCAAAAAATGTAGCAAAGCTAATCCCGACTTGCACTATCACAACATTTACTCAATTTGTGGCATCATCTGTTAGATGTGAGCTGGAGAATGTTTTGTTATTAGTCCTTGCTTAGTCTTGGTGCGGATGGATGCAGAACCTGATTAGGCTTGTTCTAGTCGTTTAGCTGGAACAATTTTTCCTAAGCCTTCATATAGCGTTAAGATAATTGCATGAAGTTTGAAAATAGTTATTTTGAAAACAAAATAATGGTATAGTTTGAGATTGTATTTTTTCTCAAAAGTGGTATCACTGCATGGCATAAAGTAAGTGAGTCATGAGTTCTAAATGCGTTATTGATGAAACGATTGCATTACATTGAAGTCACTGGCCTAGTTGTTAGTGCTAATCAATAGCAGTAGTTCTTATCATATTGTTGTTTTAGTTTGTTCATTGAAAGCTGCTTCTTCGATCGTCTTTATGGAATCAATAATCAAACATTTGATGGAAATCACGGGACATCGCGACCATGATTTGCTCAATATCTCCGTAATTTCTGCACTCAGTGAGCTGACTCATGCGTCACGTGCTAGGGTTTTGGACGTCTTGCACGTAGGCGAGAAGACTTTTGTTAAAGCACAGATCACCATCGCAGAAGGCAAGTTAGAAGCTAGCGAAGATCATTTGGATCATCTGACACCTGAAGTACCTATTGAGCAGCTTCCAAAATTAGCAGCAGGTTTGATGCAGCATAGTAGTGTTATTGAAGATGCTGACGATCATGGCAATCGTACGATTTGGTTGCCTATTTGGATGAACGACAAAGTCAACGTTTGCTTAGAAATTTACAATCCTGCTGTGTATTCTGAAAATACCAAAGAAGTTATGGGCGGTATTTTGGTGGTGTATCGTAATTTCCAAAATTTGCTCGACTATAGCGAACGTGATTCACTGACAGGTTTATTGAATCGAAAAACCTTTGACGATAATTTCTCGAAAATCATACGCACAGGTTTGCAACGACAATTGCATGATAACCCTGAATTAGTCGAAGTTGAACGTCGTGATAGTAATCGCGAAAAACAGCATTGGCTGGCAGTCTTAGATATTGATCACTTTAAGCGTGTGAACGATACTTTTGGTCATTTGTATGGCGATGAAGTATTGATTTTGGTCGCTAATTTGATGCGTTCTTCATTTCGTCCTACGGATAAATTATTTCGCTTCGGTGGTGAAGAGTTTGTGATTTTGCTGCGTTCAACGAGCAAAGAAGATGCGCAAATGATTTTTGAACGTTTCCGTGAAAATGTAGCGCGCTATCCCTTCCCGCAAGTTGGTACGGTGACCATCAGCATAGGTTTCGCTCACATAGATCCATTTGAACCTGCCGTAGGTATCATAGGACGCGCCGATCAGGCTTTGTATTTTGCGAAAAGCAATGGACGTAATCGCGTTTGTCATTACGAAGATTTGGTTCAATCGGGCGCTTTGCATATTGAACATTCGCAAGATAGCGTGGAATTTTTCTAAGCGCTCCAATATTTTAAATCTCTTAAATATTTCAACCCTTTCTCAACCCTTTCAACTCTCAAATTTGCCTAAAAATCGACTCGTTTTTTAGGCACTCATCCGACTTATGGAACTACGTCAACTACGCTACTTTGTTGCCATCGTTGATCATGGTTCTCTGTCGCGTGCAGCCCGCGTACTGCACATCGTACAACCTGCATTAACCCAACAGATACAACAGCTAGAAGAAGAACTAGGAACTAGCTTGCTCCATCGTTCCGCACAAGGTATGCAAGCGACCGATGCAGGTAAAATTTTTTATGAACATGCCTTAGCGATTTTAAAGCAAGTTGCTGATGCCAAATCGGCGGTCAATCAAACGACCGACAAACCTAGCGGTACGGTAGCGCTGGGTATTCCGCAGAGCGCGTCGGGTGCTTTGGCATTTCCACTGCTGAGCGCGGTGCGCGCGGCCTTTCCTGATATCGTTTTTCAACTGACAGAGGAATTAACTGGGAATTTGACCGAGCAGTTGGCATCGGGGCGTTTAAATTTAGCAGTTCTGTTTGATGATGGACAACTGGGTAAATTCACCACCAAGCCCTTGGTGGAAGAAGAGATGATGTTTATCACCCGTGCCGATTCGCAATTTGCCTGCAAGCGCAAATCCATCACGCTCGCAAAAGCACTGCAAGTTCCTCTAATTCTACCGAGCATACAGCACGGTGTGCGGCCAAGAATCGAACAAGTCGTGCGTGATCAAGGACTGCGAATTGAACATGTGATCGATATTACGTCGATTGCGATTTTAAAATCGGCGATTCTGGCAGATATGGGGGCAACTATTTTGCCAATGTCACCCTTGCTGCCTGAAATCGAGCGTGGCGAAATGCGTGCTACACCGATTAGCGATGTCAACCTATCGCGTACTGTCGTACTCTGCTCATCAAAAAATATCCCTCTCACCAATGCCGCTATGGCCGTAGAAAAATTGGTGTTAGATCTTAGTCGCGATCTTAGCCTTGGTGGTAAATGGCTAGGTACTACGAGTCTGGTCTAATGGGAAGCGCAAACAACATCCGTTTGGGCAAAGCCAGTGCGATAGGCGGTACGATCTTGTTTTGGGCTTTGATGGTTGCAGTGGCTGTGCAAGACTATCGACGTGATGGTGGTCAGCATATTTGGGAGCCCATTTTTTGGGAAAGCTCTTCTGCTTTTGTCGGCACGATTATTTTCTATTTGCAGTGGCCGCTTTTAACGAATAAGTCTTTGCAGCAAACACCACGGCGCTGGTTTATGCGCTTGATTGCCTATCTTCCTCTAGTTTGTATTGGTTTTGTTTGCGTCACTTTTTCGATACGTCATGCTGTATACGCTTTGCTCGGGTGCAGCTATTCGCACGATCCTTGGCTAGAAGTATTTGTTTATGAGTCTGTAAAGTTATCCATATTTTTCGGTCTATTTTATGTGGCCGTCTTCGGCGTTCAATCGTATTTATTTCTGATAGAAGAAAAAGCGAATGCCGAGCGTGCCACTCGACTTTTGCAACAAGCCCATATCCAACGATTGAGTCAGCAAATTCAGCCGCATTTTCTGTTCAATGCCTTGAATACTATTTCTTCATTGATGTATTCAGATCTGAAAGCGGCCGACACGGCTATCAGTCGTCTGGCAGAATTGTTGCGCCATACTCTGGACTTGGGTGAGCAAACAGAAACTACTTTGGCGCGGGAAATTGATTTGCTACGCGCTTTCGCTGAATTAATGCAATTGCGTTTTGTTGATCGAGTCAGTATTGAGTGGCAAATTGACCCGCGTAGCCTGACATGCAAAGTGCCGACCATGTGTTTGCAAGTGCTATTGGAAAATACCTTTAAACATACGGTAGAAAAGCGTTCGGTAATGACACATATCAGTATCAAAACCAGTTTGACTCAGAATGTGCTTAGTATGATCGTCGAAGATAATATGGGTAGTCTAGGATCGAATCCAACGGGTATCGGTTTGAATAATCTGCGTCAGCGATTAGAAGTGATGTACGGTGATCAGGCCAGTTTTTACATTGAACAAAACCTCCCTGCAGGCGTGCGCTCCGAAGTTCGTATTGTGTCCCAAGACTCTAGCAACTAGGACGCAATTGTATGGGGAATTGCATGAGGCAAGAATTACGAATACTGATAGTCGATGATGAACGTCCTGCGCGTGAAAAATTGCGTCGGCTTCTTGTTGAACATGCCGGCGCACAGTTAAAGGCAGAACCCACTCACATTGTAGAAGCAAGAGATGGGGTGGAAGCTTTATCGCTCATAGGGCAGCAATCGTTTGATGTCGTTTTTCTAGATATGCACATGCCGGAAATGGATGGGCTGAGTGTGGCACAACAATTGCCAGAGCCAGCACCACTCATTGTATTTGTCACCGCTTACGATCAATTTGCATTACAAGCGTTTGATGCCAATGCAATTGATTATTTGCTCAAGCCCTACGATGAAGAGCGCTTCTTGCGTGCTCTGCAAAAAATCAGTAAATCTTTAGCCCTCCAAAACAAAAAAGCGGATACCTTGAGTGAAGCTGCGCCTATGATTATTCAAGAGCGTGGACGGGTGATCGTGCTAGCTGTTTCTGATATTCATTGGGTGGAAGCGGCAGATAATTATGTCTTGCTGCATACTCCGGAAAATTCGCATATGTTGCGTCAGACATTGCTGATGACAGCGCAACGCTTGGGAAGTGCATATGCACGTTGTCATCGCAGTTATCTGGTGCGACGTGATCAGATCGTCAGTTTTGAAAATCGCTTATCCGGAAAAGGCGATGGGGAATTTCAATTACGCAGCGGTGCACTGGTTCCATGTAGCCGACAATATCGCGAGCAGATATTGTCTAGCCTAAAGTCGTGATTACTAAGTATAACTAGATAGCAGTCGATACTATTTTCTAGCGCTAAATAGTACTTTTTAGGTGATATCAATTTTACTTATACCCCTATTTTAATTCCGTATTTTTCAAATGCAGGAAGTCTCACTACACTGTGAACACAGCAGATTTCAAAGGAAGTCGAGAAAGCGCTGCAGCGAATGGGTGTGGTCTCCATCCCGGTATTTCGAAAGCTTTCTTTGATGTCTCCGATTCAGATTTGCCTGAAACTACGTAAAGTATTAAAACCTGATGTTCAAGCGCCGTTCATAGGAATTGTGGTGCGGCTCATTAGGTTTTAAGAAACTTTCTGATGAAAAACGACCGTATTGACGGGCATTTTCTTGGGTATCAGGCCTGAATTGAATTAAAATGGCTGCCATCTCAGCCGATGCAACTTGAACTTATGGCGATTACCTTCCCATAAGCTCAGAACAGACTTGTGTCTTACCGGACGCAGCCCAAGTTCTTTGCACACAAAAATCACAAATTTTTTGGAGCTCTACCATGTCATCCGACACAGCAATGAAATCTGCTGGTCCGGTGGAAGCGTCTTCGCTTTCGTCTACCCTAGCACCTACAGCCTCAGCAACATCCTCCGTCGTTTCCAATTCTGCGCCACCGTTGGCACCAGTCACTCTGGATGACAAATACACATCCAATACCGGTACGATTTTCTTATCAGGCATTCAGGCATTAGTGCGCTTGCCGATGATACAAAGACAGCGTGATCTCGCCGCTGGCTTGAATACAGCTGGTTTCATTTCAGGATATCGCGGATCACCGCTCGGTGGTTTGGATGAAACTTTGTGGAAAACCAAGAAATTACTGGAACAGAATCATATTAAATTTGTTCCCGGTGTGAATGAAGATTTAGCCGCTACCGCAGTATGGGGTACGCAAACTGTCGATCTGATTGGCCCTGCCAAATACGATGGCGTATTTGGTCTGTGGTACGGCAAAGGCCCGGGCGTTGATCGTAGTGCCGATGTTTTCAAACACATGAATCATGCTGGCACCTCGAAACACGGTGGCGTGATCTTGGTGGCGGGTGATGATCACGGCGCTTACTCTTCGACCTTGCCGCATCAGTCCGATCATATTTTTTCCGCCTGCATGATTCCAATGTTGTATCCGGCTAATGTCCAAGAATACTTAGACTTGGGTTTGCATGCATGGGCCATGTCGCGTTTCTCCGGTTGCGCGGTCGGCTTCAAAGCCTTGGCCGATACGGTGGAATCGACTTCCTCTGTCGATGCCGATCCCTTCCGTTTGAAAATCACAATTCCCGAAGATTTTGTGATGCCAGAAGGCGGTCTGAATACGCGTTTATCGCTCGACACTTTAGGCATACAAGCCCGTAAGCAAGAAGCCTTGATGCAAGACTATAAAATCTATGCGGCTTTGGCGTACGCGCGTGCGAATAAACTCAATCATGTGACGATAGATAGCCCACATGCGAAGCTTGGTATTGTTGCTTCCGGCAAGTCTTATCTCGATGTGTTGGAAGCGTTTGAGAATCTCGGCATCGATGAAAAGATGGCGGCAGAGATTGGCATACGGTTATACAAAGTATCTATGCCATGGCCTTTGGAACCAGATGGTGTGCGTGAGTTTGCACAAGGTCTCGATGAAATTTTGGTGGTCGAAGAAAAACGTCAAATGGTCGAGTACCAACTCAAAGAACAACTGTACAACTGGCGCGACGATGTGCGACCACGTGTGATTGGTAAGTTCGATGAAAAAGGTGAATGGGTTGCACCGCGCGGTGAATGGTTGTTGACGTCAAAAGCCGACTTCTCAGTATCGCAAATTGCGCGCGTGATTACCCAACGTATTGCGCGCTTCCACACGAGTGATTTAATCAAAGAGCGCATGGCTTTCTTGGAAGCCAAAGACGAAGTCTTGACCAAACAAGTCAACACGCCAGCGCGACCAGCGTACTACTGCTCAGGTTGTCCGCACAATACGTCCACCAAAGTGCCAGAAGGCAGTTTGGCTCTAGCAGGTATCGGTTGCCACGTGATGGCCACCGCGATTTATCCTGAGTTCAATAAGCTGACTACACACATGGGTGGTGAAGGCGCACCATGGATAGGCCAAGCGGCTTTCTCCACGTTGCCTCACGTCTTCCAAAATTTGGGTGATGGTACTTACTTCCACTCTGGTTATTTGGCGATTCGCGCCGCAGTGGCAGCCAAGGTCAACATCACTTACAAAATTTTGTATAACGATGCGGTCGCGATGACAGGTGGACAGCCAGTGGATGGCACCATCAGCGTCCCCATGATGGCGCAACAAATGGCAGCCGAAGGTGTGAAACGCATTGCCTTGGTCACCGAAGATTTGAGCCGCTATGCGGACCGCAGTGGTTTGCCTGGTCAAGTGACTTTGCATGATCGCAAAGACATGGATGCAGTACAACGCGAATTGCGCGAGATCGAAGGCGCCACGGTGTTGATTTACGATCAAACCTGCGCTGCTGAGAAACGCCGTCGTCGCAAGAAAGGTCAATTCCCCGACCCGAACCAACGCATGTTCATCAACGATGCGGTTTGTGAAGGTTGTGGCGATTGCGGTGTGCAATCAAACTGTACTTCCATCATGCCGGTCGAGACCGAGTTTGGTCGCAAACGCGCGATTGATCAATCATCCTGCAATAAAGATTATTCCTGTGTCAAAGGCTTCTGCCCTAGCTTTGTGACTGTCGAAGGTGGCAAGTTAGTGAAGTCGAAAACGGGTGTAGCGAAGACCGACGATTTCGGTGATATTCCATTGCCGACCCTGCCAAGCTGCGATACGTCCTACAATATTTTATTGAACGGTATCGGCGGCACCGGTGTGATCACCGTCGGTGCTTTGCTTGGTATGGCAGCGCATCTGGAAGGTAAGGTCGCTTCTGTGTTGGATATGACGGGCATGTCGCAGAAGAATGGTTCGGTGACGTCGCATATTCGCGTGGTGGAAAAAGTCAGTAAATTGCGTGCGCAACGTATTCCAACCGGTGAAGCCGATTTGATTTTGGGCTGCGATATTTTGACCGCAGGCCAACACGATGCGATTTCGAAAATGCGTGCAGGTCGTACGCGTGCTGTGATCAATAGCCACGAACAACCAACCGGTGCGTTTGCGAAGAACCCAGATTGGCAATTCCCTTTAGAGTCAACAGAGCGTTTGATTTCTGATTCCGTCGGTGGCAATGTTGATTTCGTCGATGCGACGAAGTTGGCGACGGCTTTGATGGGTGATTCGATCGCGACTAATTTGTTCATGCTGGGTTTCGCTTTCCAAAAAGGCGCGATTCCTTTGTCTGAAGCGGCTTTGTTGCGCGCCATTGAATTGAACGGCGTCGCCATCGATGCAAACAAAAAGGCATTCTTGTGGGGCCGTCGTGCCGCGGTTGATTTGAAGCGCGTGGAGAACATCGCCTTCCCAGCCAAACCAGTCGTCGTGCAGATGCCGCAAAGTTTGGACAGCGTCATCAAACGTCGCGTCGCCGAGCTGACTGCGTACCAAGATGCGGGATACGCCGCTCAATATCAAGAGCTCGTCAATGCCGTGCGTAGTGCTGAAGAAAAGCTCGCTAAAGGCAATCGCTTAAGCATGGCCGTGGCGAAATATGCTTACAAATTGATGGCCTACAAAGACGAGTACGAAGTCGCTCGTTTGTACACCAATGGCGAATTCACTGAGAAATTGAAACAACAATTCGAAGGTGACTTCAGTATCAAGTTCAACTTGGCGCCACCGCTATTTGCCAAGAAAGATGCGCAAGGCCGCTTGGTCAAAGCGCAATATGGCTCATGGATGTGGCAAGCCTTCAAATTGCTCGCGAAATTCAAAGGCCTGCGTGGCACCAAGCTCGACATCTTCGGCTACACCGAAGAACGTCGCCAAGAACGTGCTTTGATTGCAGATTACCGCGATACCATGCTGTCTTTATTGAACAAACTCAATGCTGACAACCTCGATCAAATGGTCGCGATTGCTAGCTTGCCTGAGAAAATTCGCGGTTTCGGCCATGTGAAAGAAAAAGCCATGCAGGCTTATCATGTTGAGAAAGCGGCTTTGATGAGTGTGCCTAGCAAACAGCAGGTGGCTTGATCTTAAACTCCCTCTCCCGCAGGCGGGAGAGGGTTGGGGTGAGGGTAGTTCAGAAAATGCAAAGTTCGCAATAAGTGTAAAAGTAAGATTTAGTGAGCAGAAATATAGCTCTAGGGCACACTTTGCTACTAAGCTGAAATCCCCTCATCCCCAACCCTTCTCCCGCTTGCGGGAGAAGGGAGTCAAAAAGCCAAAACCAACAAAAAACTGAAATTTCTAAGTGACGTGAACGTAAACGTAAATCGAAACGTCATATAATCGAAGCATAGCGTAATTGCCATAAGCAGTTATCGAATGAACAAAAAGGAAAACAACATGACCGATCTATCCATCGCCGAGAAGTTAACCGAATACAAACCTAGCAATAAAGTCCGTTTTGTGACGGCAGCATCCTTGTTCGATGGCCACGATGCCTCGATCAATATCATGCGCCGTATTTTGATGGCGAATGGTGCCGAAGTAATTCACTTAGGCCATAACCGTTCGGTCGAGGAAATCGTCACAGCGGCTTTGCAAGAAGATGCGCAGGGGATTGCGATTTCCAGTTATCAAGGCGGGCACGTCGAGTATTTCAAATACATGATCGACCTCTTGAGAGAGCGCGGTGGTTCACACATCAAAGTATTTGGTGGCGGTGGTGGCGTGATTGTGCCGGATGAAATCGCTGACTTGCATGCTTACGGTGTGGCGCGTATTTTCAGCCCGGAAGACGGTCAACGCATGGGCTTGGTTGGTATGATTTTATCGATGATCGAAGCATGCGATATCGATCTCTCGCCATTTGCACCAACCAGCTTAGATGTTTTAAAACAAGGCGAGCTAGCCGACAAACATCGCCCATTAGCGCAACTGATTACCGCATTAGAAAACGATAAAGTGGACGCTGCTTTGCGCGCAACAATCATCGAATCTGCCAAAGCGATTAAGACGCCAGCCTTCGGTATCACAGGTACTGGCGGCGCAGGTAAGTCTTCTTTAACGGATGAGTTGATTCGTCGTTTCCGCCTCGATCAAGACGACGAACTGAATATCGCTTTGATCTCCATCGATCCTTCACGCCGTAAGTCCGGCGGCGCTTTGCTCGGTGACCGTATTCGTATGAATGCGATCAATCCATGGAAGGGCAAAGTCAAAGTCTTTATGCGTTCTTTAGCAACGCGTGAAGCAGGCTCAGAAATTTCTCCAGCCTTGCCTGACGTGATCGCCGCTTGCAAAGTAGCAGGCTTTGATTTGGTGATCGTTGAAACTTCTGGTATCGGCCAAGGTGATGCCGCGATTGTGCCGCACGTCGATTTATCGATGTATGTAATGACACCAGAATTTGGTGCGGCTTCTCAGTTAGAAAAAATCGACATGCTCGATTTCGCAGACTTTGTCGCCATCAATAAATTCGACCGCAAAGGCGCACTCGATGCACAACGCGATGTCGCCAAACAATATCAACGCAACCGCGAAATGTGGAGCAAAAAGCCGGATGAAATGCCGGTGTATGGCACGCAAGCTTCGCGCTTCAATGATGATGGTGTGACAGCGTTGTATCAAGGCATTTTGCCCGAGTTGGTCGCGCGCGGTTTGAAAGCGAAGCCTAGTAAACTTGCTGTAGCAAATACCAAAACATCCAGTGCGCAAAACGTAATCGTGCCACCAGCACGCACTCGTTACTTGGCGGAGATTTCCGATACGGTGCGCGCTTACCACAAGCACACTTACAAACAAGTTGGTATTGCCCGTGAACGCCAACAATTGCAAGCTACCAAGCAGATGTTGGCCGCTTCTCTGTCGTCCCCGCGTAGGCGGGGACCCAGTGACGTTGAGGTCGTCGATGCTGAATCGGTTGAGAATACGACGCTGGATTCCCGCCGTAGCCTGTCCTCGAATGATTTAGTCGGGGGCGGGAATGACATGTTTGGAGAGATTGATGAGTTAATTACCGAACGCGACAATAAGCTCGACGCCGAATCTAAAAAATTAGTCGCCATGTGGCCAGACATGCAGAAGGCCTATGCGGGCGATGAATACGTCGTCAAAATTCGCGACAAAGAAATTCGTACACGCCTCACGCAAAAGTCCTTGTCTGGCACGACGATTCGTAAAGTCGCATTGCCACGCTTTGAAGATCATGGCGAAATCTTGCGCTGGTTGATGTTAGAAAACGTTCCAGGTTCATTCCCATTCACGGCGGGTGTATTTGCCTTTAAACGCGAAGGCGAAGACCCAACCCGTATGTTCGCCGGTGAAGGTGATCCATATCGTACGAACCGTCGCTTCAAATTGGTGTCGCAAGGTATGGATGCCAAACGTTTGTCGACTGCGTTTGACTCTGTGACTTTGTATGGCGCAGATCCAGCGATTCGTCCAGATATCTACGGTAAGATCGGTAACTCCGGTGTCTCCGTCGCTACTTTGGAAGACATGAAAGTCCTCTACGATGGTTTTGATCTGTGCGATCCTGCGACTTCAGTGTCGATGACGATTAACGGCCCAGCACCAACGATTCTGGCCTTCTTCATGAACACGGCGATTGATCAGCAAATGGATAAATTCCGTGCTGATAATAAGCGCGAGCCGACCGCTGATGAAGCCGCAAAAATCCGCGCATGGGTCTTGATGAATGTGCGTGGTACGGTGCAAGCGGATATTTTGAAAGAAGACCAAGGTCAAAATACTTGCATCTTCTCGACCGAATTTTCACTCAAAGTGATGGGCGATATTCAAGAGTATTTCGTGCGTCACCAAGTACGTAATTTCTACTCCGTGTCGATCTCAGGTTACCACATTGCCGAAGCCGGTGCGAATCCGATTTCGCAATTGGCCTTCACATTGTCGAACGGTTTCACTTTTGTTGAAGCCTACTTGGCGCGCGGCATGCACATCGATGATTTTGCGGCCAACTTGTCCTTCTTCTTCAGTAACGGTATGGACCCAGAATACACGGTCTTGGGTCGCGTTGCTCGTCGTATTTGGGCGGTGGCGATGCGCGATAAATATGGTGCGAATGACCGTAGCCAGAAGTTGAAATACCATATCCAAACTTCAGGCCGCAGCTTGCATGCACAAGAAATCGACTTCAACGATATCCGCACCACGCTGCAAGCCTTGATCGCGATTTACGACAACTGCAATAGCTTGCACACCAACGCTTACGACGAAGCGATCACGACACCGACCGACGAATCAGTCCGTCGCGCCTTGGCAATTCAATTGATCATCAACCGCGAATGGGGTCTCGCGAAAAACGAAAACCCAATTCAAGGTAGCTTCATCATCGAAGAATTGACCGACCTCGTCGAGGAAGCGGTCTTGCAAGAATTCGAACGCATCGCTGAACGTGGCGGCGTTTTAGGTGCGATGGAAACCGGCTACCAACGCGGCAAGATTCAAGAAGAATCCATGCACTACGAACACCTCAAGCACGACGGCACCTTGCCTATCATCGGCGTCAACACCTTCCGCAATCCAAAAGGTGGCGAAACCGTACAGAAAATCGAATTGGCACGTTCAACAGAGGAAGAAAAACAATCGCAACTCACGCGCTTGGCAGACTTTCACCAACGCCACGCCGACGTCGCACCACAAGCACTCGCGGCTTTGCAACAAGCAGCAATCAACAACGAAAACGTGTTCGCGAAATTGATGGATGCTGCACGGGTTTGTTCGTTGGGGCAGATTACGACTGCGTTGTTTGAAGTGGGTGGGCAGTATCGTAGAAATATGTAAGTTCTTCGCCCGTCAATCAGTTTAATTGGCGGGCGCAATACTGCGTAGGTTGTTGAAACTGAGGCACTCACTCGAATGTTGATGCGGGAAGTAGTTAGTGTATGGATTTTGCAGGAAGAGATGCATGGCTATTGGTAAGAATAAGCGTCAAGTCATATTCCGTAGAATCGTCTCGGTTTAGCTGGAACCCGATTTTGCTTGTGTCTATTTTCCTCGTATTAAAGATCGGTTGAATATCGCATTTTTTTCCATTACATATCCACGCAGTCCCGCTGATGAATTTGATGTTAACTGTTGTTGGCCCCAATTCTCTCAACCTGTAGCCGAATGATTCGTAGTTGCGATCAAAAAAAGTTCCGAGATTCTTTTTGCCATGAATATTTCCAACTAAAGCAATAAATGTGGGATCTTCGATTGAATGGATTGCTCTTCTAGCGGTGCTTGCCATAAATTCGTCTCTGTCCAAGATTCCATCTTTCGGGTCTGCATCGATTGCCAAAATTGAGATCTTTGCCCCGTGTTCACGCATAGAACGAACTTGTTCAATTAGGTTTAATATTGCGACGCTACTCCGTCCATCTTGTCGGTCAGAAGGGCGTTGCCAAAATTCGCTCTGTGTCAATGTATCTCTATCGTTGTTCTTCCCTGCACTGGAAAGATAATTTGCGAGTTGATTTTGTTCTGTGATAGGCAATTCAAGACCTAAAATTACTTGTTTCCCTTGTTGAGTTAATCGGCATAGTAATCCACCGATATACATAGCACTTCTGATGTTCCATGTACTTCACCAAAGATAACAATCTTAGAATTGGAAATGAGATCTTCATTTTCTGGTCGATCGGGGCAAACTACATTTTCAATTGAGAAACCAAATTTTGGGTAAAACAAAAGTATCAAAATTAAACTTAATCGCAACACGAAAAAACACATTTGCCCTCCTCTTTTTATCCAAATCAGTAGTGCTAAACAATAATTTGGGAAAATTATAGATAGGATAAGTAATGTTTTCAATATTGATAGAGATGTGTGTTTGAAGAGCTCGTGCAACCCGCGCTGTAAATCTCTCTAACGATTTATCGTTCAAATATTTTCTCTTGGGTCAAATTACCTTTACGGCATCCTGAAAATTCCGGCGGTGCGGGTTGCACCTGTTCTACGATACGGAAAGTTGCAAATTGACTTGTTACTTCGAATCTTTTTAATCGATGTAATGTATTATTGTATTTTACATATAAAATATTTATAATTTTATTTTGAATGAAATGGATAGCCATTATGGATCAGACACAGAACCCTTATTCTCCGCCCACAGCTGAGGTGCTTTTGCCGGAAGGTGCTGTGACCGGGAAGCTAAATTTGGCAGGTAATGGAAGGCGTTTTGGGACGCTAGTCGTTGACTACCTTGGGTATTTACTTTTGGCATTTATCGTTGGCGTTGTTGTGGCCATAGTCTTTGGCGAAGACGGCGTTCGTGCTATGGAGAAAACTCCAGATCTTGTTCTCGGCGTTCCCATTCTCTTTTTGTATTTTGGATTTTTTGAATTTCTGTGGGGACGGACGCCTGGGAAATTACTCTTTGGTACCCGAGTGGTAAATGAAGAGGGTGGTCGTGTTAGTTTTGGACAGGTATTGGGCAGAACGGCATGCCGCTTTATCCCCTTCGAGGCATTTTCTTTTTTATTTGCTGAACGCGGTTGGCATGACAGTATTTCTAGAACGCGGGTTGTGATTCATTCTAAGCCTTATTTGTAAGGCGCTTATTTTTCCACTTCTCTGGATGACAACGCGAACCTTGCAATTGCAAACATATATTGTTACTCGTTGTTGTAGCTGAAAAGAAGTTGATGCCTTAGGGTTTCTGACACCCATACGAGTTACAGATACTAAACTATGTGATCTTATTGAGGGCGGGTGTTACAGTTTTGCAGGGCGGGTGCAACCCGCGCAATAGATAGCCTGAATGATTTTTCGTTCGAATAATTTTGGTGCGACAATTTACCATCGCAGCATTTTGAAAATCTTGGTGGCGCGAGTTTCACTCGTCTTACAATACTAAAGCAATAAAATAACTGTTTGTTTAGTTCGAATGAGAAATAGAAAATGGCCTTTGTTGTCGAGAAAATCAGTAACGAAGAACTTCTGAGTAAGTATCCAGAAAAATACGACGTTCTCAAGAATCATTTCCCTGGTGAAGAGCGTCTTGGTTTTTCGATTGGACAATGGATCGTTGATCGCGATAGAGACATCTATGTTTTTCTAATGCGCTGCGGTGAAGTTAGGGAGCCAGACGGATATTTAGTCTTGTTTTGGGGTAAAAGTTATGTGCTAGCGAAAGAACAGCACAATTCAATGTGTCATTGGATGGAAGGAGGAACAATCGCAGAGGTCTTGTATATTTCTGAAGAAATTATGGTGCGGATAGAAGAAGTCGAGGCTCTGTTTGACGACGCGTTCAATGGCAGTGGTTGGTTTGGTTCTTCCGATGACGCTTATGTGTCCTTAACTTTTCCGAACGCTACGTAGGACGGGTGCAACCCGCGCTGTAAATCTCTTTAACGATTTATCGTTCAAATATTTTCTCTTGCGTCAAATTACCTTCACGGCATCCTGAAAATTCTGGCGGCGCGGGTTTCACCCGCCCTACGAGTTGATCAACTTCACCTATTTTTCTTGCCTTGGAATCGATGCATTATTAGAGCTGGTCGGGGTGACTTTAGTTTTTTCGATCACGCTGAATATCGTCTCAATCACTACCTCCGGATATTGTTCTTGTATCCGATGATTAGCTGGCATAGTTCGTTTCTCTGCATGAGGATAAAAAGTGCTCATGCGTTCCTCGGCGACTTCAGGATCAATTGCCCATACGCCGAAGTCTTCGGCGTAGATCACGCCGCGTAGTAAATCTTTGATCAGGCCTTGCGGCTTGTGTTGTTGTACGGGAGATTGCGCGACGATGCGTATTATGGGTTTGTGATACACGCTGGTTCTCTCCATCACATACTTGCCCAAGGGTTCGATGTTGGCGATTTCTTGGCGCGCTGCTTGTGACGTGAAGATCCATAGGCCAACTCGGGTAAACCATGGAAACTCATGGTAGGGCTTGGCGACACCGAGTGGTAAAGCATCTACCAAAACGAGACCATCGACTTGCTCTGGATAGCGCATGGCGTATGCCTGTGCATATTGTCCGCCAAGTGAATGTCCCACCAAGATGTAAGGTCCCGACAATTCTCGTTGTGCTAAAAGGCGCTGTAATCGTTGACTTTCCGACTCGGGGCTGATGTCAGAGCTACCGGCAGTGCTGCGTCCCACACCAGGGCGGTTGTAGAAAAAGAGATTGCAGCATTGCTTGAGTCCAGCTGCGACCGCTTTCCATGTCGTCAGGTCTAACAATAAACCGTTTTCGAAAATGATCGTTGCTTGGGCATTGGCGACTCGCTGCTCTGCGAATTCCACCATCACGGATTCTATTTCAGTTAGCTGTGAATTCAAGGAGACGCTTGGAGTTGTCTTGACGTCGCTTGCGGCTTGCTCGATTTCTTGTGCAAGACAAGTGGACGTGAAACTAGATGTTAGTAACAGCGTAGTTGAAAATAAGAAGGTACGAAAGATGGCGTAACGAGGCATTGCGTTCTTTTCCTTGTTCAGTAGAGATATCCCCTCTCTTGCGCAATTATTTCGTAGTCCGCGCCGTTTGGCAATTCGCCGATTGCTTCTTATTCGTTGATGAATCTAGTCAAAGTCTAAGGATTTAGTGGACTCTAAATTGACCTATTGAGTAATGTGTACTGGTTGGATGGTGTCGACTGCGGTATAGACACCTAAGGCGGCCTACTTTTTTCCATTTGTGCAGATCAGCTGAATTGCATTAACATGCTTGGCTTATTTTAATGAAATTGAAAGGATAAAATAATGAGAAAATTGTTGATCGTCTTTGGCTTCTTCTCTTTGCTTTTTTGGGGACAAGCATTTGCCGCTGATAGCCCTGAGCTAACCAAGACTAAATTGGCTAAGTTTTTAGACGAGTGGCACGATGATGCAGCTCATTCGCGTTTGGCTTATTTTGACAAGATTGCCCCAGATGGTGTGTATATTGGCACCGATAAAACCGAGCGTTGGGTGCGCGATGATTTTAAAGTATGGGCGCAGCCCTATTTTAAACGCCCAGTTGCTTGGGCTTTTACTGCCTTTAATCGGCATATTGCAATGACCCCAGATCAATCTATTATTTGGTTTGATGAGCAGTTAAATACGCAAATGGGGATTTGCCAAGCATCAGGCGTGGTACGGAAAACCGAAGCAGGCTTTGAAATTGTGCACTATCAATTGTCGATTGCAGTTCCCAATGATGCGACCAATGCAGTGGTGGCTGCCGTCAAAAAAGTAGAACAGGGTAAGCGTCTGCCCGCCAAGAAGTAAGCTTGCTTCTGAAAGCTTACTTTATCGAATTAAATAAATTGAGTCGCACTGCCTTTGCTAGTGGAATAAATCGATTTGGAGAATTTAATCTTCAGATATTTTTGTTCATCAAATTACTGCCGTCATAATTTATTGACTCTGGCAGCGCGGCTCACATTTCCTTTCTTTAACTATTACGGGTGACATTTAGTTCTGCATATTTCACAGCAAGCAAAACAAGGACTTATTAAATTGTAAGAGTTGTAAAAATGAATTGGTTTGTTGCATCAACTCTCATACAATGCCCAAGTATATCTGGCCTAAGAATTCTCTGGATAAGGCGCTTTGCATTGGTGCCTGTCGATATTTTTTCGTAATCTACTTGGACCCATTCATGAAAATAATTGCCCCACTTTGCCTTGCAAGTCTCGTTTTGTTACCCAGCCATGTCAATGCACAGTCATCCGGATTTAGTCTCAAGAAAATTATTAAGGAGAGTGTCCAAGAGGGACAACCGAGTGCGTCTAAACCAGGGCAAACTGATAGTACGGCTAACAACCCTGGAGCAGCTACGCCCAGTGGTGTAGGCTCTGTTCCGGCGAAAGAGGGCTTCGTGCAATTGGATGGGTTGCCTCGTCCGGGCACAGCAGGTCTGCTGCTTGATTCTAATTCTTTTGGAAAGTTTGCTGCGTCTATCCGCAAACCAGAGATTGGTGGTATTAGCTTGGGAATGAATGTGAATGATGCCCTGCCCATCATTAAAAAGCTCAATCCAGCTTATCGCATAGAAACGCTGAAAATTATGGTCAATAATTATCAAGGTGTGACTGCGAAAGCGGGCCCTCCGAACGCTATACCTACTGATCAGCTCACCGTGTATTTTAATCAGGCTGGTAACATTTGGCTGGTTGATCGTCACATCGTACTACCGAAAGATCAACCACTTCTACTGGAAACATTCAAAAACGCATTATTTGAGAAATATGATGCCCCGAATTCGCTCATCTCTGAACGCAATCGTCCCAATTATCCGCATTTTGCGTGGTCTTATGCTGTGAATGGGCAGCAATACGCGTCGCATGATGTGAATGTTAAATCGGGACCTTGTGCTTCACCACAGTACACTATGCATGTACCGATTACTGATTCTGTGACCATTCCCAATAACTTCCGTAATACTTGTGCCTTAGCGCTGAACGTCAGTGCGTACATGTCATCGAATACAGATTTGATTCAACAGTACTACATAGTGATGTATTCACCAGCGCTGATACGCGATGTGAACAAAATGAATTCGCTACAAGCGGAATCTTTGAAGCAAAAACGTGAAGCCGAAGAGAAAGCGCGCGCGAATAAGCCGCAGTTCTAGATCAAAATAGTCACGATATTATGCTTAAATTGTGATTTGTTTTGATCTTTAGGGGGATCGCAGGGCACGTCAATGTAGATCTCCCAATAGCACTTTAAGCGCCTCAATACCGCGTTTAGCTTCTAAGCTAATTGCGCTAGGCTGTGCTTTCCATTCCTGTACTTTGGCTTGCGCTATTTCACCTTGCTCTGGCGTGAAATTGGCATCGAGTTTATCTAGAAATGCTTGAAGATTCTTGTCTGCTTGGAGATTGCTGGCGGTTTGAGATTGACCACTTTGCAGCTCTAGTTGGCGTATGTTTGATGCGATTTTTCCATAGACCCAAGCTGTCGATGGATCATATTGTTCGAACAGTGGATTGGATACGAACGAGGCATAAAATAATATCGCCATTAGCTCGCCTTGATCGGCAGCTTGTTTGCTCCAATAAGCACTTTGTTTCCAGTCCTTTTGTTTCATGTACATCAAAGCGACATCGTGTTGTGCTAAAGCATAGCCGCCATTTGCTGCGATGAGTTTGAATTTCATAGCCAGCTCAGGATCAACTGCTATGTTTGTTTCTCCGGCGAATTGACCTGCGTAATAGCAGCCGACTTTGTAATGCGCTAATAGGTCGCCATTACTCGCTGCTTTTTGGAACCAGATAAAGGCTTGTACTGGATCTTTGTTTGCGCCACCCATACCGTTGTTCAATAACATACCAAGGTGATACTGTGCTTTAGCGTTGTTTTGATTGGCTAGTGCTAGCGTTTGCGTTAGCAAGGATGCTGCTTGTGTTGCGTTAGGTCTAGCAAGTGGATTGACGTTGGCATAGGTGGTTTGTGTTATCCACAAACTCAATACGATAAGAAATAATTTCATATAAGCGCTTTGGTTTTAGCTATTCAATCATAGCGGAAGTGTCAGCATCATCTTCAAAAGATAAAGTGTAGATAAACGAAAAGCGCGATGCAGCGCAAAGTAGAACCACGAGTAGCGTGAGCTGGTACTTGTGTATTTCGCGAAGGGCTTTGAGCGCTCACTAATCTGCTTGTTGTTAAGTGTCTACGCTGATGTTATTGTTGTACTTTGATAATTCAAAACGTATTCAAGTCCATGCCTACTGATACTGAACAAGCATTTAATCCATACGCCTCTTCGACGCATCTCGACATTGCTGAATCGTCCTTGATGTCAACAGAAAAGGTCAAGCGCCCAATTAGCGTCTGGCTGATGCAGATATTGCTTTATGTTTTTGTGGGCTTGTTTGTGATGGGTCTATTTAGAGGAATGGCTGATGTCGTTCGCTTGGGTTATTCCAATCTTAGTTCTGGGCGCGTGTTGTTTAGTATTTTTTGGGTAAGTGGGTTGATACTCGGTAGTGTGTGGACAGCGATTTCTTTGCATCGACGTCGTAACTGGAGTAAGTGGGTCTGTCTGTGCTTGCTGGCACTCCTACTGGCTGTGATCATACTGTCTCCTAATACCACTTATTATGCAAATGATGCCGAACGTATGGGTGGTTTTGTTGGAAGATACGTATTTTTTTCTGTGTTGTTGATCTGGTGGGCCTACGCACTTGCGTTTTCAAAGAAGGCTAAGCGCTATTTTAAAACTGGTTCAGATATAGACGACATGACATAGCAATGACAGCCTATCTCATGCGTATTTGTACGGCATGTTGCGTGGGAAACTAAAAGGGTAAACCAGCTAATATCCACGGTGAAATAGATTATCGTAGAGAAGTTGACTGTTGCCATGCAGACTCAGCGATTAGATATAGGGGGATCAAGTAAAAACCACTCATCAATAGAATCGTAACGTTAATCTAGTAAATCCTTGTTCATCTTAATTTGACACAAAATTTGATTGTCAAAAAAATCAATTGTTGAAATAATCTGCGACGCGATTTGTCGCCGAATATTTCTAACATTTCTAATTAAAGTTGAGAGGAGAGGAATTGATGCGTTTATTAATGGTCATGCTGGCTGTTTGTAGTTTAAGTGCTTGTCAATCAATCGTTGTGAAAGATCTTGATCTGATTCGCCCAGATAATTTAACGGGATATAAAACCAAAGGTGTTTTTGATCAGGATAAGTTACAGAAAACATTAGCTCAAGCACAGTTGAAAGAAGAAGAGATTGTTGTGCCGCAAGGGAATGGGGATGCGGTAAAAATTAGAGGTGTACATGTTTCTCTGCCGGATGCGAAAACAACGGTATTGTATTTTGGTGGCAATTTGACTCATGTTGATGAAAATGCGCCTTTGCTTGCTAAGTTATCGGCAACCTGTCCGGCCAATTTTACAACTTTTGATTATCGTGGTTATGGACGTACCAATGGTAAGCCCAATGCCTTGCTTCTGAAAGAAGATGCTTTGCGCATTTACGACCAGGTACGTGCGAAGACACAAGGTAAGTTGCTCGTTTATGGTTACTCTCTGGGCGGATTTATGGCGAGTCATATTGCAGCCAATCGCACGATTGACGCCTTGGTATTAGAAGGAAGTGGTACTACACCGGCAGAGGTGGTTGATGCGCAAATTCCTTGGTATGCGAAACCGATAGTGTCGGTCACTATTTCAGATAATCTAAAGACCATCGACAATCAAAATGCACTCTCTCAATATCAAGGGAAAGTGTTAGTAATCACCGGTGAGAAAGATAGCACCATGCCAGCGAATTTGGGTAGAAAATTATTCGAGAGTATACCTAGTCGTGATAAGCAGTATTGGATGGTAGAAAATGGAACGCATAGCAATTTGTCGGATGACGCTCAAGCGAAACGTTTGTACTGCGAGTTGCTAAGACAGTTAAATTAAGTTTGAGCAGATGACGTCGGTCACTAACACCCTCATTCGCAAACGGAGATTACCATCGTGCCCGCTATGCGGCGATAGGTGAAAGTGATCGTATGACTTTGAAGTTTGTGAAGCCTTGATAGAACACTAGAAAAACACTAGACGAATAAACGAATAGCCAAATAACCAACCTATTTATTTCACACAAATATGCTAAAACAAAATTTACTTATGTCTTTGTTTGCAGTGATAACAGCCGGTGCAACACTGACTCAAGTCGCGCAAGCGCAAACTACCGTTAAAGGTATGGAAACGGTAGGCGTCAAAATTGGCGATACTCAAACCGAGATGGAGTTGGCGCTAAAAAATGAAGGTTATTATTTTTGGCGCAAGAGTGCATTTAAAGCCGAAGCAGGTTTGCCTGAGCGCATCGCAACCGCCCATTACAAAAAAGACGGTCGAAATTTGGAGCCGGATTTCTTGATGGTGGCTTTTAGTCCTGTGAGTTCCAAGGTGGTCGCATTAAGCCGCAGTGAACGTTTTAACGTAGAAGTCCTAGCGCCTGATTTGGTCAAAAATATGTCGGCGAAATATGGCACTCCTGCTGCCGTGCGTGGCACTACCGAGGCGTCATGGGTGGAAAAACGTGCGGGTAAGGATGCCAGCGTGCCATTGACACAATGCGAAGCGGCAGCAGGTTTGCAAATTAATTATGCCGCCAACTTAGACAACTATGCCAACTGTAAACGAGCTGTGCGTTTGGCAATGAGTCCAGGTTCTAAACCACAAATCGTGTGGAGAATGACACTGAACTTAGTTGATTTTGAGACCTTGTATGATGAAACTATGCAGTTAAAGAATGCCTTGAAAGACAAAGTCGATATTAAGCGATAGATCAAGTTGTGTTGTAGGGTTTTAGGCGCGGTCAGTATTGGCGTACAAATTGTGCACATGAATTGGCTCAGAAATCGGCACACAGTTTGGTCGCGCCTAAAACAAAGTGGTCAATACGAATTGGTCACTCTAGTAGTAGATGAGACTACACCGCTAGACCGTTCATCATTCGTCATCCAATCTTATTAGCTCAGGCATTTAAGTTGACTCAGTAAGGTGATTTAGCAACTTAGTTTAGTTGCTTAACTAAGTAACTTCACATACATTCCTAATTGCGTGTTAAACCGCCAAACAAGCTCAGGCCTGCGGCGGTGATCAATAAAACGCCTATGCCTTTGGCGATGAGTGCGTTAGTGCGCGGTCGCTTGGTCAAGAATTGTTGGGCCTGTACCGCCATAATTGCCACCGCCCCATATACGATCATTTGTGTACCAGCAGTGATGAGCGACAAGATACTCGTTTGTAACCAGATTGAGTCGCCATCACGTCTTATGAATTGCGGGAAAATTGCCAGCATGAAGAGGTAGGCTTTGGGATTAAGCATGCAGGTCGCGAGGGCTCCTACAAAACTTTTTTGTAAATTTGCCGCGCCTTGTTCTGCATCCGGGCCTGCCAAGCTATTCAGTTGAATTAGCCTCCAGCCTAAGTAAGCAATATAGGCCGATCCGCCGATTAGTATTGCATTGTAGGCCCAAGGGATTAAAGTGAGGATGGCGCCGACACCTGTCGCACCTATAATCATATGGCAGATGCCGCCCACCATCGTTCCTGCCACCGCCGCAAAGCCAGCTCGATAACCACCTTTCATACTGCTTCCCATGACAAAGGCCATGTCCATGCCTGGCAAAATAATGACCCCAGAAGTCACCAAAAAGTACAGCCACAGATTGCTTGTTTCGCTCATGCTCTTTTCTTTCTTTAATTAGATTTTTTTACTTAAGAAAATTTCAAATCGATCACGTTTTTGACTAAGTTAGAACTTGGCTAAATCGAGTATTTGAGCTGTCTATGCTAGAGTGTCAGACAGTAAAGCGCCATGCAAAATGTAAGGTTTTAGGCTTTATGTTCCTGCAAAATTGAAAGTATTGAGAGAGGTTTACTTTGAAGTTTGAGATCGATAGTTATGACCGCAAAATTTTGACTCTTTTGCAGAGTGATGCGCGTTTGAGTTTCTCAGAAATTGGGCGACGCATACATTTAACTTCGCCGGCGGTAGCGGAGCGTGTCCGGCGTTTAGAAGAGGCTCAGATCTTGCAAGGCTTTACCACGCGTTTGGGGCTACGCGCTCTGGGTTATAGTTTTGAAGCCTTAATTCATATTACGGTTGATTCGCACGCTGCACTCGATTTGTGGGCGCAGCACCATCCCGAGGTTCTAGGTTTGTATGCGACGACAGGCGAGCAATGCGCGATGATGCGGGTCGGGGTAGTCGCGCCTGAACATTTGCAAAGCCTGATTCTATCCTTAGGCAAAATCGGTAAAACACAAACATCGATTGTGCTGTCGACTCAGTGCACTGACCGAGAGGTGATGCCAGCCGATCAGATCCAATGGTAAGCCGCCTAATTGAGTACGTTCACTAACTTAGTTAGCTCTCCGCTCTTAAAACCTTGCCTAATTGCGGCATCGATTTTTTTCATTTCGTTTTCGAGCTGACCTTTGGCACTGGCAAAATGTATGGAGTCATAAAATAAGGGAGTGGGGGAAGCGTAAAAATTTTTCCCCAATAACTCTGGATCGCGCAAGCCGGGTAAATAGGTTTTATGCAGATAGTCTAAAAATAAGTCTTGGCGATCAAACTGAACTAAACCCCATAGCAAGACATCAGAACGTTTGGCGATTAGTTTGCGAAAGCGCGCTGAGGCTTGTGCAGCGTCTTCATCAATTTTGAAAATCTTATTTTTCGCCAACTCAAATTCCATGCCGTGACTGACGCCGCGTTCCACGCTAATGGTTTTGTTTTTCAGATCCTTGATGGAGCGTAACGCCAGTTGTGGTTCGCCATAGCCGATTGCCCAGATTCGAGATTTCATCACCGTCTCGGAAAAACGATAGTGCATAAGACGTTCAGGTGATTTAGAAAATCCCCAGATGATGCCTTTGCCGTCTAATGTCATTTGTTTGGCGCGATTCCACGGAACGGTGACCGCCTGCAGGTGTAGGCCTGCGTTACGATCAAAGAACTGAAAAAATTTCAACAAGCCACTACTCACTGGCAATGGATGGCCTTTAGAGTCCAAGGCTTCTTGGACAAAAACTGTGATGATGGTTGGCGCAGTGACTGTGACAGTTTTAGGATGGTCTGACTTGGATAGCGTCGCATCGACAGCACTAGCCGTGCCTATGGTGCTGAGCGCACAGCATAAGCAGGCGAAGCATAGACAGTAAAGAAAACGTGCCATGTATCTGACGATAGAATGAATGCGACAAACTATTCAGGGAAATTCTTAATAAGATCGCGATAAAACTAATGGATTAGAATGATCTTAACTCAAGCTGAACAGGATCGAAAGCATAGAATGACAAATGCTAGGTAATGGTCGCTAATCGGCTTTACCTGTGACTTATTCCAAATAAGCTTGTAGGCAAGTCGCTGCCCATTCCATGAATTTTTGTGTGCGTTTGGCAATATGTCTGCGGTCTGCATACAGCAGGGAAACAGCTAATGCAGGCGCTCGATAACTGCTTAGAATTTCTACTAATTTCCCCTCTTGGATCAGGTGTTGTGCGCCAATCAAAGGAGCTTGAATAATTCCAAATCCAGCTAGACACGCCGCTTGATATGCATCGCTGTTATTCACTGTCAACTTGCCATGCATAGGCAGGAAATGAATTTGCGTCTTATCCCAGTATTCAAAACCTCGTTGTTTCTGTTGAATGCTATTACTTAAATTGCTGGCATAGTGGATCAAAAAATGTTGTTCCAAATCTGTCAGATTTTTGGGTTCGCCCATTAATTCTAAATATCGAGGGCTGGCTAGGTTGACTTGTGGCAACAGGCCGAGCGGGCGCGCAATTAAATGACTATCGTCGAGTTGCCCGATGCGTATTACGCAATCAAAACCTTCACGTATTACATCAACCCGACGATCTGTACTGCTCAGTTCAATTTCTAAGTGAGGGTGTTGTTGTAAAAATTCAGGTAACTTGGGAAGCAGAATGTTTCTGGCGATACCAATAGGTAAGTCGATACGTAGGCGACCATGCAACTGAGCATCATCTTGTTGGAACATGCTTTGTAGCTCATTCATATCGCTAAGCACATCTTTACAGCGTTCATAAAACAGCAAACCGTCTTGCGTCATTTGTACAGAACGTGTGGTGCGATGCAGCAGCCGAGTTCCGAGTTCGGTTTCCAATTGTTTGACCGCGCCTGAGACATTCGCTTTGGGTAAATGCAAACTGTCAGCTGCTTGTGTGAAACTCGCCAGCTCGGCCACTCTGACATAAATGCGCATTGCGTCTAGTGAGTTCATATTTCGCTTAGTTCGCTTAGTTTGCGTAGATGCTGATTATTGTTCGAATAAATTGAATAGTGTAATCAAATTTAGCTAGTTTATGTACGAATAATCCAATAGTAGACTACGCATCATGCTTGGACGACAAGGTTCAGCTTCCTACAACAAACTATGGAGTTATCAGATGAATACAGTAAATGCGATCGATATGCACGCGGTCGGTAGTAATAAAAACTCAGGCAGAAAGATAGCTTTAATCACAGGCGGTAGTCGCGGCCTCGGTAAAAGCGCTGCTTTGCATTTAGCCCGTCAAGGCGTCGATGTTATTGTGACGTATCAAAGTCAGCAGCAAGACGCACAAGCCGTGGTCGCGCAAATCGAAGCGATAGGAGGTCGTGCTGTCGCTTTGGCTTTTGATGTAGCGCAAATAGCATCCTTCCCTCGATTTGTGCAAGATTTACGTCAAGTTTTAGTGACTCATTGGCAGCGCGAGCACTTAGATTTTTTGGTGAATAATGCAGGCATCGGGATACACATGGCGTTTGCTGAGACGACCGAAGCACAATTTGATCAATTGATGCAAATTCATTTTAAAGGCGTGTTCTTTTTGACTCAAGCTTTGCTGCCTTTGATAGCAGATGGTGGGCGGATTCTCAATGTTTCTACCGGATTGAGTCGTTTTACTTTATCGGGATTTTCCGCCTATGCAGCAATGAAAGGGGCGATTGAAGTTTTGAGCCGCTACCTCGCGAAAGAGTTGGGGGCGCGTGGGATAGGCGTGAATGTGATTGCGCCAGGTGCGATAGAAACCGATTTTGGTCATGCTGCTGTGCGTGATAATCCGCAGATGAACCAATTTGTCGCCAGTCAGACCGCCTTGGGACGCGCAGGATTACCGGATGATATTGGTGCAGCGGTTGCGTCTTTGCTGGCTGGCGACATGGCATGGGTTAATGGTCAAAGAATTGAAGCCTCTGGTGGTATGTTTCTATAACAGTTGATTAAGATAAGAGCTGAAGCGAACTACCAGAACAATACTTATGTGAATCAAATGAAGACCACGCAGTTAATGTTTGATCTTCATTTGTGAAGCGCAGTGCATAGGTATTCATCTCAATTAAAGCATGTCCGAAGTAAAATTTTTTTCATGCAATGTCAACAATAAATCTAAAGTCCACGTTACACTAAGCTGCTAAGTTTTATTAGCCAATAATAAAGTAGTTGAGGACCTACGAAATTCATCGGTCCCCCCCGACTAAGATAGTCTGGGGCAGGATCTACTTGGTTGGATTTTGCGTTGGTGTTACTTGTGATCCCTTTGTTCTGCTTAGGGCAGATTTTTTTGAGAGTACTTTGTATGAAATTATCTATGTCGCTAAAAAATTCTAAAATTCGTCGTATGAGCAGTGCGATGCAGCTCGCATTGGGATTTGCTTGTGCAAGTTTGTTCGCAGCGCCAGCACACGCTGATCTCGCTAGTGCTACTGCGATTGCCAAAAAACTTTTCAACAATGCGAGTGCGGTGAAAGAAACGATTTTCAAAGATTTATATCGTGTTGAATTTGGTCCTAATGCCGCTGTTTATTATATTAATGATGCGGCGACCTTGGTATTGGAAACCAATAATGTCAGTATTCAAAACTGGACTCAGCCAGTACAAAAAGCAGAGCCAATTACGAATCAAGAAAAAACTAAATTATTGAACGCGGTATTGCACAATATTCGCTTCGATAAGTTAATTCAGATTAAGCAAGGTAAGGGCACTAATAAAGTGCTTTTGCTGTCTGCGCATGATTGCCCATTCTGCATACAGTTCGAAAAAATGTTGGCTAATGCAGGTGATAAATTAGACGTCAGCTTTTTTATTATCCCGAGCGCGCTCGATAATCGGGATCCTCAACGCAGACAGAATGTACAAAATATCTGGTGCGCACCGAATAACGCCAAAGTCTGGCGTGAGGGTGTTGCAAAAGCGACTTTGCAGTATCCGAATAATAATGTCCCCGGATGTAGTTTAGGCTTCGCGGATGCCAGAGATTTTCATATCATCATGAATACGCTCAATATTCGCACCGGATATCCCTTTATGTTTGCCGATAATGGTTTGCCGTTGACGCCAGATACTGATTTCAAAGAATTTAAAGCGCAATTGGATCAAGGCACGCATAAGTCATTCTGGTCTCCAGAAGTACTCAACGACTATCCATCTAGCTTGTACTCACAATTTCGCGCGGATAAAGCCAGTGCGCGCGGTTGGTATAAATAATTCTGAGCGCTCATAAAGATTCATGATTATGTGTGAAATTCGCTCGATGCAAGCCTCCGATTTTGATAGCATCATGTCGATACAGGCAGCTTGTTATTCGGGCGATATTCCAGAATCCCGCGCTTCTTTACAGGCAAAGTTTGATGCCAGTCCTACGACTTGTCTGGTGGCCGAGTCGAATCGCGTAGTGCAAGCCTATCTGTTTGCGCTGCCTTGGTTATCGTCCGCCCCACCAAGCTTGAACGCCAGTAGCTGCGAACTACCCGCTCATCCAGACTGTTTGTATTTACATGATTTGTCAGTCGTTCCTGCACTGCGAGGCACGGGGACTGGCAAGGCTTTGATACAGCGTTTTTTTGAAGTGCAGCAGCAATATCGCCTGCCACTAGCTTGTTTGGTGGCAGTCCAAAATTCTGTGTCATATTGGCGTCGTTTTGGTTTTGAAGTCGTTTCCGAAAATCCTCTATTTTCCGAAAAACTAGCCAGCTATGGCGCGGATGCTCGTTTTATGCGGCGCCAAGCAGAGTTAGCGCCAGTGCGGTAAACTACCGCTATGAGGACGACCTCATTCTTGGCGGCACAGTTAGCTCTGCCATACTCGGCATGCCAGATGTATTTTTTTTCGGGGACGACCCCAATTCTTAATCGAGTGGGGATAGGCATGAATTGGTTAATTTTAGTCGTAGCAGGATTGTTTGAAATTGCTTGGGCGATAGGCTTAAAGTATACCGAGGGTTTTACTCGATTCTGGCCTAGTGTCTTAACCGCGACTGCAATGTTGATTAGTGTAGGTTTGCTCGGTATCGCAATGAAGGGCTTACCAGTTGGGACAGCGTACGCGGTTTGGGTGGGCGTTGGCGCAGTTGGAACGGCATTACTTGGTATGATCTTATTTTCCGAAGCCGCGAATGTGGGACGCCTGATTAGCTTATTACTAATTGTCGCTGGCATCGTTGGGCTGAAATTGACTACACCACATTAAGTTTATTAGAAGTCTATAAAGCCGATTTATGCAATTGCTTGGAATTCACCATGTGGCAATCATCTGTTCTGACTACGCGGTGTCACGCCAGTTTTATGTGGACTTACTAGGCTTGCGGGTACTGGCTGAACATTTTCGTCCTGAGCGTCAATCTATGAAGTGTGATTTGGCGTTGCCCGATGGCGGCCAAATCGAATTATTTTCCTTCCCCAATGCACCGCCACGACCTTCCTATCCAGAAGCTCAAGGACTACGTCACCTCGCTTTTTCGGTCGCTGATCTTGATGCATGTAAGGCCAATCTAGAGGCGCAAGGAATCGCTGTGGAAGCGATTCGAGTGGATGAATATACCGGACAGCGATTTACTTTTTTTGCTGACCCTGATGGCTTGCCTTTGGAATTATATGAATTAAACTCGAACGCACTAATTGACTAATTAATTGTCTGAATAACAGATTGATTAATCGGCGAATTAACTAAGTCCTTATCTACTAGAACGCTACACCTATTTGTCGCCTTGTCTGCTACTTCTTAGTTTTCCAACTATGCCCATGGGAAAAAAATAAACAGACAAAATAAACAAAACACCCAGCCATAGCATCCAACGATCAGGATGAAAGATTTGTGCTAATACGGGGTAGTCGACTAATGCTTCCGAGCCTTGCGCCATCACATTCTTAAGATAATTTTGGGCGATGATGAATAGCGTCGCACCGATCACCGCACCGTATAGGGTGCCCATTCCACCAATCACCACGATCAATAAGATATCGGTCATTACTTCAAATCCCAGCATGGTTTTCGGTCCCACATAACGCAACCATAAAGCCATCAAAGCACCTGCCAAAGCGGCTACCAAAGCCGCTAGGCAGTTCGCTAAGACACGATACAAGACGGTGCGATAGCCGAGCGCTTCGGCGCGAAATTCATTTTCACGTATCGCCTGTAAGACGCGCCCGAAGGGAGAGTTGACGACACGCAGTAAAAATAAAAATAACAGCAGACAAGCAAAGAAGACGATGTAGTAGGTAATGACTTTTCCATCCACGGTACGGCCAAAAATATAGTTTTCAAATAGTTGAAAACCCGGTGTTAATAACTCAGGCACACGGAAAGTTTTACCATCCTCACCGCCCGTAAAATCAGATAACTGTGATGCAAATACCGCGAATGAGGAAGCCACTGCTAGGGTAATCATAGAATAAAAAATAGCTCGGACTCGCAATGCAAACAGACCTATGAGTAAGGCTAGCACCAGTGTCAATATTAACGCCAAGACGACACCAACAAAAATCCAGCCCCAACTAGGATTTTGACTGGCTAGCGCCAGACCTACTCCATAAGCACCTATGCCAAAAAACATAGTATGTGCGAAAGAAACGATACCCGTGTAGCCTAGTAGTAAATCATACGACGCTACCAAAATAATATAGATGCAAATGGTCGCTGCCGTATTTAAGGGACGTGCGCCACTGGTGATAAAGGGCGCAGTCAGCAGGCCCAAAAAAATCAAAACTAGCAAACCGGACAAGACCCGGCTGCGTGGCTGATCGTCGGATAGTAGTTGGCGAAACAAAGCGGTAGTCATAGGTCTAAGTCTTTGCTATTTATTGAGGTAATGGTTTGGCGCTACTATTCATTTTAGGCGCCACGACGACCGACTGAATACAGTCCAGCGGGTCGCCATAGTAAGATACACATCATCAAAACAATGTTGGAAATCAACGCTAATTTAGGCACCAAAAAACCAGCATAATTGCTGACCAGCGCCATCAGTAAAGCGCCAATGAAACAACCGCCGACTGAGCCGAGTCCACCAATGATGACGACGATAAACACCATCACCATGATTTCGCTGCCCATCGCTGTGATCAGTGTTTCTTTGTACAGCCCCCACATCACACCACCCAGTCCAGCTAATGCCGATCCTGCCGCAAACACCGCGACAAATAGACGGCGTATGCGATAGCCTAGTGCTTCTACCATTTCACCGTTTTCTACACCTGCGCGTATCAATAAACCGAGCTTGCTACGGTTCAGGATAAGAAACATCGCGGCAAAGACACTCAAACCAACGACCATCGCGATGAGACGATATTTCTCGATGGCCGCATCGCCGATAAAGATCGCGCCGCGCAGACTCTCAGGCAAAGGCAGGGGAATTTGTTCTGCACCCCAGATTACGCCTAATACTTGTTCCGCAACAATCATGCCGCCCATGGTGATCAGAATTTGTTTTAGGTGCTGCCCATACACCGGCATGATGATCAGTCGCTCAAAGGCCCAACCTATGAGCGCAGTCACCAGCATCGCGACTAGCATTGCTAAACCAAGCACCGCCAAATTCATCCCCAATGAGTCTATTTCCAACCAACCTTTGAGTGGAATCAACACCATGGTTGCGGTATAAGCCCCGACGGCGACAAAGGCACCATGACCAAAGTTAAGTACATCCATCAAACCAAAGACCAAGGTCAAACCACTGGCCATAATAAAAATCATCATCCCCATCGCGAGACCAGCGATGGTTAAAGTCAACCAAGTCGGAAAACTACCAACTAAAGGCAGCATGATCAGTGCAATCATCGGCACCAATAATAGAGGTGCGAGGTCTCTGGGTGTTTTGGGTAATTCGGTCGAGTTACTCATATTATTTCCTGTTGTGCTCTGATATTGCTTATCGATGTTGCGCTAGTTTGTGTCGTTCTATAGAAAGTGGAGATATCGGTTTTTCCGCTTCTACGCTGCCAATTGTGTGAGACAGAAAATGGAAAAAGGAGTTGCGGCTGTTTGAGCGTAGCGAGTTTCCGCGACTCCCCATTTTTTGTCTCGCACAATTGGGAACCCGAAGGGCAGTGTAGAGCGTCGCCTTTTTTGGGTTACCTTTTTTGGCGAAGCAAAAAAGGTAACTAGCTGTTGGGCTACCCCCGACCAGCACACGCCTCGCTTGACCCAAACTACCTTTAGCAAGATAAATCATCGTAAATTTCACTGATGACTCGCTAAGGATAAACCCAGTAACTTCTGCTGCAATTCTTCATCCTCAGCCAACTCTTGCATGCTGCCAGCGTGGACAATACGACCGTCATCCATCACCGATACGGTGTCTCCCAGATTACGCACAAAACTGAAATTTTGTTCGACAAGTAATATCGTGGTATTACTCGCTTTAAGTTCTTGAAACGCCGCGATCAGGCTTTGGATGATGGCGGGTGCTAGCCCTTTGGTTGGTTCATCGACGAGTAATAATTTGCGAGGTTCTATGATGGCGCGGGCGATGGCGACCATTTGCTTTTGTCCACCTGAGAGATTGCCTGCTGGGTAATTCCAGAATTTTTTTAACGCCGGGAAAAAACCGAAAATCCACTCCAATCGCGCGGTATCCATAGGGCCGCTGCGTGCCGCTAAATGCAGATTTTCTTTCACCGTTAAATCCGAAAAGATCGCCATGCTTTCCGGCACATAAGCGATTCCGGCTTGTGCGATATCTGGTGTACTTTTGCTGGTAATAGCTTGTCCGTCAAAAACGATCTTACCGCCACTTGCATGCCATAGTCCCATGATGGTGCGCAGCGTCGTGGTTTTACCTGCGCCATTACGACCTAGCAGAACAGCAAGCTGACCACGTGGCACAATTAGATCTACGCCTTGCAAAATATGGTATTCGGCGATGTGCGTATGGACGCCTTCTAGGGTGAGTAGGGCTGGAGTCGGACTATGCACGAGCGACTCCTGTACTTAAGTTTGTAACTGAGTTTGTATCTAAGCCTGTACCTAAGTAAGCTTCTTGTACAATAGCCGATGCCATCACTTCGACCGGGTCACCGTCAGCAACCAGTGTGCCATTGTGTAAGACGATGATGCGATCTGCTAAGCTGCGTACGACATCCATTTTATGCTCGACCAATAGTATGGTTTTTTGCTTTTCGTTTTTCACTTCTTGTATCAGGTCGAGTACCACCGGCACTTCGTCCACGCTCATACCAGCGGTGGGTTCATCAAACATCATCACCTCAGGTTCTAGCGCCAGTAGCAAAGCGACTTCCAATTTGCGTTTGTCACCATGCGACAAATTAATTACCTTATCTTGGCGCCGATCAGCTAAAGCGACTCGCTGCAGATAGTATTCTGCGCGTTCGATTAATTGCTGATAACTAGACCACAAGGAAAAAATCGAGAAACCAATACCAGTGCGGCTTTGTACTGCTAGCCTGACGTTCTCTATTACTGATAAATGCGGAAATAAATTGGTGAGTTGGAACGCGCGACCTATGCCAGCGCGAGTACGTTTTGCTGCGCCGAATGCGGTGATATCTTTGCCGCCTAAATGTACGCTACCAGAACTTGCACTTAACTGACCTGAGATTAAATTGAAATAGGTGGTTTTGCCCGCACCGTTAGGGCCGACTATGACGGTTAAGCTTCCAGGATAAAAATCAGCACTGACTTGATTGACCGCGACATGGCCACCAAAGCGTATGCTCAAGTCGCGGGTGCTCAAGGAGGGTGTTGGCAAGGACGGTGTGCTAGCTTTTTGCATGAAAATCTTATCGTTTATTTTTGACAGGAACCGGGATTTCATTAGCAGGAATTTCGCGCACCAGTTCTAACAAATCCCATTCATTTTTTTGATCTTTTTTGATCTTAAAGTGGTACATGGATTGCAGCGCTTGGTGATCTTCTTTGCGGAAGTTCATCTTACCTTTAGGCGTGTCGAATTCCATGCCTTCCATGGCAGTAATCAGCTTTTCAGTATTCGTTGATTGTGCTTTGCTTAAAGCCGTGTAGACTGCACTGGCCGCAGCAAAACCACCAGCGGTGAAGAAATCGGGTGGTGCTTTAAAACGTTTAGTGTGCTCGGCGACTAACCAGTCATTCATTTTATTTTTGGGGAAATCATAGTAGTAGTAAATCGTACCTTGGGTGCCGACATAAGACTTCCATAATTTCATGACGGGCAAAATGTTGCCGCCGGGAGCCAGATTGATGCCAAAACGTTCCGGTTTTAAGTCGGCCAATTTATTCATAGGACTAGGACCCGCCCAGACGATTTGTAAGATGCGCGGTTCTGGTTTGTTTTTTAGCGCATCAAAAATTCTTTGTGCCGGTGCGGTGAAGTCGGTGCTGGTTTGCGCTGCATATTCTTCGTGCACTACCTTAGCTTTAGAACCCGCAGTTGCTAAAGCTTCTTTGGCGGCTTTAACCGCATCGCGCCCAAAGGCGTAGTCTTGCGCTAAAAAGGCGATACTACCGCCTGCTTTAATGGTGCTGGCGGCAGCTAAGGCGTCTTGCATGGAATTGCGGCTGGTGCGAAAGATATAACGATTCCATTTATCACCTGTGATGGCATCGGCGACCGCAGGTTCGATAATCAAAATCTTTTTGTATTCTTCAGCCACCGGTAACATCGCTAACGCAGAACCTGATGAGGTAGTACCTACGGCGATATCAACTTTGTCATCGCCATAAGCTTCAGCTAATAAGGTGCGTCCCATATCGGGTTTGCTTTGGTCGTCTTTGATGATGACTTTGATCTTCTTACCGTTGATCTCCATCTTGCCACCCGTCATATATTCCAAACCCATCATGAAGCCGGTTTCGGTTTCCTTAGCATAGGCTTCTAAGGCGCCAGTTTTTCCGGCAATCAGGGCGACCTTGATGTCTTGCGCGACGGCATAACTGGCATGAACGCAACTGCCGAGGAAAGCGCCCAACAAACTAAGGCTGATCGCAAGACGTTTGCGTTGAAAGATCGTGGGTGACTTGATAGACATATTTGACTCCTGATATTTTTTTGGTTATTGAGACTGTGGCTCTAGTCCACTTGGCTTAAGAATTTTTGTATGGCTGATTTTGCTTCTGGTTCGGTGAGCATGGGCGCATGGCCTATCTCTGGGATTTCTACATAGTGCATATGAGGTGCAACGCTTAACATATAGCTAGCCTGTTCTTGTTCTAATAAATCAGAAATGTTACCGCGCACCAAAAGACAAGGACGGTGCTTAGTTAAGCGGCGAAACGCCCATTTGGCAATCCATGAACTTGCTTTGAGTTTGCCTGTTTTTAAAGGTGTCGCAATCAGAGGATCATACTGCAATTCCAATTCTCCCAGTGCGTTCTGGGCGAAGGCACGGCGCGCCCATTTGTCCCATTCTTGTTCGCTATTATTGGGAAAGGCCGATTGATTGATGTCACGTATGTAATCTCTGGCTTGCTCCCACGTACGGCAATGGCTGCCTTCTCCCGCGTAAGAGGCGATGCGGTTCAAACCTTTTTGTGACAGCACGGGGCCAACATCGTTCAAGATCGCCGCCGCAATTAAATTAGATTTTCGTAATGCTAAGCTCATGGTGATTAGGCCACCCATTGAGGTGCCGATGAAAACGGCACGACTAATCCTCAAGGTCTGTGTCAGGCTGATGATGTCGGACGCATATACCATAGGATGATAGTGACTGACTTTGCTGGCATGTTGTGAGCGTCCACGTCCGCGCACATCGACTGCTAAAACACGTCGGCCTTGTAGCGCTATCCACGGTGCGAGCTCGTCAAAATCAGAGGAATTACGGGTTAAACCATGGATGCAGATCACAGGTAGTTTGGATTTAGCTGAGCCTGTATTCGAGTTGCCTGCATAGTCACGAGCGTACAAGCGCAGGCCATCCTTGCTTTGAAAATAGATTTCTTTAAAATCGCTCACGATGTTCCGGTTCCGGTGGAGTTAGTGTGACGAGTTGCTTAACAAGTCCTGTACATTCATTTCTCTACAAAAAAAGCGACCAGTCCAGCTTGAGCTGGTCGCCGAAGTTTCTAAAACGTATCATGAAATGAAGTCGCAGATGCATACCAGATCCGCCCCGCCATTTAGGTCTTAGAAACGAGAGAGTGAGGTAGCTCAGAAACGATAATCCAAAGTCAGGGTGTAAGTGCGCGGATTACCATAGAAAGCAGTCGTGCTGCCTTCACCTAAGGTTGGGAATAAATAACCTGCCACTTTGTAGCGTGTATCGCTCAAATTTTTCCCGTGCAAACCAATACGCACCGCGTTATCAGAACGTGTCCAGACCAAGCTCGCGTCCCATAATTTGTAACTGTCTTGATCGAGAATTGGTGTCGGCGTCTCGAACTGATAGGTTTTGCCACGGAATGCCACGCTACTACTTAAGCTTAGCTTGCCAGCATTTCCCATCACAGGCATAGACCAATCGTAATTGGCGCGTAAGCTGGCCGTTTGTTTCGGCGTGTTTTGGAATACACGTTGTGAAGCGACGTCGATATTACCTGCGCCGATGTACTTAGTGTATCTAGCATCGATATAGCTGAGCATACCGGACAAGCTAAATGCATCGGTGACGCGCGCGGTTGCTTCGATTTCTATACCGTCAATCTTCGCTTTACCTGCATTGGTGGTGACACCTGCGAAACTATCATCTTTGCCATCGCCGTTGGTATCAATCGCCACCGAGCCTGGGATCTGTACATCTTGGTAGTCGCTATGGAACACCGCGACATTCGTGAGCACACTATTGTTAGCAAAGGCGGATTTGAGACCAAGTTCAAAGGTGCTGATTTTTTCAGGTAAGAAACCTTGCTTGGCTTTGTCTAAGCTCAGTTTGGAACCGACCAAATTCATACGTGGATCAAAGCCGCCGCCTTTAAAACCTTCAGTCCAAGACGCATACACATTTTGATCGGCACTGGCTTTCCAGCTAGCTGAAATGCGTGGCGTAAATTTTTTGTCTTCGCGGTGCAAATCGGCTTTGCTTAAATTGGTATCGGTTCTGAAGAATACGGCAGATGGATTGCCCATGGCTGGTGAGCCAGCGGTACCGAGATAGATTTGGCGCAAGATACTGGCTTCGCGCTTGTCCACGGTGTAACGACCACCGACGGACAGGCTAAAATCTTTGCTCAAATCGAAGCTGGCATCAGCGAATGCAGCCCAGGCTTTAGTATCGATATCGCCTTCAGTGAAGGTCGAGGTGCCGAGTAAGCGCACATCAAATTTATCGTAGGCATTGGCATCAATGTAGTACACGCCCGCCACACCTTGTACCGATTTGCCGGTGTAGGTCAATTGGAATTCTTGGCTGAACTGTTTGTTTTTGTAGAGCGCGGGTACGTCAAAATCGACCGTGCTTAAAGAATCAAAATCGATAGGCGCAAAGGATTTATCATGACGTGATGCCGTGACCGATTTGAACATTAAATCAGGCTGAATTTGGTACTCCACCAAAGCGGAAACGCCTGATTGTGTGACTTGTTGTTTGTGTCCGAGCGCGGTATTCAAGTTGGCGCGCGTGTCGTATACATTGCTAAGTATTGGCGCGCCTGAGATTTTGCCGACAGTTAAACGATGACCGTGTTTGGCATTAGAATCATCTTGGCTGGTGTCGGCTGAGATGCGGATGAACAGAGAACTGTTCGGCATAAATTCAGCGCTCAGACGTGCGGCAGAAATGTCTTTGTTGTAGTTGTCTTCGCCCGTCGTGAAGTCTTTACCGAAGCCATTGCGTTTGAACTTGGCCAGCGTACCACCGACACGTACCGTATCGGAGATCGGTGTGCTAGCGGTGAATACGCCATCCATTTGTCCGTAGCTACCAACTGATGCCTTGAGACGCATATCGGTGTTTGGACCCATTTTGCGTGTCACATATTTGACCGCACCGCCTATCGTGTTGCGACCATATAAAGTGCCTTGTGGTCCACGCAAAACTTCTACGCGCTCAACGTCGTAAATGTCAGCGACCGCACCTTGTGGTCGAGCCAGATAAATATCGTCAAGGTAGATGCCGACACCAGATTCAAAACCTGCGAGTGGATCTTGTTGGCCTACGCCACGAATGAAGGACGTTAAGGTGGAATTGGTGCCACGCGATGCGCTCAATGTCGTGTTGGGTAAAGTTAATGCTAAGCCAGTGATATCGGCGATACCGCTTTTGGAGATTTGCTCTGCACTATAGGCGGTCACAGATACCGGCACGTCTTGTAAGGTTTCTTCACGACGGCGCGCACTGACGACGACTTTGGCAATTTGCGTGTCGTCGCTGGCTTTGGCGCTTGCGTCATTAGATTGTGCTTGAGCCTGTGTAAAGCCGCTACCGTAAATAGCAAGAATGGCGGCTGCTGAACGGCTGAGCAGGGCGAGCTTGCGCTGTGATTTCTTTGATGCAGTCATGATGGTCTCCAGAGTTGTCGATTTTTTTTATCCGATCAAACCGAAGCATGCAAATCTGTTGCAATGGGCGGCTTATCGAAGTGGTCTTGCATTCGTCTTGTAAAGTGCGTTTGTTTCCAGGAGACCTTTGCACTAGCTACCGCGCATTTGAAGTCGAGTTTTCAATACTCGCTACGCTTTTGCAGAGGTCTCTCTGGTGGTATGCATAAGCACCAATATCGGTATCAGCAATAGCACGGATGGCAGTGTGTCTGAATTCAAAGTGCTTAGAAAGTCGAGGAACTGCCCACTCACTGTGCATAAATGCACATGCATGTCTTTTCACTATAGTAAATTTGAATTTAAGCCAGAATTGACCTATTCCTTAGGATTTAGGCGGAAATTAGCCCCAAAATTGTGCAATGCAAGATAAATGATGCACGTGGTAAGCGCGCAACAAATAGCGCCATGCGCTAATTCGGCGCATTTTTGTCTTATTTGGAAATCAATTTTGCGCGAAAAGCAGGTATTTGCTAAATTTATGTGCTTTGATGCACAATGAAACTGTCTCGTTCGAAAAAGCGAAGCGTGTTACCAGCGTCAAGATGACGCGCAACTGATCAATCTGGAGTGCTATGACTACCTTACCCGAGTGGACGGATTTACGTTATTTTTTAGAACTGGCACGCTCTGGTACTTTGTCTGGTACTTCGCGTCGACTTTCGGTGGAGCACACGACAGTTGCTCGTCGAATTGATCGCTTAGAGGAACAATTAGGGGCAACACTATTTGATCGTAGCCGCGAAGGCTATCAGCTCACAGAAATGGGACAAGCTTTATTGCCGCATGCAGAAGCAATGGAAAGCGCGGTAACGGCTGCGCAGGATGAATTAACGGGGGCACAGATTTCAGTACGAGGCATTGTGCGTCTGGGGGTGCCCGAGATTTTTGGTTCACGAATTGTTGCACCAGCTCTGGTCGAGCTATTGCAAGCACATCAGGATCTTAGTGTCGATCTCTTGTTATTACCGCGTTTTGCCAACCTCGCTAATCGCGAAGCCGATCTCGGTGTGATGCTCGATCCGCCGAGCACGGGGCGGTATATGGTCACCCGACTTGCTAGTTTTCGTATGTATATCTACGGTGCGCCGTCGTATTTGGCCAAGCACCCACCGATCAAAGAACATGCTGATTTGATTAAACATGATTTTGTTGATTATGTGCAGGATAGGCTTGCCAGTAGTGGGCTTAATTACATGGGCGAACTCGGTTTTACGCCGCATCGACGCATGTGTTGCACTAGCCTGGCAGCACAATGCGAAGCCGCTGCTTTGGGTTTAGGTTTGATTTTGGCACCACCTTATGCGGTGCCCAATGATGGTCGTTTGGTGCGTGTTTTGGCGAATCATTTTTATGCTGAACGTTCCTTCTGCTTGGTTGCGCCTACCGATTTGTATCGCTTGCAAAGAGTGCGCGTTGTGTGGAATTTATTACGCGATTTAGCAGAAAAAAATCCGCATTTATTTATTTTGCCGGGCGATGCGGAAAGTCTTGTGCTTAAATGACATGGCACCCCACTCATATAGTGCGTCGAAATTAATCCGACATACCCGCTGCTTGTAATAAACTGCGGGTATCGTCTGAGATTAAGTGAGTATTTTGTACTCTCTCAATTCAGATTTTAATTTAGTTCCCAAATTCACTTTCTCTATCATCGCAATGCACAGTCGTTTTAAAGCGGTTTTCCATTGGTGTCGTCAACATAAACTGCGTGCTAGCGCTGCGTTTTTTTTGAGTTGTCTCTTATTGCTAGACCAATTGTTTCCCCCACCGATTCCTGTGGATGCGCCGGGTTTGGTGGTGGTCGCGCGCGATGGTACGCCTTTGCGAGGCTGGCCTGATGCCGATGGTATGTGGCGTTATCCCGTGACACCCGCTCAGGTTTCTCCCAAATACTTGGACGCGCTGCTCACTTACGAAGACCGTTGGTTTTACTGGCATCCGGGAGTTAATCCCTTGGCTTTGGGGCGCGCAGCATGGCAATGGTTGCGACACGGTGAAATTATTTCTGGTGGTTCTACGTTGACGATGCAGGCAGCACGTGCGATAGAGCCTGTGCCACATAGTTTGTCAGGAAAATTACGGCAAATTCTACGCGCTATCCAGCTAGAGCTACGTCTTTCTAAACGTGAGATTTTGACCCTGTATTTAAATCATGCACCTATGGGTGGCATCGTCGAAGGTGTAGAAATGGCGAGCCGAAGTTATTTAGGAAAGAGTGCAACACAGTTGTCGTCGGCCGAAGCCGCTTTGCTAGTCGTATTGCCGCAAGCACCGTCGCGTCTACGTCCTGATCGTCATCCCGAATTAGCGCAAAAATTTCGCGATAAGGTGTTGCGACGTATGGCGCAATTGCGGCATTGGAGCGCTACGGAAGTGGAAGATGCTTTGATAGAACGAGTCGGCGCTAATCCGCCTCGCGCCGCTTGGTTGGCACCTCTCGCCGCCGAACGTCTGCATCAGGCGGCGCGGCGTGATCGCGCCCGTGCCGTAGGTAAAAATCTTATCGAAGCGACGATAGTCCGTTCGACTTTGGATCGCGAAGTGCAAACCATGTTAGAGCGCATGTTGTCGGATAAGGTCGGACAATTGCCACGTTTTGTTTCTATGGCAGCTTTGGTCATGGATAGTAAAACCATGGAAGTGCTGGGTTATGCAGGTTCGGCAGATTTTTCTGATGCACGGCGTTTTAATCATGTCGATATGGTGCGGGGCATCCGCTCTCCTGGGTCGACTTTAAAACCCTTCTTGTACGCGATGGCGTTGGACGATGGCATCATACACTCCGAGAGTTTGTTGGCCGATACGCCACAGTCTTTTAGTGGCTACGATCCGGGAAATTTTCAAGCGAATTTTTCGGGACCAGTGAGTGTATCGGAGGCTTTGCAGCGCTCTTTAAATGTACCTGCGGTTGATCTCTTGGATAGAATTGGTGCGACACGTTTCACCGCGCGCTTATCGAGTGCAGGTTTGCGTCTGCGTTTGCCTAAAGACGTGGAGCCGAATTTGAGTGTGATCTTGGGTGGCGCGGGAACCAGTTTAGAAGAATTGGTGGGCGCCTATCGCTCCTTAGCAATGGGTGGTATGGCGGGGGCGCCGAGAATCACGCCCGATGCACCAGCGCGAGAGGCACGCATGATGAGTGCTGGCGCTGCATTTATTATTCGCAGCATTTTAGAAAGTGGTGGGCATCCCGATCAACCCTTTGTCGAAGCGGACAACAGCGGTGTGCGTCTGGCGTGGAAAACCGGTACTAGTTATGGTTTTCGCGATGCTTGGGCGGTGGGTGTCAGTGGTCGCTACACCTTGGGAGTATGGATAGGACGACCTGATGGCACACCGAATCCTGGATTTTTTGGCGCTAATGTCGCCGCACCGTTATTGCAGCAAATTGCATTAGCGTTACCCCGTAGTGAGCCTTTGAGTCAGGTGCGTCCTAAGGATGTCAGTGTGGCGCAAATTTGTTGGCCTTTGGGTGTGGCGGCGAGCCAAACCGCGGCTGAGCATTGCCATCAAAAGCGCAGCGCTTGGATACTGCGCGATACGATTCCTCCTACTTTGCCTGATCGTCTGCGCGCTCGCAGTTTGGTGGAGACGATATGGATCGATCCTATCAGTCATTTGCGCACGACGCCTGCTTGTCATCCGCAAGCGCAGCAACGTGAAGTTGCTCGTTGGCCTGCATTATTAGAAGCATGGTTGACGCCGCAACAAAAGCTGGAGCTGGGACTGGTTCCATGGTCGCCCGACTGCCCTCAGATTCACAGTGTGGGCAGTATACGCCTGATGGGATTAAATCAAGATAGCCGCTTACGCACTGTGCCGGGAAAGAGCGATATTCCGGTAACGCTCGATGCGGTGGGCGGAAGCGGTCAGCATTATTGGCTGTTAGACGGAAGGCAAGTTGCGCTAGGCCCGAAAAAGCGTCAAACCTTCGTCATCAATAGCGCGGGTGAGCATAGCATCACAGTGATTGACGCTGCAGGTCATGTCGCGAGTGTGAGTTTTTCAGTTGATAAGCGCTAATGTAATTTCAATTCGTCTATAAAATTTTGCTTGAGTCTTTACATGCCAAATCTTCCACGTTGTAATTTTCTCGCCAACTATTTCACGTAGAATTTGCTTTCTTAGTGACTTAGCTTAAGCAACTAATTTTTGTGCGACACAAAGCTTTTCTTCAGGTTGGATTTTTGTTTGCACTTTGGCCGTCAAGATTTCTAAATAGCGGGTTTGGTTTTTTAAGGAAAATCCTGAGGAATACGGATTCATAAATCCATGTCGACAGCCCAAAGCGATCTCCGCTTGATGTCCGTGTTCTTGTAAGCGCTTCACGACATCACCAACTTGAAATGCCGCTTCATGTTCCGCAAAAACAAAATGTGTGGGGCAGTGACTTGGTAAATCGAGATAGTTACGAATCCGCGAACCATAAAATAGGCTCGCCGTTTGTAAGTGAGCTGAACGCGCTGCGCTACTCATCCACCAAGCACTCGCGCCAACACTAAATCCAATGACATGGCGCAGTTGCGTTTGTTCCTCTATCAGCGCGTGGATTTTTTTTGCGTAAGTCGCTACACCACCGCTGGCTAAAAAAGCTTGATAAGCTTGCTGTTCAGTTTCAGCTTGAAAGTCAGCTTCAAAGGGACTGACCACAAGGCAAGAGGCATTGAGTTGACGACATAAACTAGCGATGGCAGGGGTATTTCCAAAGACGTCAGTTGCGATTAAAACGGTGGCGCGCATTGCAGCTATATTCAGCGCTGGCTGAAGTGAAAACAAAAAGAGCGCGCAGGGTAGCGGACATCGGGGTAAAAGGCAAGTAGGATATTTCTACTTAGGGTTCTTGCTAGGTTTTGTCCTGTTTTTCTTTTTACTTATGAATCTCAAATATTTTTGGAGGAAATCGTATGATCGCGCTTTTTCAAATTTACTTAGTGCTTAGTTAAGTTGCTTAGTTAGTACCGGATCGGTACCTGATTAGCATCGGACGTATGCGTAAGTTTAACGATTCAAAAGTCGTTGATAAAGTGGAATTGATATGAAGTATTTTTGTTGTTTGCTAGCTAGTTTGTGTATGTTGAGTTTGAGCGGATGTCAGCCTAAGGATGGATCCGCTGCGCAAGAGAATTTGGCACGCGGTTCGGCCCAAGTTCGGGAGCTAAAGATGACTGATGAAGTGCTGGGTGGAGGTGCCGAAGCGCGCACTGGCAATACCGTGACGGTTCATTACACTGGGTGGTTATACGATCAGCGTGTTGCGCACTTTCAGGGAAAAAAATTTGATAGCTCATTAGACCGAGGCACGCCGTTTACGTTTACTTTGGGAGCGCAACAAGTGATCAAAGGATGGGATGTTGGTGTGGTTGGCATGCGCGTTGGTGGTAAACGAACTTTAGTGATTCCTAGCGAGATGGCTTATGGTAGTGACGGACGTGGTCCGATTCCAGATGATGCGGCTTTGGTATTTGAAGTCTTGTTAGTTGACGTGAAATAGTGAGCTCTACAATCGTGAGCTCTAAAATAGTTAGCTTGAAATAAGTTCAGTTTTCGCGCAGGTATAGAGAAGTTCACGTTGGTAGGCGGATCGATACAGATCCGCTGATTTTACTCAATTTGATTTTACTTAATCTGTTGTTTGCGAAGTTTAGAAAAAGCTTCAGGTTCCCAAGGACGCATCGCCATTAATAAACCCATGCCATCGCGTTTTTTTAATGGGGATTGCAAACTTTCCGCATGCAGCTCTGCAAAGCGGCGTTTTAATTGACGCATCTCGGTCTGTAATTTCATCGCAGCCGCTTCGGTCAACATGCCATGCGTAAAAATAAAATTCTCTTTGCTTTGATGAAAATGTGCGTCGAGAAATTCAGGTAGTCCTTCTTTTTTAAAATAAGTTTTGATCGGACCTTGGGGCAACCAATCAAAGTCGCGGCTGATATTGAGACGTATGCGATTACCCGGCAGCAGCGTGATGAGGCCCAGTTGATCCAGTTTCAGTAATTTCTTCAAACAGCTAGGCTCACTTAGTGCGTATGTTTCTAAAATGTCCTGCATGCTCCAGTGATTGATCGCGCATACCGCAACTAGTAGCAATTGATGATCGGCCACCAATTCTTTCTCTTGCAAGGGCGTCAACGTACTTAATTTCTCTTGCGCCAAACTGGCTTCTTGTGCCAACTCTGCCAGACTAAAACCTAAAAAATGACTGATCTCAACGATGCGATCTAAGCTGATCGGCGCATCGCTGCGCTGACTAAACATGCGTTTGATACTGGCTTCCGACAAGTTCAAGGCATCAGCCACATCACGATAGGTTTTGGCCTGTTGCTTGAGCTGGTATTTGATCGTATTGAGTAACTGTGTGATTTCCGTCATGGGGTCGTCGATAGAGCTAATGATTTTGCACACTGTAGCATCATGCTTAGCGCTTGAGTATCTCTCCTTGCGACTTTCTTATGCAAATAATTAGACTTGCTAAATCAGAGTTTGCGTTTGCCGCACACTATTACATAGTCCGTACCTTCGATTTATCCATAAATACGGTGACACAGATGCATACGACATGGCGATATTTACCTGGAGTTTTGGTCTTGGCGTGCGCACTGATCATGTTGATTCATGGAGCGATTCCACAGTATGAGCATTATCATGCGTTTGTCGATACCACGTCGTATGGTCATATTCCAAATGCTATGGATGTTTTGAGTAATCTCACTTTTGCACTTACTGGCTTAGTCGGTATGTTGGCGAGTTACTGGCATTTTATCCGGCGGGGACATCAGTGGCAGCCTACAGACATCGCTTATTTGATGTTCGTTTTGTGCATATTGGCAACCAGTTTTGGTTCTGCCTTTTATCATTGGGCGCCAGATGATAACCGCTTGTTTTGGGATAGATTACCAATTGCTTTAGCCTGCGCCAGTCTGATGATTGCGGTGCGCAGCGAGAGTAGACAAATCTGTTCATCCTACCTCGTGGTGCGTGACCTGATGGTTTATTTGTCGTTTGCCACAGCTTCAGTATTTTGGTGGCAGAAAACCGGGGATCTGCGACCATATCTCGCATTACAATTACTTGCGGTTGTACTGATTCCTATCTGGCAGACTATTTATAAAGTCGCTGCCCGGACACGCTGGATTTATGCCATCGCCATCGGCCTTTATGTGCTGGCAAAAATCACCGAAATGTATGACGAAGCCATTTTTATGCAGACTGGGTTTATTAGCGGTCATACGATCAAACATCTATGCGCGAGTGGTGCGGCTGCGGTGATTATTGGGAGCTGGTTGAAGCGTGCCAAGTGAAATTCGCGTCGTAACATATCTGAGCCAATTTAAGCCCTGAACTACGACACTATTTTTCTTTGACTTGATAGTATATTCAGGTGCATTTTTTCAAATGTTCTAAAAAAATGCTTGCGATAGGGGAGAGTCGTTTTCCTTTTGGAAAAATGATCCACCAATTTGAGTGGATGGGAAAATCTTCTACAGGCAAAATTACAAGTCCATCAATCTCTGGTTCTTGGTGCAAGGCATGCCTTGAAATAACCGCCAGGCCTAGACCTCCAGCAACCGCTTGTTTAATGGCTTCATTGCTGCCTAATTCTAAGCGGACCTTAGGCTTAAATTGATGCGTTTCGAAGTAATGATTACATGCCAAGCGCGTGCCTGAGCCTGCCTCTCTTAACACGAATAATTCATTCGCGATATGTGTTCGTTTCAATCGTTTTTTGGTAGACAGTGGGTGATCCAAAGCGGCGATGACCACTAGTGGATTTTCTAAGAAACGATGACGCTCTATATCCATATCTGCAGGTGGAATGGACATGATGTATAAATCATCTGCATTGGATTTGAGTCTGCTGACGACTCCATCACGATTCAGCACTTCGAAAGCAATGTCTATCTCGGGGTACTGTTTATAAAAGGAACCTAGCATGCGCGGTACAAAATATTTAGCGGTACTCGCTAAAGCAACGCGTAAGCGTCCTTGAGTATGCCCTTTCATGGCACTGATGGTCTGTTCTAAAAAATTAATTTCATCTTGCATCAGGCGTGCTGATTGTGCCACCGCTTCACCTGCAGCGGTTAGGAAAACACGTTTTCCTATCACTTCATATAAAGATAAACCGACCTCGTCCGACATGGTTTTGAGTTGCATAGAGACCGTGGGCTGCGTGATGAAGCACGCTTGTGCCGCGGCGGTGATGCTGCCGTGCTCGGCAACGGCTAATAGAACTTTCATCTGGCGGAAGGTGATATTCATCGTATTTTATCTATGATTAGTATAGTAAAAATTGATTTTACTCTATGTGTTTGGCTGCATACAATGGCGCCCAATTTCACTCTTAAGTCCAACTCCATACCGATGAATAGTTTTACTGATCCCGCAATTTTATTTTTTTTGTTTGGTTTATTAGCTGGGCTATTTAAATCAAATCTAGAGATACCAACACCTATTTCGCGTTTTCTTTCTTTGTATTTGCTGATGGCCCTGGGTTTGAAAGGTGGCTTTGCGCTGGCGAAAACTGGCTTTTCCAACGATGTGGTAGTGAGTTTGGCATGTGCGGTGTTGCTTGCGATCTTTATCCCGCTGATCGCCTATCAAGTGCTACAACGATTTATTTCTAAATTTGATGCAGCTGCTGTGGCAGCGACCTATGGCTCGGTGAGTGCTGTTACTTTTATTACTGCGACTCAGATATTAGACTCGCGACAGATAGAGTTTGGTGGTCATATGGCAGCTGCGATGGCCTTGATGGAATCTCCTGCCATTATTATTGCGATTATTTTCGCTAATCGCTTGCGTCAGGGACAAGTTGCGAGTCATGGGGATCAAACTCTCTCATCAACTCAGCCGTCTGCTCGCTTATCGATTACGCAGTTGCTGCATGAATCTTTTACTGATGGCGCTCAATTGCTTTTGCTTGGGTCTTTGCTGATAGGTATGATTAGTGGCGAGGCGGGTCAGATGGTGATGCGTCCCTTTTCGGTTGATTTGTTTAAGGGTTTACTGGCGTTCTTTCTGCTCGATATGGGTTTGCTTGCGGCGAAAAATGTACCAGGTTTGTTGCGTCAGTCACCGTTACTATTTGTGTTTGGGATCGTGGCACCTTTGTTTCATGCAGGTCTGGCATTAGGCTTGGCGAAGTTATGTGGTTTGCCAACAGGAGATGCGATTTTGCTGATGGTGCTAGCATCGAGTGCGTCGTATATTGCAGTACCTGCCGTGGTTCGTTATGCGATTCCAGAGGCGAATCCTACCTTGTACGTGGGGCTGTCTTTGGGATTGACTTTCCCACTTAATTTGCTATTTGGTATTCCACTGTACGTACAAGTCGCAAATAGTGTTTAAGCCCGGATTGTTTTGGTGCAGCGACATCAGCTTAAATTAAAACTGGAAGAATATGTTAAGCCTTAATATGCCGCTGGCTAGCGGCATATTAAGTAGTCTCATCGGTATTCATCTATCCTGTCAGGCGTTTTGTTTGCTTGTCGTAAACCGATAAACATCATCTTCGCCTAGCGCCCGTTTCAGTTTTCCTTCCAGCCATAAATAATGGCAATGTGCTAGAGCTTCGCCCAATGCAAAAGTCAGTTGATGCGCATCGAGCGCACGCTTAAACATGATGGGCACGATGTCGTGGGCTGACAGCGGTGTCACGCAGGCATCTAATACTTCTTGCAAACGTTCGGCGTGATGATCGCGTAATTGCTGGATACGTGTATGAATCCCCGTGAATGGTTTGCCATGCGAAGGCAATACCAACACATCATCTGGTAAATCCGCGTACTTCGTTAAAGAGTCGAGATATTGTTTCACCGGATTCGCTTCTGGCTCTGCGGCAAATACTGAGACATTGGTAGAAATACGCGGCAACACCATATCGCCAGAAATCAGGCAATTTAAATCTGCGCAATATAGCGAAACATGCTCAGGTGAATGGCCAAAACCTGTGATGATGCGCCACGCATGTTCACCTATCATTAATTCTTGTCCATCTTGTAGACGGTGGTAAGAAGTTGGCACGGTCGGTACTAAGCGCGTGTAGTAGGTTTTACGTTCTTGAATTTTTTCTTGCATTTCGGCGGTGACTAAGCCGTGTTTGCGGAAATGCGGAAACATCGCCGAACCATCTACGCCGGGCAGACCTGCTGACATCATGCGCGCAAATGCGTATTCGCCTGTGCTCATGTAAAGCGGCGCATTCCACAAGGTACACAGCCAATCAGCACTGCCAACATGATCGGGATGGCAGTGGGTGGCGATCACGCGTACAACTGGTAAACCTTTGAGATGAGAGGCAAACAAAACTTCCCAGGCATCCCGCGTTGTGTCGCTATTGATGCCGCAATCGACGATGGTCCAACCGCGGATTTTGCCTTGGTCGGTTTGATAGTGATCTTCGATCAACCACACATTGATGTGATTCAGGGCGAACGGCAATCCCATTCTTATCCACAAAATTCCCGGGGCAATTTCTATCGCTTGTCCCGCTTCGGGTATCTGGTTAGCGAGGGGGTAGTGCAATTCTTGTTCTAAGAGATTCATAGCTTTGTGTATGTGACGCAACAGGTGTTCGCTGCAGGGTTGAAGGCCAATACATTAAATTGACGTTTACGTTAACTGCGTTTCAGGTAAGATTCTAAATTCAAAACACAATTGATGTTGGGCTTATCTCGCTATTTGCGAGCATTCACCGAGATTTTTTGGGTGTTTTTAAGATAACTTTATTGTTTGTTTTAATAAAAAATATTTAGCAATGGCAACTTATACAATTACCGAATTAGCAAAAGAGTTTGATATTACACCTCGCGCAATTCGCTTTTACGAAGATCAGGGCTTGATCAGTCCTAGCCGCGAAGGCCCCAGCGGACGCAATCGTGTGTACTCGGCACGTGAGCGCACGCACCTCAAATTGACATTGCGTGGCAAGCGTTTGGGATTAAGCCTTTCGGAAATCAAGCATCTGGTGACGATGTATGACTCGCCCAAAGATACCGAAGTTCAGCTAAAGAGTTTCTTAGAGGTTTTGGCCAAGCATCGTGCTTCTTTGGAGCAACAACGTGAAGACATCGAAGTGATGCTCGGGGAAATCACCGCGCACGAAGAAGAAAGCCAGCGTTTATTGGAAATTGTTAATAAAGCAAAAAATAACTCCTGAATATTCGTAAATATCTACAAGAACAAGGACTAAATACTTACAATTGACGTTTACGTTAACGTCAATTGCAAGTATCATTTTTGACTGACGCGAAATGAACTTTTAATTTGTTTTGCCAAATTTTTCGACATTCAGGCAAGCATATAATCTCAAGCTTAGCTTCTACTGACTGTTAGTAGAGTGAGCGAGTCACAGCGGCTTGAAGTCATATCATTACTACCTAGATTGGGGACACTATGTTGCACTTACCAGGTTTAACGTTTGATCACGGCGAAGACATCGCCGCTTTGCGCGAAGCAGTTCAACAATTTGCAGCGGCTGAAATCGCACCGCTCGCAGCCGAAATGGACAAAACAGACCAATTTCCTATGCACCTGTGGAAAGCAATGGGCGAAATGGGTCTGCTCGGTATGACGGTTTCCGAAGAATACGGTGGCGCGAATATGGGTTACCTCGCGCACATCATCGCTATGGAAGAAATTTCTCGCGCTTCTGCTTCCGTTGGTTTGTCTTATGGTGCGCATTCAAATTTGTGCGTGAATCAAATTAATCGCAACGGCAATGCAGAACAAAAAGCAAAATACTTGCCGAAATTGATTTCTGGTGAACACGTTGGAGCTTTGGCGATGTCCGAGCCAAACGCGGGTTCCGACGTCGTCAGTATGAAATTGCGCGCTGATTTGAAAGGCGATCGCTACGTCTTGAACGGCAATAAAATGTGGATCACTAATGGTCCAGATGCAGACACTTTAGTCGTGTATGCGAAGACTGATTTGGAAGCCGGCCCACGTGGCATGACTGCTTTCATCATCGAAAAAGGCTACAAAGGTTTCAGCATTGCGCAAAAACTCGACAAGCTCGGCATGCGCGGTTCGCACACAGGCGAATTGGTATTCCAAGATTGCGAAGTGCCAGTAGAAAACGTGCTCGGCGGTGTTGGCAAAGGCGTCAATGTTTTGATGTCTGGCTTGGACTTTGAGCGCGCTGTGTTGTCGGGCGGCCCATTAGGCATTATGCAAGCGTGTATGGATGTGGTGGTTCCTTACATTCACGAACGCAAACAATTCGGCCAAGCGATTGGTGAATTCCAATTAATGCAAGGCAAAATTGCCGATATGTATTCCACCATGATGGCATGCAAAGCTTACGTCTATGCGGTCGGCGAAGCCTGTGTACGTGCTAAAACACCAGAAGCGACACGTGCTCTACGTAAAGACGCAGCTGGCGCGATTTTGTACTCCGCTGAAAAAGCAACTTGGATGGCAGGCGAAGCGATCCAAACTTTGGGTGGCAATGGTTATATCAACGAGTACTCAGTGGGTCGCTTGTGGCGTGATGCGAAGCTGTATGAGATTGGTGCGGGTACGAGTGAAATTCGCAGAATGCTGATCGGCCGCGAACTTTTTGCGGAGACTCTTTAAGGAATCAAAACCCCTCAACGCCGAGACGCAGAGGCGCTGAGCAAAATCTTAGAAGAGAGATTGTTTGAAATTTTTGTAGGGCGGGTGAACCCCGCGCCGTTGGAATGATTTGAAGTCCGTGCGGGTAGCAACAGCCCTACAATTCTATTTGCATGAAATAAACCCTTCAGCGTCTCGGCGTTGAGGGGTTTTAAATGGTAATAAGAATGCCCCAAGTAGCCTTTCCAAAACTGTTGTCTTCGCAAATTGCATTCGACATTGCAAGGACTATACTCGACGGTTTTGATAAGCATTACCGCTTGTTTCGTGCCACTACGCAGTTGGCGAAGCAGCGGTTTGAGAAGGCGGATTGGAAAGCGGCGCAGGAGGATGCCCGCGAGCGGATTGCTTACTATGATCGTCGTGCTAAAGAGTGCGTTCAAATTCTTGAGGATGAATACGACAAAGAGGATTTAACCGATGAAGTGTGGCGCGAGGTGAAGTTGCACTACATGGGTTTGCTGATCGATCATTTGCGACCTGAGTTAGCGGAAACTTTCTTCAATACCGTTTGCACTAAGCTCTTGCATCGTACTTATTTCCATAATGATTTTATCTTTGTGCGTCCAGCGACTGCGACCGATTACATCGAACGCGAAGACACGCCCGCGACTTATCGCGTGTACTATCCAGCCGCTGATGGTCTGAGCTTTAGCTTAAAACGTATCGTCACTAATTTTCAGCTACAAACACCATTTGCGCACCTTGATGCGGACATCGCAAAAGTTGAAGCGCGCTTGTTGGAGCAATTTGGTGATGCGCGTTTCGAACCGAATCATCAGTTGCAAGTTTTAGCCAGCTTATTCTTCCGTAACAAAGCCGCCTATATCATCGGCAAAAGTATCAACGGTAATCAGGAAATGCCGTTTGTGATTCCCATCATTCACAATAAAAATAGGGAATTAATTCTCGACACGATCTTGTTCGAAAACATCCATATCACGGTCTTGTTTTCGTTCACGCGCGCTTACTTCATGGTCGATATGGATGTGCCATCGGCCTATGTCCAGTTCATTCGAAGCATTTTGCCGCGCAAACCGCGCAGTGAAATTTACACGATGTTGGGTTTGCAAAAGCACGGCAAGAATTTGTTCTATCGTGACTTCCTGCATCATCTGAAGTATTCCTCCGACATGATTGAGGCTGCACCTGGTATTCGTGGCTTAGTGATGTTGGTGTTTGCCTTGCCATCTTTCCCCTACGTCTTCAAGCTCATCAAAGATAGCTTCCCGCCGCCGAAAGAAACGACCAAAGCGCTGATTAAAGAAAAGTATCAACTGGTTAAAAACCATGACCGCGTCGGGCGTTTGGCAGATACCTTAGAGTATTCCGATGTGGCTTTTCCGCGCGCACGTTTTTCCGAAGACTTATTGGCAGAAATTCGTCGCTATGCGCCTTCGATTTTAGAAGTGAGCGATGATGAAGTGATCATCAAACATTTGTACATCGAACGCCGCATGACACCACTCAATATTTGGCTGACTGAGGCTGAACAAAAAGGCGATGACGCAGCGATGGAACATGCGATAGTTGAGTACGGCAACGCGATCAAAGAGTTAGTCGGAGCGAATATTTTTCCAGGCGATATGTTGTACAAGAATTTTGGTGTGACTCGACATAAGCGGGTGGTGTTCTATGACTACGATGAGATTGAAACCATTGTTGACTGCAATTTCAGGAACATCCCGCAACCACGCAATGAAGAAGATGAAATGTCAGCAGAGCCGTGGTACCCGATTGCAAAGAACGATGTGTTCCCAGAACAGTTCGGTACCTTCTTGCTGGGTAACGCTAAGGTCAAACAGTATTTTATGAAACACCATGCGGACTTGCTGACAGCACAGTATTGGCAAGAACGTAAAGATCGAATTGTGAAGGGTAAGGTGGATGATGTGTTTCCCTATCCTCAAAGTATCAGGTTTGTGAATTAGAAAAGGGTAAACTGCAGAGGCGCAGAGTACGCAGGGTTTTTGTAGTGCGGGTGCAAGCATGCAGAAAATAAGAGATTTCCTCTGTGTTCTCTGCGCCTCTGCGGTTGAAAAAAGATTTTAAAAAGTAGTTATCAATAATTTTGGAGAAAACCATGAATGATCCTATCGTAATCGTCGGCGCCGCTCGTACACCTATGGGCGCGTTTCAAAGTGATTTCGCTTCTTTGACAGCGAGCCAACTCGGTGCTGTGGCGATTAAGGCTGCGGTTGAACGTGCTGGCGTTAAACCAGAATTGATCGAAGAAGTCTTGTTTGGTAACTGCTTGATGGCAGGTCAAGGTCAAGCACCAGCACGCCAAGCTTTGTTGGCAGCGGGTTTGCCATTTTCGACTGGCGCAGTCACTTTGTCTAAGATGTGTGGCTCAGCGATGAAAGCGACCATGATGGCTTACGACGCCTTGCTCGCTGGCAGTAACGAGGTGCTGGTATCAGGCGGTATGGAATCGATGACCAACGCACCTTACATCATTCCTAAAGCACGTGGCGGCTATCGTATCGGCCACGGCACGATCATGGATCACATGATGCTCGACGGTTTGGAAGATGCATATGATAAGGGTCGTTCCATGGGCACATTCGCAGAAGATTGCTCCAGCAAATATGGCTTTACACGCGAAGCACAAGATGCGTTTGCCATCGCTTCGGTCACACGCGCACAAGCCGCAGCAACTAGTGGTGCTTTTGCTTGGGAAATTACACCGGTAACAGTGTCTGGTCGTGGCGGCGATGTGGTGATCGACAAAGACGAAGGCCCATTGAAAGCCAAGCTCGACAAGATTCCAAACTTGAAGCCAGCCTTCAAAAAAGACGGCACCATCACAGCAGCATCTTCGTCTTCCATCAACGATGGCGCAGCAGCTTTGGTCTTGATGCGTGAATCCAAAGCGAAAGAATTGGGCTTAGCACCGATCGCAAAAATTTTGGGTCATGCAACGCATGCACAAGAACCAGGCTGGTTCACCACAGCACCAGTTGGCTCGATTGAAAAACTCTACAAAAAAGTAGGATGGACGACAGAGGATGTTGATTTGTTTGAAGTCAACGAAGCCTTCGCCGCAGTGCCTATGGCAGCGATGCATGATCTCGGCATCTCACACGACAAGATGAACGTGCACGGTGGTGCTTGCGCACTCGGTCATCCAATCGGCGCATCAGGCGCACGTATTATCGTGACGCTGATCGGTGCATTAAAAGCACGTGGCGGCAAACGCGGCGTGGCTTCTTTGTGTATCGGTGGTGGTGAAGCGACCGCGATGGCGATTGAGTTGGTGTAATTGATGACGAAAGGTTGATTGTGTCAGCCTTTCAATCAATAGAGAAATTATGGGTAAAGTCCATCATTCATCCGCAACATTAAGAATCTTCGGCGATGATTTATAGCCAGACGAGATTACGCGTTTACTTAAATGCCAGCCAACCGTCGCTGAATTTAAGGGGCAAGTTGTGAAGCACTCATCTGGGCGTGAGAGATTGGTGAAATGTGGTAATTGGCGATTGCTTGCTGAGTATGCTGAACCAGAAAACCTAGACACACAGATCCGTTCAATCTTGTTGCAGACATCTGATGACCTCAATATGTGGAGAAGCTTAACGCAGACCTTTCGTGTTGATATGTTTTGTGGAATTTTCTTGGATAGTAGCAACGATGGACTTTCCTTGTCACCTCAAACACTTCTGATGCTTGGTGAAAGAGGAATCGACATCGACTTTGATATTTATGCTGCTGGTGACGATGATGAAATTTTTTCTAACATGAAGTCTGATATTGATAGAGTAACGGAGTAAAGCAATGCCAACAGCATTAATCATCGGAGCCTCACGCGGTATCGGTCGTGAATTCGCGCGCCAATACAAAGCCGCAGGTTGGCGCGTGATTGCCACAGCACAAAAGCCCGAAGATCTGGCGGATTTGACCGTGCATGGTTGTGAGGCCTTGCCGCTCGATGTGAACAATTTGAACGACTGTGCAGGTCTTGCATGGCGCTTAGACGATGAGAAGATCGACGTCGCCATTTTGAATGCAGGTATCTTCGGTAGCAGAACCAATGGCTTGCAATCGCCGCAGCAAGAAGAGTTTGATCAAGTCATGCACACCAATGTGTTAGCCGCGATGCGCATATTGCCTTTAGTTTTGCCCATGGTCGAAAACGCGAGTGGCAAGTTAGCCGTCTTGTCTTCACGCATGGGCTCCATCGCTCTGCGCGAAAACAATGTGGCATGGTTGTATCGCGCCAGCAAAGCAGCCTTGAATTCGGTCTTGAAAGATGCATCGCTCAGCACGCGAAAAGCCACGTGCATCGCGTTTCATCCAGGTTGGGTGCAAACGGATATGGGTGGCGCAGGCGCAGAGATTAGCGTTGATGTCAGCGTCGCTGGCATGCGCGAGGTGATTGCAAATAGTAGTCGTGCGCAGAATGGGCAGTTTTTGAATTGTGACGGATCGCCGTTGGCTTGGTAGCTTTTTTTAAAATTTTAGAATCGAGTAACACATGCAACTAACATCAGAACACGAAATGATCCGCGACGCCGTGCGTAGCTTTGTACAAGAGCGCATCACACCAAATGCCGCGCGTTGGGATAAAGAGCATCATTTCCCCGCAGAAGAACTCAAAGAATTGGCGGCGATGGGTGCGTATGGCGTGGCGGTTCCAGAAGAATTGGGCGGCGCTGGTATGGACTATCTTTCACTGTCCTTGGTGCTGGAAGAAATCGCTGCTGGTGATGGCGGTACTTCTACTGTCGTATCCGTGAATAATTGCCCGGTCTGCAGCATCGGTATGATGTATGCCAACGCAGAACAAAAAGAACAATGGTTACGTCCACTCGCCAGCGGCGAAAAGCTCGGTGCGTTTTGTTTGACCGAACCGCATGCAGGTAGTGACGCCTCTGATTTGCGTACTACCGCGAGGTTAGAAAAAGGCGGCGAAGGTGATGAATACGTATTAAATGGCGTGAAGCAATTCATCACCAGCGGCAAGCACGCCGATGTTGCGATCGTGATGGCGGTGACCGACAAAGCAGCGGGCAAAAAAGGCATAAGTGCATTCTGGGTCGATACGAAAACGCCAGGTTATATCGTTGCCAGCCTCGAACATAAAATGGGACAACACTCGTCAGACACCGCGCAGATCTTGTTCGAAAACTGCCGCATCCCCGACGCCAATTTAATTGGTGAAGAAGGCATGGGCTATAAGATCGCTTTGTCCGGTTTGGAGGGCGGTCGCATCGGTATCGCTTCGCAATCAGTGGGCATGGCACGCGCGGCGTTCGAAGCAGCCTTAGCCTACGCCAAAGATAGACGCACATTTGGTAAAGCAATTTTTGAACATCAAGCTGTGCAATTCCGCTTGGCCGACATGGCGACGCAAATCGAAGCTGCACGCCAATTGATTTGGCATGCAGCGAGTATGAAAGACGCTGGCAAACCATGTTTAAAAGAAGCCGCCATGGCAAAACTGTTTGCGTCCGAAATGGCAGAAAAAGTATGTTCTGATGCGATCCAAATTCACGGTGGCTATGGCTATGTGAGCGACTTCCCAGTCGAGCGCATTTATCGCGATGTGCGTGTATGCCAGATCTATGAAGGTAGTTCGGATATTCAGAAGATTTTGATTGGCCGTGGGTTGATGGATTGAGACGTTGAAACCAAAACCCCTCAACGCAGAGACGCTGAGTCGCAGAGGACAACCTTAAAAGAGAGGTTTCTCTGTTTTCGAATTTCTCAGAGTCTCTGCGCCTCGGCGTTGAGGGGTTTTAGATAAAGGGAATGATATGAACAAACGCATCGAATATTGGTTTGACTACGTTTCACCTTATGCCTACTTGACCACGCAGGTGATCGAGGAGTTGGCGGCGAAGTATGGTTATGAAATTGATTGGAAACCCGTGTTGTTAGGGGTGGTCTTCAAAACGACCAACTCCAGTCCACTGACGATGCGTCCACCGATCATGGCGTCTTATCACAAGCATGATATGGAACGTTCAGCGCGTTATGCGGGGATTCCTTTTACTTTGCCAGAACCATTTCCGATCAATACGCAAAACACAGCACGTGTGTGCTTGTGGATGAAAGAAGTTGCGCCGAGCCGTGTCGGTGAATTCACCCGCGCCGTGACCAAGGCTTACTTCTCAGGCCCGGCTGGCATGAATGAAATTGCTTGGTTAGCCGAGTTTGTGAGCGCCATGGGACTCGATGGTGAAGCAGCGGCAGCGGCCTGCAAAGATGAAAAGTACAAAGCGCAATTGGCAGCAGCCTGCGAAGAAGCAGTCAGCAAAGGCGTGTTTGGCGCGCCATGGATGATCGTCGATGGCGAACCATTCTGGGGCAACGATCGTTTGCCGCAATTAGAAAAATGGTTGGCCACAGGCGGGTTTTGATGTTGAAATAAAACCTCTCAACGCCGAGGCGCAGAGACCCGGAGAAATTCGAAAACAGAGAAAACCTCTCTTTTAAGGTTTTACTCCGCGTCTCAGCGCCTCTGCGTTGAGGGGTTTTCTGAATTTTTTATCGACCTGTAGTGCTTGAACTTATTGGGATGCAAAATGAAAAAAGGCTACAAACAATTGGTGGAAGAAGCCAACGCGCAGATCAAAACGTATAGCGTGGCCGAAGCGCAAGCGAAACTTGCAGATCCGAATGTGCAGTTCATCGATGTGCGCGATATTCGCGAATTGGAACGCGAAGGCATTATTCCCGGCGCCTTTCATGCACCACGTGGCATGATCGAGTTTTGGATCGACCCTGATTCACCGTATTTCAAACCTGTGTTTGGCGAACAAAAAGAATTCATTCTATTCTGCGCAGCCGGCTGGCGCAGTGCATTGACGACGAAGACAGTGCAAGACATGGGCCTAGAAAACGTCGCCCACATCGACGGCGGCTTCGGTGCATGGAAAGCAGCTGGTGCGCCTACGGCGGTGAAAGAGAAAAAGTGATTTCGGGATTATGGATATTAATATGGCTGAGAAAAAATATAAGCTTTCGAAAGAAGAAATTGCGCCGATTGCTCTTGGATTGGGAGGCTGCTTCGCAACAGACCGGATTGTTGTAGATGGTCGCCCAGTTGGTTATATGTACCGACGAGATCCAATTCGGGAAGAAGATAGTGGGTGGTGTTTTTTTGCAGGCGATGAAGATGAAGCATACATGGCTGATTCTAGCAAGCATGATATTTACGACGTGAATACAATTGTAAATTACGACCCATCGATCCTTCCTTTTATAGATTCGGAATGCGGATGTAAGTTCGAAAGAGATGATGAGGGAGACTTTGTTCTGGTCGAGTAAAGAGGTTGGCTGAAGTTTGGGTTGTCCTCCCGCTTCTAAGTCGCCAATGATGCGCAACAGAAAATGGAAAAAGAAAGTGTTGTTGTCTGAGCCGAAGGCGAGTTCCAACACTTTCCCATTTTTTGTTGTGCAGCATTGGGAACCCGAAGGGCGACTTAGTGCGGTCGCCTTTTTTGGGTTACCTTTTTTGGCGAAGCAAAAAAGGTAACTGGCTGTCGGGCCACCCCCGACCTGTAAAGGTTGAGCTTGGCTCAGTTTGAAATTGAAATGAATAAGTAGTTTGCAGGTAGTCCGCGTCGAACGGATGTAAAGAAAGCAGCGCGGGTTCCACCCGCCCTACAAAGAAACAAATAGGTAAAGCGTGAGTAAAACAATCTGCCCCTGTGGCACCAACAAAGAATTCGCAGCATGTTGTGGCCGCTACATCAGCGGCGCAGAAGCCGCACCAACGGCAGAAGCATTAATGCGTTCGCGCTACACGGCCTATACGCTCAACGACGAAGCGTATTTGCGAGCGACTTGGGATGAGAGGACTTGTCCGAAAGAAGCCATCGTTCATGGTGATCCGACCAAGTGGTTAGGTTTGGAAGTAAAGAAACACACAACGCAAGACAAAGAAGCCATGGTGGAATTCGTGGCGCGTTACAAAATTGGTGGCAAAGCCCATCGACTGCACGAAAAAAGTCGCTTCGTGAAATTCGATGGTAAATGGTTTTATGTAGATGGAATTTATGAATAAAAGATAAGTAGAAAACCCCTCAACGCCGAGACGCGGAGGTGCTGAGAACATCGAAAACAGAGAAAACCTCTCTCTTAAGGTTTTACTCTGCGCCTCAGCGTCTCGGCGTTGAGGGGTAAAAAAGGTTTATGAAATTGAGCACAGCCCAATCAGTAATCGGAAAAAATTATGACAACTCTAGAGTCCAAACTTAACCCTCGTTCAGAGGACTTCAAAACCAATGCTGCGGCGATGCAAGCGATTGTGGATGACCTCAAAGCCAAGATCGCCCAGATCTCGCTAGGTGGCGGCGAGGCCGCGCGTGAAAAGCATTTGGCGCGTGGTAAATTGTTGCCGCGAGATCGCGTACAAATGTTGCTCGATCCAGGCACGCCTTTCCTGGAATTCTCACAACTGGCCGCGTTCAATATGTATAAAGAAAAGAACGATGCGGATGCGGCACCGAGCGCGGGTGTGATCACAGGTATCGGTCGGGTGGCTGGTCAAGAATGTGTGATCGTGTGTAACGATGCGACGGTGAAAGGCGGTACGTATTTCCCGATGACGGTGAAAAAACATTTGCGTGCACAAGAGATCGCCGAGCAAAATAATTTGCCTTGCATCTACCTCGTTGATAGCGGTGGCGCGAACCTGCCGAATCAAGATGAAGTGTTCCCAGATCGCGATCACTTCGGTCGTATTTTCTACAACCAAGCCAATATGTCCGCCAAAGACATTCCGCAAATCGCGGTCGTGATGGGTTCTTGTACAGCGGGCGGCGCTTACGTGCCAGCCATGAGTGATGAATCGATTATCGTCAAAGATCAAGGCACGATTTTTTTGGCGGGGCCGCCCTTGGTAAAAGCCGCGACCGGTGAAGTGGTGAGTGCGGAAGACCTTGGTGGTGGTGATGTGCATACGCGTTTGTCTGGTGTGGCTGACCATCTGGCGCAAAACGATACGCATGCATTGTCTTTGGCGCGCGGCATCGTTTCACATTTGAATCGCCACAAACCACAGACTGTAGTGTTGAAACCTGTCGAAGAGCCAAAGTTTCCTGCGCAAGAATTATATGGCGTGATTCCAGTCGATACACGCAAACCTTTCGATGTGCGTGAAGTGATTGCCCGTATTGTTGACGGTAGCCATTTCGATGAATTCAAAGCGCGTTATGGTACGACCTTAGTCTGCGGTTTTGCGCATATTCACGGTATGCCAGTTGGTATCGTCGCCAACAACGGCATCTTGTTTTCTGAAGCTGCCTTGAAGGGCGCGCATTTCATTGAGTTGTGCTGCCAACGTAAGATCCCGCTGGTGTTCCTGCAAAATATCACCGGTTTTATGGTTGGTCGTAAATATGAGAACGAAGGTATTGCGCGTAATGGCGCCAAGATGGTAACGGCGGTGGCGACGGCGAATGTACCGAAATTCACCGTGATTATCGGCGGCAGTTTTGGTGCTGGTAACTACGGTATGTGTGGCCGTGCTTATTCACCGCGCTTCATGTGGATGTGGCCGAACGCGCGTATTTCCGTGATGGGCGGTGAGCAAGCCGCCAGCGTATTGGCAACGGTGCGTCGTGATGGTATCGAAGCCAAAGGCGGTAGTTGGAGTGCCGAAGAAGAAGCGACGTTTAAACAACCAATCAAAGATCAATACGAACACCAAGGCCATCCTTACTATGCATCAGCGCGCTTGTGGGATGACGGTGTGATTGATCCAGCGGATACGCGTATGGTTTTGGGATTGGGCTTGAGTGCGGCTTTGAATGCGCCGATTCCAGATGCTAAGTTTGGGATATTCAGAATGTGACGTCCACTACGCTAAATCCAATGCTCGGGCGCATTGCGGCGTTGCAAATCCTCGCAATATCGACATATTGCTCCGGTGTGCGCCTTGCACTGCATCCCGATCATTGAATTTTTCGTAGTGTCCGTACCTCCAGAAAAGTTGTAGAAAATCGTAACAAGGAAGTCTTATGTACCAAACCCTCACCCTCACGCGCGACAACAAAGTTGCCACCGTTACGCTCAATCGTCCTGATGTACGCAATGCGTTTAACGAAACGACGATTGCTGAGATTACGCAGGTGTTTAATGAATTGAGTGGCGATACCAGTATTCGCGCGATTGTGTTGGCGGCCAATGGTCCTGCGTTTTGCGCGGGTGCTGACCTCAATTGGATGAAGAAGATGGCCGACTATACGCATGCGGAGAATGTTGCCGATGCGGGTGCTTTGGCCTCGATGTTATCTGCCATCTATACCTGCGCGAAACCTGTGGTGGCGCAAATTCAAGGTGACTGCTATGCCGGTGGTATGGGCTTGGTCGCGGCTTGTGATGTGATCGTTTCTGTCGATACTGCACAGTTCTGCTTGAGTGAAGTCAAGTTAGGTTTGATTCCCGCCACGATTTCTCCGTATGTGATTAAAGCGATGGGCGAAAATGCCGCTCGTCGATACTTCTTAACCGCAGAACGTTTCGATGCAGCGCAAGCTCTGCGTATGGGCTTTGTGCATGAGGTAGTGGCAGCGGATGCTTTACAAGGCAAAGTGGCGGAGATCGTGAAAGCTTTGGTGACCAATAGTCCCAATGCGGTTGCCCAAGCGAAGGTTTTGGTGCGCGATGTCGGTGGTCGTGAAATTACGCCCGACTTGATTGCAAATACCGTAGAAGGGATTGCCATGATTCGCGCCTCGGATGAAGGTCGTGAAGGCGTGCGTTCCTTCCTCGAGAAGCGTAAGCCGAGCTGGTTGGGGTGATCAAGTATAATGGAGGGCTTGCTCTAATCAGGCAAAAAAGTGAAAGCTAGGTTAGATGCGTAATGTGCATAATTTCGGCTAAATGGCCTGTTTTTCTCGTATCTTTCAGTGAAGTTTTCTGATGTGATGGAAAAGAAAAGATCTTGGAGTAGGATTGAACGCAGTGAATACATCAGCTAGCACATCCGACTGGGTAAAACGTAGTCTGCAAAGCGTGTGGCATCCTTGCACGCAAATGCAGCACCACGAGACCATGCCTTTGATTCCGGTCAGTCATGGTCGTGGTGCGTGGCTGGTCGATATGGAAGGTAAGCGTTACCTTGATGGGATAAGTTCATGGTGGGTGAATTTGTTCGGCCACGCGAATCCACGTGTCAACACAGCGCTCAAAGATCAGCTCGATCAATTAGAGCATGCGATGTTGGCAGGTTTTACGCATGAGCCTGTGATTCGCTTATCTGAAAAATTATCGGCCTTAACTAGTGGAGTGCTTGGTCACTGCTTTTACGCCTCGGATGGCGCATCTGCCACCGAAATCGCCTTGAAGATGAGTTTCCATTTTTGGCGCAATCAAAGTCAAGCTGAGAAACAAGAATTTATTTGCCTGAAAGGCAGTTATCACGGCGAGACCATAGGCGCGCTGGCAGTAACTGATGTGGCTTTATTCCGCGACGCTTACGGGCCCATGATCCGCAACGCCCATGTGGTCGCTTCGCCAGATGCACGTCTGGCGCAAGAGGGGGAAACAGCGATGGATGTCGCGCGCCGTGCGGCAGCCGATATGGAGCGCTGCTTGCAGGAACGTGCTGGCAAGATCGCTGCGGTCATTTTAGAGCCTTTGGTGCAATGTGCGACCGGTTTCGCCATGCATGATCCAGAGTATTTGCGTTTGGTACGCGCTTTGTGCGATCAATACCAAGTCCATTTGATTGCCGATGAAATTGCGGTCGGTTGCGGTCGCACCGGCACTTTCTTCGCTTGCGAAAATGCGCAAATTTGGCCTGACTTTGTTTGCTTATCCAAAGGAATTAGTGGTGGCTATTTGCCGCTGTCTTTGGTGATGACGCGTGAGAATATTTATCAAGGCTTTTACGATAGCGATGTGCGTCGTGGATTTTTACATTCACATTCTTACACCGGCAATCCTTTGGCCTGCCGCGCCGCATTGGCGACCTTGGAAATTTTCGAGACCGATGATGTGTTGGCGCAAAATCGCGTGAAGGCGGCGAGCATCACCGAGGCTTTGCAGCCACTCGCGCAACATCATCAAGTCAAACATTTCCGTCAGCAGGGGATGATGTGGGCTTTCGATGCCGTGTTTGATAATGCCAACGCTGCAGCTGCAAAAACATTCTCGCGCCGTTTCTTTACGCAGGCTTTGCAAGAAGAATTATTGTTACGCCCGATTGGTAACACCGTGTATTTGATGCCGCCATATATTTTGAATCCAGAAGAAGTGAGTTTGGTGGGTGAACGCATGCTGAAAGTCTTCAATCATGTGATGGGAGAAGCTGCATGATTTTGCTCGATCAAATCCAAAATCAATTAGCAGTCCTAGACAGCAAGAGCTTGCGTCGACGCCGCCGTCATGCAGAGAGCCCGAGTGCACCGCGTGTCAAAGTTGACGGTCGCGATATGCTGGCGTTTTGTAGTAATGATTATCTCGGCTTGGCAGCGCATCCAAAAATTATCGCTGCGTTGCAAGAAGGTGCGGACTTATATGGTGTTGGTAGCGGTGCTTCGCATTTGATTAGCGGCCATAGTCGCGCCCATGCCTTGCTTGAAGATCGCTTGGCGGAATTTGTGTCGCCGCACCTGCTGAACGCGCGTGCCCTGTATTTTTGCACTGGCTATATGGCTAATCTCGCCGTACTCGCTGGGTTGGCTGCCGTCTCAGGCAAAGAGACAGAATTATTTTCCGAATCGCTGAATCATGCGTCTTTGATTGATGGCGCTAAATTGTCGCGCGCAAAGTTGAATGTTTATCCGCATGGGGATGTCGCGACCTTACGCAGTTTGCTGCAAGCTTCCTCTGCTCCGACGAAAATCGTGGTCAGCGATAGCGTCTTTAGTATGGATGGCAATCTAGCCCCCGTGCCAGAATTGCTCGCCTTGTGCGAAGAGTTTAATGCATGGTTGGTGATTGATGATGCCCATGGCTTCGGTGCCTTAGGTGCCAATGGGCGTGGCGTCTTAGAACACTTTAATCTGCGTTCGCTTAACTTGGTCTACATGGGCACCTTGGGCAAATCGGCCGGTGTCGGTGGAGCCTTCGTGGCGGCACATGCCGATGTGATCGAATGGTTGGTGAACAAAGCACGTCCTTACATTTATACGACCGCTGCACCGCCGGCCTTGGCACATGCCTTGTTGACGAGTTTAGATATTATTCAGGGCGAAGAAGGGCGAGCCCGCCGTGCTCATTTGCAGGCGTTGATTGCCCAACTGCGCCGTGACTTAAAGTTGAAGCGTTGGACGCTCATGCCATCAGATACAGCGGTGCAACCGATTGTGATCGGTGATAACGCGGAAAGTTTGAAAGCCGCGGCAAGTTTATACGAACAAGGTTTCTGGGTGCCAGCAATACGGCCGCCAACGGTGCCAGAAGGTACAGCGCGTTTGCGTATTACTTTGTCGGCCGCGCATACGGCAGAAGATTTGGCTTTGTTGATTGATGCTGTGAATGGTTTGGAAGAGTGAATTGAAATAAGTGCTTAATTGGGTGCGTGATTTTCAGATGTGTCGCGAACTCAATTAAGCGTCATGCCGGACTTGATCCGGCATCCAGTGACTTTACGTCGAGACGTTACTGAACTAAACGACACTGGATTCCCGCCTTCGCGGGAATGACGTGATGAGTTGCACCCGCCCTACGAGATTTGAGTAGTAACGAATAGTTTTAAGAATAAAAATTTGAGCAATGCAAACAAGAACAAACGATTATTTCATCACTGGCACAGATACCGAAATCGGCAAGACTTTCATTACGTCGGCTTTGCTGCGCGCTTTCACCCAGCAAGAAAGATCGACGTTGGGAATGAAGCCTATCGCTTCGGGTGCGGATGAAATCGACGGTGTTTTGCATAACGAAGATGTCGATAGTTTGCTTGCCGCATCCAGCGTGAAAGCACCACAAGAAATCGTGGTGCCTTATTTGATGCGCACCCCAGCGGCACCGCATATTGTGGCGCAGTTAGAAAACGTGAAGATGGATGTGCAGCATATTCAGTACGGCTATCAACAAGCACAAGGTCTCGCGGATGTGGTTTTGGTGGAAGGGGTAGGTGGATTCTGTGTGCCGCTCGATGATGAATCCAGTACCGTCGATTTGGCGCAGCGTTTGGGCTTGCCGGTGATTCTGGTGGTCGGGATGCGTTTGGGTTGTATCAATCATGCACTGCTCACGGCGCAAGCGATTCGCGCTAGCGGTTTGCGTTTGGCCGCATGGGTGGCGAATACGGTTGACACGGAAATGCGGTTCTTTGATGAAAATGTAGAAGCATTACGGCAGCGCCTAGGCGCGCCATGTTTAGGTGTAGTGCCGCGCTTAGCTGCAGACCAAGTAGTGCAAGCGAGTCAGTATTTAGATTTGAATTTATTGAAGTAAGGAAGTGAATATGGAACCAATCATGGAACAAACAGCGGGCATCGGTGATGCAAAAGGCAATGCACAGGCGATGACGTTTCAAGCGCCGGTAAAGACCATCACGGCCGAAACCTGGCCGGTTGATGAAGTAATGGCATTGTTCGAATTGCCGTTCAATGATTTGCTCTTTAAAGCCCAACAGATCCATCGTGAGAATTTCCCGAACGGTGATGTTGAACTCGCGACCTTGTTGTCGATTAAGACTGGTGGCTGCGAGGAAGATTGCGGATATTGTCCACAGGCAGCGCGTTACGATACCGGCGTTGAAGCCAAGAAAATGCTCGATGTGCGTCAGGTGTTAGATGCAGCGAAAGCAGCACGCGAAAGCGGCGCGACCCGTTTCTGTATGGGCGCAGCATGGCGTTCGCCGAAAGACCGCGACATGGAAAAAGTCGAAACCATGGTGCGCGAAGTGAAAGCCATGGGCTTAGAAACCTGCGCGACTTTGGGCATGCTCAAAGAAGAGCAAGCGCAGCGTTTGGCAGCGGCAGGTTTGGATTACTACAACCACAATCTCGATACCGCACCTGAGTTCTACAACAACGTGATATCGACACGTGATTACCAAGATCGTTTGGATACTTTGGGACATGTGCGCACAGCAGGTTTGAAAGTGTGTTGTGGTGGTATCGTCGGCATGGGTGAAAGTCGTCGTCAACGTGCTGGTTTGATCGCGCAATTAGCGAACTTAAACCCTTACCCTGAATCTGTGCCAGTGAACCATCTGGTCCAAGTGGAAGGCACACCTTTGCATGGCCTCGACCCACTCGATCCTTTGGAGTTCGTACGCACCATCGCCGTAGCGCGTATCACCATGCCGAAAGCCCGCGTACGTTTGTCGGCAGGCCGTCGTCAAATGGGCGAAGCAGTGCAAGCCATGTGTTTCGTGGCTGGCGCGAATTCGATTTTCTACGGCGATAAATTACTGACCACTGATAACCCAGAGGCTGAAGACGATAAAGTCCTGTTGGAGAAATTAGGTTTGAAGACGCGTGGTGTGGTGGAGAAGAAGGCTGGTGGTTGTAGTTAATTTGATTGACTACATGGAGAATGAAATGAGTTTCAAGATCTATGACGTTGTTCGCTTGATCGCAATTAATAGTGACGAGTTATGTTTGGGTGACGCCTTCAATACTCGGCCTCCGCAAGTAGGTGACATAGCGACGATACTTGAAATTTATGATAACCCACCAGGTTTTGAATTGGAATGTAGCGACAAATTAGGCGGTACGGTATGGCTGCTCGGTTTTCAAGAAAAAGATGTTCAACTCGAGCTTGTTAATATTTGAATTAGAGAAGAAAGACAAAAATCATGTTTAGCAAAATCCTCATCGCCAATCGTGGCGAAATTGCTTGCCGTGTTGCCGCGACAGCCCGTCGCATGGGCATTAAGACTGTTGCGGTGTACTCCGAAGCGGATGCCAATGCTAAGCATGTGGCGGTGTGCGATGAAGCGGTATTGATTGGCCCAGCGCCAGCGAAAGAAAGCTATCTGCGTGCCGACAAGATTATCGAAGTCGCATTGGCGACGGGTGCGCAGGCGATCCATCCGGGCTATGGCTTCTTGTCTGAGAATAGTGAGTTCGCGAATGCCTGTGCGAAAGCGGGTATCGCTTTCATTGGACCGCCAGCGTCAGCGATTGAAGCGATGGGCAGTAAATCTGCCGCCAAGTCTTTGATGGAAAAGGCCAATGTTCCTTTGGTGCCTGGCTATCATGGCGACAACCAAGATCCTGATTTCTTGCAAAACGAAGCGGATGGCATCGGCTACCCTGTGTTGTTGAAAGCCAGTGCTGGCGGCGGTGGTAAAGGCATGCGTGTGATTGAGCACAGCAAGGACTTCAAAGATGGCTTGGCATCTTGTAAGCGCGAAGCGATCAATTCTTTTGGCGACGATAAAGTGCTTGCTGAAAAATATTTGCAACGTCCACGTCATATCGAAATCCAAGTGTTTGCTGATACCCATGGCAATTGCGTTTATTTGTTTGAACGCGATTGCTCGGTACAACGTCGTCATCAAAAAGTATTGGAAGAAGCACCGGCTCCTGGCATGACGGCGGAGCGTCGTGCAGCGATGGGTGAAGCGGCGGTAGCGGCAGCGAAAGCGGTCGGTTATGTCGGCGCAGGTACGGTGGAGTTCATCGCAGAACAAAGTGTTAACGGCGAAGACGGTTCTTTCTATTTCATGGAAATGAACACGCGTTTGCAGGTGGAACATCCTGTCACCGAAATGATCACAGGCACTGATTTGGTAGAGTGGCAGTTACGTGTCGCAGCGGGTGAACAATTACCTTTGCAACAGTCGCAATTGCAGATTCATGGCCACGCGATTGAAGCGCGCGTGTATGCAGAAAATCCAGAAAAAGGTTTCTTGCCATCGATCGGTACTTTGCGCCACGCACGTACGCCGAGCGCTGTGAATTTTGAACTCGGTGGTTCGCCAGATCCCGCTGCGTTTAGGATTGATAGTGGCGTACGCGAAGGCGATACGATTTCACCTTTCTACGACCCGATGATTGCGAAGATGATCGTGTGGGGCAAAGACAGAACCGAAGCCTTGGCGCGCATGGCGCAAGCACTAGCGCAATATCAGATTGTTGGCTTGAATTCGAATATCGCATTTTTATCGCGCCTTATTACCAGTCAAGCTTTCTCAACGGCGGATTTAGATACGGGCTTGATCGAACGCAATCAAGCTGCCTTATTCCCTACGCCAGCTCCGGCCAATTTAGCAATCTTGTCTTTGGCTGCAGTGTCCTTGTTGCAGTCAGAAAAATCGACAGGCGCAGATCCATGGCAAAGTAGTCAAGGCTGGCGCATGAATAGCTACATGCAACGTGGATTGCAATTCGCCGAAGAACATCAAACGCACGCAGTGCAAGTGACCTACATGCAAGATGCATGGATCATCGCTGCAAATGGCGACAGCGAAACCGTACGCTTAGTGTCGCGCAGTGGTGACGATGTCGTGTTAGCCATTGCTGAGCAAACCGTGAAAGGCACGGTGGTCCGCGATGGCGAACATTTCCACGTATTTAGCCAAGGTACACACTACGATTTGCATTACAACGATGTGATGGCACATGCGGGCGAAGCCGAAGCAGAAGGCGGCCGTTTAACCGCCCCGATGCCAGGCAAGATCGTCGCAGTGGTGGTGAAGAATGGCCAAGAAGTGAAGAAAGGTGAGGCGCTGTTGATTATGGAAGCGATGAAGATGGAACACACCATCTCTGCACCACATGATGGTGTCGTTGAAGAAGTTTTGTATGCGGTTGGTGATCAGGTGACAGAAGGTGCGCCTTTGTTGAATTTTAAGCAGTGAAGATCTTAGTCGAACTTCTTGCTCGCATGCCTGCTAAACAAAGAGAGGGAAGATTGCACAAGTGATGTAGGATGAATACTCCTTCCCCTTGAAGGGGGAGGGGATGTTAGCCGAGTTTCGTAGGGCGGGTGTAACCCGCGCTGCGCAGTGACTCAAAATGTAGGCGGCGCGGGTTGCACCCGCCCTAAAAACTGCGAATCTCAGTTTAATAGCCATTGTTTTGTATCGAATTTTATTTTCACCATATCCATGTTAAAAATCCTGTTTTGCGCTGATAGTCCGAACGCTGAAAAATGGTTTAAGAAAATCAGTCAGGTCTTTGCTCATTGTGAAGTGAGGCAATGGCAGCCCAATGATACGGCGCCAGCCGATTATGCGATTGTTTGGAAACCGCCAGCAGCGATGCTCGAGGGGCGTACAGATCTGAAGGCGATTTTTGTCTTAGGCGCAGGAGTTGATGCGATATTGCAGTTAGGAAGTGCTTTGCCTAGCGGTGTACCTTTAATTCGTCTGGACGATGCAGGCATGGCGGTGCAAATGGCTGAATATGTCAGCTATGCGCTACTGCGTCATTTCCGTCGTTTCGATACTTATGAGCTGCATCGTAATGCCAAACAATGGCAATGTTTGGCACCGAATAAGAAAAGTGAATTTGGCGTCGGGATCTTGGGATTGGGTGTGTTAGGGCAGCGCATTTTGCAGGCGGTACAGCATTTTGAATTTCCCGTGCATGGTTGGAGTCGCAGTGAAAAACACATCGAGGGTGTGACTTGCTATCACGGCCAACAGGAGCTGTCTGCGTTTTTGAACGCTTCACGTGTCTTAGTCTGTATCTTGCCATTGACTTCAGAAACACGTCATATTTTGAATCGAGCGACGCTGGAACAATTGCCGCGTGGAGCTTATTTGATTAATGTGGCGCGCGGTGCTCATGTGGTAGAACAAGATCTACTCGAGCTCATACAAAGCGGACATATTGCTGGTGCGACTTTAGACGTATTTCAACATGAGCCATTGCCTGCTGATCATCCGTTTTGGCAAGAGCCACGCATACAGATTACGCCACACGAATCTGCATTAAGTTTGTTTGAGCAAAGCGTGGCGCAAATTGCAGAAAAGATGCAGGCATTGGAACAAGGCCAAACTGTGCGTGGTGTGGTTGACCAATCGAAAGGATATTGAAATGGTCGTATTAGCGAAACAAGTGAATTTGCCGTTGCGCGTCAAGATTGTCGAAGTCGGTCCACGCGATGGCTTGCAAAATGAAAAAGAGACGATTCCAGCGGAAGTCAAAATTGAACTCGTCGATCGTTTGACGAAGGCTGGGTTCGCGAATATTGAAGCCGCTTCTTTTGTGTCGCCGAAGTGGGTGCCGCAGATGGCGACCTCGAAGGAAGTCATGGCAGGCATAACGCGCAAAGCAGGTGTCATTTATTCTGCCTTGACACCGAATATGAAGGGCTTTGAAGCTGCCTTAGCGGCTGGCGCTGATGAAGTCGTGATCTTTAGCTCGGCATCCGAAGCCTTCGCGCAAAAAAATATTAATTGTTCGATTGCGGAATCGATAGAGCGTTTCCGCGATGTGGCAGCGGCGGCGAAACAGCATGGTCTGCGTTTGCGCGGCAGCATCAGTTGTTCTTTCGGTTGCCCTTATCAAGGTGAAATCACACCAGAACAAGTCGCTGGTGTGGTGAAGTTGATGCGTGATCTCGGCTGCGATGAGATCGACATCGCCGATACGATAGGCGTCGGTACGCCACGTCATGTACAAACCGTGATGCAACGCGTTGCGCAGGAATTTCCGATCGCGCAAATTTCTGGTCACTTCCATGACACCTACGGTCAAGCCTTAGCAAATATCTACGCCAGCATGGAAGTTGGCGTCAGCATTTTCCACTCTTCTGTTGCCGGTCTCGGCGGCTGTCCGTATGCCAAAGGTGCGACGGGTAATGTGGCTACCGAGGATGTGCTGTTCATGATGCAAGGCTTGGGCGTGCATACTGGGATCGATCTCAATCAAGTGGTCGATGCTGGTCAGTTCATTTCTCAACACCTAGGACGCAAGGCGGTTAGTCGCGCAGGGAATGCGATTGCGGCGAAGCGTCTTGCTTAATATTTGATGTGCTAAAGTTTTTTTCTTCCTCATCTACTCTGGGCGAACTCGCTGTCGGCAAAGACAATAATTTTAATTTGTTACGCTTGCTGGCAGCCTTTGCTGTTTTAATCAGCCATAGCTTTGCCATGCTCGGCCAGCCTGAGCCATTCGCTACTAGAGTTGGTAAAAATCTGGGCGCCATGGCGGTCGATATCTTCTTCGTCACTAGCGGTTTCTTAGTTTGTACGAGTTTAATGCGCAGCCAAAACGCATACGATTATTTGCGTGCGCGTGCATTGCGAATTTTTCCTGCATTGTGGGTAATGCTGCTATTCAGCGTGTTTGTCTTGGGTGCTTGTTTTAGTCGACTTGATTTCTCTAGCTATCTACATGAAGCACAGACCTGGCGTTATCTGTTGAAGAATGCGGTACTGATGGCGGATGTCGAATTTTACTTACCCGGTGTGTTTGAAGGACATCATCTGGCGGGCATCGTTAACGGTTCTTTGTGGAGCATGATCTACGAATTGAGTATGTATGTTTTATTGTTGTTCACTTGCGTTACTTACTTCTATGTTGTGAAATTTCGTTCTCATGTCGTCGCTTTGATCGCTGCATTGACGGTATTTTTAGGCGTTTGGTTTGTATCAGATAAATGTTATTTTTTACTGCACTTGCAATTGCTGCGTTTTGTCTGGTTCTTTTTTATTGCATGTGTTTTCTACTGGCTTCGTTACCGTATACCTATGTCAGGAAAAATCATGATGGGTATCGTCGTAGCAAGCGCGATTAGTTTGACCATCAGCGGCCATGCTTTTTTGATGGTGTATTATCTGAGCTTGCCGTATGTGCTGCTGTATTTAGCCTATGTCCCGGCTGGATTGATTCGTGGTTTCAATCGTTTTGGTGACTATTCCTATGGTGTGTATTTATACGCATTTCCTTTACAGCAAACTTTGATTGCAGCCTATTCAGGCTGGTCTGTTTCTTCGCTTGCTATCTGTGCTAGCTATTTGACTTTGATCTGTGCTGCTGGCTCTTGGCATGGCGTAGAGCGACCCATACTAGCCTTGCGTTCACGCACGCGCTAAATTCCTACTTCGGTATTCATAGAAAATTTTTACCGGAAAAATTTTCTAATACTGCAAAAAATTCTGGTTAAAATGCACAGCACTTTCTGCAATTTGGATTATCTTCCGCAGAATTTTTTAATAAGAAAAGAGGGAATCATCATGGCAATGGATGTAATCGATTATCAGATTTTTGGCGACGACATGCAATTCGTAGAGATTGAACTTGATCCGCGCGAAGCCGTGGTCGGTGAAGCTGGCTCTATGTTTTACATGGAAGATCAGATTCAGATGGAAACTATTTTTGGCGATGGCTCGGCATCTCAAGGCGGTTTGTTAGGTTCTTTAATGGGGGCAGGTAAACGCTTATTAACTGGTGAATCTTTGTTCACTACGGTGTACTCCAATCAAGGATCGGTAAAGCGCAAGGTCGCCTTTGGTGCACCATATCCTGGTCGGATTATACCCGTGCATTTGGATCAATTGGGTGGCACCTTGCTGTGTCAAAAAGATGCTTTCCTTTGTGCTGCGAAAGGTGTGTCATTGGGCATTGCGTTTCAAAAACGCTTAGGCGCGGGCTTCTTTGGTGGTGAAGGTTTTATCTTGCAAAAACTTGAAGGTGACGGGCTTGCGTTCGTACATGCAGGCGGCGCCTTGATAGAAAAAAACTTGCAAGTTGGTGAAACTTTACGTGTTGATACTGGCTGTGTGGTAGCGTTCACTAGCAATGTAGATTTCGATGTCCAATTTGTCGGCGGTGTGAAAACCGCTCTGTTCGGCGGCGAAGGTATTTTCTTCACGACATTGCGCGGCCCAGGTAAAGTTTGGCTGCAATCCTTACCGTTGGCACGCATGGCGAATCGTATCGTTGGTGCTTCTAAAATCGGTGGTAGCCGTGGTGGCGAAGAAGGATCAGTGCTGGGTGGCTTGGGTAATTTGTTTGAGAGAAATTAGTCGACGATACGCTTAATGTGAGCTACTCAAATGTAAAAGGGGAAGAGCAAATTGCTTTTCCCCTTTTAGGTTTTCAGAACTGTGTTTAAGTTAAATTATTACTCCATAAACCGCCCAATATACTCATCAGAATGAATAAACTGCCCGATGAGAGTCACGGTATCAGAATGAGGCTGATTAAGTATCTCATTAAAGGTCACGGGATCAGGTGCTCGGTTAAGTAATCCGACGAAGTCTAGAGTCAAAGCGACCTTGTCC
>NZ_JBHLXJ010000015.1:0-326322 GCF_042432465.1 Affinundibacterium danionis | reverse complement strand
ACTCGTCGCTGGAAAACCAAAGATGATCGCTATCATTGCTTGTATGAGAAAGCTTCTTTCTTTGGCTTTCGCTATTTTAAAATCCAAGACCCCATTTAATCCCGAATTCGCTTGACGGACGAGACAGTATCTACATGGCTTCTTAGTGGCCACCCAACATGGTTACTTGCTGCTCGATCTAAAGTCTTCGAGTTTCGCAACCAATTCTTTCATATCGTTTGGAATTTCTGATATGTTGAATTCATCAATAATTTGTATATCTGTGAGATTCACAGATAGCTCGGTTTGAACTACTTCTCGAAGTCTACGTAAGACCGTTTTTCCTGGGCAGATTCCAAGACGCGAATCTAATGAAGCCCATTTTTGTTCAAATTCTTGAATTGCTTTTTTGCTCAATATGCTTGGGTCAATGCCTGAGCTTTTGTTAAAATTTATGCGCTTTGCGACATATTGCGATTGTGCGTCTATACGTTCATCTTCTGTAATATTTATGAGATATTCTTCAATTGTTTTTGTCTGACTAAGTGATTTACCTGTGCGCTTTGCTTTTTGATCAATTTGTTTTTGTAGTGTCCGTTGTAGCACTTGGGTATTTAACAGATAGTTTTCCATTTCTTTATGTCTAAGAATATGAGCATCTGTTAATTCATTTTTCAGTTCATTTCGGATTTTTTCTATTTCTTCTTCGCAGAAATAGTCTCTGTCATAGATGGCAAAAATCTTTAGATTTGCGTCTATTGTTTTTTTTGCGCCCCATGCAAACGATTTAATTTTCTCCCAAGATGTGAACCCACCTGATTCGAAGGCAGTAAGGTCGTTTCCCGTAGATAGATCGTCGTTTCCGAGTACCTTCGCGAATCGTCTAACGGTTTTGAAATCATCAAATCCTTCGACGAATACTATCTTCTTCGTTCGTGCGAGATGGGCTAAGGTAACGTTTTGAGCAGACCCTATTGCGGATAAGGCTAGCTGCATTCCTTCAACATCGCGTAATCTTTGAGCAGAATTCTTACCTTTTTGAATAAGTAATATTTCAGCGGGATCGGCTTCTCCAATTATTTCTACAGAATGAGTTGCTAACAAAACATCTGCGTCAAGTCCTCGTAATATCGAGAGTAGTTGCCGTTGTACGTCAGGATGCAAGTATATTTCGGGCTCATCAATCGCAAGCACTGTTGATTTCGAGGCTCGTGAAATATGTGTCAAGAGTTGACACCAGATTTGAAAGCCGAAACCAGACCAGAATATTTCTCTATCTATCCTGTTTTCGGCGACAAACATGCAAAGCTCAGACTCACGCAAACCTACTTTTACTTCTGGAGGCTTGATCTTCATGCCAGGCCATGAATTTGATACCATTTGCTCAAATAAGTCCCACCCATCTGAGAAATGATGCCAGTAATTTCTGAAGTGTCGGCTAGCGCGATGTGTGTTAAGCGCAGATTTAATAGTGTCTTCGTTTACGAATAATTCTCTATATTCTAACGGTCCAAGGACTGGGACAACCTGAATAGTTATTGGGAAGGCAGTTTTAAATCTGCTAACAGTTGTAATTGGTTGCCCCTCACATTCCCAAAACAGAGTGCATCCACCATCGTTAGGGAAAAAGAGTGATAATTTATTCTTGTTAGAAAATCTGAAATCAATCTGACTGTCCTCTGAGTTGTAATCAGTTGCTACATTCTCAAGCGAGATGCTTAACTGTGATAGAGAGATATGATGGCCAAAACCTAAACTGTTGTTAGGTAATGTTACTCGCTCTGCATTTTTGGAACGAGCTCGTTTGAGAGCCACTTCCAGAATTCGGAGTGCACTTATGATAGTTGATTTTCCCGCGTTGTTTGGCCCGACTAATATGTTGATGTCTTGTAGCGAAATTGTAAAATTCCGGAGAGATTTGAAGTTTGTGAATTTGATACTTATAAGTTTTACGTCGCTCACACCGCTTGCTCCCTTTGTATATAGCACCAGCCATCGTATATTCGAACAACAAAAAGAGCTTAACGTGATAATTAAGAAAAGACAATTTTTTCGATAATTTGAAAACTATAAAATATTTAATTGTGACTAATGCTGTTTAGCTTTTTAGTACACATAAATTGATAGATGAGTAGCTCATAAAAATATCAAGCCATGTAAAAAAGGGCGATCCAAAGTCGCCCTTCCCCCTTCAAACTCAAACCGGAAAAATCAGAACCGCACATTCCCCGGCGTACGAGGAAACGGAATCACATCGCGCACATTACCCACACCAGTGATGTAGGAAACAGCACGTTCAAAACCTAAACCAAAACCTGCGTGTGGCACTGTGCCGTAGCGGCGCAGGTCGCGGTACCAGTAGTACGGTTCTTTCGCTAAGCCGACTTCTTCCATGCGAGCGTCTAATACGTCTAAACGTTCTTCGCGTTGTGAGCCGCCGATGATTTCGCCTATGCCTGGGGCTAAGATGTCCATCGCTGCTACCGTTTTGCCGTCGTCGTTCATGCGCATGTAGAAAGACTTGATGTCCTTAGGATAGTTTTGCAGAACCACTGGGCCGTTGACGTGTTTTTCGGCGAGGTAGCGTTCGTGTTCGGATTGCAGATCGGTGCCCCATGACACTGGGTATTCGAATTTTTGACCGCAGTTTTGCAAGATGTTGACCGCTTCGGTGTAGTCCATACGCACGAATGGTTTGGCGATCATGTTTTCTAATTTGGCGATCACGCCTTTTTCCACGCGTTCTTCGAAGAAGGCCATATCATCAGCGCGTTCGTTCAAGACGGCGGTGAAGACATATTTCAACATCGCTTCGGCGAGGTCGGCATTCTGTTTGAGATCTGCGAAAGCGACTTCGGGTTCTATCATCCAGAACTCAGCCAAGTGACGGCTGGTGTTGGAGTTTTCTGCGCGGAAGGTTGGACCGAAAGTGTAGACCTTGGACAATGCCATGCAATAGGTTTCTACGTTCAATTGGCCAGACACTGTCAAGAAGGTTTCTTTACCGAAGAAATCTTTGCTGAAATCTGGCTTGCCTTCTGGTGTTTTGGGGAAGTTCATCATATCCAAAGTGGATACGCGGAACATTTCGCCAGCGCCTTCGCAATCGGATGCAGTCAAGATCGGTGTGTTGACCCAGAAGAAGTCTTGCTCATGGAAGAAGCGGTGGATGGCTTGCGCAATCGAGTGACGGGTACGTGCTACCGCGCCCATGATGTTAGTACGCGCGCGCAAGTGAGCGTTCTCACGTAAGAATTCCATGCTGTGCGGTTTGGGTTGAATCGGGTAGGTGTCTGGGTCTTCGACCAAGCCAAATACCTGCACGCTCTCAGCTTGCATCTCGAAACTTTGACCACCGCCTTGGGATGGCACGACCATACCGGTTGCTGCAAAGGAGGCGCCTGCGGTCAGGTGCAACACTTCGCTTTCGTAATTGCTTAATGTATTGGGCACGACGATTTGCAAAGTACCGAAGCAAGAGCCGTCGGTTAATGCCAAGAAGGACACGCCTGCTTTGGAATCACGGCGGGTGCGTACCCAACCTTGGACTGTGACACTGTTGTCGCTCGGGGCTTTACCATTGAGGACGTCTTTAACGCTGAAAGTTGCCATAAATTATTTCTCCATTTTTGATGCGAGAATTTCCCAAAAACTCATGTGAGGCGATGCGCATTGTTGGGGCACATGTTTGCTCCCTCATTTCTAATTGAAATTTTTAGAAATTCTCGAGTGGCGCACATGATAACGGTTTGTGATGCACCCGTAAAACCAATTTGCGCAAAAGCGCACGTGCTTTATATTTTTTCTGCCGTGATCGTCGGTGTTTTTGATGAATTTTTGAGCAATGTGCATAAAAAGTATTGCTCAAAAACTTAGTTGGAAGCCAGATTAAGGCATCATCATGAGGCGCGCAGGCAATCGACAATCTTCATACGAGAAGCGCGCCAAGCGGGAATAAATCCACCAATAAAGCCCATGCTTAAAGAAAAGATGAGAGTTTTGATAATGATTTCGCCGTTTAATTTGAATTGAAACGCAAGCTCGCTGAAGGTCTGAAAATTGGTGGTAGAAATATCTACCGCCTGCATCCAAGACGCTGCAAATAGGCCAATTAGACCACCGACTAGCGATAGTAATAAAGATTCAGAAAGAAAAGCGACTAACACAGCGCTGCGCCGGAAACCTAAGGCACGTAAGCTTCCGATTTCGCCAACGCGTTGCGCGACAGCCGCAAACATGGTGATCATCGCGCCGACTATGGCACCAATAGAAAAGATAACTGATAGACTCAAACCTAATATGCGTATGAATGTGGCGAGCGCTTCGCTTTGTTCTGCGTAGAATTGAATCTCCGGTTTGGCGTCAATTTGTAAGCGGGGATCGTTAGCAATCGCAGTTTGTAAAGCCGACGCTGCGTTCGCATCATTTAAGCGAAAAACGATAGTTGAGTAGGCATTGCGTCGAAAGGCTGCCATCATTTGTTCGTTGTCGCCCCAGATTTCGCTATCAAATCCTGTTTTGCCAGAGTCGAAGATTCCGACCACGACCCAGTCGCGCTGCGCAAAATGCAGGGTTTCTCCCAAACCGGTACCGCGAAAACCTTGCGACACCGAGCGTCCCGCGATAATTTCGGAAGTGCCAGGGCGGAACATGCGACCTTCTAACATCTTCACTTGTGGGCGTAACTCTAATCCTAAGGCGGAGGTGCCACGCAAAGTCACATTACTGGGCTTGCCATTACTACGCTTAGGTAAATTATTTAAAACAACCGGCTCTTTACTCAGCAGTGCCTTGCCTTCTCTATTTGTTGCGATGCCTGGCAGGCTTTCGATAATTGCGGCTTGATCTCTGGCGATACCGCTATTAATTTCTGCGCCTGAGCCTTTGCGTAACACTAAAATATTATCGGGTTGTCCGGTCGCGACTAAGGTTGCTCGTATGCCTTCACTCATCATCAAGACCACGGTGAATACAAAGATGACGAGCGCCATGCCGCCCGCGGTGAGCAGGGTGGTGACGCGGCGCACCCACAGGTTTCTGGCGACGTAGGAAAAGGGGATAGCTTTCATGCTACATGCCTTAATCCGTTGACGATGTCGATACGACTCATCTTCCATGCAGGCCACGCCGCCGCGACGACGCCGACTATGCTACTGGCGAGAATTTGCAATAGCATCGTGGTCTGTGATACGGCAAACACGGGAAACAAACTGCCAACCGATTTGGCGAATGCCGCAGCAATCGGTAGTGTGAGTAAAATGCCAGCTCCACCACCTAGTAAAGCAATCACTAGGCTTTCGCCAAACAATAGTTTCACGACGAAGCTGGGGGCAAAGCCTAATGCCTTGAGCGTGGCATATTCGGCTAAGCGCTCGCGTGCGGTCATGGTCATGGTGTTCGCCATTACCGCCATGATAATGATGATGATCACATAGCTGACAGCATTGACGGCAACCAAGATTGCCTCGCTCATAGACACGAAACCTAATTGAAATGCTTTTTCGGTCTCGCTTAACGTCTCTGCCAAGGAATTTTTAAATTGTGCATCGATACGCTCGGACACTAGAGGGGCGTTGTTAGGATCATCGATGCGCACTACATAGACGCCGACGTAATCGGCATTGCGCTTAAATCGCTTGCGATTTGATTCGGCTAATAATTGCCAGTGAAATAGAAATTGTGATTCATCGGTTTTTGCATCGACCCCATCCCAGATACCGCGTAAAGTGAAAGTCCAAGTGCCTGGGAAGATCGTGCCGCGTAAGGGAATTTGATCGCCAATTTTCCAGCCATATTGATTGGCCAGTTTGCGTCCTACGATAGCGCCTTGTCGGTCTAAGATGAAGGCTTTTTTCTCCTCATCTTTTAAAACATATTCGGGATAGAGCGCCAAATAACTGGCGGGTTCGACCGCGAATTGTGGGAAGAAATTACGCTCGGTAATATACACGCCACCAAACCAATTAGACCAACTGACGCCGGTCACACCTTCTACATTTCTGAGTCGGTCGGCGTAACTTAAAGGTAGTGGAAAGGTCAGTGAAATGGAATTGCGAGTGATCAATCTGACGCTAGAAGTACCATCCACGCCCGCATACCAAGCGTCAATAATGGTGCGTAACAGCCCATAGGCGCAAATGGCGACGATGAGTCCTACCATCGTTAAGATCGTGCGTAATTTATGCCGAAAAGCGTTCTTGAGTAGTAGGCGCAGGATGAACATAGCGTTTTGATTTCTTAATGTGAAGACGCCGTTGCTAACGCGTCGTCCGCAACCAATAGACCTTTTTCTAGATGCACTAAGCGTCTTGCCCGTGATGCTGCTTTGGGATCGTGAGTGACCATGATGATGGTTTTGCCTAAGCTGCGATGTAGTTCATCCAGTAAATTAAGAATTTCTTCGGCGGTGACTCTGTCTAAATCACCGGTTGGTTCATCGGCCACAATTAAAGTTGGATCAGTCACCAAAGCGCGTGCAATCGCAACGCGTTGTTGTTGACCGCCAGAGAGTTCGTTGGGGTAGTGATCCATGCGGTCGCTGAGTTTGACCATTTCCAATGCTGCGCTGACATGGGCGTGGCGCTGTTTCTTAGATAAATTGGTGAGTAGTAAAGGCAGCTCTACGTTTTCAAATGCCGTGAGTACCGGCATCAAATTGTAGAACTGAAAAATAAAGCCCACGTTCGCCGCACGCCAATCGGCTAACTGTCCTTCGCTGAGATTGGCGATATTGACGCCAGCGATTTCTATTGTGCCAGCCGTTGGTTTATCGATACCAGCAATGAGGTTAAGTAGGGTACTTTTACCAGAGCCACTGGGGCCCATCAGTGCTAAAAATTCGGCACTTTGGATATCCAGATCGACGCCTTCTAATACCGGAATGACTTGTCCTCCGCGGGTGTAAGATTTGTCCAAGCCACGTATGCGGATGATAGGCGTCGCATCTTTGTTGCTAGCGCTGTCGCCATGATTGTCTACAGAGGCGGTTACCATAGAATTATTTTCATTCATTGCAATCTGACTCATTTGCTGACAACGCTGATTTTTTTACCGGCTTCGAGTTTTTCGCTAGGCATCAAGACTAATTTATCACCTGATTGCAGGGCACCAGTGACTTCCTGATTGTCGCCAATTTTTCTCGCTAGATTCACGGCGATCATTTCTACCGTATCGTCTTTAATTTTAAAAACCACTTTCTTGCCACCACGATCGACCACGGTTTTAGGATTGATTGCTAATACCGGCTTTTGGTCGGCATCGCTGGCCGCTTGTGACAAGATCGTCACCTTGGCACTCATCTCCGGCAGGATGCGCGGATCGAGTTTTTCAAAACGAATTTTGGTCATGACTGTGGCTTTGGCTCTATCGACTGTGGGCACGATGCTGACCACGTTGCCGCGAAAGCGAGTATCCGGTAGGGCGTCTAAAGTGACTTCAACAGGTTGGCCGATTTTTGCTTTGGCGAGATTACTTTCCGAGACATCGGCTTCGACTTCTAAGGTGCTCATGTCGGCCATGGTGACGACCGCACCTTGACTGCCCGCTGCGCTGGAAAACGGCGTGATGATATCGCCGACGTTAGCATTTTTAACCAAGACCACGCCATCAAAAGGGGCGCGGATTTCGGTGAAATCTTGATTCACTTGTTGGACTTTCAGTTGAGCTTTAGCGACGGCGACGGCTGCTTGTGCAGAAATCATCGCTGCTTTCGCGGCATTGAAACGCTTGTTTGCAGCGTCTAACGCCTGACTAGAGATAAATCCTTGAGTGCTTAAACCTTGGCTACGTTTGAGATCGGATTCGGCATTCACGACTTCGACATTGGCTTGCGCTACGCCTGCTTCTGCTTGTCGTATGCTCGCTTGTACCGCCACTAGCGCAGCCTGTATATCGCTCGCATCTAGTTTAGCAATGATTTCACCTTGCTTGACCACGCTGCCTTCGCGCACATTGAGCCAGACTAATCTACCCGTCGCTTTGCTGGCGACTGCCGCTCTTCTTTGCGCGACCACATAGCCGGATGCTGTGAGCTGGGCATATTGTTGAGAGGGATAAGTGGTGATAACGGAGCTGGCTTGAACCTCTAATTTGTCAGGCTTGAGCAGCACACCTAGTATCACTGCAATAAGCAGAAGAATGACTATCCAGCGCCCATAAGCGCGTGATTTTTTTGCAGCGGGATTCGCGTTGCGATTGATCTTCAGTTGTTGTAACGAAGAGGTGTTGGAGTTGGGCGTGGTAGGCGTAGTCATTTTTTTTTGCACTTTAGCGTAGAGCATTCGTGATAGAAAATTTTAGTGTGCCAATTCTGAAGCTGCCAGTGGAAAATAGTCTGGAAACTATGACTCGCAATGAATCGCAATGAATCGCAATGACTCGCGCCCGCAACAAGAAAGCACAAAAAACAGAACTAGAAAATAGCACTGGAAAACAGAACTGAAAAACAGAAAAAATATAGCGCGACCAAATGAGTTGATTAAATCGACTGCAAACTTTACTACAAAAAGTCTAGATTTATGATGGGTTCTTCATGAAAAACAAAATTACTGAATAGACGAGGTACAATTTGTGTTATTTAAATGAATATCAAATGAGTATTTAATGTCCGTCTATTTCTAGGGTTTATGTTGGGACTTGGCGTCAAAGCGGCTGTTTTTCTTGTGAATTAAGGGGCGTTTATCTATGTTGTAGTGACGGCTTATTAAAACAATGCATGATACTGGCTGTGCATCTGATAGAGCCTCAGAGTGATTGTCAGCGTAGTTCAATGAAGTCAAAAAAAGCAAAAAATAGAAAACTGGGGGAAATATGAAACTAACTGCATCGGCTTTGCCGTTGCCATTTGGCGCGCAATATCTCAAATACACAGAACGAAGCCAAGTACGGCGTTGGCTATTGAATGGCTTGTCCTTGCTGGTGTTTATCGCCTATCTGATGTGGTCAAATTTGGTACAGGCGCAAACGATTTTAAATTCCGGTGCGACAGTGAATGTGACGATGACGCAGGGGCAATCGTTTTCACAAAATTTTGAAGGTACCGGTACCCAAGATAATGTCTATACCATTTCGGGGGCTTTGCCTCCGGGTATCGGCACAAGCACGATCCCAAAGCCGCCGCCAGCCACGAATGGGCACGAACTAATACTATCGGGTACGCCCACCTCGGCAGGTAGTTATTCTTTTACGGTGAATGTCAGCGCGACCTTTTTTTCTGTCCCAATACTGTATACCACCACGATTAATGTCACCGTTGTGTCGGCAGCGCCGGTCGCCAGTAATTCGACCAAAACAGTTGTGCAGAGTAGCAGTGGGAATAGCATCACGCCCGTTACCTCAGGTAGCGTGACCAGCATTTCGATTGCGAGTACACCATCGCACGGCGTGGCGAGTGTCAGTGGTTTGAATCTTATTTATACGCCCTCTAGCGGCTACCTTGGATCCGATACGATCAGTTATCAAGCGACCGGGCCTGGGGGGACTTCATCTATCGCGACCATTTCTATCAACGTCGTTGAACCACCGCCGAGTCTAGAGTCGGGCAATGTGCGCGTGAGTGCGAATACTACTTTGAATTTAATTACGCCTGCTATCACAGGCAATGCAACGAGTTTGAGTATTGTCGGCACACCCGCGCATGGTGTGGTGACTGTGAATGGATTGGATTTGTTTTACACGCCAAATAGAGATTATGTTGGCGCAGATCAAGTCAGTTTATATGTTGTGGGTGCGGCGGGCTCGTCTAATGTAGCGACGCTGAATATTCAAGTCTTAGATGATCTTCCTAAACTGACCAGCAGCGCTGTCACGGTCAATACCGATAGCAGCACTTATCCCATCACAATAACACCGACCGTGAGCGGGAACGTCAGTAGTATCGCGATTCAAACCCCTCCCTCGCATGGTGTAGCTACTGTGAGTGGACTGGGAATTCGTTATACGCCGCAACCAGGATATGTGGGTGTCGACACCTTGAGCGTGGTGGCGATCGGGGTCGGTGGGACTTCGGCGCCAGCCTCGATCACGATTAATGTCGTTGCCGTCGCCCCCGTTTTGAGCGCCACTAATGTACAAGTCGTAGCCAATAGCACCTCGAATCTCATTGCGCCCAAAATAGTAGGGCTAGCCACTCAGATTAATATAGTGAATGGCGTCAGCCACGGTAGCGTGGTGCAACGAGGGACAGATTTGTTGTATACGCCGACGGCAGCTTATGTCGGAAGCGATGCCTTGACCATTACTGCGAGTGGGCCAGGCGGTGTTTCGAATACGGTAACGATCGCGATTGAAGTACAAGCGATGAATGGCACTGTGAATAGCGTCGTCGTGCAGGCGAATAGCGCGGCGAATCCTTTGCCTGTGGCGGCTTTGGCTGGCGCGCTCAGCCTCAGTCTCAGCACGCCGGCGGCGCATGGCGTCGTGACTGTGAATGGGATGAGTTTGAGCTATGTACCTGCGACTAATTACGTGGGGAATGATAGCGTTAGCTATTCTGTACTAGGTAGTAATGGTAGTTTCGCTTCGGCTACGATTAATATTTCCGTTGTGGCAGCTGCACCAGTAGCAAAAAACATGAGCCTAACAGTGGAGACCGGACGTAGTGCCAGTGTTGATCTCGCCAGTTTGATTTCTGGACCTGTTTTTTCCGGGCTAACAATTAATTTGAATAGCCCGCCTGTACATGGTGCGGCAAGTCTGAATGAAACGCGAATCACTTATACGCCAGCGCCTGGTTATATTGGTCCTGATAGTTTGAGTTTTACCGCTACCGCAATTGGTGGCGTTTCTAATACTGCTCAATTAGTCATCACGGTCGTGCCGCGTCCTGATCCATCAAAAGATCCTGGCGTGTTGGCGGTGGTTAGTGCCAATGCGGCAGCCGTACGTCATTTTGAACAAACTCAGATCGAACACTTTAATGGCAGGATGTTGGAGTTGGCTTCCCAAGCTGGTAGTTCAAAAAATGAGGGGAACAAAGAGCGCAAAACAGAGTGCGGACCGCTTGCGATGTGGGTGTCGGGTATGAATAGTGTAGGTAGTTATCGCAGCGCGAATGGTTTGAAATATACGACTATGGGGTTTAGTGCAGGTGCGGATCGTTGCTTCGGTGGTGGTCAAACACATATTGGCTTTGGCCTTGGTTATGCGCGCGACCATAGCGAATTTGAGCGTAATCCTTCGTTTGTGACAGCAACGGCGAATTCCGCAGCAAGTTATCTGACGACACAATTATTTCCATCTATGCGTTTTTCGTTTATGTTGGGTGTGAATCAAATTGATGATCGTTTTGGTCGTCAAGATGGGAATGATTTGTCGCTCGCTTTCGGACAATGGAAAGGCACTCAGATGATTAGCTCAGGCGCGATTAGTAGCGACCTTAGTTTTAGTAAGATTATGGTGATACCGTATGTGCGTTTGGATATGACCAAATTGAAGTTGGATCCATTTTCAGAAACTGGCGCGGGTGCGTATCTTTTGCATTACCACGGACAGACGATGTTGAGTCAACGTAGCACTATCGGTTTTAATAGCGAGATGAAAGTTGCCACACCTTGGGGTGAATTGATCCCGCGTTTAAAGATGGAATATCAACGCGATTTTGCCCGTCGCGATAGTTTAAAAATAAATTATATTGATGCGCCTGATGCGATTTATCTGGTGCCTTCCAATGACATCGATAGACGTTTGCTGTTGCTCTCTTTAGGCGCGGATATGATGTGGAAGAATGGCATCGTCACGATTTTTAATTACACTCATAGTGACGCCAATGGTGGAAATAAAGCGAACCGTTTTAATGTACGCTTTTCTTACCAATACTAGAGCCTTGGGTGGCTTGATATGATGAAATGAGTTAGCTTCAAGGGATTAAATGTAGCTAACTCAGTTTTTCATCTTTTTGACTTGTCTATTGTCTGCTAGTTACTCAGCAGACCTGCTGGCGGCGCGCTTAATGTTTAAGTTCGCTGACTGAAACCACGCCATCGACTAAGGTTGAGGCAGTAAATAGCTGAGCGCAATCAACTTGATCGAAGCTGTAATGCTTGCCACAGAAGTCGCAATTAATATCGAGTTTGTCTAGCTCTGCGATCGCAGTTTTGACTTCGTCTTCGCCTAACATTTTCAGCATATTTCCCACTTTTTCACGCGTACAATTGCAGTGGAATTCTGGGTGTTGCAAATCAAAAACGCGCAAGGTTTCTTCCCAGAATAGACGAGTCATTAAGGTATTGATGTCGGTATCTAATAGCTCTTGCTGTTTCACGGTACTACCTAAAATGACGGCACGATTCCAAGCTTCAGTCTCATCTTCGACACTTGATTCAGTACCGCCTATCTTCGGCAATTTTTGCAGTAGTAAGCCTCGTGACACTTGGCTATCTGAGGCCAGCCACAGTTTAGTGTCTAGCTGCTCGGAACGCATCATATAATTCTCAATAACGGTTGCAATAGATTCACCGTCTAAAGGTACGATACCCTGATAGGCTTGTTGTCCCGGCAATTTGTCATTTGGATCTAAAGTAATGACAAAACGGCCTTGGCCATGGCGATGTACGAGATCACTTAAAGTCGCATCATCCGCAATCTCAACATCAGGAGCTAATTTAGCGGTTGCGCGCAAACGTAATTGCGCATCACATTCGACGACTAATAGTCGCACCGGACCATCGCCATGAATTTGCATGACCATGGTGCCATTGAATTTCAAATTAGCGCTGAGCAGTGCCGATGCTGCCAGCAATTCACCTAGAATGGTTTGCACGGCTTTAGGATAATCTTGGTGCGATAAAATTTCGCGCCAAGTATTGGGTAGCTCGACCAGCTCACCGCGTACTCCGGCATGCTCAAACATAAATTTTTGTAGATTGTCTTTCACTGTGTTTCCTTGTCTTTTTGTGATGTGCTATATCACGATTGGCTTACTGCTTATTCTTTGTCGATACGCTTTAATTGTGTTTTGTATTCTTGCGCACGGCGTACATAATTTCGGGTGTTGGCTTGCATCTGCGCGATGGCTTCATCGCTGAGCGTGCGAACTACTTTGGCGGGTGAACCAACGATCAACGAGTTATCAGGAAACTCTTTTCCCTCGGTCACCAGAGCGCCTGCACCGACTAAACAATTCTTTCCTATCTTGGCACCATTCAAAATCACCGCCTGTATGCCGATCAGACTACCTTCGCCGACGCTACAGCCGTGCAGCATCGCTTGATGGCCGACTGTTACATTCTTGCTGATGGTAAGAGGAAAACCGGGGTCAGTATGTAAAACGCAAGATTCTTGTAAGTTGCTGTTTTCACCAATATGAATTAATTCATTGTCACCACGAATCACGCTGCCGAACCAAACGCTGGCTAAGGCATCAATTTTTACTTTGCCTATAATTTGGGCGCTATCGGTGATGTAAGCACTGGGATCGATGTCAGGTGCGATGTCGCCTAATTGGTAGATTGCCATATTGCTTCCTATGAAACTTCTAAGAGGAGAGGCGTAAATGCCGTAAAATAGTGATCTTGAAATAAACCGACATTTTACCGCCCTCCGCATGATTTCACCGACCTCACCCGAATTTTCTTCTCAGGATAATCAGACTATCGATCACATCGAATTGCCATCTGAGGTGCGGCTAGCTGCCTTGGCGTGCTTAACCAAAGCCGATGCGCGCAGTAAAGCTGCCGCCGTACAAGCATTAAGGCAAGCCTATTTGGCACAACAATTAAGCCTTAATCTGAGTGTCCAATTGCTTGCGCCAACCGATATTCCTGGGCGCCCATTGAGGCCGGAATTGGTGCCGCCACTCGGTGTAAAACGTAGAGCAATGAATACCGTCGAAGGTCGCGCGACTCTAATTCACGCGTTGGCACATATAGAGTTTAATGCTATTAATCTCGCCTTAGATGCCGTGTGGCGTTTCCCTGATATGCCAGAAGCTTATTACAGCGACTGGCTGCAGGTCGCGCAAGAAGAGGCTTACCACTTTAGTTTGTTGGCTGATCATTTAGTCACATTAGGCTATGAATACGGCGACTTTCCTGCGCATAATAGCTTGTGGGAATTGGCCGAGCGGACTCAGGATGATGTGCTGTCGCGCATGGCGCTGGTGCCTCGCACCATGGAGGCTCGCGGGCTTGATGCCACGCCAGCCTTGCGCGCCAAGATTGCGCAAGCGGGCGATCAGGCTGCTGCCGAGATTTTGGATATTATTTTGCGCGATGAAATCGGGCACGTCGCGATAGGAAATCGGTGGTTTGCGTATCTGTGTGAGCAACGCCAATTAGAGCCTATTGCCTGTTTTGCGCAATTGGCCGCGCGGTTTAGAGCGCCAACTTTACGCGCACCATTTAATGTAGAAGCGCGTCTTGCTGCAGGATTTACGCCACAAGAATTGAACGCGATGAATATTAGTTAGTTTGTCTTGATCGTATGCTTGCACCGAAACGGAAGCATAAGTGGAACCGAAAGCAGAAGCAGAAAAGGATAATTAGAATGTCTCCACAAAAGAGTGCTTTTAGATTGTCAATTGGGTCGTCAGATGCCGTTCTGGTTACAGTGCCAAATACAGCTCCAAATACAGCCCCAAATACAGCGCTGAATCATAGGGCTTCTCAGATGATGGCATCTATAAAAAAAATCGGACGCAGGCTTTTTTTAATCACTGCTTTGGGCGCGACATTATTGACGCAAACTAGTTGTGGCTTATTTTCTAAACCGCCAGCGCCTGTGCCTGCCGTAGAACGAGTCTTGAAAAAGAAAGTCGTGATGACGGGATTTGCTGTCAATGTTGCTGCGCAAGTGCAAGATCTCGACGATATTGCCCAAGGCTTTCCGCGTGAAATGCTAAGTCGACTGGAGCGCAGCGGTAGCTACATTGTGCGTCAATCACCAAATCTATTGTCCTTCGACTTAAAGCAAACCGCACCCACTGCAAAAATGGTGCAGCAAGTGGCGGCTGAAAATGATGCGCAATTTGTGATTTCAGGTGAAATTAGAAATGCTGGTATCCGCAGCGATAAACAATTCTTCGGTTTGTGGGAGAGTCGGAGTCGTCATATTGAAGTTGAGTTTAGTATTTATGATGGCTTGAGTGGTGCTTTCTTAAGTCGTCATCTCTTATACCGTCCAGCCGAAGATGATGCAAAAGTAGGGCGCGATAAGCCGTTTGGGAGTGTGGCGTTTTATGCGACTAGTTTTGGTAAGGCGGTTGACGCTGTGATTGAAGAATCGGTTGCTTGGATACGTAAGGATTTGGCGCCATTTCCTCTCATGGCGAAGATTATTAAGATCAAAGATCAACAAATAATTTTTGATGCCGGTCTCAGTTCCAACATCATCGTCGGCGATCAGGCATTGGTGGTATCGGATTACGATCAGTTGCCGACTTTAGGTTTAAGTGCGCAACAAGCGCGTCCTCTACAGTACGGCATTCCACAAGCCAGCATGGGAAAAATTAAGATTGTGCAAGTGCAATTGCCATTTGCTGTCGGAGAATTAGTCGACGAGCAAAGCGGCAAAGCGGTACAAGTGAAGGTCGGTGATTTCGTGAGATTTGATACGGCTGGCTATTAGTTGTATTAGTTGTTATTGACCTCTAAGGAACCTTGAAAGCGGTAAGCTAAATCAGCATTGCTGGCCTCATTGGCAGCAAACAGCGTAGTCTGCAAAAAAATCGAAGAGCACAAGATTTATTGAAAAATAGATCTTGTGCTTTTTTGTTTTAAAAAGCGGGTCAAACAACAAAATGCTGCAATAGCGTATAATAATCGAACGATCGTTCTATTTTTATATTTAGGTCAACATTATGAAATCAAGCCAATCTGAATTCGTCTCCTTGCGCGGGTTAAATATGCACATACGTCATTGGGGAGATCCTGATGCACCTTTGTTATTCATGGTGCATGGCTGGATGGACGTGGCGGCTTCATTTCAATTTGTGGTTGATTGTTTGGCGCGCGATTGGCATGTGATTGCCCCTGATTGGCGCGGTTTTGGTTTGACTGAATACCCTAAGGTGGAGAGTTATTGGTTTCCTGACTATGTGGCTGACTTAGACGCGATTTTGCAGCACTATTCGCCAGATCAGCCTGTCAATTTGTTGGGACACAGCATGGGGGGGAATATTGCGATGATTTATGCAGGTGTTCGTCCCGAGCGTATCGCTAAACTGATTAATCTAGAAGGTTTTGGGATGCCAATGACGCAAGCTAAACAAGCACCAGGGCGCTATAAAAAATGGTTAGAAGAATTACGTGAAGTGCCGACTCTGCGTACTTATGCGAGTTTGGAAGAAGTGGCGGGGCGCTTGCAAAAAACGAATCCTCGCTTACCCAATGAGCGTGCAGCGTTTTTAGCGCAACATTGGTCTAAACAAAACTCTGATGGCGCGTGGGAATTATTAGCCGATCCAGCGCACAAAAATTCTAGTCCTATCTTGTATCACGTCGATGAAGTATTGGAATGCTGGCAAAACATCGCAGCACCTGTGTTGTGGGTTGAGGCTAATGATACCGATATCTGGCGCATGATAGGCTCGAAAGAACAGGCACGTATCGAGATCGACCGACGTATGAAATTTATTCCTTCAATGCGAACTGAAATCGTGATGGATGCTGGACATATGTTGCATCATGATCAGCCCGAAGTCTTAGCCGGATTGATAGAAAATTTCTTGGCAGAGTAGGGGCGCGTCGAGTTAGAAAATGAAAAGCATGAACTAAAAAGTTCATGCTTTTTTGTTTTTAATGCTTGAATTTTTTAATTTAAATCGCTTAACTGATTCTGGTGGGAAAAACAGTGTTTTGTAGGGGATCGTACAACATATTTTTAATGGCGTGAGTGAGTCACAAAACTTTATTGCTATACTGGGTAGCGTATGTTTAATGTTTCTTAATTCCTACCAAAATTTCATATAAAAATTATGGCTGATTTGATCCCGCTCATTAAAAATGGTGATAGCGCACACCGCGTCGATATCGTGATTGTTGCTGAAGGATATACCCAAGCTGAACGAGCTAAGTTTATTGCGGATGCCCAAGTCTTTTTGGATAGTTTTTTGGGGGACAGCAATGCGCGTCTCAATGCCCCATTTTCTAATTACAAAAAATTCTTTAACGCTTCAGCGCTATTCTTTGCTTCGGCTGAATCGGGTACCGATCAACCGAATAAATCGATTTCAGTTAATACCTATTTTAATTCTACTCAACATGGTGCCGATGGGCGTTTGCTGTACGGTGATACCTATGCGGTAGAAAATGAAGTGGCTAAAGTATTCGCAAGAAATGAGCGCGAACTGATTATTGTTTTGGTAAATACGCCTTTGTATGGTGGTGCTGGCGGAACCATTGCTTGGGCCTCGGCCGGGAATGCACTGGCTTCTGAGTTAGCGCTGCATGAGATTGGTCACAGTTACGCGGGCTTACAAGATGAGTATGTCGATGCCGAAGTCGCGAAATCTTTTCCTACCACTAATCAGAGTTTCTTAGACAGTCCGCATGTGACCGATTCCTTGAGTCGTATTCCTTGGAAAGACTGGATAGGTTATATGGATGAACTGGGTACTGTGGGTACTTACGAGGGCGGATATTATCGCGCCACAGGTATTTGGCGGGCGACGCAAAATTCTAAGATGTTATATCTGAATCAGCCATTTAGCGCACCAGAAAAAGAAGCGTTTGCCTTGCAATATTATTCCAATTTGGGTGACTATTTGACGGTCAGTAGTATTGCACCCGGCATTTATGCGGCCAATACACCGGATGCGAGTTTGTTCTCTTTTAATTGGAAATTCGATGGTAAGGATCTGCCTAAAGGCGGTGCAATTTATGACGCTTATGCCAATGGGGGGTATGCGGTCGGTAATAAGCTATCGGTGGTAACGACCGACAATACGGGATTGATTCGTAAAAATATCGCGCAGACTAGTCAGACCGAACAAATTAATATCACCAGTGCGCTTAAAGATAATAGCGCGTTGCTCAGCTACGCTGTGGCAAGTACTGATGCAGGCTCGATACTGCGATTTGGCGATGCTGACAATCAGATTACGATCAAAGACGCCAGTTTGCCGAATGTGTATTTAGATGGTGGTAAGGGTAATGATAGTTTGAAATTGGGCTTTAATTTAAATAGTGCGTCTAATTTTAAAATTCAGGAGATTGCGGGTAGCACCTTTACACTCAAGCAGCAGGATGGTTCTTTGCTCGCCACCTATCAGATCGAGAGCTTGAAATTTGATAATTTTATCGTCAATACCAAAGTCCACGCGAACGCGCAAACCATTAGTAAGTCAGCGTTAGATACCTTGCTCGATATTTACGTCGCTTATTTCAATCGAGTGCCGGATGCCGATGGTTTAAATTATTGGATTGATAGTTATAAGTCGGGTATGGGGCTTGCGAAAATCAGCGAAGCTTTCTTTTATGCTGCTGCAGAAAAATCTGCTCAGACGGGTTACACCTTAGATCTAAGTAATACCGATTTAATTAATAAAATCTATGTCAATGCCCTAGGCAGACATGACGGCGCTGACACCGCTGGACTTAATTATTGGTTGAATGATTTATCTACTGGCGTATTCACTCGCGGCTCTATGGTGCTAGCGATTGTGGCGGGTGCACATCAAGAAACGGGTGAGTGGAAATGGGTTGCCGATTTATTGGATAATAAAATTCAGGTCGCTCACAAATTTGCAGTGGATTGGGGTCTCAATTACAGCACACCCGAAGAGTCAATTCTTAAAACCATGCAGATCGCTTCTCTGGTGACACCGACCGATACGACGGCAGCCATTCAACTGATAGGTATTGCTGAAGGGCAAATTCAGTTTATGTAAGGCGAGCTATTTTGTTTTTGAGTAGAGCATTCGAATCGCGGTATTTCGTGGTCTATACATGCCGAATAGACTGAACTCTTAAAAAAACAGATCCAGATAAAAGCGGCATTAGATAAGACAAGATAGGCGCAGCGCAGAGAAAATAATAATTCTCTGCGCTTTTTTATTTGCGCTGGAACTTTTTGTCGGGTTCAAAGGAATAGTTATATGAAGTCACTATTTTAAAAAACGCACAAAGCATGGATGATTTAATTTCTGATGTCGAATTACTACGACAAATGCGTCAAGGCGATAAAGCGGCCTTTACTACATTGTATCGCCGTCACCATGCTGTTTTGTACCGCTATGCGATTCTGCGTTGTGGTTCACCCGGTATCGCCGCCGATATAGTGCAAGATGTTTTTGTGGGATTGTTGACTGAGCAGTTTAAATACGATGCATTGAAGGGACCGTTAGTTTACTTTTTATTCGGCGTTGCCCGCAATTTGGCGATGAAGCATGACAGTGCTCTGCAAAAAACGACGAATACGACTAGCACCAATAGTCTTCTTGATGATGAAGACGAGGATGAGGTGTTCGACACAATTTGTGACGATGCCGCACCTTTAGAACGTTTACTGCATAAGCAAATGGCCGAAGATTTGCGACAAGGAATTGCTTGCCTAGCACCACATTATCGTGATGTGTTGATACTGTATGAAATACATGACATGTCCTATCTAGAGATTGCGGATATCTGTCAGATCAACGTAGGCACCGTGCGTTCTCGTTTGTCGCGCGCCCGTCAGGCCTTGGCAGAGCGTTTAAGCTCGCATCGAGACAACATAGTGAGTGCCGCTCAACGCGCTTGAGTAGATAGATAAAACTGAATAATGAACGGAAATAGTAATGACAAATTTTGATGAAATTGAGCGAGTGTTAAGGCCGCATAAAGAGGCTCTGAAGACGGAGCTAGAAAGTTGGCAAACACCTTTGGCTGTAGAGCAGAACTTGCTCGCTGCCTTTGAACAGCAATTTCCTAAACGTCCTTGGTATCGACGTTGGCCAGTGCTTAATTGGGAGTTTGGAGGCGGTTTGTGTGCCGGTCTGTTGGTGTTGGTCTTGCTGCTCAATCAAACTTCACTATGGCAATTAATTCCCGGGCGAGAGCTAGCCTCAAGTGGAAGTCTGACGACTGGCTCGCAGATTAAGTCACAGTTCAACGGAGGAGACGGAGCGTACGACATGTATGAGGACATACCTTTCATGGCCTTGTACTCAGGAGAAGAAATTTTGCAACAAGACGAGATGCGCATTGTTCAAGCGCAGATTCCCAACGCGGTATTGGCGAGTATGGGGGTGACTGTGAATCCGGAAGTTGCCAATCAAAGTGCGAAAGCGGAGGTATTGATAGGAGCGAATGATGAATTTCTGGCGGTGAGATTTTTACCCAATTAGAGCAAATCTCGCAAGGGACTTAAGGGACTTTGGTAGTAGGTAACAAGATAGCGAAATAAACTCAGTGACATAAACTCAGTGATATAAACAAACCACAAGGATGATACGACCATGAAAAAGCAAATAATGAGCGCAGCAATTTTAACTGTCATGTTGACAGCCAATCTTCAATCCACTGTGCAGGCGGCGACTTATTCCGATACGCCGACAAGTAAAGTGGCTGTTGGAGAAACCACGATGGCAATGTTGAGCTTAGTCTCGGACGATCAAGATAAGGTGGCGGGGGATAGTCGAAAAATGGATATTGAACGTCAGGCCATTATTCGTCGATCGAACGGGCTGCCAGATGTGATTGTGAATAGCCCTGTCCATGGTATGAGCTTCTTCCGTGTTTCTGGTAAGGCGGTAAAAAATGCACCTTATACGGCTGAAGTGATTTCTGAAAGTCAGCAAAAACTAGGCGATGGCAATGTGATCTCCAATAAGACTAGCAGCTTAACCTATCGTGATAGTCAAGGACGGACTCGCGAAGAAATCCGCGACGCAAAAGGTGAGCTACGTGAAATCATTATTAATGATCCCGCAGAAGGTCATATTATTTTAAATCCTAAAACCAAAGTCGCGACTAAGTTAATGGGGCGCTCTACGATGGCATCCCGAATGGGGAGCGAATCACTAAAATTAGTGACAGAAAATATCTCTCGCTCTAAAGATGGCAAAGATGTGGTGGAATTGAAATTATCTGCCGGAGACGCTAAAGACGGCGAGCGTCATGTGATAGTACGTCGAGTAGAAAAGGCCAGTGGCGATGTTAAAGCGACTGATCAAGAGAAAACACTGACGGTGGATGTGCGCGGACCAGAACATGCTCGTCAGGCCGAAATCTTTATGTCGGGTTCTGCCATGTCAGGCGCGGGTGTGACTGGTCTTGTTAATGTGTTCGGTGATGCCAAATGGGCCAATAAGCGTCAAACTAAAACCTTGGGTAATAAAGATTTTGATGGTATTAAAGCCGAAGGTAAGCAAACGAGTTTTGAGATTCCTGCTGGTGAAATAGGCAATGCAAATCCTATCGTTGTGATGGATGAAACTTGGTTCTCACCTGATTTGCAAATCACAGTGTATTCAAAACACAGTGACCCACGCTCAGGTGACAAAGTTTATCGTTTGAATAATATCAAACGCGAAGAAGTCGCTGCTAATATGTTTTCTATCCCCGCCGACTACAAATTACGCGATATCGCTAAAGATATTAAAGATCTCAAGGAAATTAAGGATATCAAAGAAATCCGCGTGAAACGTGAGGATAAAAAAGAGAAAGAGTAATGAACTGAGCTTCAATAATTTGTTGGTAATGCAAGTGGCTGTTTATACCAACATCATATATAAATGGATAAGCCAGCCTATGCTAATTGATAGCGTAGGCTGGCTTTTTTATTGCTAAATTATCCGCTGCCGCAGCAAATCCGAGGTTAACTGTTAAACTCTACTTTTGTCTCGATTTTTGCAGGTAATTTTAGCGATGAATACACCAAAAACCTTGGGTTTTACCACCACCATTTTGCACAACGACCGTCAAAAAACGATAGAGCACGGTTCTCCTCATAAACCTATTCATACTTCCGTGACTTATGGCTACCAGAATGCGCGGGATCTGGCGGAAGTATTTCAAGGCAAACAATCTGGTTATCGTTATGGACGTCAGGGCAATCCTACCGTTTCAGCGTTGGAAGATAAGCTAACGAAAATGGAGCAGGGCCTTGCTAGTATTTGTTTCGCCACCGGTATGGCGGCAATAGGCGCGGTGTTTCAGGGTTTGCTGCGCCAAGGCGATCATCTGGTGTCTTCGCGGTTTTTGTTCGGCAATACCAATAGCGTATGGCAAACCTGTGCTGAGCAAGGCATGGAATTATCCTTGGTGGATGCCACCGATGTCGCCAATGTGGCTGTCGCCATTAAACCCAATACTCGTATGGTGTTTGTAGAAACCATCGCCAATCCACGCACGCAAATCGCCGATTTAAAGCGCATAGGTGATATATGTCGGGAGCGTGGCATCTTGTTCGTGGTCGACAATACGATGACCTCACCTTACTTGTTTCAACCGAAAGCTGTGGGAGCTGGTTTGGTGATTAACTCCTTGACCAAATCAATCGCGGGTCATGGCAATGTCTTGGGCGGCGCAATTACTGATACTGGCTTATTTGATTGGGCTAGCTATCCGCATATAGCAGCTAATTTCCGTAAGCAAGCACCAGCTCAGCAAGGTATGGCGCAATTGCGCGCTAAAGCTTTACGTGATTTTGGCGCGTCGTTGGCACCTGATGCTGCGCATCAAATCGCGGTCGGCGCTGAGACTTTAGCATTGCGTATGGAACGTGAGAGCTTGAATGCTCTAGCTCTGGCGCAGATGTTAGAAGCCGACCCTCGTGTCGCCGTGGTACATTATCCGGGCTTAGCTTCGCATCCTCAACATGCACTGGCGACTGAGTTGTTCCGTGCTTACGGTGCTTTATTTAGTTTTGAATTGAAGCCAGAAATTGATTGTTTTGATTATTTGAATCGCTTGAAGCTGGCGATCAATGCGACCCATTTGGGCGATACCCGTACTTTGGTGATCCCGGTAGCTCACACCATTTTCTTTGAAATGGGCGCGGAGCGTCGTGCCGAAATGGGAATTGCGGATTCTTTGATTCGGGTATCGGTAGGGATAGAAGATACTAGCGATTTATTACATGATTTTGCACAGGCATTAGGCTGATTCTTTCAAGCCCCCAACCCATTATCAGGAGTCTCATGTTTTCTAGCATTTTGTCACTCTCTTTAAAAATGACGCAACGCGATTGGCGCGCTGGAGAGCTGCGTTTTCTCCTAGTCGCTTTAATGGTGGCGGTGGCGTCCTTGTCGTCGGTTGGTTTTTTTGTCGACCGCTTGCGCAATGGTTTGAACCGCGATGCACATCAGGTTTTGGCTTCTGATTTATTAGTCAGCTCAGCACAAGCCTTGAATCCAGAATGGAAAAATAAGGCGCAGCACGCCGGCTTGCAAGTGGCGGAGACCGTGGTATTTCCTAGTATGGCCCTGTCTAGTGGGCAATCGAGTGTGCAACCGAGTGGACAATCGGGGGGAGCAGCGAGTGGCAATGAGATGGGTATGGCAAAGTTGGTGACCTTAAAAGCGGTTACTAATAATTATCCTTTGCGCGGTAAGTTGAAATTGAATCAAGCGGATAAAGAAGTCGCGACAGACGAAACACCAAAACGCGGCACAGCATGGATAGATCCTGCTTTGTTTGGTAGTTTAAAAGTCGCGATGGGAGATCCGATTACTTTGGGTGAACAGCAATTCACGGTAGCCGCCAGTATTGCTTCAGAACCTGATCGTGGCTCTGGCTTTTTGAGCTTCTCGCCACGCGTCATGATAGCCATGGACGATCTGGCAGCGACTAAATTAATTCAAGATGGTTCGCGTGTGACTTATCGTTTGTTATTGGCTGGTGATAAAGTAAGCATCAAAGAATTTCAAACTTTCTTAGAGCAAGAAATTAAAACAAAAAGCCTGAAAGGCGTGCGCTTGGAAACCATAGAAAGTGGTAACGAGCAAATGCGCACTACCTTAGACAGAGCAGAGCAATTTTTGTCTATGGTGAGTATGTTGTCTGCCATGTTGGCTGCGGTCGCAGTTGCGATGGCGGCTCGTCGTTTTATGCTTCGCCATATTGATGCTTGCGCCATGTTGCGTTGTCTTGGTTTGACGCAAAACCAAGTGACGGTGATGTATCTGTTTGAATTTTTAATGTTGGGTGTTGCCGGCAGTATTGCTGGTGTGGCTTTGGGTTTTGCTGGGCATTATGTGTTGTTGGAATGGCTGGGTAAATTAGTGACCAATGATTTGCCACCAGCGAGTTTTTTACCGGCTTTACAAGGATTGGCGATTGGTATTTTGTTGCTGATAGGTTTTGCCATGCCACCGATTTTGCAGCTACGCAATGTGCCGCATAACCGCGTTATACGACGTGAGCAAGACGCACCGCAGGCATTGACTTTGGCGACTTATGGTTTGGGCTTGGCGGTGTTTGTTGGTTTGTTGTTGTGGCAAACCGGTGATCTTAAAGTGGGATTGATGGTGGCGGCTGGATTTTTGATTGGCATGCTCAGTTTTGCTTTGGTCGCTAGGGTCTGCATCATGGGTTTAAAGCGTCTGCGTAATGTGTTTAATCATTCAGCATGGCGTTTTGCGATCACTGCATTGCAACGTCGTCCTGGCGCGACCGTGGTGCAAGTGGTGGCACTGTCTTTGGGGTTAATGGCCTTGCTGCTGTTGACTGTAGTACGTAGTGATTTGATCGCGGCTTGGAAGCAATCGACGCCAGCCGATGCGCCGAATCATTTTGTGATTAACATTCAGCCTGAGCAAAAAAACGAGATCGCTAAACGTTTAGAGAATTTTGCACAGCCAAAAATTTATCCCATGATACGTGGACGTTTAATTGAGGTGAACGGCAATGTTTTGAAGCCCGATAGTTATCAGGATGAGCGTGCAAATGGCTTGGTCGAGCGTGAATTTAATTTGTCCACGATGACGGATTTACCTTATTTGAATAAGATCGTCGCCGGTGAGTGGTATCAAGATACTAGCGCTACGGAACCAGAAGCCTCGGTGGAAGAAGGCTTAGCGAAAACTTTGAAACTCCAGCTAGGCGACAAGATGACGTTTGATATTGCCGGACAAAAAATGACGGCAAAGATTACCAGCTTGCGCAAATTAGATTGGGGTTCTATGCGAGTCAATTTCTTTGTGGTGATTAACCCCAAAGCGATGCAAAACATGCCGCAAACTTTCATCACGGCTTTCCGCGTGCCAGATACGAATAAACAGTTTGCCAATCAACTGACTTTGGATTTTCCTAACTTGACGGTGATGGATGTCGGTGCGATTTTGAAGCAGTTGCAGGACGTGTTGGATCAAGTCATTACGGCGGTTGAATTTTTGTTTTTATTCACCTTGGTTTCTGGCATCTTGGTTTTGTATGCCGCCTTAGCCGGATCGCAGGATTTGCGGATGCGTGAAGCCGCTTTGTTACGCGCATTGGGGGCAACCCGCCAACAACTGTCGCAAGCGCAGTGGATAGAGTTTTTATTGGTTGGTAGTGTTGCTGGCGCATTGGCTGCGAGCGGTGCTTCCGCTATCGGTTGGGCATTGGCGACTTATTCTTTCAAATTCGCTTGGAGTTTTTCATCGTTGGTGTGGGGCGCTGGTGTTGTGGTTGGCGCAGCCTGCGCTTTGATAGGCGGTTGGTTGGGTTTGCGTAATGTCTTGAAACAGCCGCCTTTACTGTCGCTGCGCAATAGTTAGATGGAATAGTGGAGCTGAATAACAGCACACTTACCAAGTGAAAATACTGAATAAATTGAACGAGTAAAACAGCCTTATGGAATTAGAAGAAGAGAAATCAAATCTCTACGCCTTGATCGGCGGTGCAGATAAATTACGTGAAATGGTGGATCGGTTTTATGATTTGATGCAATTGGAAGCGGAGTTTGCAGGCATCAACGCCATGCATCCACAGCCGAATGACAGCTCGCGTGACAAGTTGTTTTGGTTTTTATCCGGTTGGATGGGCGGGCCGAATTTGTACATAGAACAATTCGGACATCCCCGTTTGCGCGCCCGCCATTTGCCCTACAAAATCGGTGTGGCAGAACGTGATCAATGGTTACGATGCATGGCGTGGGCGATGCAAGATGTTGGGATTGAAGAAGGCTTACAAGAGCATCTGATGAGTTCTTTTTATCAAACGGCCGATTGGATGCGGAATACACCCGGATGATATAACTGAATATGAACTAAGACATATGAACTAAAAAAATGATTATCTATAAAGCTCAAATTCTATGACCACAACAGAAATTCTCCTACTAGCAAGTATTGCGTTCGTTGCACTACTCCAAATCTTTATCTTGTTGCGCAAGCAAAGCGGTGGAGATGCACAATTGCAAGCGTCGCAGATGCTATTGACCCAGTTACAAACATTGCAAACACAGTCACAACAAGCACAAGAACGAACAGAGCGTAGTTTGCGCGAGCAAGTGCAATCGACTGCGCAAGCGACGCGTCAGGAGTTGAGCGGGAATTTTACTCAATTTCAACAAACCCTAGCGGCCCAGCTCACTAGTGTCGCTACCTTGCAGAACAATCAAATTGATACTTTCTCACAGCAGTTGGTGAAACTCAATGAGACCAATGCGCAACAGTTAGAGCAAATGCGTCAGGCATTGACAGTGCAAGGCCAAACCGCACGCGAAGAACAAAGTTTAAGTTTGAAACGCTTCGCTGATACCTTGAATCAAACCTTGAGCAGTATGACCGAATCGAATGCCCAACGCATGTTGGAAATTCGTTCTACTTTAGAGCAAAAAATTCAGCAATTACAAGCGGACAATGCCGGTAAGTTAGAAGAAATGCGTAAGACCGTAGATGAAAAATTACATGCGACTTTGGAACAACGTCTAGGTGAATCTTTTAAACAGGTTTCAGATCGACTAGAAAAAGTACATCAAGGTTTGGGTGAAATGCAGCAGCTAGCCATCGGTGTCGGTGACTTAAAGCGCGTGCTGACCAATGTTAAAACGCGCGGTACTTGGGGTGAAGTGCAATTAGAGATGGTGTTGGAGCAAATGCTGACGCCAGAACAATATGCGAAAAACGTCGAGACCGTGCCGAATAGTGGCGAACGCGTTGAGTTTGCGATTAAATTGCCAGGCAAAGACGATGAGCGCGCACCAGTCTGGATGCCGATTGATGCCAAATTCCCGAAAGAACAATATGAGCGTCTACTCGAAGCAGCAGAGCGCGCCGATGCCGATGGCGTGGCGCAAGCGGGTAAGGAATTAGAGCGCATGATTCGCAACGAAGCGAAGACCATCGCAGAGAAATATTTGTCGCCACCCCTGACCACCGACTTTGCGATTCTTTTCTTACCAACAGAAGGTTTATATGCGGAAGTGATGCGTCGTCCTGGCTTAGCCGATGAATTACAACGCTTGCATCGCGTGACGATCTCCGGCCCGTCAACCTTATCCGCTTTGCTCAACAGCTTGCAAATGGGCTTCAGAACTTTAGTTTTAGAAAAACGTTCATCTGAAGTATGGCAAGTCTTAGGCGCGGTCAAAACTGAGTTTAGTAAATTCGGTGACGTGTTAACGGCCACCAAAAATGCTTTGGTCAAAGCCGCCGATAATATCGATAAAGCCGAAGTGCGCACTCGCCAAATGACACGCAAACTTAAACTGGTCGAAGCCTTACCGACCGATACTGCACAGAGTTTATTGGGATTGGACGAGGGAGGAGATGAGGGCGATGCGTGATGCATCGTTTTGCATCTCTTATGTTTCGTTAGTGTTTCGCTTGATCCTCGTTTGTACAAGGTGGGTAATGTGAGTGCGCATTACCCACTTATAAAAACACCCTCATTTCTATAATGCCGTTCTTTAAGTTAATAAGTTCAAAGAATGTCGTTCCCGCGAAGGCGGGAATCTAGTGTCGTAAAAGCCTAAAGACACTAGATCCCTGCCTACGCAGGGATGACACCTCAAATTTTTGAGCTTAACTGAACGGCATTACCTTCAGTTCTACGTCTTTTAGCCCCATAGCCCAGGCTTATTCACCATCAAATAAAACACTCCCAGCATCGCCACAAATGCGGGATAACCTAAGATTTTCCAATAGCGCGCATATTGCCAATAAAGGGCGGGCAATGCACTTTGCTCGACACTTGCAGAGTGCGCTAATCTTTGCATTTTGATTTGTAGCCAAACGACCGGTAGCCAACAGCATCCAGCGAATAGATAGAGTGCGATTGATACTAAGAGCCATGGAGAAGTGAGTGGCCAGCCTGCGAGATGCGCCAACAGTATCCCGCTAATCGGTTGAATGATGACTGCGGGCGTTGTGAAACTCCAATCGGCAATAACGACCAGTCGCGTCACCGTGGCGATTGCTTCTATGTTCTTGCTACGATTGATAAAGAAGAGATAAAAAGCAGACCCAAAGCCTGTGCCAACTAGTAGTACCGAAGAGATAATGTGTAAGGTTTTTACCAGTAAATAGGTGTTCATTTTGCGCTCGCTTTCAAAGTCGATGGTTGACCACCTGTATCTTTAGCGATCAGAACAAATAGGATCGCTAGGATGGGAAGATTTTTCAGTATCGGAGCAAAAGGATGGGCGAGAAATTCTGGTAAGCACAGAATAATGATGATTGAATAGATCAGTATTAAAACCATTTGCGCTAGCCACAATAATCGATTCGGATAGCACAGTGTGGCGATACCGAGTACCACATCGATGCAACTCGCCAGATACAAAGCGGTGTTCGCTAATGCACCATGCAAACCGACTTGAGCCAGTAGTTGCAGACTATCTTCTCGCGGATAAATCCAGAGTGAAATCACCGCAGTGCTGATCCACAGAAATGCCAGTACCAAACGAAATAGCAGATGAGACCAATCGCTAATTGCAACCGCCGCAAGTAGCGCTGCCTCGCGCTGATTGAACCAAGCATCAACACCGCGCGGTGCTTGTTGTAGAAAGTGGGTGAAGGGCTTGCTGTCGGCGACATTCCCTTGTTCCAACATACTTAAGGTTTCTGGTGCAAAGACTTTTTGTGGCAAATATTGCGCGAGTTTGGCGCTGATGCGCATGATGCTGATTGGTATTGGAACGAATAAAGCGGGCGCTAACTGCATCGCGTCACGGTAGTGCTGAAGCATAGCGCGGTAGCTCATCGCCACCGGTCCTACTGCGCAAATAATTTGATGTGGCAGTGCTGTGTTCGCCGCCAGCTGCGTTAGCCATGTGCATGCGCATAAACAGAGATCATCAATATGGACCGGTTGCAATGCTTGTTGACCCGCACCAGGTAAAGCGATCACAGGGAGGCTGGCGAGACGTCGAAATAGCTGACTACTAGCACCATCGATACCAACGATCAGCGATGGACGCAGTATCAGATGGGGCGTGTTTAATTGGCTCAAATAGTGATCCGCAGCATGCTTGGTTCGCAGATAGTCGCTGATAACATAAGAATCTGAATTACTGGATGCAGGCTTGACATCATCCGGCCCTAAGGCGGAGATTTGTACTATCGCTTTTACACCTATATTGTGCGCCGCTTGGAATAAGGCGATGGGTGCTGCTTGATGCAATGCCGAGAATGGCGCTTGCGTTGATTGTGTGAGAATGCCGACCGCATTAATCACGACATCGATCTTGCCTAGCGCGTGCAAACGTTTTTCCCAAATTTCAGGTCTGATATCTTGACTGTAATCGATCAATAATTCGCGCCGCTGTTCTGCCACATTGTCACTGAAATGATGAACGCCGTGAATTAGCGTATGGCCCGCTTGTTCTAAAGCTCGGCTGAGATGGCGGCCGATAAAACCATGTGCGCCGCAGAGTAGAATTTTCATAGTGGTTTCCTCGTGGGGAAGATGAGTGCCGATAAGAGCCGATGCGCTTAGATGCCTTTACGTGGATCAGCTGTGTCGTTCTCAATTACTGTTTTTTATCTGGGAGATGGCAGGCACCGTCTTTGCACGATTGGCTTTGTTGTTCGGCTCGCCGTGCAGCGCGGTCAGCGGCGATTTTGAATAGAAAACCGGAAAAGCGATTGGATAGACGGTAGCGATTGCGTGCGACATGTACGTAAGCCCAATCGAACAGTGGTTTGAGTAGAGGCAGCGCGGTTGGCGCGGTGATCCAGCCTAATCCTACTGCGCCATAGGCAAGTCGAAACACTTCGACACCTTTTGCCATGCTGCCATCAGGGCGCACCGCGTGAATGATGTCCATCATTTCTTTTTTGCTGGCAGGATAAGGGCTGTCATCAAAGTCTTCTGCCGATACATCAATGAAACGTAATAAGTCCTGATCGTTGCGTGCTCTGAGATTATCGATTTCTAATTTGCAGAGTGGGCATGATTCATCATAAAGCAGGGTAAGAGGATAGTTGTTCATGATATTTCCTTGGTGTGTGAGTCAGAATGAAGTTTTGTTGTCAAAGTTTTATAGCGTCAATTTCGCCACTGGTTCGTCGCTACTTTGTAATTTACTCATAGTCGATAATTTGCTTTGTTTCTGTAATTTCTGTCGTTACAGAAATATCTATTTAAAAAAACGCGCATCATCATTCCTGTTGATGCGCTTGTTTTTTATCTTACTTATCTTCTCCGCGCACAAACTGCTGCACCTTGGCACCCATTTTGAGTAATTTCATCAAGGTACTAGGTTCTAAGCGCAGCATCTCATCAGTCCAACTTGTGAGCGTTTTCATCAGCGCTAAAGTTTCTGCGATGCGGGCTTTGCTGGCGCGATCTTCTTGATTGATGTCGGGGCTATCTAAACAGGCTTGTAAAGTCGCAATGGTGGGGTTCAATTCACGTTCCTTGCGTTCGCGCACTACTGTGCGGAATAATTCCCAAACATCCAGCGATGTCTCAAAATGAGCGCGCCTATCTCCCATCACGTGCGCAATTTTTACCAAATTCCAGTTTTGTAATTCTTTCAGTGAGTTCGACACATTGGAGCGAGCCACGCCCAAGGTATCGGCAATTTCTTCTGCGGTGAGCGGTGTACCGACGATATAGAGCAGAGCATGAATCTGGCTAACGGTGCGATTCACGCCCCACATGGTGCCCATTTCGCCCCAGTGCAGGATAAATTTTTGTTTGACAGGTGTAAGTTCCATGTACGTAGTGTAGGTATTTCTCAAATTTCTGTCAAGACAGAAATTTATTTTGACCTCGGTTCATGCAAGCAGCACCTTAGTAGCACTGCTATTAAGTTAAGGACTGAAAACCCCTCAACGCCGAGACGCAAAGGCGCGGAGGCGCGCGGAGAAAACCTTGAAGCGTCCTAGCTTCTTCTCTTTTCGTTTTTTCGACGTCTCAGCGCCTCTGCGTTGAGGAGTTTTGTTCTTAACTTAATGGTAGTGCTTATTAGTGCTTACTAGTGCTTAGTATGTGTTGGCTAGATGGTTGATGAGAAAATTTTTTAACGAGCGCAAACGAGGTGATTTTTGATCCGTTACAAATTCTTTCAATTGTCGAATCTTTTTTGCATTGCAATCGAAATTTCGACTGTGTTATTCTTCGCACTTCTTTTTTTCAGCGAGTTCACTGTGGATAGTTATAGTAGTCGATCTTTTATTGACTTGATTCTGGCAAGCTAAACACAGTCTTCTGTTGCTACTTGCCAGTCCTTGGCAGGTAGATGAAAGCCGCTCCGGCTTTTTCTCTTCCCTTTTTTTGTACCTAAATTTTTTATTTAGTCATTTGGCTTTGTGCAGATTTGCTGCACTCGAAGTCGCTTGTCGTCGTAAAAAATAAGTCTGACTTATGTTACTCCAGCGTTTGCCTAGTTCCGGCATAGCACTGGTTCGGCGGTGGTATGACATAAGCGTAGGGAGTTTTTATGTTTGAATTATTTAACCCGCAAAAGTCACTACGTGTTTTGCAGGAAAAAGGCCCTAACCGTTGGGATTGGGCTTTATTGCCTATCGTGTTAGCGATCATTGTGGCGTTCGGCTTTGCGGCCATGCAGATGAGTCGCCCCTTTGTCGTTGGCGAATTGCAGACGATTTCACTTGAGCCTGTTTATTTGCCGTATTACTTATTGCGTACCATGCTGCGCATGTTTACGGCTTTGGCATGTTCGTTATTGTTTAGCTTCGTATTCGCGGCGATTGCCGTGAAGTATAAAGCGGCCGAGCGCGTCATGATTCCTTCTTTGGATATTTTACAGTCGGTACCGATTCTAGGCTTTCAAGCGATTGCGATTGCGCCTTTTATTGCCTTGTTTTCTGGTGACTTACTGGGCGTAGAGTGCGCCGCTATTTTCGCTATCTTCACCTCGCAAGCGTGGAATATGGCATTTAGTTTGTATCAATCTATGCGTAGTGTGCCGGCCGAACTGAGCGAGGCGGCTAGTATTTTTCATCTATCTGCATGGCAGCGATTTTGGCGTTTGGAATTGCCCTTTTCGATGCCAGGATTACTGTGGAATATGATGATGTCGATGTCGGGTGGTTGGTTTTTTTTGGTCGCGGCCGAAGCCATTTCTGTGGCTGGGCAAGATATTAAATTACCTGGCATAGGTTCTTATATCGCGGTGGCGATTGATGCCAAGAATGGCTGGGCAATTGCGTGGGCGATTTTGGCTATGTTGGGTGGGATCATCGTGTATGACCAATTATTCTTCCGCCCTTTATTGGCATGGGCAGACAAATTTCGTTTTGAAGAGTCACAAGGTGATACGGCACAGCAATCGTGGTTGTTGGATTGGTTGCGTAATAGTTCGTGGGTTCGTCATTGCTCTTCTGCGTTCTGGCGGCGACTGAGTATGGCTTTATCGTGGTTTGCATTATCTTATGATGGCCGCTCTCCACGTGCTCAGCAGCATCCTCGTTCAATGCTGTGGGGCAAGCTCTGGAATGCTGGATTGTTGTTGTGCGCGCTGTTGGTGAGCTACCGTTTAGTCGTTTTTATTCATAGTGATGTGGGATGGCGGGAAGTCGGTCATGTATTTGTACTTGGCATGATTACCTTGTTGCGGGTCATGGTTTTGATCGCATTGGCCTCATTAATTTGGGTGCCCTTGTCAGTTTGGATAGGTTTGCGTCCACGTTATTCGCAAAGAGTGCAGGCAGTGGCACAGTTTTTAGCCGCGTTTCCTGTGAATTTGATGTTTCCTGTCGTTGTGTTTGCGATGTTGAGTTGGGATTTGAGTCCTAATATTTGGCTCAGTCCTCTGATGGTGTTTGGTACGCAGTGGTACATCTTATTTAATGTCGTGTCGGGCGCGGCTGCCATTCCTAATGAGTTACGTTTGGCCGCTGATAACTTGGGTGTGAAGGGTTGGCTGAAATGGCGGCGCGTGTATTTGCCTGCTATTTTTCCTAGCTATATCACGGGGGCGATTACGGCTAGTGGTGGCTCTTGGAACGCGAGTATCGTGGCTGAATATGTGACCTGGGGAAAGACCACCTTAATTGCTGACGGCCTTGGTAGCTACATTAAACAAATGACAGAGGCCGGCGATTTTCATCGTATTGCCTTGGGTGTCAGTGTGATGTGTATTTTCGTGATGCTACTGAATCGTTTTTTCTGGCGCAAATTATATCTACTCGCTGATGAGCGAGGTTCTTGATATTTTCATTGCATATTTTCACCTTAAATTTTACCGAGCTTAGTGGATCACTTGGACTGCTGCTAGCAATAACACTAGCACTAACACTGGTAATAAGACGTAAGCTCGAGTGCAAATAGACACAGACCTTCAGTAGGAGTTAGTTATGACGCAGAAGCAATTAATCGAATTAAAAGGAGTTTCTAAGTCCTTTAAAGCAGCAGACGGTAGTGCACGTTTGATCTTGGATCAAGTTGATTTTAGTTTGCAAGAACGAGAGATCGTCGCGCTGTTAGGTAAATCAGGTTCAGGCAAATCGACATTATTAAGAATTATGGCGGGATTAATTTCTGCTGATAAAGGCCAAATGACTTATCGCGATCAGGCCATTTATGGCCCAGTTACTGGGATCGCGATGGTGTTTCAATCGTTTGCTTTGTTCCCTTGGTTAACCGTGCAACAAAATGTGGAGTTAGGTTTAGAGGCACAGGGCGTTCCTGCTGCCGAGCGTGAACAGCGCGCCGATGCGGTCCTGGAATTGATAGGATTGGCGGGATTCGGTGGTGCCTTACCGCGCGAATTGTCGGGCGGTATGAAGCAGAGGGTGGGCATTGCCCGGGCTTTGGTGACCAATCCTGATGTGCTATTGATGGACGAAGCGTTCTCTGCTTTGGATGTCTTGACGGGTGAAACATTACGCAATGATATGTTGGAGTTGTGGCAGCACGCCAAGATATCAACTAAGGGAATTTTGGTGGTGTCGCACAATATTGAAGAAGCGGTCATGATGGCTGATCGTGTGATTATCTTGGGTAATGATCCTGGGCGTGTGCGTTGTGAGGTGAAAATCGATTTGCCACGGCCACGCGATGTGGATTCTTTGGAAGTGCGCACTCTCATCGATGAGATTTATGGTTTGATGACGATGCGTCATACCCACGAAGCGGTGACAGGTGAAGGTGCTCATCATCTTGGATATCGTTTGCCGGATACCGATGTTAGTCGAATCGAAGGGGTACTCGATTTGCTGGCGGATACGCCATTTAATGGTCGCGCTGATTTGCCGCAATTGGCGGCGGAGACCGAGTTGTCTGATGAAGAATTATTCCCAACCTATGAGGCCTTGAGTTTGTTGGGCTTAGCGTTGGTGGAGAAAGGTGACATCAGTTTGACTCCGCTCGGGGCGCATTATGTGGCTGCCGATCAGGCGAATAAACAAGAACTGTTTGGCCAGCAATTATTGTTACACGTGCCTTTGGCTGCGCACATACGCCGCAATTTAGAAGCTGAGTTGAGCGGTAGTCTCGCCGAGGTACCTTTGCTGGAATTGTTAGAAGAGTTTATGAAAGAAGATGAAGCTAAACGCGTGTTGGAAATCGCGATTGAATGGGGACGCTATGGCGCTGTTTATGAATATGACTACCATACCGGTCGTTTGACTCTGCCTGCAATGGATGATGAAGATTGAATATTAGGGCCGGTGCTGCTCTGGTTCAGGTTAAGGCTTCGGCGTTCTAGCTAATCCAACGAGCTTGTTAGCCAATTATTTGCAGTGATCGGTGGCGGCTTGATAGGCGACCACGAATAGAGACAAAATACTTCCACCTTGACGCAGACAATCTGGTTTTGCCGCTCGATTGGCAGCGTCTTGAAATTTTTCGTATTTGCTGTTGGGCGTGGTAATGAGCGTTTTGTTATTCGCTTCGGCCATTTTTTGAATATCGGATTTGCTGGCCTCGTAAGCGGCACGCACTGCTGCGCTATTCGGCTTGCCGTTGGTCATCAGATTGGTCAGGTTGGTGCCACGATGTTCAGCACCTAGGGTGGCGTCTTTTGTCGTATTTTTTGTGGCAGGGGCTGCGAGTGGATCAGTGACATTTGACTCTGCTATGTCTTTGTCTGGCTCTTTGTTTGTGATGGTTAACGGTGGAGTAGTGGTCGCTATATTTGCTGTATCCGTTTGCCGTGTTTTTGCTTTGGCAGGATCACGCGTACTCGATTTAGCTTGGGCTGCTTTGTTGGTAGGTGAAGTCGCAGCGACTTGTTCCGAGTTCGCCTGGTTGACGATCTTTGATGGTGCGATCCAAGTCAGTATGAATTCTCTCGAATGCGTCAATCCATCGTTAAGCAATGTATGGGTAAATTGCTGATTAAATTGGGCAAGGAAAGTTAAAGAAATCAGTACCGCAGCACAGGAAGCGAAGGCGCGCTGTCCCTTGGTTTGTGCTTGCCAATTGCTTGAGCTAATGCGCAAAATATCAGACATGGTGAGATCGTTGTAAGGAAGACTAATTCAAAAGCATAGACGTAAATTCTTAAACGGGCAGATAGTAACATTGGGTACTATCGGATGCCACGCATAGTATCGTAATCTGGGTAAGGTGAAATTTTTACTTGCTTTTGAGTGCGCTAGGTAGAGGGAGTTTAGGCGGCATAAATCCGGTATTGGTTTTTACCTGATTTCTTGGCTTGATACATGGCTTCATCGGCTTGCGACATGAGTTCATTATGATCAAAGTCGGGTGTGCTACATAGTGTGATACCTACACTTGCTCCTATATGAATCGTATCGGCGTTTTCGAAAGACATGGATTGTGCCGCTGAGCTAACGATTTTATCAGCGATACTTTTGAGCTTATCTAATTGATCTATGTCTTTGAGTATCACAATAAATTCGTCGCCGCCGACTCTGGCGATAAAATCAGATTTTCTGACGATTTTGCTTAGTAGTTGGCTGAAATGGCATAGCACTTTATCGCCAACATCATGGCCGAATTGGTCATTCACTTCTTTAAAACCATCCAGATCTATCATCAATAGATAGAAACTGCCGAGTAGGCCGCCATGCATTTCGAAGTGTATCCTGGCCATGGCTTTTTCAAATCCTAGTCGATTCGCAATGCCAGTTAAGTGATCGGTAACGGCTAATTGCGTGACTGATTCTTCAATTTGTTTGCGCTCGGTGATGTCGTTGACTAGTCCTTGCAGCACGCCATTCTCGACTGCGCTGAGGACGAGGTTAATCCATTTTTTTTGTTTGGGGGCGCCGACTTCAATTAAGAAATCTTCGGAGGCGATTTGTTCTGCGTAAGTCGCATTTTCTAGCATCCCTTGTAAACGTAAAGCGTAGTCGCTTAAGTTATTGAGCAAGCTGTGTTTAATCTGCGTGGGCTCGGCATCAAGCCTAATGGCGAATAAACGGCTATAAGCGGGATTGGATGAGATGACTTCACCATTGGATTTGAGTAAAAAAATACCTGTCTCTGAATTTTCAAAAATGGCCTGGAATTTTTTTTCACCTATCTGATGCTGTATCCGTAATTCGCGTTCATCTTCCAATAAATTAAATAACTTAGAGAACAGCGTATTTACGTCTCTGACCAGTTGTCCGATTTCATCGCGTTCATTACCTGCAGGAAGTGGCAAGCTGGCGTTAGCATCCGGCGGTAAATGATGGAGTCGGTCTGAGATTGTTTTAATGGGACGTGTGATGAGAAACATGACCACAAAAACCACGGCACCGGCCATGATGAGGGCTTGCAGTAGCAGGAGATAGGTCGTGACGCTGGCTTTGTTATTGATTTGCCCGCGAATAAACGCTAGATCAGGCAATAGTTCTATTTGACATACTGCTTCTTTAGGGTTGAAAGGAGAGTAAATAGGGCGCTGAATAAAGAGTTTGGACTTGTCACCTAGACGCAGTAGGCCATGATCTTGTACTCGCTTATTTTTGTGTAATTCGGTGAGTGTTTGCTGTTCAGAATAAATTTTGACGCTGGCCACATCTTCATTTTTTAAGAGACCTTGTGCTACTTCTTTTGCTAGATTGGCGTCGAATAAATAGCACGCGATACTGACCGTACTTTCGACGGTGCTAAGCAAAGTATGCATGCGATTTTTGACCAATTCTTGCTCAGTATTCGCCTCCCAATAATAGGTAAAGGCAGCAAAGATGCCGCCGATAAACAGCGTAATGCCCAAAACGATCGCGCTACTGCGAACAACAATGCTGGTGCGAAGCAGATTGAGCATAATAGGATTGGGCTTAAATGGAAACGAGCATCACGAACGTAGCGGGTCAAACACGATTTTGACACGCTTATCGATTTTTTTCCGGTCTATGTAAGCGATGGCGCCAGGCCGGCTGATAACAATGTCCATCGCTTCTTCCTGATTAGCGACTTGTTTTGGTGGCGAGCCTTGACCTGAAAACATGAGTCTAGCCCAGTAAGAGCTGATTTCAGATAATTCTTTGTTTACCATTACATTATAAAAGTGGGCTTTTTCTGTGATGGGATTCTCTAAATCTAAAGGGATGGCGTTGATCCCTGACGCTAGTTTTCGATTGCGCCCCATATACACATTGATGACTTCATCTTTACTCATCTTCTCAATACCCGATTGTAAGTTGGCTATGACGACAAAATCGTTCCCAGCCGCAGCCGTACTGGCATAGGACGCCAGGTGCAATGCGGAGAGCAGGATGATTAATCGTCGTTGTCGGTGCATAGTATGAACGTCCAGTGTCGCTCAGTTAAAAATAAAGTTGAAAGTACAAGTGATGATATTGGCCTTGCCGTTCCATGTTGCTTGCGCTGCTCTGACTAATCCTCTTTGTGTAGCATCTAAATGATCAAATTGAACTTTGATATCGCTGCTATTGCTGAGGCTGTAACGCAGTCCGAGTGACTGCGTGCTTTGTTCACTGAGCGTGCTGCTTGATACGCTTTGTACGGCAGCATTTATCCGGTCAAATTGAGCATTTATACCACTCGGTAAGCTATTGCCTAAGGTTCGATAATCCATAGGTTTGGTTTTTGCTAGGGTGACATAGGGAGTCCATTCTTTATGGCGATAACCCACAGTAATAAAGGCACTCTGGTTAGAGTTAAATCCTAGCGATTCTGATTTGAGACGGCTATACATTAGTTGTGCTTGCAAAGGCCCTTGGTCGTACACTAGTCCAGCAGATAAATAGCGGACTCGTTTTTCTTTGAATGACAAATCGTGGGCAAGCTGTGGCAGGCTAGGATTGATGGCAATTAGTTGTGGTGAATTGAGTGCCGCAAATAAAGGTAATAGTGACAGTAATTCATTTTTGAATCTGAGATTAGTTAAGCCTACTCTTGCGAGCCAATGCTGAGATTGAAATTCTAAATGTCCGCCAAAAATCCTAGACCCTTTTAAAGAAAAGAAATTGTCTGGCGCATCGACTAGCACTTGCTCTTGCGCTTGTCCGCTAAAGAATTTTATTTTTGTTTGCGTCGTTTCCGTATTGAATTTATATACAGCGTCGGCGCCATCAATATAAGAAATAATCAGATTGCCAAAATAATCTACCGGCGGTCTTACCCATAAGTAAGAGTAGCCCACATTGCGAGAATCGGCCAAAGGATATACATCAAATCCCAATCGACCACCGCGTAAATCGAGATTGTCGCCGGGTGAGTATTTGACGAAGAGCCAGCTTAATTCGGGGCGAAACCCTCGATAGCTACGGCGCGCTACGACCTGCGCAGTTGCTTCCAGATTATCTATGATGGGGGCGGATAATTGCAGACCCAGTAGCGAGTCTAGCCCTAGGTCGATGCGGCGACTGGCACCGACTCCTGTGGTCTGTAACAAGTCTCGGATGTAGTCAAAATTTCGACTGGTATTGTAGGTGACGCCTAAGGTTCCAAAGCCGCTAAATTTGAAAGGCGTATCTTGGCTGGCTTTGGATTCAGTTTTAGATTCGGCTCTAGATTCGGCTTGGTTTTCAGTCTTAGCGCGAGCCGTAAATGAACCCGTAAGCCCTAAAAATAAGAGACTGGGAATGCATAGCCGTAGAAAAAAATCCTTCATAGGACCTCATTCTGAACTGAGTACTTAGTGATTGATAGCGTTTCGCCAATGAAGTGTCCAAGTGTCTCAATCCATATTACACAGGTGCAATACGGCTTGCAATCCCTAATTTCTTTGTCGTGATTGAATACGACAGAGTCATCGGTTTTACTGCTTTTTTACTGTTTTTGGGCTGCTTTTGGTGTGCTTTTGGTGTGCTTTGTTATAGCCCCTCGGCTGTCTTTTGGCACGCTTCGCGTTTAGATGTTAAGCCTGATTTTCATCACTCACTTGTAAGATCAGTTTGCCAAAATTTTTACCTTCAAACAGCATCATTAAGGCCTGGGGGAAATTCTCTAAACCTTGAACGATGTCTTCGCGGGTATGAAATTTACCTTCTGACATCCAGTTACTCATTGCCTGTACCGCTTCTGGATAGCGCTGTACGTAATCAAACACGACTATGCCTTCCATGCGGGCACGATTGACCAGTAGTGACAGGTAGTTAGCGGGGCCTTTAATTTCGGAGGTGTTGTTGTATTGTGAGATCGCACCGCAGATGATAATACGTGCTTTGCGGTTGATACGAGTGAGCACAATATCTAAAATCTCGCCCCCAACATTGTCGAAATAAACATCAATGCCATTTGGGCAGTGCTGTTTAAGGCCGTCTTTTACTGAGGTGTTTTTGTAGTCTATGCAAGCATCAAAACCTAATTCATTGACGACAAAATCGCACTTGTCTTGACCGCCTGCGATGCCGACCACACGGCAACCGAGTTGTTTAGCAACTTGTCCCACCGTTTGCCCGACCGCACCGGCCGCCCCAGATACCACGATGGTCTCGCCGGCTTTCGGCTGTCCTACATCCAACAAACCAAAGTAAGCCGTCATACCTGGCATGCCTAAGGCGTTTAAATATTTGGGGAGAGGGGCGAGCTTGGGATCAACTTTGTAAAATCCCGCATAGGGATTATCAGCCATACCTTGCCAATACTCTTGCACGCCAACACTGCCAGACACATAATCACCCACTTGAAAACGATCTGACTGTGATGCAATTATTTGACCAATACCGCCTGCGCGCATCACTTCGTTGATTTCTACTGGACGTATATAGGATTTGCCACCGTTCATCCAACCGCGCATGGCAGGATCAATTGAGAGATACAAGGTTTTAACTAGGATCTCGCCAGACTTTAATTCGGTGACTGCTTCTTCCGTTGATAACCAATCACTCTCTTTGGGAAAACCTACAGGACGGGAGGCTAAGCGTATTTGGTGATTAGTCAATGTAGCCAGTGGCGCAGGTGTAGAAATAGACATAGAAGCATCTCCAAAAGTAAACACGGTTGATCTCAGGACAGAAATCCTCAAGTGCGCTGACTATACATGAATAAGAACGACTGTGCTTTTATTTTGCATTCGCGATCATTCGCACATAAAAATGGCTTGAACATGAGACAATGTTTCTTTGGTTTAAGGACTTATGCGAAATCGTTCCAGCTAGGCGTGCCGACGAAGACAGTGCTTTAGCACGGGAAGTCGGCAGCAACGACGCTGAGGCGGTTTTGTGTAAGTCCGATGGTTTATGCCTTATTTGCTATTGTATAAACACCACAATTAAATTTTGACTGAATTTTATGCATCCAGAATACATCTTGACTTTATCTTGCCCGGATCAACGCGGCATTGTGCATAGCGTTTCCGGTTTTTTGGCGACTCACGGTTGCAATATTATTGACTCGGCGCAATACGGCGACGCCCATTCCCATTTGTTTTTCATGCGTGTGCATTTTTCTCTAGATGATGCAGGAATCAGTGATCAAAGTTTGCGCGCAGAGTTTGCGGAAGTCGCACAGAGTTGGAAAATGGAATGGCAATTGCATGATGCGCACCATAAGCCCGCCGTGGTGTTGATGGTGTCAAAGATAGGGCATTGTCTGAATGATTTATTATTCCGTTACAAAAGTGGATTATTGCCGGTTGAGATTAAGGCGATTATTTCCAATCACACGGATTTTTATCAATTAGCCGCTAGCTACAATATTCCTTTTCATCATTTACCTTTAGCGACAGGGGCGAGTGCGGAAGCAAAAGCTGCGCAGGAACGTAAAGTCTTGGAGGTGATAGACGGGCACCAAGCCGAATTGGTGGTGTTAGCCCGCTATATGCAGATACTCTCGAACGAGATGTGCCAGGCATTGAGTGGTCGTGCCATCAATATTCATCATTCATTTTTACCTAGCTTTAAAGGGGCGAAACCTTATTATCAGGCGCACGATCGCGGTGTGAAGTTGATCGGGGCGACCGCGCATTTTGTGACGGGCGACTTGGATGAAGGCCCTATCATCGAGCAAGATGTAGAGCGCGTGGATCATGCCATGGACCCAGAAAAACTGACTGCGATAGGACGTGATGTCGAATGTGTGGTTTTGGCGCGCGCTGTCAACTATTTCGTAGAGCATCGCATACTTTTAAACGGTCATAAAACCGTGGTATTTAAATAAAACTGAGTAGGCTTGTATGGGCTTCCATAGACTTTAGCAGATACCAAGGATTTAAATAAATTTACCTAAAACTTAGAAACAGCAATGGCACTTAAATCAACAATTTATAAAGCAGAACTGAACATTTCCGATATGGATCGTGGCTATTACGCCGATCATAGTTTAACTATTGCACGTCATCCTTCGGAAACCGACGAGCGCATGATGATGCGGGTGGTCGCATTTGCGATTCATGCATCTGAACGATTAGCGTTTGGCAAAGGTATTTCAGACACCGAAGAGCCCGATTTTTGGGAAAAAGATTACACCGATGCGATATTGTTATGGGGCGAAGTAGGGCAACCTGATGACCGTCGCTTACTTAAGGCATGTGGGCGTGCTGAGAAAGTAGTGGTGTATAGTTTTGCTCATGCTAGTAGCATCTGGTGGAAACAAATTAATAGTCGTCTAGATCGTGCTAAAAATTTGTGTGTAAAAAATATTGCTTCCGAAACCAGTCAAGAATTAGCCAAGATGGCGCAACGGACGATGCAGTTGCAGTGCACCATACAAGATGGGCAAATTTGGATGTCAGCGGGCGATCAATCGGTGCAGATTGATTTAGAGGTTTTTAAAGAGTTTGGCTGAGATCGTGGAGTTGTCGTAAATTAGTACGCATTTGCGCCTCTCTATTTCATTGTTATTCAAATCGTGCTTACAATGCGCTATAAGACATTAGGCATCGGACATCAGACTGCACTAGGCAAATGTATGAATGGAACTAAGTCAGACCTAGGCTGGTCTATTTTTGATAAAGTCGCCGTAATAAACAAATAAACAGATAAATACACAAATAAGTAAATAGCTTTACCACCTCAACGTGTGATGTGAATTCGCTAGCTTAGTTTGCTGATCGCATCACTTATCCTTACGGTTATACCGGATAGGCAGATAGATGAGACGCTACAGTATTTTTTTGAGTGCTGTGTTTTTTCGATTCTGCCTAGTCGTGCGTAGTCAATTTTCGTATTTCCTATTTCGATTCCTATTGTGTAGCGTACTTCTGTTTCTACAGAGCGGCACAGCGGCGTGGGCTGATTCCATTCAATCTCTACGTTTTAGTCATCTAACCCAAGAGCATGGTTTGCCCAGTAGCAGTGTCATGAGCATGCTGCAAGATAAGCAGGGCTTTATGTGGCTGGGAACGGCGAATGGCTTGGCTCGCTATGATGGCCGTCAAATTAAAACATTTGACTACGAAGAAAAAAATCCAACAACGATTAGTAATCCTTTAGTAACTGCTTTACTCGAAGACGATGATGCGGTGCTGTGGATAGGCACACGCTCAGGTTTTGACCGTCTTGATTTGCGTACCGAAACCGTGCAACGCCAAGCCATCCCGCAAGACTTAAGTCTGCAAAATCGACGTGTCAGTGGCATCGTGGCTGGCATTGATAAGAAATTGTGGATCGCTATGTACGGTGGTCTGTATTTATTTGATACTCAGACCCGTCAATTTACGCTTTGGAAGTCTAGCGACACCCGTTTGCAAGGGCGGATTTTTGCCTTGATTAGTGATGGCCGCGGTGGCGTTTGGCTAGGTCAGGGAAATCAAGTTGCGCATATTGATCAGCGAGCACAGTTGGATTTGGTTTTTAGTACGATGGACAATGTGACGGCTATGGAGAACAGTCCGGTTGATTTGCAAGTTCGTAGTTTGGCTTTTGATTCCCAGCAGAGATTGTGGGTGGGTATGGAGAGCGATTTACAAGTTTGGCACGTAGATCAAAAAACACCACGGCGTGATCCTTTGCGTCATCAGTTTGAATTGGACGCTATCGTGGTGCGCAGCATCGTACGAGATAGTGATGGTGCGATGTGGATAGGGCAAGGTGGGCAGAGTGGGATTAGTAAATGGGTCAATGGCACGACAAAGTTGACTCGCTATACTCATAGCCGAGCTATTCCTAGCAGCCTCAATTCGGGTGCAGTGCAAAGTATCATTCAAGATAGTAATGGTAGCTTGTGGATAGGAACCAGTGATGGTGGTGCAGCTCAGGCAGATTTACGCAGCAAACGTTTTAGTTTGTATTTAAATGAGTCGGTAGGCGATAAAAATTTAGCTTCACCGGTCGCGATGGCGATTAGTTTTATGTCAGATCATCAGGCGTGGGTCGGCACCTATAGTAATGGCTTAGTGCGTTTAAATCTCGATACCGGTGAGGTGAAAAAAATCCCGGAAAGCCAAATGCCATTGTCGAAAATTAAAACACAATTACTGGCGCCTGATGGCAAGCTTTGGGTTGGCGGTGATGGTGGGCTTTTTGTCTATGACAGCCAACGTCAGTTGACGCAAGAAATCGCATTGAATAATCAATTGGCCGCAGGTGCGTCGATTAGTTCCTTGGTAATCGATCAAAATGGTGATTTATGGGCGGGCAGCGCCTTGGGTTTATATCGTATTAAAAATGCTTTGGGACGTGATGTCGGTGCCGTGTATCCGGTTAAGAGTTATCGCAGCGATAGTCAGCTCGCTGGCGCACTGGGACATGATGTCGTTGATAGTTTGTTAGTCGATGACAAAGGCAAGCTCTGGGTAGGAACCAAAGGGGGATTGTACTTGTGGCAGCCGCTGACGGAGAATTTCCTCGCGGTGATACGTCCGGATAAACTAATACCGCACCCCGATAAATTGGCGATACAGGCCATGCGCCAAGATCGTCAAAAACGGATTTGGCTGGCGACCGAAATCGGGCTGTTCGACATGACCGAGTACCAAGGTGAATGGTATGTACGTTCATGGTCGCATGTAAAGAATATGCCGCAAGGCGGTTTCGATTCTGTACAAGATGCGGTAAATGGTGAGATATGGTTAGGTAACGATTTAGGCTTAACGCGTTTGGTTCCAGAACAAAACACCGCACGGTTTTATCCTGCACTAACACATTTTGGCGCAGGTATTAATTTTGGCGCTAGTGCGCGTGGCCCTGACGGTAGTTTGTATTTTGGGACCAAGGGCTTGATCCGATTTTTGCCTGAAGAGCTGCGTGATAATTTACGCGCTCCCAAAGTTGTTTTGAGTGACATTCTCATTTTTAATCGTTCATTGCATGCGCAGGGTGCGACAAAAAATACATCGAGTCCAAGTGAGAATAAAAAAGCCGACGACACCGAAAGCTATTGGCGTCAATTGCTAAACAAACTAAGTGGACGAAATCCTGAACAGACCAGTCTAGAAGAAATCGGTGTTTCAGGTGCCTTACATCTCGCGCGACACATCAAACTCACGCATAAACATGCGATGGTCAGTTTTCAGCTATCTGCATTACAGTATTTTAATCGCAATCAAAATCGCTATGCTTGGAAATTAGAAGGCTCAGATCTCGACTGGATTGATGGTCTAGGTGAGCAAGGAACCGCTACTTACACTAATTTAAATCCCGGTCATTATCAATTATTTGCCAGGGCGGCCAATCCTGATGGCGTATGGAGCGACAGTACATTGTTGTTAGAGGTCGAAGTGCTCCCGCCATTTTGGCGTACTTGGTGGTGGTACACCATGCTCATGTTGATAGCGAGTGCAGCGATTTTTATGATGTACCGTTTACGTATGAAAAGTTTTAACGCTAATCAAATTTATCTTGAGCAGGAAGTCGCGGCGCGTACTAGTGAAGCGGTAGAACAAAGAGAGATTGCGGAGCGGGCAAAACAAGATATTGCGCTGTTGAGTGCCATGGGGCGCGAGATTACCGCGAGTTTGGATTCCTCCATGATTCAACAAGTGTTGTATCAAAATGTGAGCAAATTGATAGGTTCCATGTCGTTTGGTATAGGTATGCTGGATTGGGATAAGCGGCAAATTGAATTTCGCTTTGTGGTCGCAGAGGGGAAGACCGTGACCGCTTACCAACGTAGTCTGGATGCGCAAGAACAACCCGCATCATGCTGTGTTTTGAGTGCCAAAGAAATTAAAATTGATGAGTATCCGATTGATAGTCGAGAGTTTGAGTCCTTCGACTTATTTTATCTGGATGGCAGTAAAGTACCGCCAGCAAGATCAGGCATCTTCGCTCCTATGATAGTGAAATCAAAAGTCATTGGTCTCTTATGTCTGCAAAGTGAACGCAGCCACGCATTTACTTCACGCGATCTCGATATTCTTCGAACCCTGGCTGCCTATGCCGCAATCGCTTTTGATAACGCCGAGGCCTATCAATATCTGCAAATGACCCAGGCCAAATTAGTGGAGCAAGAAAAACTGGCCGCCCTAGGTTCTCTAGTAGCAGGCGTGGCGCATGAATTGAATACACCGTTGGGTAACAGCTTACTGACTGCTAGCACCATGCAAGAAATGAGTAGTAAATTTTTGGCAGAAGTCGAGACCGGTAAAATGCGTCGTTCTAGCCTCGATGTATTTGCCCGCGCCACTGAAACCTCTAGCACGCTGCTAGTTCGTAATTTATCGACTGCATCGGATTTGATTACTAGTTTTAAGCAGATTGCGGTTGATCAAACTTCAGATCAACGGCGACAATTTAATTTAAGAACGGTGAGTGAAGAAATTGCCTTGACGATGTCGAATCGGATAAAACGAGAAGAACACGAATTGAAAATTGATATGCCCGAAGTGATATTGATGGATAGCTATCCTGGACCGTATGGGCAAGTGCTGAGCAATATGATCATGAATGCGATTATCCATGCATTTGATGGGCGCAAGCACGGTGTGATGAACTTGAAGGCAGAATTTATCAACGACAAACAGGTGCAGATTATATTTAGTGATAATGGGCGCGGCGTGAGTGAGTTGAATTTGAATAAAATATTCGATCCTTTTTTTACCACCCGTTTAGGGCAAGGTGGTAGTGGCCTCGGCCTACACATTTGTTACAACATCGTTAGTTCGGTATTGGGGGGAAGTATAGAGGTGCGCAGCACGGAAGGACGCGGCACCAGTTTTGACATCATCTTGCCTTTGACCGCGCCACAGCGCTAGGATCACTTCCATTAAGTTGAGGATATAAAATTGTAGGGCGGGTGAAACTCGCGCCGCCAGCCCACCGAGCACCTAAGCAGCGCGGGTTTCACCCGCCCTACGAGATAGCTTAACTTAATGGCAGTGAGCGTCAGGATGGGGGAAATAAAACCTATCTTTAAATATTCGGATAAAATTCATATCTATCTAAATTTTACCTATCAAGCCGCGATACCGCTCGCATCAAAATAACCCTCAAACAAAATAGAGCTCAAATAACGTTCGCCAGAGTCTGGTAAAACAACAACGATGGTTTTACCTGCATTCTCAGGTAATTTGGCTAAACGCACCGCAACTGCAGTCGCCGCACCACAAGAGATACCCGCTAAAATGCCTTCCTCTTTCGCCAAACGTTGGGCATATTCGACCGCTTCTTCATTGCTCACTTGTTCGATTAGATCGACTAAAGACAAATCTAAAACATCCGGTACAAAACCGGCACCAATACCCTGAATCTTATGCGGCGCTGGTTTGATCTCTTGACCGTTACGTTTTTGCGTTAACACCGGACTGGCGGTCGGTTCTACTGCAACGGTTTGAATAGCTTTACCTTGAACTTGTTTGATGTAACGAGATACGCCCGTAATGGTACCGCCGGTGCCTACGCCAGATACAAAGATATCGACTTGACCTTCAGTATCGGTCCAAATTTCTGGCCCCGTAGTCTTTTCATGAATCGCGGGATTGGCTGGATTTTTAAATTGTTGTAACAAGACATAACGCTCAGGATCACTGGCGCGAATTTCTTCTGCCTTAGCGATAGCGCCATTCATACCTTTGGCACCTTCCGTTAAAATCAATTTTGCACCATAAGCGACCAATAATTTGCGGCGCTCTATGCTCATTGTCTCAGGCATAGTTAAGGTTAAAGGAATACCTTTGGCCGCAGCGACAAAGGCCAGAGCGATACCGGTATTGCCACTAGTGGGTTCGATCAATTCTTTACCCGGCCCGAGTAAGCCTCGCGCTTCCGCATCTGCCACCATCGCCGCACCAATTCGACATTTCACCGAATAGGCAGGATTACGACCTTCAATCTTCGCCAACACAGTCGCCCCAGCACCGTCAGTAATACGGTTCAATTTCACTAAAGGCGTACGACCGATAGAGTCGGCATTATTTTGATAAATAGGCATAAATTCCTCTTTGTAAGAAGTATCCGAGAAGGATTGTGACGATAGCGTAATGGTACGCAAATTCAAAAGAATATAAGCTCATATTCTTATATGGATTTGTTGTGTTTGGAGTTGAATAAAGAAGGAGAGTGTAGTTTTTGCTCTATAAACGATGTTAAAGATTATTTGAATTATTACTAGAATTTGGCTTTTTGTGAGATATTATTATGTATTCATGTTTGGATAATTAAATCAGGGAGTCTATATGGCATCGAGTGATTTTCAAGTCTCAGGCAAAAATGCAAAAGCACTTTTTACGTTGAAGCTCCATCGAGGTGACGGGATGTGTCTCATAGCGATGAATTGGAAGGTAGGAAAGCCGCCAGACAATTTTGTCGGCTTTGCTATTGAATCAAGGGCACCTGGCACCGATGCTTTCTTTCCTTTAAATAATCGCCTCAGCTTCGAAAATGCGGGAAGTGGTGGTAGTAAACTTCAACTATCGACACTCATTTCACCGATTCAAAAATTCCGGTGGATACATTTTCCTAGAAACGCCAATTTATTAGGTGAATTCACTTATCGAGTGACGCCTGTTTTTATGGATGAGGATGATAGGCTTAGCCAAGGAACACCTCAGGAAGCTAACATCGAATTACGACGAGAAACCTATCAAGGGCAGTTAAATGTCACTTTCACGAGAGGTTTCGTTTCTTCCCAAGCTTTTGTGGATCGATTTGAGAAATTCGGTGAAATTCAAACGCTCATTCCCTCCAAGGCTAAGGAAGGATTAACCTTTAAAGCTACGCATCCTAAGAGAGAAGAGGCGCTTGCCTGGATGGGCTTTGAGGCCCGAGAAACTATTCTTGAACTACTCGACCAAGCCATCTTGGAAGGCGCTGAGGTGCGGGTTGTCGCTTATGATTTGAGCGAACCGGAAGTGGTTGGCAGATTGGTTAAGCTTAAAAAGAAACTGCGTATTATTATTGATGATAGTAAGGAGCATGGAGAAGACGATTCTGGAGAGACTCAATCAGCGGAACGTCTGCTAAAGTCGGCGGGCGCGGCGAACGTAAAGCGTCAACACATGAAGAGCTTACAGCACAATAAGATGATTATTGTTAATGGTCCTAAGACCAAGAAGGTGGTTTTTGGATCTACGAATTTGAGTTGGCGCGGTTTCTATATTCAGGCGAACAATGCGCTCGTTATAGAGGGGAAAAAACCAGTTACTCTGGCTCTTGCTGCATTCGATAATTATTATGATAAAGAAGCTACATTCCAAGATACCGATTCCGCTGAGATGATGGATCTTGGTTTGAAAAATATTGATGCTAAGGTAGCTTTTTCGCCACACTCTAAATCAAATAGTTTGCTGCAAGCTATCGGTGAAGACATTAGTTCAACTACGTCTAGTCTTTTTTATTCATTGGCGTTTTTGTCGATTACGCCTGGAATTATAAAAGAGACGATTCGGGATGTTTCAGCGAGAGCGGGTATCTTCGTCTACGGTATTGCGGACAAAAAAGTAGGAGGGATAGATCTGCAAATGCCAAATGGCAATATTGCCCCCGTCTTCTCTTCGGCACTTGATAAAAATATCCCACTTCCGTTCAGTAAAGAACCTACAGGAGGTGGAGGAAATCGCATGCACCATAAGTTCGTGGTGATTGACTTCGATAAGCCTAGCGCGCGTGTCTATCTCGGCTCTTACAATTTTTCTTCACCAGCGGATCAAAAAAATGGCGAAAATCTGGTAGTGATCCGTGACCGTCGCGTCGCGGTATCCTACACCGTTGAGGCTTTGCGATTATTTGATCATTATCACTTTCGTGTTGCCCAGAAAGAGGCAAAGCAGGCTAAAAAAATATTACAGCTTCGTAAGCCTCCTCGTCAGATTGGAGAGAAACCGTGGTTTGAGCAGAGCTACAGCGATCCTCGAAAAATCCGTGATCGTGAGTTGTTTGCTTAGATGAAGTGCTTATTCTTTAGTTTGTCATAAGAAGATGGGAAAAGGCTTTTACGATGAATTGTTTTGTTTGCTTCGAGTATCATCACTTGCGAAGAACTTTGTTTTGAATTAAAAGATTTTTAAAAAATGCCACAACCAGAAATCCTAATCCAACACCCTCTAATTATCCCCATGGCAACGCACGTTGCCTTAGCCGCATTTCTCTATGTCTTACTCACTATTGCACGTGCCCCGACAATCTGGGGCGTGGGTTGCCGCTCTGATGGTGGCAATCCGTGGGCGAAATTTGAGCCTCGTATTAGTGCTAACTTATCGAATCAGTTTGAATGGCCTTTGCTGTTTTATGCAGCATGTTTGTTGCTGGTTCAAGTACCTGTTATTTCGTATTCACTAGTCTTATCGTGGATTTTTGTTATGGGTAGAATGTTACATAGTTTGGTTCAAATATTGACTACCAATGTTCGGCTGCGGGGATTGATTTTTACTATAAATTTTCTTGCGGTTCTTGGGCTTTGGGGGACTATTGTTTCTCGTTCAGTCTGAGCTGTTTGCTTTACCTACAAAGTAATCAGTATTGTGCTTGCTATCGTTATCCACATGAACAACTCAGTTTGACGAAAAAACGGTGCGCACAACTCCCCTTTATTTAAGACTTGTTCTTAAGTATCTGTAGTGGCGACTAGCTACCATTTAGCCTATTCTATTTTACAGGCAGTAATTCAAACCGTTGCCGGGTATTTTTTTCTACGGCTTTACGCGAATACAGCAAAGGGAAGTAATCACCTTTGGCCCATGATTCTGCTAGATCTCGGTAGTGCGGGCTGCGTGGATCTCCCGATTGTCCGGGCGCGTTAATGGCGCGTGAATTATCCCAATTGCCTACATCGACCACGACGCGAAATGAAGGGCCATTTAGCTGCATAAAGTCTTGTAGGCGGTAGCTAGACTGATTGACCGTATTCGCGCTTCCGCCGCGTGGTAGATTGCCAATATCGAATTGAACGCTGGTATCGGCGTCAACCATCGCTGACATCGCATGTTTGAATGAGGTTTTTTGTAGCGCACCCCAACGCCAGTTTTTACTGTCTTTGCCTTGTAGGCGCTCTAAACCTTGATAGGCTATGCTTAAGCTGTTTAGCAGTAAGTTGTCACGTGTGGCACGCGCGATTTGTGCTGTGATTCCAAACTGAGCCGGAAATTTTTCAGTGCTGTCGAGATGTTGCAGCATGCGGGTCATGTCGGGCATGCTGGTGACTAATCCAGCCTGGCCTCCTAACATTATATTTTTGTAGGCAGGCGCTAGCGTTTGTGTCAGCCAGACTTGGAATAATGCGGCTGCGGCTGAATCGGCATGTTCGAAGTAATCCCAGTCTTTGAAAACTGCCAGCGCTTTTTGTTGCGTTGTATCTGCTGTATTCAAGCGATTCACTAGAGTCACTAAACGTTTTGCAGGCGATGAGAAAACATCATTTTGCAAACGCATAGAGTCTTCAATAGAGATTTTTTTATCTTGTCCTAAGACTTCGGCGATCCGTAAGTAGCGCGCTGGTAGCGGCCATTCAAAACCGAGTTTGCGTTCTTGTTGCGGATAGTCTTTGGGGAGATTCATCTCGTTGGCTGATGCGAACCAACCGGATTTTGGGTTGTAGCTAAATGGCAGCTTGTCACCGGATAAAAATCCCGACCATTCGTAGCGACCGTCGCCCGGCACAGGCATCAGCCCATCCCAGTTGGGACGTATTGGTGCCATCCCACCGGGAACCCAACCGATATTGCCTTTGGTATCGGCATAGACCTGATTTTCGGTCGGTGCCCCCCAGTGCAACATAGCTTTTTTAAATTGTGCAAAATTATGGGCACGCATGTAATCGACGCTGCCAAAGTAGGGAGCCATGCCTGCTTGTAACCATGCGGTGCGGACTGCAAAGGCACGATTTTTATCGGACTCGATATAGATGATTGGGCCATGCCGCGTAAAAGAGAGCGTAGCTTGATGTTCAGCTTGTCCTTTGACTTTAAAACTTTCACTACGTTGGATGAAGTTTTCCCATTTTCCTTGGTATTGATATTGCTGCGGATTGTTAGGATTGAGCTGGTACACATATAAGTCTTCCTGATCAATTGCCATAATCGTCAGGCCAAATGCAATGCTGCCATTGTGACCGATGGAGATACCTGGCAGGGCTGGCTCGCCAGCACCGATGACATTCAGGCCAGGGGCACTTAAATGGGTGATATACCGAAGTGAAGGCGTAGAATAGGCGCGGTGTGGATCATTCGCCATGATGGCGCGTCCTGTACTAGATTTGCTAGGAGCTATGACCCAGTTGTTACTGCCTTCTTGCGTTTCCTGATCCGCCACATAGTCTTGCATGCTGAATGTTGTCGGCAGAGTGGTTTGACTCACACGTTTGCTATTGGCATCAAATGTGACATTTTGGGTTGCCAGTGTAAATTGACGCAAAACATCGTCGGGGAGACAAGGATCTAAACCTTCAGGTACGGTGGTCTTCCAGCCATGACTTAAACTTTGTCTGACTTCATCGAGTGCCAGATTGTCAGTGCAGGCCAGTCTGGCACGCGCGACTTCCGAAGTCAGATTGCGGGTCAATCCATGACTACGTATCCGCACCACATCTTCGGCTTGCCATTTTGCAGGTTGATATTGCATGAATTTGAATTCTGGCGGCATTGCTTCAGGATTCTTGCTTAGGTAGTCAATATAGGCATTAATTCCCTCCACAAAACGCTTACTTAAAGCCTGTGCCTGGGCGCCATAGGCGGCCCATTCTTGTCGCATATCGCCTTGGTATAAGAAAGCTCGAGCGGCTTTATCTTGTTCCAAATAGGCAGGGCCAAACACTTCGGCGAGTTGTCCCAGACCGCGTCTACGCCATAAATCAATTTGGAATAAACGATCTCGGGCAACATTAAATCCTTGCGCAAAAAAGAGGTCGGCTTCGTTCTCTGCATAAATATGCGGGACGCCCCATTGATCAACCAAAATTTGCGCTCGGTTTTGTAATCCTGTTAGTTGCCAGCTTTGTTGGACACCTATTTTTGCAGGGCCATTTTGCGCACTGGATAGCTGCGGCGTCAATGTCAATAATAGCGAGAAACTTAAGCTTAGCTTGGCAATCGCCTTGATTTTGAATAGTTCTTTGCTCGCAGCTAGTGTGTGTGATCTTGGCATGATGTCTGTTCTTTTGCGCTTTGTTGCAATGCGTTAAGTGATTTTTTTGATGGTTGTTGAGTGCGGTGGATCAAGCGATGATTTGACTTTATTTAGGGAGTATAAGCGCAAATAAAATGATTTCACTCCTTGATTTATGCAGTTCGTCGCAAGAGCTTTGTTTTTGGCTAAGAGGGAGCGTAGCATCTGAGGCTGCTAAATGTTTCTCATGTATTTAACGCTGATTAAATACGATTGTTTTTCAAACCAAAATAAGACTGTACCAATCTGGCCGTTCTGGTCATGGAGAAGAGGGGAAAAATGGAACACACATTCGATAACAAGGCGGGTTTTCCCGCCGATGCGCCAAGTGCAAACTTTGTTCCGGTGGCCGCCAGTGAACGGATACAAGCCTTGGATGTAGTCAGGGGATTCGCCTTAATCGGCATCTTCTTTATGAACATCGAGTATTTCAATCGATCGTTTTTGGATTTTGGTACGGGCATACCACCTGGTGTGCAAGGCATTGATTGGCTCGCAACTTACTTCGTTAATTACTTTGTTGCGGGTAAGTTTTGGACGATCTTTTCGCTGCTGTTTGGTATGGGCTTTGCGGTAATGTTAAGCCGTGCTGAGGAGACTGATCGTCCCTTCATTAAGCCTTATATACGCCGCATTATCGCGCTGGCGATTTTTGGATTCTTGCATAATGTCATGCTGTGGTATGGCGATATTCTACTGAGCTACGCGTTCACTGCTGGCGGTTTGTTGATCGTCTTGTTTGGTCGTTGGAAGTGGATATTACTGAGCATTGCTGGCCTAGTTGGTTTTTGCTTCATTCCAGGCTTGAGTTCCTTCGGCACAGTGGTTGCAGGTATCGCCTATATGGGGTTGATTGGTTTGTTTATTCGTAATGAAAAACAGGTCACAGTGTTTGGCAAACAAATACCACTGTTTTCTGTTTTGTTTCTAGTTGCTGGAATTCTAGTGAGCTTTACTGCTTTGGCTTGTTGGCTGGTTCCTAGCATGAAAGAGGGACGTAGTCCTATGACGGCGATGGCGGTTGCATTCTTATCGATAGCGTTCTTATCGGCTTATTTTCATCAACCAGTGTCCGCGCGATTGTGGCGTGCGGGTGTCCTGATTTATTGCTTGCCGTTCTTGATTGGTACTGTCTTTGGCATCATCGCTTATCAACAACCTATCAAGAGCGTATTTAATTCACCTGAGGCGGTTCAGCTCGCAGCACAAAAAGCGAAAACCAAAGCTGAGGAAGAGCTAAGCAAGAAGGCGGGGAATTCTGAAGCTAAATCAGCATCGAAAGTAGAGGCTAAAAAGGACGATCCTAAAGTAGTCAAAACTGAGGACCAAAAGAAAATAGAACGCGATGCAGACTCGATTAACAATATTCAAGAGAATAAAAAGAAAATTGCTGAGGACGTTGAAGTACTAAGCCATGGCAGTTATCTGGATACGGTCAAGCAACGTTTTAATCGTCTGATGGACGGACCATTTAATCCAGCTGGTATGGCATTCGAAGCCATCGCCTTATTCTTACTTGGTTTGTGGTTTGTGCGTGCCAAGATTATTACCAAAGCGGCTGAGCATTTACCTTTGTTCCGTCAGATTGCGATTTTTGGTTTGCCTATCGGATGGGGGCTAAGCGTATTGGCGAGTAGCATTGCAGTGAGCCATGTATCGGGTGTCTCCGGTGATGGTTGGCAGTTGTCTCAGATGCTTTTGAACTTGGGTAATTTGCCAACTTGTCTGGCCTATCTCAGTATCGTGGTCTTGATGTTACATAGTAATTCTGTGTTTTCTAAAATTAAAGCGTTGGCACCTTTTGGACGCATGGCATTGACTAATTACTTAATGCAGTCGCTGGTGCAAGCGAGTTTCTTTTATGGTTGGGGATTAGGGCATTTTGGTCTAGGTCGCGCTCAGCAATTAGGTTTTGCCGTCTGTGTGATTTGCTTACAAGTTTTGTTCAGTCATTGGTGGTTGGCTCGTTTCCGTTACGGTCCTTTGGAATGGGTATGGCGTGTAGTGACTTACTGGCAAATTCCCGCGATGAGAATTAGTCAGCCAGCTATGCAAGCACAAATGGGGTAATAAATAATTTAATTACTGAGATTAACTGAGTTAGTTTTCTTAAGTATATTGGCTTTACCATTTTGTAAGGCATAATGATAAAAGCGCTTTGATGCAGATCGAAGCGCTTTTTCAATTGGAAATTGGTTTGCTTACTTGTTGAAGCGAGGAAAGAATATGCAAAACGACGAGATACACGTCAGTAGCGAAAATCATTTAGTACCAGCGGCCAGCCTCGCTGTGCCAACAGTACTAGCACCCGTCACAGAAAAAGAACGGATTGCGGTGCTTGATGTGATTCGTGGCTTTGCGCTCATCGGTATTTTCTTGATGAATATAGAGTTCTTTAATCGTGCAGTGGGTGAATTGGGGGAAGGCATGCCCGCAGGATTGACTGGATTAAACTGGTTGGCGAGTTATGTGATTGCGTATTTTGTTGCCGGAAAGTTTTGGACGATATTCTCGCTGTTGTTCGGTATGGGTTTTGCGCTGATGCTGACACGTACTGAGACTAAGGGGCAGAATTTTCTGCAACCTTATTTGCGTCGTTTGTTCGCCTTGGCAATCTTTGGTTTGCTGCACCATATTTTGATATGGCCAGGTGATATTTTATTTAGCTATGCTATCGCTGCTGCTGGTCTGCTATTGATCTTGTTTGGCAAATTACGTTGGATCTTTCTTGCTGCGCTCTTGCTAGTTTTATGCGCAATGATTCCCTTGCTTAATCAAGTCGGTGCTATCGCGATGGCTTTGACTTTACTGGCTGGCATCGCCTTTTTATTGCGTACTGAAACTACGGTGAAGTTTTTTGGAAAAAACCTACCTATCACCGCGGTGGTGCTTTGCATTATGGGTGGAATTACATTGTTATTGAGCTTAGGTGGATTTCTCATTCCGACCATGAAAATTTTACGTGGTGCAATTTTTTCAGCAGGATTTTTCTTTTTACTCGCATTCATATTGGCGCGTTCATTTCAACCCAAAGAAGATCGCCCTTGGAAAATAGGCAGTTTGTTGTACTGCACTTTGTTTATTTCTATGATTATTGGTGGCGCATTTGAGTATTGGGGGGGTAAGGAAATATCTACGGCGGTGAATAAGGCTAAGCCGAAAAGCGAACATGTCGTCGCTGCTTCCGCTACCTCCGCTACTGGGGATAGTTCACAGGCAGCAAGCGCCAGCATTCCCTTAGCGTCAAGTGAAACAGCTAAACGTAAAGCAGAGACAGCAGAGCAAAAGAAAAAGGAGCTGGAGCGAGAGAAAAAGAAAGAGGCTGATAATAAGTTGGAAGTAGAGATTCTAACTAAAGGAACTTATCTCCAAGCGATGCAATTCCGAGCCAAGGAGTTTGCTGAAAATTGGGCGAACGTGACGATTTTTAGTGTCTTGATCAATTGTATGTTTTTGATTGGCTTTTGGTTTGTGCGCTCTGGCATTATGGATAATACGCAAGCGCATCTGCCTTTGTTTAGAAAGCTAGCCTTGTTCGGTTTGCCTGTTGGAATAAGTTTGGGAATTGCGGGTAGTTTGATCACAACCGCGCCTGTTAAAGGATTGGAAAACGATCCGTTTACTTTGGCCACTGGGCTGCTGTATTTAGGAAATCTACCTGCCTGCTTAGGCTATGTTAGTGTTTTGGTGTTGATGTTTAATAGCGCGGGGGTACTGGCTAAAGTGAAGGTGCTGGCGCCGTATGGCCGTATGGCGCTCACCAATTATTTGTCGCAATCGATTATTTGCTCGGCAGTTTTTTATAGTTACGGTCTGGGTTACTACGGTATGCAGCGAGCGCATCAAGTGGTATTCGTTTTGATCGTCGTTATTTTGCAGTTGATGTTTAGCCACTGGTGGTTGAGTAAATTCCGTTACGGACCTATGGAATGGTTGTGGCGTGCGGTGACGTATTGGAAACTGCCTGCGTTTAAAGTTTAAGCTGCGTTTAAATTTAAATAAAGTAAAAAAGCAAAAGGGCTTATTTGAATCCAAATAAGCCCTTTTGCTATAGTTCCAGAGTAAAAAATATTTACAGAACTTTACGCAACCAATTCCCTATATCAATAATTTCTTGTGGCGATACCGAGTGTTGCATCCAGTAATCATGCCATTCAATGGAATAGCCGAGGCTGAGCAAGAGATCCCGTGACTGTTGTGCGCGTTGGATAGGAATCACAGGATCACTCGTTCCATGTACTAAAAAGATGGGGGTGTCTTGATTTGCAGCGTGACGCTCTGTAGCGACTTTCTCCGCCAAGGGCACATAGCCAGACAAGCCCATGATGCCTGCTAATTTTTGTGGATGACGTAAACCCGTTTGCAAACTCATGGCACAGCCTTGTGAAAAACCAGCCAGAATGATTTTGTCAGTGGGAATGCCACGTGCATTTTCACGCGCGATCAAGGCATTGATTTGTTGTTGCGATTGACGCAAGCCGGTTTCATCTTCGCGTTTATTAATGTCGGTACCAGCGGCAGCAATATCGTACCAAGCGCGCATGATATAGCCACCATTTAAGGTGACGGGAATTTGCGGCGCATTTGGGAAGACAAAGCGAATCGTTGGGCAATCGCTCAGATCGAGTTCTTTGACGATAGGTACAAAGTCATTGGCGTCTGCGCCCAAGCCATGCATCCAGATAACGGCGGCAGTTGGATTGGCACCACTTTCGATTTCTATGGTTTCTAAGAGTTGAGTCGTCATAATTCGCTATTCAATTGTCTATTCAGTCGTTTTTACGCGCAACGCGGATTTTGGTCGAAATACTTTACAGACTGCATCATGCGTCTCGACATAGGGACCACCAATCAAGTCTATGCAATAAGGAACTGCCGCAAAAATACCCGCGACTAGCTGCTTGCCTTCTGCATCTTTTAAACCTTCTAAAGTTTCTTTAATCGACTTTGGCTGACCGGGTAAATTTAAAATTAATGCCGCGTGGTCGGGCGTCTCGCGTATCACGGCAACTTGGCGCGATAGGATCGCGGTCGGCACAAATTGCAAACTGATCTGGCGCATTTGCTCACCAAAACCCGGCATTTCCTTGGTCGCTACCGCTAAGGTCGCTTCTGGTGTGACATCGCGTCGCGCTGGGCCTGTACCGCCCGTGGTGATCACTAAGTCACAGCGCGCGTTATCCACCAAGTCAATTAAAGCTTGTTCGATATAAGGTCGTTCATCGGGAATCAAGCGCGTTTCCATTTCCCATGCGGTACTCAGTGCGGCTCCGAACCAAGTTTGTAATGCAGGCAATCCTTGATCTTGATAGACGCCGCTGGAGGCACGGTCAGAAATTGAAACGAGTCCTATACGCAGTGGTCGATCCAAGTCGATGGAATGCGCTAAATTAGTTGTTGTCATCTTCCGAATCTTCGTCGTTTTCTGCATCTGCGTCTGATGCATGAGCGGCTTTGTTTTTGTTTTGAATTTCTTTCAGAATCTGAAAGATTTCGCGATAGGCTTTAGGTGGTTTGTTTTCCGCTTGCTCTTTACGTGCATTGCGAATCAAGGTGCGCAAATGCTGTACGTCGAGATCGGGATTTTCCTCCAATAGCTCGGTGAGGGCTTCGTCTTTTGCCAGCAATTTTTCGCGTTTGCGTTCGAGTGAATGCATGGCGGCCGTTTCGGATTTGGAAGCACCTTTCCAGCTATCGATGGTTTTCTGAATCAGTGCAACTTCTTCTTCATCCAAAGTACGCATTTTTTTGCCGACGAATTGCATTTGACGGCGGCGACCTTCGTGGTTGGTAATCGTTTGACATTCGAGAATGGCATCACGCACATCTTCAGGCATTGGAACACGTTTAACTCGATCGCGCGGTGCATCAACTAATTCTTGTCCAAGTTTCTGTAGCGCCGTCATTTGGCGTTTGAGCTCGGATTTGGATGGACGGTCGTATTCTGGTTCAAACTCGTTGGACTGATAGCCGCAAGAGCCTCGATTCGGATTTGGCATTGGTAAATCTTCTATAAACTTATTGAGGAGGGTAGGAACAGGTCATTACTGACCCATCCCCCCCTAAGAACCGTGCTTGCGACTTTCATCGCACACGGCTCAAGCCTATTATAAAATTTCCTAAAAAGGAAACGCTATATTACGAAGTTCCCTATAAGGGAACCGGCTTTACTACTTTCAAACTCTTGCTATGCACTTGGGCATGGCAGTTGGGATGCAATAATACTCGATTCCCTAGGGCATCAGAACCTCCATGCACACGATATTCTATGTGATGGTCATGCCAGCCTGTTGCTTTGGTCATCTTGCACTTGCATACAGCACAAAGTCCGCCCTGATCAATGTACATACGAATAAATTGCTTTTTGTGACGCATATTTTCCAACATACGTTCTTGTTGCAACTGTTCGCCATACATTTCCCATTCGGGGTCAAAAGGGTTATACGCCCCTTTAATTTTCTTATGCCGCTTAATCTCTGTACCCGACAACTGATACAGATCTTTTAGTCCTTTACTGCCATCTTCGTTTACTACAGGAACTGCAAACATCCAATTTCGTTCGCCAACTGTATGGAAATATTTTTCCTTGATCCAGTCAATGTTCTTATTCGAATGTCGCCGTTTTGACCACCGCCATAGAGCCTTAAATATTAAGTTCTCTACACGGCTGTACGTTGCCTTGGCTACTACAGGGCTGTGATATTGCGCCCAACCTCGTAGTATTGGATTAAGCAAGTCTATCAACTCTTCCTGCTTAATCTCTTTATGTGTACTGATTATTTCCTTCACTTTGCGATAAAACGTTTGCACGTTTTTCTTGCTCGGTTTGATGAGTAGTTTTCCCTGATATTTTCGGAAATTCCACCCCAGAAAATCAAAGCCTTGATCTATGTGAACAATGCGCGTCTTTTCCTCAGAAAGTCGTAATCCTCGAACTGCAAGGAAATTTTCTATCCAAGGCTTAATTTCGTTTTCCAGTACCTCTTTCGAGCTTCCTGTAATAACAAAATCATCCGCATACCGAACTACATTTACTTTTAGCTTACTAGTTACCGTCACACCCAACTTTTTACCTAAGTAACTAGTCAGGCCTGACTCCAAACCATTCAGTGTCACATTCGCCAATGTGGGAGAAATAATTCCCCCTTGCGGCGTACCAGCTTCTGTCTCCTGAAACTGACTTTGATAAATCAAGCCAGACTTTAACCATTTTTGAAGAACTGATTTATCCATAGGGACATTCTCAGTCAACCATCCATGATTAATGTTATCGAAACAGCCTGCTATATCTGCTTCCAATACCCAAGGAGCCGAAGTTTTCTTGGATAAAGAGACAAATAGTTGGGACATTGCATCTGCTGTTGAACGATTGCTCCTGAATCCATAAGAATTCGGATCGCTCGTCGATTCAGATACAGGTTCCAACGCTAACAAAAATAAAGCCTGCATAGCCCGATCTCGCATAGTGGGTATCCCTAAGGGGCGTTTTTTCCCATTTGCTTTCGGTATATAGATTCTTCGCAAGGGCAAAGGTCTATATCCACGCTGCTGCATCCTGCTAACTGCTAACCATTTCGTTTCAGGTGACTCCCACAGCTCACCATCTACACCTGCCGTGCGTTTACCTTGATTTTCAGTAACACGCTTCACCGCCAACAACTTCGCGGATAGCGTGCGGGTCAACATTCGTTGCAGGGCTTTCACCTTGCGCCATTTGCCTTCCCGTGTTGCCTTCGCAATTCGTATCTGCATCCCTTTCACATTCCGTTCAACCCGACGCCAACTTACATCGTGCCAGTCTTGCGGTACATGAGAGAGCGCAGACACATCCGTATGGATATGCACTTTCATGCTGCTTTCCTCCTTGTAAATTGAAATTAGAACTTCAATTTCCCAAGTGAAAACTCATAACGCTCCTTGTGGGAGCGTCCATAGCTCCCACAAGTAAAAATATCCGTTCGGTAAGTACCATATCTTGATACTTACCCTTCATCTCATCCAAGACAAAGGGTTGGTCAGCCGTCTTGCGACGATAGACCAGATAGAAGTCTGCCCGCTTTCGCGTGGAATGATGTTTCAATCCCTATCCGAATCATTACAACTCGGCATTCGCTTTCTCTATCCTCCCATGCCCACACCGCCTACAGTGTTCCTTACGGTTCACCTGCCCGACTACAACAACTTGGGCGACGATTTGGGTTTTCCACGTTCCTTACTTATCACACGACTGGGTTAGGGTCTGTCTTTTCTCCGATGGTCTGATGACGACGTATCCTGAGTCGCTAACAGGATATCCGACCATGCACCTTTTGGTTAATGCCTAACAGCAGTTTTGGCATATCCATAGTTACGAAGTTTAACGACAATTCACATATGTTACCCATACCAGCCAGCCTAGCCTCTCAACCCCGTCACTGCTAGGAGTTTCCATGTTTTACCTCACGATAAAGCATGCCCATCACTGGGGAGATACATTGTCAGGAGAGCTTCACACGCCGCCGTTACCAGCAACGCATGTCTCCGTAGGCTACTGTTAGCCGTATAACAGGTTCACTATTCAACAAGTCTTGCAACTGGCTGAATCGAACAATGATAAATAAAGCTTTTGCCCCTTTTTTTAATCACGAAGGGCATCGTGTCGCACAACGACTGCTATGATACTCTCTTTATCCTTTCAGCTAAAGAAACAGAAGCTATGTCTAAACCAGTTTTTACCCATACTCAGGATCAATTTAAACAAATTACCCAGGATATGTTGCGCATTGCTCGTGACAAAGGGGCAACAGATGCAGCGGTAGAAGTCAGTGAAGGTGGTGGTTTGTCGATTAGTGTGCGTAAAGGCAAAGTCGAAACGATAGAGCAGAATCGTGACAAAGGCATAGGAATCACGGTTTATGTCGGTAAGAAGCGCGGAAATGCCAGCACTTCTGATTTTTCTGCTAAGTCTTTGCAAGATACGGTTGAGGCCGCTTATAACATCGCTCGCTTTACGGCCGAAGATGATTGCGCTGGTTTGCCAGATGCCGAGATGTTAGAAATGCATCCGCAAGATTTGAAATTATTCCATCCTTGGTTAGTCACCGCGGAAGAGGCTATCGATCTAGCATGCCGCACCGAAGCTGCAGCTTACGCGGTGGATAAACGCATTACGAATTGTGAAGGCGCTAGCGTGCATGCTCAGCAGTCGCATTTTGTGGCAGCTAACTCTCGTGGTTTTGTGGGCGGTTATCCGTTTTCCCGTCACACGATTTCGGTGGCGCCGATCGCGGGCAAAGGTTCTAAGATGCAGCGTGACGACTGGTATAGCTCGCATCGTAATCATAAAAAAATCGCCACGCCAGAAGCAATTGGTGGCTACGCAGCAGAACGTGCATTGGCACGTTTGAATGCTCGTACGATTGACACTCGTAAGTGTCCGGTTTTATTCGAAGCACCTTTGGCGGCAGGTTTGTTGGGGGCTTTTGTACAAGCCGTTTCTGGTGGCGCTTTGTATCGCAAATCGAGCTTCTTACTCGATACCTTAGGAAAGCAAATTTTCCCGAATCATATTCAAGTTTTAGAAGATCCGCACGTATTAGGCGCGGTGGGCTCTTCACCATTCGATGATGAGGGAGTCAAAACTTTAAAGCGTGATGTGGTAACGAATGGCGTATTGAACGGCTATTTCTTGTCGACTTATTCGGCGCGTAAATTAGGTATGCAAACAACCGGTAATGCGGGTGGTTCTCATAATCTAAATCTGACTTCAAACTTGACTAAGCGCAGTGATCATTTTGCGCAAATGTTAAAGAAAATGGGAACCGGTTTGTTAGTGACTGAATTGATGGGGCAGGGCGTGAATTATGTGACGGGCGATTATTCCCGTGGCGCTTCTGGCTTTTGGGTGGAGAACGGTGTGATTCAATATCCGGTTGAGGAAATCACGATTGCGGGCAATATGCGTGACATGTTTCAGCAAATAGTCGCGGTTGGGAATGATACTTTGACGCGTGGCACTAAGACTACCGGTTCGATTTTGATAGAAAGTATGACAGTTGCTGGTAGTTAGTTGGCGTACTGAGTATTGGTAGCGTGATTTATTTGAGTTTGTCCCGGGCTTTAGCCTTTAGCCTTTCTTTATCTTTTAAACCTAAACTTAAAAAACGGAGATTGCATGGAACGTCGTTCATTTTTAAAAAAAGCAGCGGTTGGCAGTGTTGCGGGTGCTACAGGTGCAATGACTGCCCCAAGTCTGGCTGCCGAGTTACCGACGCTCAACTGGCGTTTGGCATCGAGTTTTCCTAAAAACCTCGATACCATTTATGGCGCAGCAGAGACATTTTGCCATCGTATTAAAGAATTGACCGACGGGAAGTTCAACATTCGTCCTTACGCGGCGCCTGAAATCGTCCCATTTAATGCTGTTTTAGATGCAGTGAAAGACGGTACGGTTGAAATCGGGCATACCGCCTCTTACTACTATTACGGTAAAGACGCGACATTCGCTTTTGATTGCGCAGTGCCATTTGGTATGACTTCCCGTCAGCAAACTGCCTGGATGATGCATGGCAATGGTATGAAGTTGATGCGTGAATTTTTTGCTGAGCACAATGTAGTGAATTTCTTAGGTGGTAATACTGGTACGCAAATGGGCGGTTGGTTTCGTAAAGAAATTAAAAGTCCAGAGGATCTCAAAGGTTTGAAATTTCGTGTAGGCGGTTTTGCAGGTAAAGTCTTGGCAAAATTAGGCACGATTCCAGTCCAAGTTGCTGGTGGTGAGATTTATACCTCCCTAGAAAAAGGGGCGATTGATGCCGCCGAATGGGTAGGGCCTTACGATGATGAAAAGCTAGGCTTTAATAAAGTCGCTAAGGTTTATCATTATCCAGGTTGGTGGGAAGGTGGCGCCCAGCTTTCTTTTTATGTTGGTAAAAAGGAGTGGGATAAATTGCCTAAGCTGTATCAAGCCGCCATTGAAACTGCGAGCTTAGAGGCACACATTAATATGCAGGCTAAGTATGACGCACGCAATCCATCAGCCTTAGCTCGTCTAATACAAGATAAAACCATTTTGAAACCTTTTCCGCAGTCAGTGATGGAAGCTTGCTTTAATGCTGCGCAAGAGACCTTTACGGAAGAGGCTGCTAAGAATCCTAAGTTTAATAAAGTGTATACCGATTGGGTGGCGTTCCGTAACAATCAAAGTCAATGGTTTAATGTGGCGGAACAATCATTTGCGCGTTTTAATATGGCGCGTAAGCTGAAGTAAGTTCGAGTCAATGATCGCCTATTTTTTTAATTTGCGTTGTAGGTCATGTCTTAATTTATTTGGTGAGCTATTTGGCTACTCATAGAACATGTGCAGGCGTTGCTTGGGTATCGCGCATTTCGTCTACACCACCTTCTTTTGGCAAATCAAACGACGATGCTGGTGTGTCATCGATAGGCGTACTGATGTCCAGTTGAATTTCTTCTTTTTTGGCTTCTACACTATCGGTTGATACCAATTGAGGGAACGCGATGATCAGGCCCACCATAATAATTTGTATTAGTACAAATGGTATCGCGCCCCAATAAATATCGCTGGTGCGTATCGCTTTGGGCGCGACGGAGCGTAAATAAAATAGTGCAAAGCCGAATGGCGGGTGCATAAACGAGGTTTGCATATTCACACCTAGCAGTACACCGAACCAGATCAAGTTAATCCCCAATTTTTCGGCAACGGGTCCCACCAAAGGTACCAAAATAAATGCCAATTCGAAGAAATCGAGGAAGAAGGCCAGTACGAAAAACAGAATGTTAACCACAATTAAAAAGCCGATTTGACCGCCCGGCAGACCGGTTAATAAATGCTCCACCCACAGGTCGCCGTTGATGCCGCGAAATACTAAGGAAAAGACGGTAGAACCAATCAGGATGAACATTACGAAACACGATAGGCGTGTGGTTGAGTCTAGTGCTTGCTTGGTCAATTTGAGATTGAGCCTGCCATTCAGTAAGGCCAGTAAAATCGCACCGCAGGCTCCCATGCCACCACCTTCAGTAGGGGTAGCGATGCCTAAGAAGATTGTTCCTAAAACTAAGAAAATTAAAGCGAGTGGAGGAATTAAAACGAAAACTACTTGTTCTGCCATGCGCGACAGTAAACCGATTTTAAATTTACGATTGATAAACGCGAGTACGAATGCGAAACCGATGCCTATCGTAGCGGAGTAAATACTGAGTGTGTCTGTGGCGATATCCGGATGTTTGCTTTGATAATAGCGGGCAAAGGCAAAGCTGGCGGCGCTTGCTGCGCACAACAATAAACTCAGTGAAATAACACCACTGTCGCCGTTGGCTTGACGTAAATTACGTGCTTCCATTGGCAGTGCAGGTACCCACTTGGGACGCACGATTGATAGCGTAAAAATGTAGAGAGCATACATCGCCGTTAATACTAATCCTGGCAAAAATGCGGCTTGATACATATCACCGACGGAGCGTCCCAATTGATCGGCCATGACAATCAATACCAAAGAGGGCGGAATGATTTGGGCTAAAGTACCTGAGGCTGCGATCACACCTGAAGCCACTTTTTTGTCGTAACCATACTTGAGCATAATTGGTAGCGAGATTAAGCCCATGGAGATGACCGAAGCCGCTACCACACCCGTAGTCGCTGCTAATAGTGCACCCACAAAAATCACAGCGTAGGCCACACCACCGCGTAATGGGCCAAATAATTGACCTATGGTGTCAAGCAAATCCTCGGCCATACCAGATCGTTCCAGTATCAAGCCCATGAATGTAAAGAAGGGGATGGCGAGTAGCGTGTCATTCGACATAATCCCGAAGATACGGCTAGGAATCGCCTGCATGAGTTCCGGTTTTAATAAGCCTAATTCTATGCCGATAAAACCGAAAACTAATCCATTGGCGGCTAATGCAAACGCAACTGGAAAGCCCGATAGTAGAAAAATCACTAGGGCGGCGAACATGATAGGCGCCATATTGGCAATCAGAAAGGCTGTCATCGCGGTCTCTTCTTTTATTGTATTTGATTGGCTTCTTTGATCGCCGCGATTTCATCTTCCGGCGTGACCACTTGCTTTTCAAAGGCACTCGCTTCGAGCAGCCCGCGCAGAAATCCTATGCGTTTGATTATTTCTGAAAAACCTTGCAGCAGTAAGAGCAAAAATCCCACCGGAATTAATAGCTTAGCTGGCCATACGATTAAGCCGCCGGCATTACTCGACATTTCTTGATTTTGTATTGAATGCCAGGCGTAAGGAACGCCCAAGTAGAGTATGAGTGCAGTGACGGGAAGGAGAAACAAGAGGAAGCCGAATAAGTCTATCCAGACTTGGGTGCGCTGAGAAAAGCGTCCTGTAATGACGTCGATCCGAACATGTTCATTGCGGCGCAAGGTATAAGGCGCGCCAAGTAGAAATACCGCAGCAAAGAGATACCATTGAATCTCTAACCAGCCATTTGAACTATTATTGAAACCATAGCGTACTAAGGCATTACCACTGCATATTAATACCGCTACTAATAATGCCCAGCCAACTGCCTGACCAATTAGCTCATTGAGTGCATCAATTTTTTTTGAAATAGATAGTAATGCCTGCATGTTTTGTCCCCATTGTAGGCGTTGTCGCTTGTTGGTTTTTTTATGTTAGTGATGAATACCTAAGGTGCATAGATCGGCCATGATTGCTTCAACTCATGTGCTTAGACCCATGCGGCTCGATTTATGCACCTCAATTTACGCACTTGCTAGTGCGTCGTTTTTGCTTCGTAATTAATTGATCAGTGTGCTAATTGAGGTTTAACGAGCAGCAATTTGTTCTCGTAATCGAGCAATTGCCAACCGCACTTGATTAGGTGCCGTGCCGCCAATGTGGTCACGAGCTGCAACTGAGCCTTCTAGCGTCAGGACTTGGAAGACGTCAGCTTCAATCAATCCTGAGAAAGCTTGTAAATCACTGAGACTCATATCACTTAAGTCGCAGGCTTTCTCAACACAAGTGCGCACTGCTAGGGCGACTGCTTCATGCGCATCGCGGAATGGTAAACCTTTTTTCACCAGATAATCGGCCAAATCGGTGGCAGTCGCATAGCCCTGTAATGCTGCGGCGCGCATCGCTTCCGGTTTTACCGTGATGCCAGTCGCCATATCGGCAAAAATGCGCAGGGTATCAATGACGGTATCAGCGGTATCGAATAAGGGTTCTTTGTCTTCTTGATTGTCTTTGTTATAGGCTAATGGCTGGCCTTTCATCAAAGTGAGTAAAGCAATCAAATTACCATTAACGCGCCCCGTTTTCCCACGTGCTAGTTCAGGCACATCTGGGTTTTTCTTTTGCGGCATGATAGACGAACCTGTGCAGAAACGATCCGCAATATCGATAAAGCCTACACGTGGGCTCATCCAAATAATGAGTTCTTCTGACATACGCGAGATGTGCGTCATGATCAGTGAAGCTGCTGCACAAAACTCGATAGCGAAATCGCGATCCGACACTGCATCCAATGAGTTATGGCAAACATCGTCAAAACCTAAAGTGCGAGCCACACGTTGACGATCAATCGGGAACGTGGTGCCAGCCAAGGCGGCTGCACCAAGCGGCAGCCGATTAACGCGTTTGCGGCAATCTGCTAAACGCTCTGCGTCGCGACCAAACATTTCTACATAGGCCAAAATGTGGTGACCGAAGGTGATTGGTTGCGCCACTTGCATGTGCGTGAAACCTGGCAATATTGTGTCGCTGTGTTTTTCTGCTAAATCCAACAAGGCCAAACGGAAGGCTGCCAATAATTCTAAAATGGTGTCAATCGCGGCGCGCATATATAGGCGGATGTCGGTCGCGACTTGATCGTTACGTGAGCGACCTGTATGCAAGCGTTTGCCTGCATCGCCGACTAACTCTGTCAGACGTTTTTCTATGTTTAGATGGACATCTTCTAAATCCAATAACCACTCGAATTTGCCCGCTTCAATTTCCGCACTAATCTGCGCCATGCCACGTTGAATGTCGGCGTAGTCTTGGCTGGAAATAATATTCTGCGCTTCTAACATTTCCGCATGCGCTAACGATCCTTGTATATCAAAAGCAGCCATACGATTGTCAAAAAATACCGAAGCGGTGTAACGTTTCACCAAATCAGAGACAGGTTCTGAGAAGCGTGCTGACCAAGCCTCGCTTTTTTTGGAAAATTGTGATGTCATAGTGAAATAAATTAAGATAAAAAGTGAAACTACAGAGTAAAAACATAAACTTAAATGCAAAATAAAGCGCAAAGCAAAACGCAAAGTAAAAGTGCCGACAACAAGCATTTAATTTCACCACTGTCGCCATGGGCGCTTTTGGCGCACTTATGTACTTAATTGTTTGCTAAATTATTTAATTCATTAGCTGCGTAGCGAATTGCCAAAATTTTGTGATTTTGTCTTAGTCCGCGAGTTGTTGCGATGTCTTGTTTGCCAGTGTTACTTTGTAGTGTAAAAACGCCGCAGATTATACCGCGAGTCGCTTCTGCTTAAACGATTTTTGCTGATTTTTGCCTTAAGTTCGTTCAAGTTGATGTGATTTGTTTTGTTTTTATCGGCGCTGAGTTTGTTTTGTAGATGTTAATTATATGCGCCAAATGCGTGTCCGATTTTATATGGAGTGTGATGAATAAGCCCATAGTGCCAACTAAGCAGGAACGGCCGCAGGAAATTTTGATTCCAGATTACTGTAACTTAGGTATTTTGATTCGCGTTTTGGTCGCGGTGAATCTCCTCGTTTTGCTAGCTCTGTTAGCACGTGGTCAAGGTTTTGCTTTGAATTTCCAAGATTTTATTGATACTTCTATGCTAATCGAGCTGATTAGCTTGTTATCTCTGAGTATTTTGTGTGGATTTCGGCGCTTACTAGAAAAACAAAGTGCCGCGAATTGGATGCAGCGAGTCGTGTGCGGGGCAATACCCGCTATCGTTTGTTTTTTTGTTTTGACTCTGCTGATGGATATAGACTGGTTTGCCTTTAGCTTTCCGAATATACATCTGGGTTTGTCTATGCTCTTGTGCTTTTTAATGGGGCTGGGTTTTCAACATTACTTTGAACTCCGTACGCGAGCTTTCTCACCTGCTTTAGGTGAGGCACGTTTACAAGCTTTGCAAGCACGAATTCGGCCACATTTCTTGTTTAACAGTCTTAACGCAGTATTGTCTCTAATTCGGGCCGATCCGCGCCGCGCAGAAAATGCATTGGAAGATCTGGCTGATCTATTTCGAGTGCTCATGCGAGACACGAGAGATATGAGTACCTTACAAGAGGAAATTACGTTGTGCCAACAATATCTGGCGATAGAAAAAATTCGTTTGGGCGACAGATTGTCTATCGAATGGCAATTAAATAATTTAAGCACACTCGATCTTAGTAATACAAAAGTTCCCTCTCTGCTACTGCAGCCTTTATTGGAAAACGCCGTGCATTACGGCGTAGAGCCCGTGACCAATCCAGCGCCTATCCAGGTGTTCGTGCAAAAAAGCTTGGATAAAATTGAAATTAAAGTAATAAACGACTATCATCCCCATGCGCAATTGCCTTCTGGAAATCACATGGCTTTGGAGAATATTCGTCAAAGATTAACGCTGCTCTACGATATTGAAGCGCAGCTGCACCATGAGATTGTCGACGCTCGATTTGAAGTGAAATTATTATTTCCAGAAAGAACTTAAATGTGACGACCATGAATCGACCCACTATTTTAATTGTTGACGACGAAGCGCCAGCTAGGGCGCGTATGACAACCTTGATTTCTGATATCCAAGATACTTGCCCTTGTGAATTGGTAGGTGAGGCAGCGGACGGACAGACGGCGTTGGATACCTTAGTCGATAAGCAACCCGATATAGTTTTACTCGATGTGCAGATGCCAGGTATGAATGGCATAGAATTGGCTCAGCATATTGCGCATGCCAAGTTGCCTCATCCACCTTCCGTGATTTTTGTTACTGCCTACGATGATTACGCATTAAAGGCATTTGAAGTACATGCGATGGACTACTTGCTCAAACCGGTACGTGCTACACGACTAGATGAGGCGTTGCGCCGGGTTTTGCAACTACGCGCGCAGACAGCGGTCCAGCCTATGCAGGCAATTTCGGGGCAGGGGCAAACCAGTTTTTCAGATGCATTAAAGCCGATTGCAAAAACACGCCAAAATTTTTCTGTATTAGAAAAAAATCGGGTGTTATTGATTCCTATCCGCGACGTGCTTTTTTTAAAAGCGGAGCAAAAATATGTCACGATACAAACCAGAACACGAGCCTATTTAACCGAGGAATCTTTGGTGTCGATAGAAGCCGAGTTGGGTGAAGTCTTCGTGCGCGCGCATAGAAATGCTTTGGTGGCACGTGATGCGATAGTCGGGGTTGAGCGTGCAGTTCAGACGATTGATGTTGAGCAAGAAGGGGAGAAGAGTTCCGATTCCTGGCAAGTGATCGTGAGAGATTCGTCGGAACGATTACCTATTTCCCGCAGACAATGGCCAGTCATTAAGGCGATCGTGAGGTAGGCTTGAGTGACTTGAGATGTGGGCTTGGCTGAGTTAGAGCTTGCTCAAGTACGGAATAAGCGCGAAATAAGCACTGATCAAGCGCACCCGTCGCCTCATTGAGTTTGTAAGTATAGAGATACATTAGTCAGATAGAGCTAGATGCGAACATGGAAGCGAGGGCAACATGCAAGCGGAGTTAAGTTCGGGTGACGAGTTGAGCATCCAAGAAAGCCGGGACAAGATACGCATCAATCAGATGGGTGTGAAACTCTTGTACGGCATAGCCTTGGTTGGTATGACCATCTGCCTGCTGGCACTTATTTTCAATTCCTATTTTAGTCGAGGTCAAGGGAATGGCGGCGCGGTTGCGGGTGTTTTTGTGACTGGGAGTATTCTCTTTTTGTTACGCCAGCAAAAAGTGAAATTTGCCTTGATTGCCATCTTATGGGGTTTTGCCCTAATTCCTATTTGTTTTGGGTTCTGGACTTTTGGTTTCAGTGCGCCGGGGATTATTTGTGTCCCTATCTCGGTGATGGCTGCCAGTTGGGCTTTATCCTTGCGTCACGCGGTCGTCATGACTTTGAGTGCCTGTGGTGCCTGCATTGTTTTTTATCTCCTCATTTCACGTGGCTTGTTGCATCCGGTTGAGCCCAACTTGTTGGTGCGCATGATTATTTTGGTTGGGCTAATTGTTGTTGCTTTTTTATTGGGTTTGGTCGGGGTAAGAATTTTGCGGGTCGAATTTGACCGAGTACGCGATTTGGCGAGATCCTTGGAAATCAAAGCTCAGGCATTAAGTCAATCTGAGGCCTCATTTTCTGCCTTGTTTTTGTCTAACCCATTACCATCAATTTCTGGAGATAGTGACGGTCATGTTTTAGGTGTGAATCACGCTTTTATCAGTGGTTTTGGTTTTTCGCGAGAGCAGCTGTTAGGGCGTACGGTAGCTAGTTTGAATATCTTCGAAGATGAGGCAGAACGGCGCATTATTGCGCGCCAGACTTTGGGTAAAGGTATCGTTGGTTATCCAGTGGCAATGCGTTTGGCGCATGGAGAAATTCGTCAATTTCTGGTTAGTACGGCGGCTTTTGAGTCCACTGCTGGCTGGCGTTTTGTGGCACTATTCTTAGACCAAACAGATCGCTTATCGGCAGAAAAAGCCCAGCATGTTTTGAACGCTGAATTGGAACAACGGGTTGCAACACGCACTGCTGAGTTAAGTGAGGCTCTGATCAGTTTGAAATGTACTCAGAGTGATTTGGTGCAGTCTGAGAAGTTAGCTTCGCTAGGCTCTATGGTGGCGGGTATCGCGCATGAGTTAAATACGCCAGTGGGAAATGCTTTGATGGTTGCCAGCACTTTGGCAGATCAGCAAGCGTTATTTGAGACTGGCTTGGAGCATAGTTTGTCACGCTCTTCGCTGAATCATTTTTTACTTTCAGTGCGTGAGTCCGCCGATATTTTAGACAGAAATCTGCGCCGTACTGCTGATTTGATTAATAGTTTTAAGCAGGTGGCCGTAGATCAGACGAGTGAGCAAAGGCGAAAATTTAATTTGTATGAGGTGGCTCATGAAGTCTTGGTGACCTTAAATCCCAGTCTGCGCAAGACCACACATCATTTGACCAATGAAGTGCCGCTCGATATTCAACTAGATAGTTTCCCTGGTCCTTTGGAACAAGTTCTGATGAATCTGACGACCAATGCACTGCGTCATGCTTTTGAGGGGCGACAAGAAGGACAAATGCGTTTGAGCGCGGCCTTGTTGCCTAATCAGTGGGTGCGCATCGTTTTCTCAGACAATGGGCTGGGAATTTCTGAGCAACATTTGCAGAAAATATTTGATCCCTTCTTTACCACCAAACTCGGGCAGGGCGGTTCAGGCTTAGGTTTAAGCATAGTCTACAACATCGTAACAGCCATGTTGGGCGGAAGAATCGAGGTGGCCAGTGAGCTTGGGAAGGGCACAACATTTACTCTAGAGATTCCGCTCACCGCCAGCGTGGAGCCAGCGGTTAATTTGGCCAATTAAGCTTTGCTTAAAGAAGGAAACGCGGACTGCTTAGCAAGCTGCGTGATTGACGGTAACCACATGAATTGCTAATCCACCCAACGAGGTTTCTTTGTACTTGGCTTGCATGTCATAGCCTGTAACGCGCATGGTTTCGATGACTTGATCGAGACTGACATGATGCGTGCCGTCGCTCTTTAAGGCTAATGATGCCGCCGTAATCGCTTTCACCGCGCCCATGCCATTGCGTTCGATACAAGGAATTTGCACCAAGCCACCAATCGGGTCGCAAGTCATGCCTAGATGATGCTCAATGCCGATTTCAGCAGCTGATTCGATTTGTTCATTGCTACCACCTAGCGCCGCCGTCAAGCCTGCCGCTGCCATGGCGCACGCAACACCGACTTCACCCTGACAACCAATTTCTGCGCCAGAGATCGAGGCGTTTTTCTTACACAGCATACCGATTGCCGCTGCGACTAACATGAAATCACGAATTCCTTTGACGGGATCGCTAGGGTGACAATCTTGTGAATAGTATTTGATGATGGCTGGAATAATCCCTGCTGCACCGTTGGTTGGTGCCGTGACGACACGACCGCCAGCGGCATTTTCTTCATTGACTGCCATCGCATACAAACTCACTTTATGCATGCCATCGTGCGGCAAACTATTGTGTGTTTCATTGGCGGTGAGCCAGAGTTTTGCAGCTCTACGTTGTACATGCAAACCACCTGGTAACTCGCCAGTGATTTTCAAACCGCGCTGTATGCAAGAGTTCATCACATCCCAGATTTTGTCTAGGCCTGCATCTAGCTCGACTTCGCTACAATGACTCAGTTCGTTTGCACGCAATAAAGCTGCCAACGATAATCCAGTTGCTTTACCATGCGCCAGTAATTCAGCCATGGTGCCAAATGGATAGGGAACACTCACGGATGGTGTGCTTACCGTATTTGCGTTGTTGTTCAGTTCTTCTTCGGTGTAGATGAAGCCGCCGCCAGTTGAATAAAATGTTTGGTTATGGGTACTACCATCCTGACGAGTGAGGGTGAAGCTTAATCCGTTTGGGTGACCTGGCAATACTTCCTTTTTGTGCCACAGTACATCGTCCAGAATATCGAAGTCGACTTTGACTTGACCTAACAAGTGCATGACGCCCGATTGGGCTAGTTCTGCTAGTTTAGCTTCGACGGTATCGGGAGCGACGTCTTGCGGCGTTTCTCCCATCAAGCCAAGTAGTACCGCTTTGTCAGTGGCATGACCCAGACCTGTTAATGCAAGTGAACCATATAGAGCCACTTGCACTTTGCGTGCTTGATCTAAGTTTGGACATTCCAGCAAAAAACGACGCGCTGCAATCATCGGACCAACAGTATGAGAGCTCGATGGGCCAACACCAATTTTAAACAGATCAAACACACGCATATCCATGCCAATATTCCTTATTTTGAGACCATAGTAGTCAAGCTTTTATCGATGAAACGATCTCTAATTAGAACAAACCACATGATGCCGTTTACTCTAATTAATTGGCGATTTTCACGTTCTTTAACATGTCCGTTACCAATGCAGGGAGATCGATTTCTGCCTTCCAGCCCCAATCTTGATAAGCGGCCTCATCATTCAAACTTTGTGGCCAACTTGCCGCGATTGCCTGGCGGCTATCCGGGGCGTAGTGTACCTGAAAGTTTGGTAGGTTTTTAGTGATTTCACTTGTGAGTTCTTGTGGGTTAAAGCTCATACCACTGACGTTATAAGACGAACGGATTTTGATGTTTTCGGTAGGTGCTTCCATCAAACTAATCGTCGCACGAATCGCATCAGGCATGTAGATCATTGGCAGTGATTGTTGCGCTTCGAGGAAGCATGAATAGACTTCGCCCTTCAAGGCAGAATGGAAAATTGCGATCGCATAATCGGTCGTGCCGCCACCTGGAGGCGACTTGTAGCTGATGATGCCAGGGTAGCGAATACTGCGCACATCAACATTATATTTCTGGAAGTAATATTCACACAGGCGTTCACCAGCTAACTTGCTGATGCCATAAATAGTGTTCGGGTCCATCACCGTGTATTGCGGCGTGTTAACAGCTTCGGTGTTAGGACCGAAAGCGGCGATGGAGGATGGCCAGAAAACTTTGAGTGGTTTGCCCGCTTCACCGCGAATACGTGCTAGTTCGAGAATATTCAACAAGCCATCCATGTTCAATGTCCAGGCTTTCAATGGCGCTTTTTCACCGGTAGCAGACAATAGAGCTGCTAGTTGATAGACTTGGGTGATGTTGTACTTGTCGTGAATTTCGGCAAGGCGATCGGCGTTTAACACATCAACTACTTCATAGATTTTTGCGCCGTACAAACTGGTAGGACTAATGTCCGCAGCAATCACGTTTTCCGCGCCATGTTTAGCGGCTAAAGCATCGACTAATTCGCTACCGATTTGGCCGTTTGCACCGATAACTAAAATTCTTTCCATTTTATTTCCTTACTATTCTTACTATTCGATTGACTGTTTTATTGCCGCAGAGATGTAGCAGTGATTTTTAGAGATTTACTTAATTAAACCCAACTCACGACCTGCTTGCGCAAACGCGGCGAGTGCAGTTTGCAATTGTTCTTTGGTGTGTGCCGCCGATAATTGCACGCGGACACGCGCTTGTCCCATCGGTACAACTGGATAAAAGAAACCAGTAACAAAAACGCCGAGTTCGTACATGCGCGCGGCAAATTTTTGTGCGACTGGTGCATCAAATAACATCACCGGCACCACCGGGTGTGTACCAGGCTTGATGGTGAACCCAAGCGCTTGGATTTCTTGACGGAAGAAAGCCGTGTTTTCATGCAGACGATCACGCAATTCAGTCGACTTCGATAAGCGTTCTAATACTGCTAAGGACGCACCAGCAATGGAGGGAGCCAGCGTATTCGAGAACAGGTATGGACGTGATTTTTGACGCAAGGTATCAATGACTTCTTTACGCGCAGCGGTAAAACCGCCCATCGCACCACCCAAAGCTTTACCTAAGGTACCAGTAATAATATCGATGCGACCCATGACGTTGTGATGTTCATGCGTACCACGACCGGTTTTACCAAGGAAGCCAGATGCGTGGCATTCGTCGATCATTACTAAGGCATCATATTTGTCTGCCAGATCGCAAATCTTATCGAGCTGGGCAATTGTGCCGTCCATGGAGAACGCGCCATCAGTGACGATGATGCGATGGCGTTTATCGGCTGCCGCTTGTAATTGTTTTTCCAGATCCGCCATATCATTGTGGGTATAACGGAAACGTGCCGCTTTACACAAACGTATACCATCAATGATGGAAGCGTGGTTCAAGGCATCAGAAATGATCGCATCGTTTTCATCGAACAAAGGTTCGAATACACCGCCATTCGCATCAAATGCTGCTGCATACAAAATCGTGTCTTCCATTCCCAGAAAATCTGCAATCGCACGTTCAAGTTGTTTGTGTACAGTTTGCGTACCGCAGATGAAACGCACCGACGATAAGCCATAACCGTATTGCTCGGTGGCTTTGATCGATGCTTGCACAGTTGCTTCATCACCCGATAAGCCCAGATAGTTATTTGCACACAGATTGATGAGCTGACGACCGTCATCGCATTGCACCAAGGAACCTTGACGCGATGAAATCACACGTTCTGGTTTGTACAAGCCTTGTTCACGCAAGCTATCCAGATTGCTGGCTAAACCTGTAAAAAATGAATTCTTCTTGGCGCTCATGTTTGTCTCCTGAAAGGAAGGGGGCTTCTGGTATGATGGAAAAATTGGAATTTTCGTGTTCAATCTCACCTATATTGAAAATTCCAAAAATCTACTGATTTATTTAAATATTCAATATATCGAACTAAAATTCAATATAACGAATATTATCTATGCTAATTTGATTTTGCAAGCGAAACTATGAAAAAAGTGATTGCACCTGTGACAACCCCTGCAACGCCGCCTGAAGTTGGCGCCACCTTACAGCGTTTACGGCTGGATCGAGGCTTAACTTTGGAAGACTTATCTCGTACCGCGGGCGTATCGAAGTCCATGCTATCGCAGATTGAAAGAGAAAAAGCGAATCCCACCATTGCCGTGGCTTGGCGCTTGGCGAATGCGCTGGGCATAGGGATAGCTGAATTGCTAACGGCAGAAGTCCCCAAAGTAGATTTAATTCGTATGTTGGAGCCGCATGAAACACCGACTTTGCCCGGCGAGCATGCAGGCTATGTCTTAAAAATACTTGGCCCCATGGAGTTGGCCGGACGCTTTGAGTGGTATGAGTTGGTACTGGCGGCCGGCGGCGCATTGATTTCGAATGCCCACGATCCGGGTACCTCGGAGCATCTCACTTTAATTAGCGGCAGCATAGAAGTGGAAGTCGATGGTCACAAGAAAAAACTTAAAATCGGCGGCACCGCACGCTACGAAGCAGATCGCTCGCACGCTATACGCAACATCGGCAAGACCGAAGCTAAAGCCTTGATGGTGGTGATTCATCGCTAATCTTGGGTGCGCTTAATGTATTCCAATAAGTTTTTCCAATAAGTTTTTTCAATAAGTTATTCCAATAAGTTGTCCTAATGTGCCGCTAGTAGGGCGCTAATTTTTCGCTACCTGGTAATGCCGAAATGATTTCTCTTGCAGTTGCTTCGAGTTGACGGAAATCATCAGAAATTACGCCTAGCCAATCAATGTAACGTTGGATTTGGCGGCGTGTTGAGTAGATGTGGATAGAATCTCTCCCCATCAAAGAGGAAACCATTTGAGCCGCTTCGATTGCCTTTGTAGGAAAATCATCAGGACGTATTTCACTTAGCTGCGGTATGAGCGGCGCCATTAAATATAATTCGGCTAAATAGCCATACGACCATGCTCGGCTATTATTCTCTTGGCTTGTAATGGCGTTCTTAATTCTTACTTCTGCCATCAACCAAAATGCCAGTAAATCATGTGGTGCGACAGTTTTTATCGGCGTGGCGTCGGGCACAGAACTGAGTAGCAGAGTCAGTGATAAATATTGTACTTGCGCCCAGACACTGTCTTTATCTAATTGATCCGCTTTCCAATAACGCTCCCTAGCGAGATCCAAATCATGTAGCACTTGATTCTTGTCTTCTTCGCTCGCGTTGTGCCAATCAGATAGGGCGTGGAAGCGTAATTGGGCTTCCCGTTTTTGTGTGCTGGCCAATTGTCCTTGTATCTGGGCTTCTTGATCTGGATTACTATCAATTAAGCTGAGTAATCTTTGTTTGGCGTTAACGATTTGTTTTTTCGCCGCATTTAAATTGTCGGCAAATACGCCAGCCGTGTTTCTCTCTGCCCGTCGGCTTTGTGCCATATACATATGCAATACACGGTCAGCATTACGTAGTGCGGCATCAATAGCGCGATTGGCCTGCGCGATACTGGCTTCTAGTAATTGTTGATCGAAGTCGGGTGGGAGTGAGGTATAAGCGGTGATGCTAGCCCAGTCGTGGGTTTCTTGAAAGAAGGAATGCAGACGCCGACGTAAGCCAACTAAAAGTTTGCGCGGATCTTCACCCCATAGCAGACCTGAATATAAGTCTTGTACCATGGTGACTGAACCACCAAATGAGAGCGGAAATTGGCTAGCAATCACCATGGGAATACCTGCATCGTGTAGTGCATGCGCGATGCTGGCGCCGACACCTGCAACACTCCCTACATTCCCGCCGTTACAGCTAGCCAGCGTGACCACGGCAGGGCGATTGAAATTACCCGGTTCTGATTGATGCGGCGTACGCAAAATGGTCGCCAGACGTTCACCCGAAACCACTTCGCGACCATTTTCAGCATTGTCAGAATGAAAGGCTAAACCAAAGCGTTGGTCATACTCAGTATCGAGACTCACGCCGTGCGCGAGGATATGAATGTGAGTGTAATTGCCAGACGCGCAGGCTTGTTCCAACGCTTGTACGCTGGCGTTGCTGATGACACCTAAATGCTCCGCGACTACTCGGGCGCGCTCTTCGCTGGACATATCATCCGCAAGTGCTAGCCATGGTGTAATTGCTTGCCGTAATGCGAGTAAATGGGCTTGTGCTGGTACGGCTTCTAGACCGGGAGGCGATGCGAATACAAAAAGAATTTTTGGGCGCTTAGGCCAAATTAAGCATTCTTCAGGAACGCGGCGGGTTTCGCGCGTGATACATATCGGTGCCTGAGGTTGTAAGGATAAATATTGTCCGGCACCGGGAAAGCCACTAGGTGCTAAGGCGAGTTCGAAAGGCAGTAGTGCTAATTCTGACGACGATAAAATCAACCGTAAATGCGTCACGTTGTCTGCCGTGTTTTGGGTGTCAGTGCAGTGACGATTGAGGTTGGCCGTCAGCCCCGGAATTTTAGCAAATAAATCACCCATCATGCGGGCGGTATCGCTTAACTGAAACCCGCGCGACTCTTGGCTCAGAATATAGCTCAAGGCCCGCAAGCGATACATCATCTGATTATGTTCCGAGGGTATCTGAAACGAGACGGCCGAATGATTTTCGCAAAGCGCCAAATAGTCGGTCAGTGGGGAGAGCAACTGATTGTGTGCGGGTCCATGACGTAGTAGTTCTAAAGTTATCGTGCGCATGTAGTTGCTCCTTAAGCCATTCCTTCGTTTTATATCAGTTACTTCTCAATTGACTGTTAGCGACGGCCTTAAAGCCCGTACTCGCCACATGTCTCAATTCACCCATGACGCCATTGCCGTCGTCTACGATAGCAACCACGGTACAAAATTTGGAAATCAATCCAGGTGTTGCGTCGAGTTTTGCCATCGTTCCGTTTTTCAAGATGTCAAACAGTGCTTTGAATTTTTCTGGGCTTTGACGGGTTTCTGGTTCTATTTTTATTAGACGTGCCCAGGTACCACTATTGAAATAATAGCCGTTCCCTTTTTGTCGTTTTAAGGCGCGCTCGAGGTGGGTGTGACCTGCCACTAAAAAATCGATATTGCCTTGGATTTCTTTATCCAAACTGGTGAACGTATCGTCGCTGGCGGTCGGATCGAAGCTACGATCTTTGTCTAATTTGTCCAGCGCTTCACGTAGCACTTCGGAGGCCGGTTTATTTTTGAGCCAGTTGATAAAAGCGCCGACGCCACCGAGTTGTTCAGATTGCTGACCTTGTACTAGTTGTAAAGGATTAACGCCTTCTAATGTCTGTTGTTCAACCGCTAGCAACATATTGCTTGCGTCGTTATTGGAACTAGCGGCACTAGCTCCATTAGTTGGAAACTGACGACTGATCAGCGCCTGAGTTAAGCCCGTGGTGTTGGCGGCGGCACTTCCAGCAATAGGTGCACTTTCTCGCTCCTCTCCTAACATACCGCGTGGTTTGGAAATCTTCGTTTGTAGCCAGGACCCCGCGGCGCTGGCCAATCCAAGCACACTGTCGAGATTGCTTAATTGTTTGGGATCGCAAGCGAGTAGCGTAGGGACTACGCCTTCCGCTTCAGGTTTGAGTAGATCGACAAAAGGGTAATTCCGTTTCACCGGATTCATAACGTCGATCACCATTTTTGAACCCGCATTGGGAATCCAATTGTCAACTGGACGACCAAACTGATAGTCGCGGCTTATTTGTCTTAGCTTCTCAAAGTCAGCGGGATTCCATGCGTCGACTTCATTGCCGTGTACGCACAACACAGATTTATTACCAACGTTCGCCAAGACGCCTGAGCCATCAAATACCATGCTAAGTCGGGCACGCGAAGGTTCATGGTTGTCGGTCAAAATTTCTATCAATCGTTCGCGTACCCAAGGTAGCGTCAATTCCAAATCGTGATTGCCTAGATTGATGATGAGCTTACGGTTAGCGGTGTTTAGGAAGTTTTTGAGCTCGCTAAAAATTGGGCTGAAAGTTGGATCGTGTAAGGCAATTCGTTCCAGTTTTTTGAGCGCGCCATCCGGATCAAAATGTCTAGAAGGTGCTTCCGCCAAAAAGTCGATAAAGTCGCCATTGATCACTAAGCCGATTTGCTTATCGCTGTCGAGTTGCGTCAAATGTTGAATGAGCCAAATCATCTCTGCCTGAGAACCAAAAATCTGGAAGCCCGGTTCGCCACCAAAATGGAGATCTGAGACGATGTACAGTTGATCGAATTGTAGTGTCGGTTTCATGCTTACCTTTCAAATGTAGGACTTAGGCAAAATTACCCCCAGCTTCGTTGTTGCCGCCATTAGCTAAACTAAGGTGCTCAAGCACTGTCTTCGTCGGCACGCCTAGCTGGGACAATTTTGCCTAAGTCCTAACCTATTAACGTCATGCAAATTGGCTGAAGTCATCTCGGCTAGAAGTATTGTAAATAATTTACTTTCTTGCTAGTGCTATTTTATATTTTTGATTAGAGTGTTGTCTTTTAATCGTAAAAATATTAATAATTAAGTATTTGCAATACTAAAATAGTATTCTTGCAAAGTTGTTCTTTTTTTTACTTCGATAGTTCGGATGAACTTTTTTAAAATTTCATCTTTATATTTTGATTGACGCCACGATGAACGGAGATTGTTATGAGTAGAATTGCCTCGCCTATAGACCAAATTGCCCAGCACTACGAGGTGCTTGTGATCGGATCTGGTTATGGTGGCGGTATCGCTGCTTCGCGTATGGCACGGGCGGGTCGGCGTGTTGCATTGTTAGAGCGCGGCAAAGAAATTCTCCCTGGCGATTATCCAAATACTCTGGTTAAAGCGGCAGAACAGTTTCAATTGCATGAACCCAATGGTCATATAGGTTCACGTACTGGTTTGTTTGATTTTCACGTGAACGCACAACAAAATGTGCTGGTAGGTTGCGGCTTGGGCGGTACCTCTTTGATCAATGCCAATGTCTCATTAGAAGCCAAGCCTTACGTATTTGATGATACTCGTTGGCCACTGTCTATTCGTGAGCATCGGGATACTTTGTTGAAAGACGGTTACGCTCGTGCGCGTGAAATGCTCAAGCCGAACCCGTATCCAGAGAATGGCGCGGCGTTGACGAAAACGGCTGCGCACCAACAATCTGCCAATAAAATGGGGCAGGCGAAAGAGTTTTATCGCACGCCAATCAATGTCAATTTTGAGACGCTTCCTAATAATAAAAATCATGTCGGGGTTGAACAACTTCCTTGCAATAATTGTGGCGATTGCGTTTCTGGCTGCAATAACAAAGCAAAAAACACGACTTTGATGAACTACCTGCCTGATGCGTGGAATCATGGCGCTGAGATTTTTTGTCAGGCTGCGGTGAGTCATATAGAAAAAGCGGCAGATGGCTGGCTTGTTCACTACCAGTACGTTGGCACGGGGCGTGAAAAATTTGATGCACCGACGCAGTTCGTCAAAGCGGACATCGTCATCGTTTCGGCGGGTACTTTGGGATCAACCGAAATTATGCTGCGTTCTCAACAAAAAGGTCTGCTGCTATCTGATCAATTAGGGCTGCACTTTAGCGGTAATGGCGATATTTTAGGCTTTGGTTTTAATACCACACAAAAAATTAATGGTATAGGTTTTGGCGACAACCAGCCTCCCAATAAGCCTGCGGACCGTTTGCCAGTCGGGCCTTGTATCACCTCGGTGATTGATATGCGCGATCAAGCTAAATACGAACATCGCATGGTAATCGAAGAAGGTTCTATTCCAGGCGCGATTGGTAAGCTCATGCTGCCTATGCTATCGACTACCGCAGATTTGATGGGCAAAAATGATGCGCGTAGTTTTATGGATCGCGCAAAACAAAAAGTACGTGCATGGACTAGTTTGTGGCGTGGGCCCTATACAGGTGCGATTCAAAACACTCAGACCTATTTGATCATGAGTCATGACGACTCTAAAGGTCGGATGGTTCTCGACGCAAAGAATCAACTAAGAATCGATTGGCCTGGCGTCGGCACCGCCGAAAATGTCGAAGTTGGTAATACCCGTTTGAATGCCGCAACGAAGGCGCTGGATGGTATCTACGTCCCCAATCCTATCTGGAGTGATTTATTTAAACATGCCATCGTCTCAGTCCATCCTTTGGGGGGCTGTGTTATGGGCGAAGACGCAACGCAAGCTGTGGTCAATCATAAAGGCCAAGTGTTTTCAGGTAAGAGTGGCACTGCGGTGTATGAGAATTTATATGTGACCGATGGCTCGGTAATCCCGACTTCTTTGGCGGTCAATCCTTTACTCACTATCTCGGCTATCTCAGAGCGTGCAATGCAATTACTGGCGCAAGACCGCGGTTGGACGATAGATTACACCTTGCCATCGGCGCCAAAACGACCAGTGGTGGAAGATAAGTTGGGCATACAGTTTACCGAGACTATGACCGGATATTTTTCCACGGCCTTTACTCAAGCAGCGAGTACGAATTTGCCCGTGTATGAGCAAGCTTATCAACGTGGTAAAGCGGATGATTCCACCATGAGTTTCACCGTCACAGTGGATTCAGATGACCTAGAAAAACTGATTAGTGATCCTAAACATCCCGCAACGATGGCAGGTACTTTAACAGCACCCGCGTTATCTTCAAAACCTATGACGGTGACGCATGGTGTGTTCAATTTGTTTGAGGTTTATCCAGAACAAGTCGGTGTGCGACATATGAATTACAACATGCGCGCGATTGCTGAAGATGGCAGTAATTACTATTTCAGCGCTTTTAAGTCCGTTCCTAGTGATCATAGTCCATTCAAAATCTGGCATGACACCAGCACTCTATACGTCACGGTTTATCGAGGTAGCGATAAAACTGGCGAAGTGCTTGGCTCGGGGGTGTTGCATATACAGCCTACCGACTTCGTCAAACAAATGACGACCATGAAAGTGTCAAACGCTAAGAGTGAACAAGAACGAATAGCGGCGGTTGCCCGTTTTGGCAAATACTTTGCTGGCGTTTTGTGGGAAAACTACGGTGGCATTTTGGCTGGCAAACATGATGAGAAACCCTGAGTGCTGATTGAATATTTTTTGCCCAATAACTTTTTTCGGAGTCAGCATGTCATTGTCAGAACTGAAAAGTATTGCTGCGGGATTGGAATCGCGCCTCTTGGGATTGCAGCAAAGAGCCAAGACGGCGTTGGATAAATTAAAAACCGATGTATACGCCGATCTTTCAGAAGGCCGCGCTCAACAGGCGGCCATACTCGATCTATTAAAAAGGGCTCATCAGCAAGCGCAGAGGGCAATGCTACCCAATGCCAAACGCGAAAAAAATGAATTGCCATGGGAATTAGTGCACGGCCTAAGCGCCTTGGGTTTATTAAATGGGGCTAAGCCTCTACCCAAAACGCCAGAGGAATTCGCCACTATCGTTCGCTCCGATGGTACTTTGCTTGGATGTCGGCAATGGGAATTGCTCGATCCGCGTTGGGCAGAAGCCTTGGTGGAATGGTTAGAGCATTGGACCTGCCGTGCTCCTTTTGTGAGCAATCCCGTCGTACTGCGAGTACCCAATCAACTGCGGCTAGCCATCGTGGGCGATTGGGGTACCGGACCATTCGAAGTCAATGCAGCCTCTAGTAAAATCGCCAACTTAGTAGCGAAAGCCAAGCCTGATTTTAGTATTCATTTAGGGGATGTCTATTACGCGGGAACCAATGAGCAAGAACAAAACAATATGCGTGACTGGCCACAAGGCATGCGCGGTAGTTTTACTTTGAATTCAAATCATGAAATGTACAACGGTGCGTTCGGCTATTTTGCAGAGCTCGCGCGTAATTTTCCTTTGCAAAATGGGTGTAGTTATTTTGCCTTGGAAAATGATGATTGGTTGGTGATAGGTTTAGACACTGCTTACTTTTCTCCATGTGCGTCTATGTATATGGATGGTGTGCTCGACGCAGGACAACTAGCGTGGTTAGCCCAATTACCTAAGGATAAACGACTGTTGGTGTTGAGCCATCACGAGGGGTATTCTGCGCTAGGTGATGGTAAGACTGCTTTATATCAGCAAGTCGAACAGGCTTTGGGACGTGAACCAGATTACTGGTATTGGGGCCATTTACACAATGGTATCTGCTACCAAACGATAGGTAATTTCCGCGGACGTTGTGTCGGGCACGGTGCAATTCCTTACGGCGTTGCAAGCGAATTTCAAGGCGATGAACGTGTGGTTTGGTACGAAACCGAATTGGCAGGTGATTTTAATTATCCTGAACGTGTGTTGAACGGTTATGCCCTAATAAGTTTGGACGGCGCGGGTTTAAGTGAAACGCTGTTAGGTGAAGATGGCAGTGTGCGCTGGAAGTCATAGATCAACAGAAAATCCTAAGCGGATTCAAAAAAATTTATAAAAATCAGTCGGTATTTTAATCAAGGATGTTTTATGACGACGTCAGTGACGAACGATGCAAGAAACTATCAGGAACGTGTGATACCGTTTAATGCAGGCGATGGCTTTCCGCTTAATTTAATCAATGTCCGCCACGCTTCAGAAGCTCCCACCAAAGGTCCGGTTTTATTAGTACATGGCGCGGGCGTGAGAGCGAATATCTTTCGTGCCCCGGTTGAGACGAATATAGTTGATGCGTTAGTCGCAGAAGGTTATGACGTTTGGTTAGAAAACTGGCGCGCCAGTATCGATTTCCCAGAAAATGAATGGACGCTTGATCAGGCGGCGTTATACGATCATCCGTATGCGGTGAAGAAGATCATTGCGGAAACGGGTGTAGAGAGTATCAAGGCGATTATCCATTGTCAGGGATCAACCAGTTTTATGATGTCGGCAGTCGCAGGCTTGGTGCCAGAAGTAAATGTGATAGTGAGCAATGCTGTGTCCTTGCATCCTATTGTTCCTTCATGGTCGGCGTTTAAACTCAATTGGATGCTGCCTATGGTGGCGGCGATGACCAAGTACCTCAATCCACATTGGGGGATTGAGGCGCCTACGGTTCCCGCAAAATTCATTTCTGCACTGATTAGCCTCACCCATCATGAATGTGATAAGCCAGTCTGTAAGCAAGTGAGTTTTACCTATGGCAGCGGTTTTCCAGCCTTATGGAGCCACGAAAATTTAAATGAGGCGACTCATGGTGATTGGTTGGTTCATGAGTTTGCTGCGGTACCGCTGACTTTTTTCAAACAAATCACACGCTGTGTTCGCGCAGGACATCTTTTGTCTGCACAAAATTTCCCCGATTTACCGACTAGCTTTGTCGCTCAAGCACCTAAAACAAAAGCGCGGTTTGCGTTTTTTGCAGGCGCTGATAATTTATGTTTTTTACCTGATAGCCAGATCAAAACGCATGCTTACTTTGATGGCTTACAAAGTAATTATCATAGCCTGCATGTGTTACCCAACTACGGTCATCTTGATGTGTTTATAGGACAGCATGCCGCGCGCGATACTTTCCCCTTAATTCTCGCTGAATTAGATAAAAATTAAAAAAACTAGGAGCTATTTATGTTTGGTATTCCAAAACGCATTAAAGACTACATAGGCCGATTTGCTCTCGTCGATGGTATTCCATTTAAGTTACCAGTTGGTGCTGTGAATTCACCTGCCTTGATGGCGGTTTTTCCTATCGACGCGGAGAAAGCCAAAGATTTTTTGCCTGCAGGTATACATCCCATGCGCCTGTGGACTAAGGGATTGTTGGTGGTCACAGTGATTGATTATCGTGAAACGCCGATTGGCAAATACATAGAATACAGTATCGCAATCGCTTGTACGCATGGCGCTAAACCTGCACCACGATTGTTGCCAGCGATTTTTATGAAATGGTTTAACACGGGGCAGTACGTCGTTGATTTGCCGGTATCTTCAGAAGTATCTGTGAAAGGTGGTAAAGGTATTTGGGGTATGCCTAAACACCAAGGTCATTTGAATTTTAAAATCGACGAGCGTACCGTTAGCAGTCAATACGACTTGGATGGAAAATTGGTAACCTATGTAGAAATCGACAAACCAGCTAACACTTCGTGGCCGATCAAGATGCAAGCGTCGAATTATTGTTCGTTTCGCGGTATGTTGATGAAATCGGATATTTTTCTCAATACGAATTTTGGTTTCAATTTATTTAGTAAGGCCAAAGCGCGATTTGTGATTGGAGACCATCCTCGTTTGCAAGCGATGAAAGAACTAAATATTGGCCCAGCGATGGCGACAATTTATTTGCCATCGATTACGGCGATTTTGGATGATCGCATTGAAAGTTGGTTTCTTACTTTTGATCAATTACCTAAGAAAGCACCTGAGGGTTTTGAATCCGTTATTAATCTGACTCAAAGTGAAGCTTGGTTATCACCGCCAGACGCTCCTATTCCACCACAATAAAAATAGAGACAATTTATGGCTTTAGCACATATTCCGCAGGGCGCCGCTGGTGATCAGGTCTTGCCAGTTACCCGAGCCTTATTGCTTCCAGGTGGTGGTTTGCGTTTATCTTATGCCGCTGGTGTATTAACAGAGATTTTCGCTCGTGATTTGCGATTTCAGTTAATGGATGGAACCTCTGGAGGCTCGCTAAATTTAGCGATGTTGCTGTCCGGCTTACACGTTGAGGAAATATGCGAGCGTTGGCGAAGCCTGAAAATGCGTCATACGATTTCCTTAATGCCGCTCTTGAATTACCTATGGCCACCGCAATTTGTCGCGGCCAGTTCAGCCAAAGGTTTCAGACAAAAAGTGTATCCCCATCTCGGTATCGACTTTGAAAAAATCCGCGCAGCATCTGGCGTGCAGGGAAGTTTTAATGTCTGTAATTTTGGCAAAAAAATGAATCAACTGATCTTGCATCAAGATATGACTGAAGATTTTTTGTTGGCAGGCATGTCTTTGCCCGGTACTTTGCCACCAGTGACGATCAATGATGAAGTTTTCCTGGATTCTGGTTTTATTCAAGACGTCAATTTGCTGGATGCCGTCAAACGTGGTGCCAATGAACTATGGTTGATTTGGATTATGGGTAATATCAAACAGTACAGGAAAAATCCGATCAACTTATACGTGCAAATGTTAGAAATGAGCGCTAATGGCGCTTTGATTAAAGAGCTACTGCAAATTAAAGAAATCAATACCCGCATCGCCAACGGCGAAACCGTGTATGGACACAGTAAGCCAATTACCTTGCACATGATAAAGCCCGCGCAGCCGTTGCCGCTAGATACGGCGCTATATACAGGTAGCATCACACATACCCAATTAATCAGTATGGGGAAAGCAGACGCTAGGCGTTACTTTGATCAGTTCGAAGCACAAGGGCTGGCTTTCGAGCCTGAGATTCTTAGTATGAGCGTATAGCTGAGACTATCTGGTATGTCGCTTGTTCTGGCGCACATTCTGGATGATACTAGTGGGTGATTGTAATCTAGCCATTGAAAATTCGTCCTAAGTTTCGCAATAATTCGGTTATCGCCGAAATTTCTGCTGCATTGCAAGATATAATTAAGGGAAATTCCTACTTCCCTTATTTATCTTCACTTTATCTCTCATTCATCATCATGCATTACCTGTCTACCCGTGGTTACGCAGCATCTACTGATTCATCTGTTCAATTTTCTGAAATCTTATTAGGTGGTTTAGCGCCTGATGGTGGTTTGTACTTGCCTAAGGCTTACCCACAAGTTACGTCTGAAGAATTGAATGCTTGGCGCTCATTGAGTTATGCCGATTTGGCCTTCGAAGTCTTGCGCAAGTTTGCGACCGATATTCCAGAAGCCGATTTGAAAGCGATTACGGCCAAGACCTACACGGCAGAAGTCTATAAAAATGCACGTAAGGATGAGTCGGCTCAGGCGATTACACCTTTGCGTACTTTAGAAGAAAAAAATGGTAAGAAGCTGGTTTTGCAAGCTTTGTCGAATGGTCCAACCTTGGCATTTAAAGATATGGCGATGCAATTGCTGGGCAATTTGTTTGAGTATGCGTTGGCTAAAAATAATGCGGAGTTGAATATTTTTGGCGCGACTTCGGGTGATACTGGCAGTGCCGCTGAGTATGCTATGCGGGGCAAAAAGGGCATTCGTGTTTTTATGCTGTCACCACATAAAAAAATGAGTGCATTTCAGACAGCTCAAATGTTCAGTTTGCAAGACCCGAATATTTTCAACATCGCAGTAGACGGCGTATTTGATGATTGTCAGGATATGGTGAAAGCCGTATCGAATGACTTGGAATTTAAAAATCGTCAAAAAATTGGTACCGTTAATTCGATTAACTGGGCACGCGTGGTGGCGCAGGTGGTGTATTACTTCCGTGGTTATTTGGCCGCGACTACTAGCAATGATCAACAAGTATCTTTCACCGTGCCATCGGGTAACTTTGGTAATATCTGTGCCGGTCATATCGCGCGCATGATGGGTTTGCCGATTGCGCAATTGGTGGTGGCAACTAATGAGAACGATGTACTTGATGAGTTTTTCCGCACCGGTATATACCGCGTCCGTAAATCGGCTGAGACTTATCACACTACTAGTCCTTCCATGGATATTTCTAAGGCATCCAACTTTGAACGCTTTGTTTACGATTTGTTAGATGGCGATACGGCTCGCGTCAAAGCGCTATTTAAGAAAGTAGAAACAGAAGGGGGCTTTGATCTGTCTGGCGCGTCTGGCAGCGACGGCGATGAGTTTAATAAAATCGCCCAATTTGGTTTTGCTTCTGGTAAGTCGGTCCATGCAGATCGTTTGCAAACCATACGTCGAGTTGAAAAGGAGTATGGCATTACTGTCGATACCCATACCGCCGATGGCATTAAAGTTGCACTCGAACATTTACAAGACAATGTCACGATGATCGTATTGGAAACCGCCTTGCCAGCAAAATTCAATGAAACCATACAAGAAGCATTGGGAAGAGATGCTGAGCGTCCGTCGGGCTTTGAGAATATCGAGAGTTTGCCGCAACGTTTTGAGGTAATGGGAACCGATGTGGCAACGATGAAAGCCTTCATCGTTCAGCATACAGGGCTGTAAAAGGGCTGTAAATACGACATGATTCACAAGACGGATAGTTGACATGGCCACTATCCGTTTTTTTATTTTTATCCTGATTCGTCATATTGGTTATGACAGCAAATCGAATTTAATCAGTAGGTTCGCTATCGACCAAGTTATGCGATGCCATCGCTAGAGGAATGGTGAAATAAAACACCGAGCCTAGCCCTTCGGTGGAAGTAAATCCTATCTCGCCCCGCATTCTTTGCACCATTTCTTTGGCAATCGATAAACCCAGACCTGTCCCTCCCTTTTTGCGAGTGCTGCTGCTATCGACTTGAGAAAATTTCTTAAATAATTTGGCTTGTGCCTCTTGGGGAATGCCTTCGCCATAGTCCTGCACAGAGATTCTTAAATGCGTCGCTAATGGTTCTAGACGTATTTCAACTTTTCCCTGCGCTTTCGAGTATTTCGCCGCATTCGATAATAAATTCGAGAGTATCTGTTGCAAGCGTAGTGGATCAACCATGACCCTACAATTGGGCAGCGTATCAAGAACGAGAATCTCTACTTGGTGTTGTTTTGCAAAGCCGGAGTTACTTTCAAGTGCTTCTTTGATTAAAGGCATCAGTGCGTAGGCCTGAATGTCGAAGGACATTTGACCTGCGACTAACTTATTCATGTCGAGTATGTCGTTGATGATCAGTGCTAACTGCTGTCCGTTTTGAAGTGCAATTCGTATCATCCTACCCAAAGAATCCGGCAGGCTACCAAATACACCGCCCTCGATTAATTTTAACGATCCTATGATTGAAGTTAAGGGCGTGCGCAATTCATGACTGACGATGGAGACGAAATCGCTTTGCATTTGTTCTAATCGTTTTCTTTCGCTGATATCGCGAATCACGATAATTAATTCTGTTTCTTCTTTTTGTTCGGTGGCAGAAATACTAAATTCAATATGGATGGTATTGCCTTGCTGATCGACGACACTACTTTCAAGCCTGAGACAGGGGATTTGGCTGGCGCCGTAATCCCTTACGTCCCGCACGTAGTCATCAATTTCTTGTGCAATTTTTAGTGACTTATAGTGCTCATCGTTGAGACTTTGGCTGAGAATATCACTGTTATCGCTCAAGTCACCAAGGTGCCCAATGCCGCTAAGTAATTGAAGAAAATTCGTGTAACGGAACTCAGCGACTTGTGTCGCACTGAGCTTCCAAATTGCAATTGCCGCAGGATTGATAGAGCGTAAGTCACCATTTAATGTCGTGCTCACTATGCCTTCCGCAACATTGTCTAGTATGGTCTGCGTGTATTCGGCGCTACTATGCAATTGTCGTTCTGCGGCGATGCGACGGCTGATGTCTACTGCTTGAAGAATCCAATATTTTTTCCCTAGTTGCTCAGGCGCGATTAAGCTAATACTGAGTTGACATGACACCAAACGTCCTGTCCGGTGGCGCAAATCTAACTCGAACTGTAGGTGGGCTTGGCCTTGAGCTATCCAACGTTGTTGCAAGTTATCTATACCGAGTTTGCTGGACAATCGATGTGGTGGAACATGTAGCAAGGAATGATCATCGTAACCCAAGATGTCGCACAACATAGGATTGACGCTAATCCATTTGCCATTTTCATCTATCAATGCCATACCTTGAGGCGCTGCATTGAATACACTTAGAAACCGTTGTTGACTTTCATTCAAAGCAAAGTAAGTTTGCGTCTGGCGATGATAGGCAGCAAAAATACGGACGAGTAAGAATCCCATGAACGTAGCGAATAACCATCCTGCGGTTCTTTGTAAGTTACTGAATATATTTCCCGTTTCCTCATCTTGTAAGCTGGTGTAGAGCACTACATCACGGCCTGGGAAATTCAATTTCGTGATAACGCCATTGTTATTTTCTAATTTGTCACCACGGTTGTTCGCCTTGACTAAGGTGCCGACGTTCAGACCGGTGCTAGGCGCTAGATTGCTATAAAGGCTAACGGACGCCTCGCCATGGTCCAGATCAATGAGTGCAAAATTAAGACCCAGTGCTTGTGCTCTTTGCTTGGCTGACTGGAAGATCTGATCGGCATCGAGGATGCTGGTAATCAGCCCCCAGTAGGAGGTGTCTTCTAAGAAGACGGGAACTCGATAGGCGAGGGCTAAACCGCCTTGTTTTAATTGAAATGGCCCTACCAGTGCCGGTCGTTTGCTTGAGATGATCTTGTTGATGACAGGCCATTGTTCCGGCACATCAGGAAAATACAGTCCGATGACCGATTCATTTCCCTGAATTGGAAAAATATGTTGTATCCGATTGCCGGGTGCTAATGTGATGTTGCGGATACCTCGTTCGTTTTTTTTTAGCTGTCCCAACCAAGGATTGATCTCTTGAATTTGGTAGTTACCATTTTTTGCCTGTATGAATGCAACCAAGCCTGAAGCTAGGTGAATCGTGGCATTTAGTTCTGATTCAATAATGGCTCTGATTTCACCAGAATAGCTACTCAGTTTTTGTTGACGTATGCTGGCTTGACGACGTTGACCTTCAAAAATAATGAGTTCAGTGGCGATACCCGTGCCTAAGAAAACGATTAGAGGCAATAGCCGTCCTAATAGGCGGCGTCCCACCGATTCGTGGTCAAGAAAATGAAAAGTGGGAATTGGCATTCTTCGGTATCCCTTTGGGATCGTAATCAGTTCGCTGTGGCTTTTCTGATTCTACTTGGAATTAGGACTATTGACATGAGATTTAGCCCTTGCGCTCGCGCTCGACTTTGTTTTACTTCGCTCATTTGTCGGACTAAGCCCCGTTTTGTGCAGTTTGTCTCAAAGCGCTGCTGCTCATAAAGGCTTTCATTTAAGCTTGTCTCATCAAATTAACTGTCACGGCTTATGGAAACTTAATGAGATTTGCTGTGGCTTCTAGCAATTTATCGATACTTGTCGAGACTTATTGAGACTTAGTTATGAGGGGACACATCATGTTAGACATTATTCAGGTCGTAAAAAAATTCGGTAAAGCGGTTGCGGTGGATGATCTTAGCTTGAGCCTGTCGCGTGGCGTGGTCGGTTTGATTGGTCATAACGGTGCTGGTAAAACCTCCTTAATGCAAATGATCGCTACCTTAACCAAACCCACCAGTGGTCAGATCATTTTTCAAGGCGTGGATATTGTGAAATCGCCAGATGCGATTCGCCAACGCCTTGGTTATTTGCCGCAAGATTTTGGTGTTTATCCTAATCTTAGTGCGCTGGAGTTTATGCAATACTTTGCCGCCTTAAAAGCAGTACGTGATCCTGATCGTATCCGGCATTTATTAGAGTTGGTTAATTTGACCGAGCATGCACACCGTTCTGCTGCTACATTTTCTGGTGGTATGCGCCGACGTCTGGGGATCGCGCAAGCCTTGTTGAATGATCCTGATATTTTGATTGTGGATGAACCGACAGCTGGACTTGATCCAGAAGAGCGCCTGCGTTTTCGTAATTTGTTGGCGGAATTGGGACAGGAAAAATTAGTGCTCATGTCAACTCATATCGTGTCTGATGTTGAGAGTGTCGCGAGTGAGTTAGCTATAATGCGTGCGGGTAAATTGATAGGCTTTGGTACGCCAGAGTCTATGATAGCGCAAGCCCATGGACAGATTTGGAGTGTGCAATTAAGTAATGATGAGTATGAAAATTTGCGCCATCAAGTACAGGTACTGCATGCGCAACGACAAGGCGACATCATGCATGTGCGGATCGCACATCCACACTCTCCACATGCACGAGCTCAAATGGTCGTGCCTAATTTGGAAGACGCTTTGATGGCACAACGCTACTCTCTGCAAGAGGTGGCATGATGCGCGATACTTCATCACTCCTTGTCACCAGAGCCGTCGCTGCAACGGGTTCTATTGCATCCAATACTTCCAATGCCAGTCGGAAAATGAATTTCATCTCGCATCTGCATTTGATCCGTGTCTTATGTGCTAATGAAGTGCGCTTGCGTATGCGCCGTATCAGTAGTTTGCTGGCAGTCATCGCGATGATAGTCATTAGTTGGAGCATGATCGTTGATCCAAAAACGGGATCAAGTCTAATGTCGATTAATCATGCTCGTGTGCTCTACACCAGTTCAGCACTGGCCATGGGTAGTGCGAGTTTGCTGAGTTTTGTCTTAGCCGCGATTAGTTTTTATTTGGTACGCGGACGTATTATCGAGGACATACGTAGTGGTATCGGTGCTGTGATTGCTTCGACACCCGTCAGTAATACTTTGTTTTTATTCAGTCGCTGGCTGGGTGGTGTGGCGTATATCTTGTTGTTGATTATGGTGGCCATGTGTTCAGTGATGTTGTTACAAGTGCTACGTGGAGATGGGACGGTACAAGTTTTGATTTATCTGCAGACCTATTTGTTGGTTCTCGTACCGATGATTTTTTCTGCGGTTGGTGCGGCTATCTTGTTTGATAGTACGCCGTTTTTGATGGGTAAGGCTGGCGACGTGCTGTACTTTTTTGTATGGATTTTTCAAATTTCTTTGGTGTCAAAAATTGATGATCTGAGTGGTGGTTTTTCGTATTGGCTTATGTGGGACTTTAGCGGTTTGGTGACCACAATATTTACTTTGAAAACACATTTGATGACTAATAGTTTTTCTTTGGGAGCCAGTAGTTTTGATCCAGCTATTACGCCGATTACTTTGCCAGCGATGATGTGGACCACGGATATGATTCTGACGCGCCTTGGGAGTGCTGTGATTGCTTTGAGTGTTGTTGGTTTAGCGATCCCTTTGTTTCACCGCTTCTCACCTGATAAAGTGAAAGCATCACATGCAAAAAAACGTCGTTCTCCCTTAGAGATGTTGAATGTCTGGAGTCGTCCTTTGGCCAAGCAGGTGCATCCATTATTTTTATGGTCGGCTAAAGCTTCCGGAATGTTGGGGCAGGTCATGAGCGAGGTGGCTTTGAGCTTGGTCAGTGCACCGTTTTCTATTTTGGTGCTGATTTTGGTCATCAGTATCTCTGCGTTGATTAACTTATCTGCTTTGCCCGGTTTGGGTTTGTTTGCGGTGGCCTATTGGGGCGTGATGATGAGTGATGTCAGCACCCGCGATTATCAATCTGCGATGGAGTCGATGACGGCAGCGGGGCGTGGTGGTGCTGATTGGCGTTACATTAGACATTTTATGGCGAGCGTTACTTTGGGCTTAATGTTCGTGGGAGTGATCATATTTCGTTTAAGTTTTATTTCTCCGGTGCAGGCATTGGCTTTATTCGTCGGCATTTTGAGTATGAGTGCCGCCGCCAATTTTTTAGGAAAAACTTCTAATACGCCTAAAACCTTTATGTCTTTGTATCTGTTCACTTTATATTTGTCGACGCAAGCACCTAAAGTGCCAGTAATCGATATTTTTGGACTAAATGCTGCAGCCACTATGACGAATATTCTGCAGCAATTTGGCGTCGCTTTAGTCGTTGGTGTCGCAGGATTGTTTTATCACCGTTGGAAACTCTCGTAAAAATGAAACTTTGTTGGCGCAAGGGCGAAGTGGAGGAGAGTCGAGCAGAGTAGGGCATAGTGAAGTAAATATCGTAAAATGCAATTAATTTTAATGTTATAAGAACATTGTCTAAAAAGGTCGATGTTTGCTCACTATGTTTGAACTTCGTAAAACACCTAGAATTAATGTGACTTGGCGCGGCACAATCAACATGGACAATGCAAAACTTGTGCCTATAAAAATTATTAATGTCGGTAGCAGTGGTTTTTTGTTTTTGTGCCCTAAAGCTTTAATGGCCGATCGGGAGTATTCCTTAAGTGTGGAAATTCCAAACATCGATAAATCCTCGAGCATGCAGTATCAGGTGGACTGTGTTGTGGTACTAACGCACAGCGTCTTGAGTGGGGAACAATTCAGAATAGGTGTGAAATTCGTGAGCATCTCTAGTATGCACCGTGATTTAATCAATGCCTGGGTGTCCTTGGCCAGTAAGTTTGATCCTGATTAAGATTCTAGAGTCAAGTAAGTAATCTATCCGCCAGCTGATAGCCAGTTGAAAGCCAGCAGATGCAGGCTTTTCCTTGTCCCTATCCCGTATAAACGTTAAAATGGCCATGTTTTGGTGCTCGCGGACATAATCATGTCGGCGGTTAAACGGGAAACACCATGCAATTGCATACGTGTGCTGCCCCCGCAACGGTGTACAAACGTCTGATCTTAATTGAGATCATGTAGCTATCTTGTTAATCACTGTGCTTTGCATGGGAAGGTGTGATGGTGAGGTTTGTCAGCCCGGATACCGGCCAAGACAAGTGAAGTATGACGAACGGGAAGGTTCGGCTATGAATTCTTGGCATTGGTTTTCAAACAAAGCACGTAGTTAATATCAAGCAGACTGAGTGCAAGCTCAGCTTCCACCACTTTCCATACTTTGTATTCAAGCAGCCAACGGGGACGTCGGCAGCTTGCAACTAGCTTGGGCAATGAGCAAGCATCTCACGCCCGACTTATTTTTTTGAATTTATCATGATCCAACAATCCAAACCCCTTGTGCTCAGCCTCGCTGTGGCATCTTGCTTCATTTCCGCCCCGACTTTTGCAGGTGCTGACAATAGTAGTGATAATGCGGTAGCAGACGTATTGATTACTGCCACACGTCAAGTACAGGCTGCCAAAGATGTGCTGGCCGATAACGTCGTGATCAACGCAGAACAAATCATGAAATCCGGTGCGACCAGTATCGTCGATTTGTTGCAACAACAGCGTGGTATTGAAATTTCTCGTACTGGCGGTGCCGGCTCCGTGTCATCTATCTTTATCCGCGGCGCTGCTAACGCGCAAAGCGTGGTATTTGTGGATGGCGTGCGTATCGGCTCTTCCACTTTAGGCGGTGCGACTTGGAGCAGCATTCCTTTAAGTCAAATCGAACGTATCGAGATCGTCTATGGTCCTTTGTCCAGCTTGTATGGTGCGGATGCGATGGGTGGTGTAATTCAATTATTCACCAAAAAATCCGGCCCTAAGGCACGTACTAGTCTAAGTTTTGGTGTAGGTAGCGAAGGCTTGCGTAAATGGGAAGCGGGTGTTTTTGGTTCCTCAGAAAATGATTTTCAGTATGGATTTAATACTGCCAGAGAAAGCACTGACGGTTTCTCGGCATCCAAGCCAGGTGCAGGTACTTATACCTACAATCCAGACCGTGACGGTTATACGCAAAAAAGTTTCAATGGTAATTTGTCTTGGAAAATCGCGACAGATGTTAACGTCGGCGTGAACTTCGTTCAAAGCACCTTGGACGTGGATTTTGATGCAGGCTTAGGTTACCGAGATCGTGGTCAGCAAAAATTCGATAATATGGTGAGCTTCATTAGAACCAAGTTAGCGAGCAATTGGAATTCCAGTTTGCAATTTGCCCGTACGAATGATCGCGTATTTAGTGATGCATCCTATGGCAAGAGCCAGGCCGATACGAAGCAGAGCGGCTGGACTTGGCAGAACGATGTGAGCTTGGGCAAAGACGTTTTGCAATTTATCGTTGAAGATAGAAAAGAAGATGTGCGCACGGATACCAAGGGTCTTGGCGGCAAGCGTGATACTAGATCTTTTGCTGTCGCCTATGTTTTGAAATCCGATGCGCATCAAGCTAGCCTTAGTGCGCGTCAAGATGATAGTAGCCAATACGGCAAGCATAATACCGGTAGCCTTGCGTATGGCTATCATTTGAGTGATGTATTACGTGTGAACGCCAGCTATGGCACGAGTTTCCGCGCACCGACTTTTAATGAATTGTATTACCCAGGCTATGGTGTCGCATCGAACAAACCTGAAGTCGGCAAAAACGCTGAAATCGGTTTGTATTACGATGACGCGGTGACGCAGATCAGTGCCGTCTACTACGATAATAAAATCACCGATTTACTGGTCAACACCAGTCCTTGTCCAGTTGAAAAAGCGACTCATTTGTATGGATGTGCATTCAATGTGAATAAGGCGCGTTTGTCCGGTTTTACAGTCGGTGCATCAACTAAAGTTGCCCAATTCAATTTGCGTGCAACGGTCGACATTCAAGATCCTAAAGATGAAACGACAGGCAAGCGTTTGGCGCGTCGTGCTAAACAGCATGCGAGTTTCGGTATCGACTATCGCATGTCTGATCTGAGCTTGGGTTTAGAAACTGTTTTGTCGAATGAGCGTTTTGATGATGCGGCAAACAAAATCCGTTTAGCCGGTTATGGCATTGTGAATTTGGTCGCGACTTATCAGGTGGCAGCAAACTGGTCGATATTGGGGCGTTGGAATAACATCGCGAATAAAGACTACGAGCTCGCGAAAAATTATCGTACCCCAGGTTCAAATTTCTACTTGGGTTTGAATTACGGATTTAAGTAATAAATCAAACCAGCGAGTGCTCGTGCCTATAACAGGCTTATGACGTGCTCGCTGATCGCTTGGATAAATCGGCCTGTCATGATAAGTACGTAAAAGTAGATCTACATTAAATAGGGTTGCGATGGCAATTGCAAACGCACAGAAACGTGCCGTGTCTTTGTTAGTGGGAATGGGCTTGCTGTCACTAGCAAGTTTGATTTTTGCTTGTCTGATAGGTTCGGTGACTTTATCACTGACAGAATTATGGCAGGCGCTTGCTGATTTGATACAGGGGCAAAACAGTACACTCGCAAGTAGTGTGCTTGATCTGCGTTTGTCGCGCGCGCTTTCCGGTTTTGTGACCGGAGCCAGTTTGGCGCTAGCAGGCGTCTTGATGCAAGCTCTATTACGAAATCCTCTGGCAGATCCTTATGTGCTAGGACTCTCAGGCGGCGCATCCGTAGGCGCTTTGGCGACTATCTTATTTTTTGGATTGGGTATTTGGGTTGATGTAGCTGCATTTGGTGGTGCGACTGCGGTAGCGGTTTTATTGTTTGTCCTCGCCTATCGTGATTTGCGTGGTTCCGGTAGTTCCGAGGGAAGTGCACCTTTGTTGCTTTTGACGGGCGTTATCGTGGCTGCCGGGTGCAGCGCTTTGGTGACTTTATTTTTATCAATCGCACCAGATAGTAGTTTGCGTGGCATGGTGTTTTGGATGATAGGTGATCTGTCGAATACTCAACCGCGCTATCTATCTTGGATAATTTTGCTACTGGTGCTTGGCATGGTGATGAAACACGCCAGATCGATTAATGTCGCCGCCATGCATGCGGATAATGCGTCAACCTTGGGCATACACATCGGGCGCTTACGACAGTTACTTTTTGTGTGTGCCGCTTTGTTGACAGCGAGTGCAGTGAGCTCTGCTGGTAGTATTGGTTTTGTGGGTTTGATTATTCCTCATGCTTGTAGATTTGCTTTGGGGCCAGACCATCGTTTATTGGTGCCAGTTGCTAGTTTGGCTGGCGGAACTTTTCTGGTGATTGCGGATGCCTTAGCGCGTACCGTGGTCGCGCCGCATCAATTGCCGGTTGGTGTGATCACTGCATTAATCGGTGTGCCTGTATTTTTGATGCAATTGCATCAGTTGCGGAGACCACGATGAGTTCGCAAGCGCTATTGAAGACACAAGCTTTGACTTTGAAGGCTGGTGAGAAACTCTTATTAGCCGATCTGGATTGGCAAGTGCTTGCAGGCGAATGTTGGTGCGTGATTGGGCGTAATGGTGCTGGTAAAAGTAGCTTGTTGCGATGTCTCGCTCGATTGCGTGATAGTCAAGGTGGATGCATACAGTTAAATGGAAAAGACCTACCAAGCTGGGGTATAGAAGCGCTGGCACGCGAACGGTCTTTTTTGTCGCAATCACGAGTGGATGCTTTTGCTTATCGAGTGATCGAAACAGTGCTAAGTGCGCGCCATCCCTATCACGACACGCATTATTGGGAGTCAACACAAGACCATGCAATTGCTATACAAGCTTTGCGTTTATTGGATGTCGAGGAGTTGGCGCAACGTGATGTGCGCAGCTTATCTGGCGGTGAGAGGCAAAGAGTCGCCATCGCCGCTTTGCTAGCGCAAGATGCACGATTGATGTTGCTGGATGAACCTGCCAATGCGCTTGATCTGAGTCATCAAGTCAGCGTGATGCGCTTGTTAGCAGATGAATGCGTGGGAAAAAATAAAGCAGTGATTATGGTCAGTCATGATCTGAATTTATCCTACGGTATCGCAACGCATGCCTTATTAATGATGCCGGGCGGTGAATATCTCTCTGGCGCTAAAGAGCAAGTGATGACAGCACAGAATTTGAGCCTCTGTCTTGGACATCCTATAGAGAGTTTTGTGCATGGCGAACAAACTTTATTTTTGCCTAGCGTCAAGTAACACAAGTTGAGTAGCGCAGGTTGAGTAGCGCAGGTTGAGTAGCGCGGTGTCGATTTGAAACGAACATAGACAACGTAAAAATGAAGAATGGTGGCAGAATTCAGGAGTGATTTGTATGGCAGGTAAGCTAGTTTCAACAGGAAGTTTTGCACCGATAGTCATGGTGTCAGCGATCGCGTCTGGTCAGGGCAAAACAACGGTGACCGCCGCTTTAGCACGTCATTTACGTAATCAAGGAAAACGCGTTCGTGTTTTTAAAACGGGCGCGGACTTTATCGATCCTATGGTTTTAGCACAAGCCTGTGGTACGCCTGTATTGTCTTTGGATTTGTGGTTGTTAGGCTTGCCAGCTTGTCGTCGTTTGTTGGCGCAAGCGGCGGCCGAGTCCGACATTGTTTTGATCGAAGGTGTCATGGGTTTATATGATGGCACGCCATCGTCAGCAGATTTGGCGAATGCATTTGGAGTGCCTGTCATGGCGGTCGTTGACGCCTCTTCGATGGCGCAGACTTTAGGGGCGGTGGTACTGGGTCTGCGTGATTATGGCCCGGTCAAGATGGCTGGTGTAATTGCTAATCGCGTTGCTTCTGCTGGACATCTGCAAATGATACAGAGTGCTTTGGGGGAAATTCCTTTGCTGGCTAGTTTGCCGCGTCAGGAGAAAGTTCTGCCCGAACGACATTTAGGTTTGGTGTTGCCCGACGAAGTCGCCAACATCGATGAGTTACTCGATGAGTTGGCGGCTCAAGTGCAATTGCAAGAAGATATATGGACGAACTTGTTACCGAGTCATTTCAAGGAAGAAGAACTGCAAGCGCTGAATTCACCTGAGCTACCACGTTTGTTGGAGCATAAAGTCATTGCGATTGCGCGTGATGCTGCATTTGCTTTTCTTTATCCGGCAAATGTCACTTGTTTGCAAGAGATGGGCGCGAGCTTGGTCTATTTTTCGCCCTTAGCCGATGAAGCAATACCTGAACAGGCCGATGCGGTGTATCTACCAGGTGGTTACCCCGAATTGCATGGAAAAATTCTCAATGAGGCGCAACGATGGACTACCTCGATACGCGCTTTTCATGCTGCCCAAAAGCCCATATATGCCGAGTGTGGTGGGATGTTGAGTCTGGTAGAAAGCTTAAGCGACACCACGGATCAAACGTGGGCATTAGCCGGATTATTGCCCGGTAAAATCACCATGCAAAAGCGACTTGCGGCTCTCGGTATGCAGTCGATGAATACGCCATCAGGTGAGTTGCGTGGACATACTTTTCATTACTCTAAATTTGAAACCAGTTTCCCTGTCGCGGATTGGACTATCCGTCAGCGCGACCAACAACAGGGTGAAGCTATTTATCGCAAACAAGGCTTACACGCGTCGTATTTTCATGCTTACTTTCCGTCCAATCCAGTCGCTAGTGCCGCTTTCTTTTTGCCGCAACTGTAACAACATCAATTTCAAGTGATATCAGCATGAAAATTCAAACTCTGATGGTGCAAGGTACGACTTCGGATGCGGGTAAAAGTACCGTGGTTGCAGCGCTTTGTCGTTTGCTGCAACGTGAAGCTTGTCGTGTAGTGCCAATGAAGCCGCAAAATATGGCACTCAATAGCGCCGTGACTGAAGATGGTGGCGAAATAGGTCGAGCTCAAGCGCTGCAAGCGCAGGCCGCAGGCTTGGTGCCACATACAGACATGAATCCGATTTTGATTAAGCCCTCATCAGATACCGGTGCGCAAATTATTGTTCATGGCAAAGTGCGGGCGGATATGGATGCCCGTGATTATGACCAATATAAAACGGTGGCGATGTCAGCGGTGTTGGAATCATATGCCCGTTTGCAAGCGCAATACGAGAGCATCATTGTAGAAGGTGCGGGTAGTCCGGCAGAAGTGAATCTGCGAGCACGAGATATCGCCAATATGGGATTTGCTGAAGCCGTGGATTGCCCCGTTATTTTGGTGGCGGACATTGATCGAGGTGGTGTGTTTGCCCATTTTTTAGGGACTTTGGCTTGTCTGTCAGAGTCTGAGCAAAATCGGATTATTGGCTTTGTCATTAATCGCTTTCGTGGCGATATTAGTTTGTTGGAGCCGGGTTTGAAATGGCTAGAGCAGAAAACAGCTAAGCCTGTGCTGGCCGTTTTGCCTTACTTGCACGGACTGATGTTAGACGCAGAAGATGCGATACAAGTGAAGCAAAGTAGCACAGGTAAATTTCGTGTGATTGTGCCAGCGATTCCCCGCATCGCCAATCATACCGATTTCGATGCATTACGGGCGCACCCCGATGTTGATCTGCAATTCATAGGACCGGATCATCCGATTCCTGCTGCCGATCTGATTATTCTGCCGGGCAGTAAAAACACCCGCAATGATCTGGATTTTTTGAAACAACGTGGTTGGCAGCAAGTTTTAGAAAAACATCTGCGTTACGGCGGAAAAGTAATAGGCATTTGCGGTGGTTATCAAATGCTGGGTCAAATCGTCAGTGACCCACATGGCGTGGAAGGTAAGGCCGGCGAATCCGAAGGTTTAGGCTTGCTTGATATTACAACTGAGCTCACAAAAGAAAAACGCTTACAGCAAGTGCAAGGCGTATGTGCGTTTGGTGATATCCCTGCTGCGCGGGTTAGTGGCTACGAAATTCATATGGGTGTGACTTATGCCAGTAGTGACACATTGCCTGCGTTTATTATGAGTGAAGGCGAAAAGAGAGAGGAAGAAGGCACGCGCTCTCCAGATGATCTGATTTTAGGAACGTACTTACACGGCCTATTTGATCATCCAGAGGCCTGCCAGGCAATACTGAAATGGGCAGGTTTGCAAAGTGATGTGACTGTTGATTTGAATGCCTTGCGCGAACAGAGTATTAATCGGGTGGCGGATGCTTGCATCCCTCTATTGCAAGCTTTACGTCAATTGCCCTGATCCTCAATTCCCGTTGGTCTAGACTTGGTTTTTTCATTTTGTAATGATATGGCCTTGCCTGTTGTCATCCATCGCAATTTTTTCAGGACAAGGTATAATCCGCGCCTTAATTATTTACCCTAATTATTTGCCTTGATTCTTCGCTCCCAGGTTTCGACCACATTCATTTAAGTCTGGTAAGCGTAGTTAAATCTCATGATGCGTCGAGCTTAGGTGCTTTGTGCCAAAGGCACAGTAGTTCGTAGCGAGCGATAGATAAATGTGCGGCTAGAGTGCTTGTTTTTTGCTTTAAGTTTCATTTTTTGCTTACTTTGTTGCATTCTCATTAGGTTTTGTATCAAAGTGTTTCCTTTAGGGTATCGTGCTGAACTTTCTTGGGAAACCCTAAGTCGAAGCACCATCATTAATCATTTTTGGTATTTATATGTCTTTAGCATCAACTCAATTTCGTTTAGCTTCAATTCCTCTGGCGCTTATGTTGGCGTATGGTTCAAGTGCTATGGCACAGCAAACTACTACGGAAGTGGAGGCGAAACCAAAGCAGGCAGTGCCAGCAAAACCTGCAACGCCTGCGAAAACTGCAACGCCAGCAGCACAAGCAGCACCTGCAGCTCCAACGGCAGTACAAAAAGTTGAAATCAGCGGTGCCAAAGGTTACGACGAACGTCGTCAAGATACCGCCAGCAAGATCGTCGTTACTCAAGAAGATATCGTTCGCTATGGCGACACCAATATTGGCGATGTATTGAAGCGTCTGCCAGGTGTGACTATCGGTGGGGTACAAGGCCGTGGTGGTGCGATTCGCATGCGTGGCTTGGGCGCTGGTTATACTCAAATTATGTTGAACGGCGAACCTAGCCCTCCAGGATTCTCGCTCGATTCTTTGTCGCCAGATAATATTGAACGCATCGAAGTGATACGCGCAGCGACCGCTGAACTGAGTACGCAATCGATTGCTGGTGCAATTAATATTGTATTGAAAAAAGCGATCGTTACGGCACAACGTGAGTTGAAATTAGGTGCGAGTGAAGAAAATGGCCATTATGGTGCGAATGCTAGTTTGCAGCTGTCCGATAAGGTCGGCAAAATGTCTTATTCAGTCTCGGGAAATTTAACCCATGGCGAGTTTGGTCGTCCCGATAGCAGCACTGAGGTGCGTACCGATGTTGATCCAAATAAAAGTTATGCGCACGCAAGTAAAACAGAGAGCCAAGGGAAATTTCAATCAATTGGCATCTCACCGCGCATAAACTGGATGTTGGAAAATGGTGATGTCTTAACCTCACAGAGTTTTTTAAATGTGAATCGTTTTACGAATCGTAATGTGCAGTCGACCGTCACCAATAAGACGAATGACTATTTAATTTTGAATGAGACTTCAAATAATTCTTCCGATAGTACCTCGATCAGAACTAATCTCAATTATGTGCGTAAGCTAGCTGATAGTGCGAAATTGGATATGCGTTTTGGTGCCAACTATAACCAACGTGAAGGTGAAAACGATTCATTAGGAACGTCGATTGGTCAAACGCTTAATCGTACTTATCGCTCAGAAAGCACCGATAATGGATTCACTTACGGTGGTAAGTATACTGCACCATTTGTAGAAGATCATGCCTTGGCGGCAGGTTGGGATGGTGGCTTTAGTAAGCGCAGTGACTCATCAAAACGCAATGATGTACTGACTGGTAACGGGCCAATCAGAGCAAATAATACGGATGAAACTTACAGCGCTGACGTAAATCGCTTAGCCCTGTTCGTGCAGGATGAATGGAATTATTCCAAAGCCCTGTCTATTTACGCTGGTGTTCGTTGGGAAGGCATCGACACGACAAGTGCAGGAAGCGCTTACAAGGAAATTAAAAATCGTTCTAGTGTCTTAAGTCCGATTTTGCAGACACTGTATAAGATCCCTGGAAGTAAGAATGATCAGGTGCGATTGGGCATTACCCGTACTTACAAAGCGCCCGATACGGGACGATTGATTCCTCGCCTTTTCATCAGTTCGAATAACACGGAAACTAGCCCTGACAGTCAAGGTAATCCGAATTTGAAACCGGAATTGGCGTGGGGATTAGACGCCGGTTTTGAGCATTATTTAACTGACGGCGGAATTTTGAGCGTGAATTTCTTTATGCGCAGAATAGAGGACTTTACACTGACTACGATTGAAAAATATATCAATCAAAATGGTGAGTCTCGCTTCGTCTCTATGCCGACGAACTCTGGTTCTGCAAGTACACGTGGAGTAGAGTTTGATGCTAAATTCCCTTTACGCACATTAATCGATGACGCACCAGCAATTGATTTCCGCGCGAACTTGGCATTTAACTCATCCAAAATCAGTTCTGTGCCAGGACCGAATAATCGTCTGGACTCACAAACGCCAGTCAGTGCCAACTTTGGTATTGATTATAAATCGGACGCGTTGCCTTTGACCGTGGGTGGTAATTTGAGTTTTCAAAACGCAGGTCTGGTGCGTATATCAGGGAATCTAACTAACTACGGTATTCCTAAACGCGTTTTGGATGTGTATGCATTATGGAAATTTGATAATAAGACTAATTTACGCGTCGCTTTAGGCAATGCTTTGCATCAGGATAATATCTCCTCTAGCACTTATACTGATGCATCCGGCTCTTTGGTTCGTACTAGCAAATCACCAACTAACGTGGCGGTGCGTGTGAACTTGGAACACAAATTCTAAGTTGGAAACAAGTTCTAAGCTAAGCTAATAATAATGCCGCAGGAGAGACTAGCTCTGTTCTGCGGCATTTTTTGTTTTGACTCATTACGCAAAATGAGTGCTTGTCATTTATTCCCACGCGCGCGACACATAGGCGGTAAATGTTGCTTCTCTACGGTAGTGCGGTTTGAACCTTTAATGACCATCTTCTCTGGTGCTTCTGCATCTGCGCATACCCATGTGACGGGTACTACGGGCGCGTCTTCGATGACCGCCGGACGTAAAGTTAAAATGCGGCCTTTCAATGCGCCATTGGCTCGATTGCCGAAAGTGATGTGGATTGCGCCGTTTTCTACCGCGACGCTTTTTACTAGATTACTGACGATTTTATCGGGCACTGGGATGCCGGCGGCAGCGTTATCGACTGGCATAATTTGCTCGGTTTTCCACGCTATTGCTATCGGCGTCTTCGCCACTTCCGTTAATGGCATGGTAGATTCAATTTGTTCTCGGATGATTTTGAAGAAATAAGAAGGCAGCGCAATCGCAGCTAAGATCGCAATGATGGCGACGGCTACCATCACTTCTAGTAAAGAGAATCCAAGAATTTTTTTCATATTGTTTAGCTCGGTGTTTAGTCTGCGCACTAAAGAGTAGAAGAGTAGCTGCGATTCTAACAAGGAATTAACACCAGCAACAGAATTGTTTCTAGGATGCCGCAGCGCCTTTGAAGTGCTGGCGTTTGAGTCGGTTCCAGAGATTTTTGTCTATAGAGTTTTCGCTTAAGTGGACTATCCATCCGAGTGTGATGCCTTTATCATAGCGTTTTTCCAACCTCACAATAAGAGCAAGAGACATGAAAAAAATGAATACCGTTGTATTGATTAGCGCGCTGTATTTGATCTCAACTGCTACCTTGGCTCAGCAAATTACTCCCACCAGCGCAGTGACAGCAAAGAAAACCTTTACTATCGAAGTCGAGGCGCAGCGCACCGCTGCTAAAGATCAGGCTAGAACGAATACCTGCTGGAATTTCGCGACGGCGTCTTTTATGGAGAGTGAAGTCGTGCGTTTGGGCGGCAAATTGATTGAATTGTCTGAAGTATTTGGTGTGCGCCACGCTTATCCACTGAAAGCAGATGCTTATTTGCGCGTCCAGGGTAAAGCTACGTTTTGGGAAGGTGGTAATAATCACGACGCCATGGAAATGTTACGTCTTTACGGTGCGGTTCCTAAAGTCAATTTCACAGGTTTGAAAGAAGGCGAAACTCGTCTTGATCATGCAGAGTTGGCGTTGACGTCAAAAGCTTTTCTGGATGCGGTGATTAAAGGTGGTCGCCCAAGTAAATCTTGGCGCGCCGCGTTTAATGGCATTTTAGATGCGTACATCGGGAAACCACCTGAAAATTTTGTATTCGAAGGCAAGGTATACACACCGCAATCTTTCCGCGATCAGGTGTTAAAGTTAAAACCGGAAGACTATGTAGAAGTGACAAGCTTTAGCCACCACCCATTTTATCAACGTATGCGCCTAGAGATCCCAGACAATTGGTCGCACGATAGCCGTTATTTGAACGTACCGTTAGCAGATATGGAACGGATTATGACCAATGCTTTGACTAAGGGTTTTACTATTTCTTGGGGCGGCGATACCAGTGAAAAAGGCTTTAATGTCAAAGAAGGCTATGCGATGTTAGAAGACGAGAGCGGTGAAGTGACGCAGGCCGCTCGTCAAGAAGCTTTTGATGATTGGCGTAGTACCGACGATCACAGTATGCATATCGTCGGATTGAGCAAAGATGAAAAAGGTAATCAATTTTTCTTAACCAAGAATAGTTATGGTCGTAGTAGTGGTCCCTTCGAAGGCCATCTGCACATGAGTAAAAATTACGTCAAGATGAAGACGATTTATTTCATGGTTCACAAAGATGCTATTCCTGCGGACATTCGTAGTAAAGCTGGGATCAAGTAACTACTAAAAACTACTAAAAACCCGCACCGAAGAGCTGTATCGGCGCGGGTTTTATTTCGCACAAAGCCGTATTTTTCCTATGCGCCTTCCTCATCTTGACGCGATAACTCAAATCGCTCTTGCGTTGCCGCTTCATCGCGTTCGCCAAATGCATAGTTGGCCTCTAGCCACATGACATTAATAATACCAAAAGCCAGCGCCAGTCCTATCCCTAATATCCAGTTGAAATACCACATATAAACTCCTAATTTAAATTAATAAGCAGAGTGCTGATGCTCTACGATGTGCTGCTCATCAATCTTGCCTCGCATGACGCGGTAGATCCAAGCGGTATACATCATGATGATCGGTAAGAAGATCACGACCACCCAAAACATAATACCCAGACTCTTGTGGCTAGCGACGACATCCCACGCCGTCAAACTGCTGTTCGGATTGATAGACGACGGCATCACAAACGGAAACATGGACAAGCCTGCCGTCAGAATGATGGCCGTGACAGCAATTCCACTGGCGATAAATGCACTGACAGCGTGACGGTGTATTGTGAGAAAGACGCTGGCGAGTACGGCGCTGAAGGCAATAGTGGGTACGCACCATAACCAAGACCAATGCGAATAGTTATCTAGCCATGCACCATTCGCACGGCTGACTATTTTTGCGACAGGCATAAATGCGGAGTTGGTATCCGGCATACTCAGAATGCGGAATCCTTCTACCTGTTTGGCAATCACTAAACCACTAACCGCAAAGCAAATGACAGTCACACCCGCTGCAATGATCAAACTATGCCTAGCACGCTGTGCCAATGCACCGTTGGTTTTAGTGATCAAAAATGCCGCGCCATGCATACACAGCATCGCCACGCTCAAGACTCCTGCCAGTAAGCCAAATGGATTAAGCAATTCTATGAGGCCACCTTGATAAGCAAGTCGCATATCGCCATCGTAGTAGAACGGCACGCCGAGCAATAAATTACCAAAGGCAATGCCAAAAATCAGTGGCGGTACAAAGCCACCTACAAACAACAGCCAATCCCAAGTTGCGCGCCAACGAGTGTCTGCAATTTTGCTACGGTAATCAAAACCCACAGGGCGAAAGAATAGTGAAAATAAGAGTAGCATCAAGGCCACATAAAAACCCGAAAACGCCGCTGCGTAAGCCAGCGGCCAAGCTGCAAATAAAGCGCCGCCTGCGGCGATGAACCAGGTTTGATTGCCTTCCCAAGTTGGCCCTATGCTATTGAGCATAATGCGTCTTTCCACATCATTTTTTCCTATGATGGGTAAAAGCATACCGACGCCAAAATCGAAGCCATCCATTAAAGCAAATCCAATTAGCAGTACCGCAACGAAGCCCCACCAGATAATTTTGAGTGTTTCATAGTCAAACATACGATGTCCTTTTTTTAAAATTCAACTTTAGTATAGGCTTAACCTCTAGCCTCAGAAATAGGATCGCTGCCATTGAGTTAAGGATATAAAATTGTAGGGCGGGTGCAACCCGCGCCGCCAGCCTATCGAGTTCCTGAGCAGCGCGGGTTGCACCCGCCCTACGAGGTCGTTTAACTTAATGTCATAGAGATTTAGGATCAGCATTTCGCGCTAGCTCAAAATGATATTTCCCAGTATGCAAAGCGCTAGGTCCAAGCCGCGCATATTTGAACATCAAATACAGCTCCACAATTAAGAGCAGTGTGTAGAAAATCACAAAGCCACTTAAACTAAAATTCAGATCATTCACGGTACGCGTTGAGGCCGAAAGATGAGTGGGTAAAACGCCAGCGATCGTCCACGGTTGTCTGCCGTATTCAGCAACAAACCACCCAGTTTCTATCGCAACCCAAGGTAGGGGAATACTAAATAGCGCTAATTTAAGTAGCCAACGATGTTTGGCTAAACGACGACGAATCAAGAAGTAAAATGACACACTAAAAATGAATAAGAATAAAATTCCTAATCCCACCATCAAGCGAAATCCCAAGAATAATGGCGCCACTTTGGGGATGGAGTCGTTGGCCGCTTTGGTGATTTGTTCTGGCGTAGCGTCTACCACATTGTTCGTGTATTTTTTGAGTAGCAAGCCATAACCTAGGTCGGGCTTTAAGATGTTGAATTCGGCGCGCGCTTGTTCTAAAGCCTCACCTTTTAGCGTGCCAGCCGATGTACCTGCTTTTAGTTGGGTCAGCTTATCGTAGGCTTGCATGCCATTGATGATGCGTAGGCGATTTTCTTGTTTCAGATCTTTGATGCCGGTGACTTGGGTATCGGTAGAACGGGTCGCGATGATGCCCATCAGATAGGGGATTTTGACGGCATAGTCGGTATGTTCTTTTTCATCATTGGGCAGGCCGATGACAGTGAACGGGGCAGGTGCGGGTTCGGTATGCCATTCCGCTTCAATCGCCGCGAGTTTGACTTTATTCACCTCACCTGCGGTATAGCCAGATTCATCACCTAAAACGATGACCGAAAGAGTGGAGGCTAAACCAAATGCTGCTGCGATGGCAAAAGAGCGAATCGCAAATGCCGTGTCGCGTGCTTTGAGTAGGTAGTAAGAGGAAACGCCTAAGACAAATAAAGATGCCGCGACATAGCCCGAGGCAACGGTGTGAACGAACTTGACTTGAGCGACGGGATTGAAAATAACCTGCGTCATACTGACTAATTCCATGCGCATAGTTTCATAATTAAATTCTGCACCGACGGGATTATTCATCCAGCCGTTCGCGATTAAAATCCAAAGCGCTGATAAATTGGAACCGAGTGCGACTAAGAAAGTGACGCCAAGATGGGCTTGTTTGGATAAACGATTCCAGCCGAAGAACATCAGTCCGACGAAGCTTGATTCTAAGAAGAAAGCCATCATGCCCTCAATCGCTAAAGGCGTGCCGAAGATGTCGCCTACATAATGCGAGTAGTAAGACCAGTTGGTGCCAAATTGAAACTCTAAAGTGATGCCGGTGGTCACGCCCATCGCAAAATTAATGGCAAATAGCTTGCCCCAGAACTTAGTCATATCGCGATAAATCTCACGCCCTGTCATGACGTAGACTGATTCCATAATTACCAGTATCCACGATAAGCCGAGTGTCAGAGGGACAAATAAAAAGTGATACATCGCGGTAATCGCGAACTGTAGGCGTGATAGGTTGACGACTTCTTCTATCGGATTCATGGTATTCCTTGGTGTAATTTAAAAGGAGATCACGGAGTTTTTGGGGGAGCAGGTTGTGTTGACGAGGACAGCAGGTGTTGTTCCACCACGGGTGTCGGCAAGCGCATTTTCTTGGTGCTAGGCTGTGAGAAAAATAGCTTCCACAAAACAAAAATAGCCAGCACTTTCAGACAAAGAATCAGACTGATTTCCAACCACAGTGGAAGCCCAGTCGAGGTCTGTCTGTGCTTCGCTGTGTGAGCGATTTTTCTTAAGAGGGCTAGCATGGTCGTCTCATCGCTTTACGATTTGTTGTCTTGTTCGGCATCATCGCTGGCACCAAAACGAAACTTGTCGCGAATATCAAGCAGCTTGCCCACTTTCGAGCCCATCTTCATTAACGAAGCCAAGGTCTCTGGCGATAAACGTTGCACGTCGTCGAACCATGACGTTGATAGTTCAATTAACTGGTACATTTCACGCATACGTTCTTGCGCTAGCTTGTCTTCTTCGGACGCTGGATTCTCTAATAAAGCATCACGCAGCATTGACAAGGTTGGTTCGATTTCGCGACGACGGCGTTCTTCGAGTAAGGCTTTGAAAATATCCCAGATATCTTTGGGCGGCTCAAAATACTCACGTCGGTCACCCGGCTTGTGCATCAATTTCACTAGGCGCCAGGCTTGTAACTCCTTGAGTCCCATACTGACATTCGAGCGTGAGAAGGAGAGATGTTCTGCAATCTCGTCGGCATTTAAAGGTTTGCCCAAGACATAGAGCAGGGCATACATTTGTCCGACGGTGCGATTAATTCCCCAACGGCTACCCATTTCGCCGAAATGCAAAATGAAGCGTTGTGTGAGTGGGCTTAAGCTATCCATAGTTTCCCTTGATTTTGATTTGCTGGTGTTGTTGGTGTCGATGTTGTTTCTATTGATGTTGCTGGAATTCCCGAATTTTCACGAATTAATGAAATTATAGAAGGTTTAAAAAATCTCTGCTGGCGACGCCTCAAAATGGGATTCGGGACTGGGACTGATGAGTCAGATTGCGGTTATCAGGCTTATAATTCCGCATGCTATTTTTTGTCGCGACATCATTACTTTTGAAAGCTTAACTATGTCTAAAACAGCCTTGGTGGATGCCAATTACCGTTTTATTGCAGCGTATAACGAGGTCAATGCCAGAATTACTCAAAGGCAGCAAGCGCTGGCTTTGTACGTCACCTTGGTGGTGAGTTTATTGGCGGCGCTGGTCGCTTTGAAATCTGGCGAAGCGCGTGGTGAAGTGCCAGTGGAATGGCTGATGCTGGGCTTTCCCGTCGCCTCTTTAAGCTTGGCTTTTTTGAATTACAAGGCAGAGCGCGCCATCACTAATTTGCGCCGCTTTTTATCGGCTTTAGAACAATTGGGTGATGCGCATGAGAGTTTGCCCAGTTATAACACCCATCAAAAATGGGCAATCGGTGCCAATAAGGCACGGCGTTTTCATGACTATGCGTCTGCCGTCTTGGTTGCCGGTGGTAATTTGATCGGCCTCGGTGCTGTGGTAAAAATTTATCCACATCGAGTTGCCGACAGCTCTCTTGCTTTATGGCTGTCAATCTTGATTGCAGTCGCAGCTGTGTTAGCGATTTTGCTCAGTCCACAATGGGGATTTACGCCGGAGTTGGATGACATTCAAAAACGAGATAACTAAGTGGCTCAAGATTTTCTGAATTGGGCAAACGCAGCTACCAGCTTGTAGCCAAACACGTTGAATAAAAGCCCAGCCATGACGATCAGTGCGCCGAGGATTTGGGTTTGGTTTAAGGCTTCACCTAGAAGTATCCATGCTGAAGATAAACCCACCACTGGTACTAATAAGGTCATCGGTGCCACCACATGAGTGGGCAGGGTGGTGAGTAATTTCCCCCACAGCGTGTAGCCAATCAAACTGGCCGCACCGGATAAGTAGAGTATCGCTAACATGGAATTGAAGTCGATGTTGCGCAGGCTGCTTAGCACCACCGCGCTACCATCGATCAAACAAGACATGAGTACAAAAGGAATGATGGGAAGTAAGGCACTCCATGCCACCAGATTAAGTATGCCAACTTGCCCCATTTTTTTACTGATGATATTGCCGCATGCCCAAGATAGTGCTGCGCATAGCGTGAGTACAAATCCTGCCAGACTGACCTGACTTGCGCTCGCGTGAACACCTATGCTGGCACTGCCAAGTAAGGCCAATCCCACACTGGCCAGCAGCATGCCGAGTACATTGCTGGTTTTGAGTTTGTCGCCGAACACTAAGGCAGATAATCCTACCGTAAAGAATGCCTGGGCTTGTAATACCAAGGACGCTAATCCAGCAGGCATGCCAACGGCAATCGCAGAAAATAGAAAAGCAAATTGCGCAAAACTAATGGTTGCTGCATAGGCGATTAACCACTTGAGCTCAACTTTGGGGCGAGCTAAAAAGAAGATAGCCGGAAAAGCGACAAAGACAAAGCGCAAAGCCCCCAATAGCAAAGGTGGTATGCCTTTCAAGCCGACTTTAATCACGACAAAATTCATACCCCATAAAACAATGACGATCAGGGCGGTGAGTAAATGGCGAGGACTAAGTTGGGTTTGGCTCATAGTGATGGTAGGGCAAAAGTAGGCTGATATGGTGGATCAAACGAAGACTGAGATAGTCTAGCTGCATAGGTGCAAAGTGGGCTAAATTTTTCTATCGCATCTATTTTTTTCTGTGCTTATTTAGCCAGATTTTGTTGGCGCTTTGGTGCTTGGATGATTAGGGATTTTTGTGCGTCCCTAACGCAAGTGAGCTGGGATCATTTCTAGACCTTTGATGAAGGCTGTATGCGCTTCAGCCACTACAGGTTTCCAAATACGTGTGGTGCTGGCTGGATCCTTGTCTAGATAATTTCCGTTTTTCCTATTCTGTGCGGGACGAATGGGACGTGGTGTAAAACCACCGCCACAGTTAGGGCAAACATTGTGCAGAACCTGCTCGACGCAGTTGGTGCAGAATGTGCATTCGTAAGAGCAGATTTGGGCGTCTAAAGCATCTGGTGCTAAATCTTTGTTGCAGTGCTCGCAGTTGGGGCGTAGTGCTAACATGATGGCATCCTACTTTTGTGGGTAGGCGACAAGCTTAACATAGACTAAAACGAAGCGTGTTTTGGAGCCAACAGCGCTAGTAGAGCAGTTAGTGTATTCGGTGGTTTGTCCCGCTACGGTAGAATGGATTCATTTTAGAATTCGTACGAAATCAGTTTGAAATCGGTTCAACATTCGCCCTAAATATAAGAAAGTAATCTGACGCTATGTGGATAGACAGCCATTGCCATCTCGACGCCATTGAGTTCGGGACTCAAGCTTTACATTTAGCTGATGAGGCGGCGCGTATGGGCGTCTCTGCGATTGTGATACCTGCCGTGCATCAATCAAATTTTGCTAAAGTTCAACAACTCGCCGCGCAAAGAGCAGATTGTTTTTTTGCGTTGGGCATACATCCTATGTATGTCCCGACTTCGGCGGAGCAAGACCTGCAATTTTTGCGAGAAGAAATCGCTCGTTTGCTCAACGATACTGTGGCTGGTAAGCGTTTAGTCGCGGTCGGTGAAATTGGTTTAGATTTTTTTGTGCCTGCGCTATGTGAATCACCACTGAAAGAGAAGCAAGAGTATTTTTATAGCGAACAATTGAAAATCGCGCGAGATTTTGGTTTGCCTGTACTGTTACATGTGCGAAAATCACAAGATAAAATATTAAAATTTTTGCGACGTATCCCGGTTCAAGGCGGCATTGCACATGCTTTCAATGGCAGTGTGCAGCAAGCGCAGCATTTCATTGATCTGGGATTTAAATTGGGCTTTGGTGGCGCTATGACTTTTACCCGTGCTTTACAAATTCGGCGTCTCGCCACTGATTTACCCTTGTCCAGCATCGTATTAGAAACCGATGCGCCAGACATCGCGCCCCGCTGGTGTCATCCGGGTATCAATACGCCGGGTGAGTTGGTACAAATTGGCCACGAATTTGCCAGTTTGCGACTACTCACGTTATCCGAAGCCGCACAACAAACGAGTGCGAATGTTTTATCTGTCTTGCCACGCATGGCGGGGCAGGTCGTTTTGAGTTAGGAAATTGTGCGACTGGCGCTGATCGGTTTTGCGGTTGGAGTAGCGCTGTTACAGCAACAGGCTCAATTGCTACCGTCATGGGCGTATTTAATTGTTCCACTCTTCTTTTTGTCGCTGCTAACTTTGTCTTCGCGGCCTAGTCTGCTATCTGGCTTGCTGCGTCTGCCGCTGCTGAAAGCAGGCTTACCAATATTCTTTGCCGTGTCACTGGGGTTTGCTTGGTCAGGGCTTTATGCGCATTACTATTTAAGCGAACAACTACCTTCAGCGTTAGAAAATCGCGATCTGCAAATTACTGGTGTCATCGACAATTTACCCAACCGCGTGCCGCAGGGTGTGCGGTTTAATTTTTTGGTGGAGAAGTATCATATCAATGGCGATTTGATAGCTAAGGATGTGGCTGTATTAGATAAACTCCCTACCAAACTGAGTTTGGCTTGGTTTGACCAGCCGTCGAATCCTAATGCGGCAACTGAGCTGCGACCTGGACAGCGCTGGCAATTAACCGTGCGTTTAAAGCGACCTCATGGTAATGCTAATCCCTATGGCTTCGATTACGAGGTTTGGTTGTTGGAGCAGGGCATACGTGCAACTGGCTCTGTGCGCAATATCAACGTGAGCGCTACAGAAATTACGACATCGGCTTCACACCCAGTGCAACAAGAGTTTGTTTGGAGCCTGCACAATCTGAACCAACGCGCACGTTATCATTTGCGCGAAAAAATTATGTCTACATTAGGCGAGGCGACTTATGCAGGCGTAATTGTCGCCTTGGTGATTGGCGATCAAAGAGATATTGCGCAAAGTGATTGGCAGATTTTTAATCGTACTGGGATCGGACATTTAATTTCGATTTCTGGTTTGCATATCACGATGATCGCGGGCATTTTTGCTTCGCTGATGTATTACCTGTGGCGGCATTCTTTTTTTACACAAGCGCAATTACCCTTGCGTTCACCTGCACCCAAAGTGGCCGCACTCGCTGGTGTGGTCGCGGCTTTCTTCTACGTTGCGTTGGCCGGTTTTGGTGTGCCAGCACAGCGCACGCTTTGGATGTTGAGCGTGGTCGCCATCGCCGTTTGGAGTGGGCGCACCGCTAGTATTAGTCATATTTTGTGCATCGCATTGGGGCTGGTATTGTTGCTTGATCCGTGGGCCGTATTGTCTCCGGGTTTTTATTTGTCGTTTGCTGCAGTGGCTGTTTTGCTTTTTGTTTCTTTGGGTCGTTACACTTTCTCTATAGAGACAAAGGATGATTTGCGAGCTATGAATAAATGGCAAATCAGATGGCATGCGATTAAAGAAAAATTGCATCTCGCTGGTCGCGCTCAATATGCAGTGACGATGGGATTAGTCCCTCTAAGTTTGCTCTTATTCGCGCAGGTTTCGCTAATCAGTCCGATTGCGAATGCGATCGCTATTCCTCTAGTGAGTTTTGTGGTGACGCCTTTGGCTTTGTTGGGAAGTATTTTGCCTGCACCATTTTCTGATTATTTATTGGCCTCGGCACATGGATTAATCAACTTACTGGCGCAATTCTTAACTATTTTGAGCAGAAACGCTTGGGCAGTTTGGAGCGCACCTATTCCATCATGGTGGACGTTCACGTTAGCGATGGCGGGGATATGTTGGTTGTTGATGCCGCGTGGATGGCCTGTGCGTTTGCTGGGCTTGATCTGTTGTTTACCTTTGTTATTGCAGCCGGTCAGCGCCCCTGAATTTGGTCATATGCGAGCGACCGTGTTTGATGTAGGGCAGGGAAGTGCGGTGCTGATTGAGACCGCTAAACATCGTATGCTGTACGATACGGGGCCAGGCTTGTCAGCGGAAACTAATACGGGAACTCGCGTATTGCTCCCTTATTTTCAAGCACGCGGCATTCATCAACTCGATCAGTTAATGATTAGCCATAGTGATAATGACCATTCCGGTGGTGCGTTAAGTTTGATGCAAAATCTGGATATACCGCAAGTCACTTCATCTCTAGTTTCTACCCATGCTATCGTCTTAGCCAGTAGTCAACACCAGCGCTGTCAGGCCGGACAATCGTGGAATTGGGATGGAGTAGAATTTGAAATCTTGCATCCTGTACCAGTGATTTATACCAGTAGCAAGTGGAAGAGCAATGCACTCAGTTGTACTTTAAAAATTTCAACCAAAACACACAGCTTATTATTAGCTGGCGATGTCGAAGCAATACAAGAAGACGAATTAGTCAATAGTATTGCACCTAAGTTGAAAGCCGACGTTTTACTGGCGCCGCATCACGGCAGTGGTACGTCGTCCACCACTCCATTCTTACTCGCAGTCAAACCTGAACTCGCTTTGTTTCAAGTTGGCTATCTAAATCGTTATCAACATCCTAAACCTGAAGTAATGCAACGTTATTTGGATTTTGGAATAAAGCCTCTAAGGACGGACACAAGCGGTGCAATCACATTACAATTTGGCAGCGCTATCAAAGTCAACAACACGGCGGATGAGTATCGCAAAGACCATGCGCGATATTGGTACGGCCAATAAGGCGTAAGCGTCGCGTCATTTTTGATGAGTCACACTCAACTTTATTGTGAAGCTGTATTTATGTCCAAACCCATAGTTCATTTTTGTCACGGCAATAGTTTTCCCGCCGGGACTTATCGTCAGATGTTTGAGCAATTGCAGCCGCATTATGAAATTCATGCTTTAGACATGCATGGGCATAATCCCGATTATCCTGTGACCGCTAATTGGCCTTTTTTGGTACAAGAATTAATTGATACTTTGCAGAAAAATTACCAAGAGCCAGTGATTTTACTGGGGCATTCCTTGGGCGGTATTTTGTCCTTGATGGCAGCGAGTCGCAGACCTGATCTGGTGCGTTGCGTGTTGATGATTGATTCGCCTGTGGTTACAGGTTGGCGTTCACTCTTTGTGAAAACCTTCCGCGCTTTAGGTCTTCTGGAAAAATATTCACCCGCACAATTTTCAGTCAAACGTCGCATGCTTTGGCGCGATAAGCAAGAAGCCTTCGAACATTTTTCGTCGAAAGAGAAGTTCGCGATCTGGCCCCCCGAAGTCCTCCAAGATTATATCGATGCAGGTACGCAAGCGCATCCTGAAGGCATCAGTTTAAAATTTACCCGTGAAATAGAAACCGCAATTTACCTTACCTTACCCAGTAATTTGGGACCTATTGCGCGTCGTGGTTTACGTGTGCCTATAGGTTTTGTGGGCGGCACAGAATCAGTAGAGTGTCGTCAAGGCGGCTTGGCCGCGACACGTAAAATGTGTGCTGAGTATTTTGTGCAACTCCCAGCAGGTCACCTGCTGCCTATGGAAATGCCAGAGAAGACGGCACAAGCATGTCACGCGATGCTACAAAGATTGTTAGCAAAGTGATTGATGGAGTTGTAGAGGGAATTCTCTCTATGTCATGCGTTCGATAGAAATATTCGCGTAAAATAAACTAGGGTGCACCGCGCGCACCGATTCGGTCGGCAAAAGTGTCGAATGTGATGGTGCGCATGGCGCAAGCTAGCACTATCGTTTTCCTACTTTTTGCTTAATATTTTTCTGAATAAACAGGATCTTCCATTTGACTATGCGTACAGCCCTTACTACTTTTATCTCTTTGCTCGCCGTGGCTGCTCAAGCGCAAGCACAAGACTTTTTTCCGTCTATGCAAGAGTACCAAAAAGTGCAGACGCAAGGCCGCACTAGTGTGACGCTCGATGTGGAAAATGACAGTTTATTGTTAAATCGAGATGATGGTTTTTATACCAGTGGCAATCATATAATCGTGCGCAATATTTTTGCGACTCCACGACAAAGCATCACCTATGCTTGGCACGTCGGGCAAGATTTGTACACGGCATCGGATATTAAATTACGACCTGAACAGATTAATAAATTTGATCATCCATATGCCGCCTGGTTGTATGCCGGTATGTTTAAAGAGGTTCAAAATTCAGATGGCAGTGCAACGAAAGTTGGCTTGGATCTCGGTTGCTTAGGACCTTGTGCTGGAGGGGAATGGACGCAAACAAACTTGCATAGACTGTTTAATCAGCCTTTACCTCAAGCATGGAACACTCAATTAAAACAAGAATGGGGCGCGGTACTTCATGCAGAAGTTAGCCCTGCTTCGTGGAAGTTGAGTGCAGATTCGGATTTGGGCAGTCGATTTAAAGCACGCGTCGGTAATATTTTTACGGATGCGAAGGCTGAGGTGACATGGCGTTATGGACGATTAAATAGCAGTGTCGATACGCCAGGTAGCTTTATTTTTAGTCGCGCAGAATTAAAAATAGTTGGCTATAACGCGAGTTTGCAAGGTGGATATTTTCGTGATCAAAAGTTAGTCGTTAAGCCTAATCGCACGGTGCCTGAGATTGAATTCGGTTACCAATATAGCGGCGATACTTGGGGATTTTATGCTTCGGTTGTGCGTCGCGGCTCTGAAATAAAAGAATTGTCGAATGCGAAAGGTGCGCAGAATTTCGCTAAATTGCAAGTCAGGTATGCGATGTAGGTTTAGCTCCGTAGTTTAGTTCTGTAAGTGCACAAGGGCGCTGCGCAATGCTTGTCGCGCTCTATGCACAGAAACCATTAAATTATTTTTAGTAATACCGAGTTCTTCACAAATTTCTGCACTCTCTAGCTCCATGCAATCAGATAAAGTAAAGGCACGAGCGCTTTTAGATGGCAAGTCGTGCAAGGCGATCTCTAGTTGAGTAAAGAAATTTTTTTGCTCTAATTCCACAAGAGGATTGGATGGCGAGCACAAGCTACTCTGGGTAATGCCATAACGAATTTTAGAAAAACTTTCTTGTTCCGCGTACATGTTTGGCGTATCCGATAAATCTTCCTCAGACCAATTGCTGGTATAGCTTGCGCTGCGCAGTTTTCGACGAAAATCATCAATGATTTTGAATTTTAAAATACTGATCACATAGGTCGATAACGAGGATTTGCCAGCGTAACGGTCAGGATGTTCTAAAACAGCCAAGAGCGTTTCTTGTACTGTGTCTTCGGCGACAGCTTCATCACTAATTCTTTGCCTAGCAAAACGTAAGAGTTGCGGCCGTAAGGCTATTAATTGTTGATGTACGTTGAGGCTGATAGCCGAAGTAAGATGCTTGGACATGGTGATTTCAAAGTACGATATGCATAGGTGTTCTTGCTGATCATGCGTCTCGTCAGCAAGAACACGATTCGGTTTTAGAGAGTTATTTACTGACGATAGGGCGTTGCATAGGCGCGAGTTTGGCGACTAATCGGTTGGATATGGACGAAGGAATATCATTCTTTTCCATGGCCATCTGCAGGTCTTCCGCTAAGGCATTGAAGTGGGCATTGCTGATTCCCATGCCTTGATGAGATTCGTACATGTCGCGACCTTTGTATTGGCATGGGCCACCAGCTAGCTCACAAAATTGAGCAACGAGTAGTTCAGAAAATTCTTCTTTTTTGATTTTGGAAAAGAAGTGTGCGATGCGTTGATCCGCCAAAATCATAGGAACAAAGTCATTGACGATTTTGGTGATACCTTCTTTTTTACCTAAGCCTTGATAAATACTGTCGTCTTTGTCGATGGTTTGGGCATTTGCCGAGAAACAGGCGCACAATGCAAATCCTGCAATGGTCAAAAATTTTGCCAAGCTAGATTGAAGTAAGTTTTTCATGATCGGTTCTTTCTGTAAATTAGATGAAGTGCTTAGTAGTAAAAATGATGAAAGCAAAAAGTTTCGAAATTAAAATCCAGCTTGCAGCGAGAGGTACCAGCCACGCTGTGTCTTAGGATTGAAAATAGTGATATCGCCCAATTGCACGTAGGCGGCGGTGACTGAGAAATTCTTGGTGGGGAAGTAAGCGACAAAAACGTCTGACAAATCTTTCTCGTTATCGACGCCCAGATTGCGCGGCTTCATTCGGTATTCAGCACCGACCACTAATTTGCGATTGATCAGGTAAGCGATAGAGCCTTCTAATTGCGCTTGGTATTGGTCTTTTTTGTCACCGCCAAAACCGAGTAATCCCATTTGATTCGCTTTAGTCGCACGTAATGTGCCGTTCACTAATAGGCTTTGCGCCAAATAAATCTTGGTTGCGGACACGTAGTAGTCAACACCGCGATCGTCTTTCCCGCCCAATTGCTTCACGCTCGTTACACCTAGCGCGCCCAAACCACCGATGCGTGCATCACGTTTGTATTGCACGCCGGCGGCAATCTGCGGCATCCAGCCGGCTTGATCATAGACTGCATCGCCAGCTAATTTGACTTTAATACCGAAAATGTCTTGCTGTAAATTGAGCGCGTTTAAAGGCGCGAGGCTGCCAGTGAATTCTTGTTTAGCGAGTGAAAACTCAACACGATCCGCGATCCCAATCGCAGCACCATAGGTTTTTAAACTGTAGTCTTGTGTATTGGCCTGCGTGTAATGGATGTTTGCGCCATAGCTGTCACGTGTGCCGTAGCCAGTAATCAAAGCCCAAGGCGTTAAGCCACCGCCACCTGCACCTTCAACTTGACTGACGCCACCGGTCGCAGTCAACTTACCCATATCTGGGGTGAGTGAATCTTGAGCATGCGCAATTTGAAAGCCTAAACCTAAACTGGCGAGGAGGATGAGTTTGCTGGTTTTGTGTTTAGTGTTCTTAGTGCAGCGTGAAATACCGCCAAAAATAAAATGAGACATGGTGACTCCCTAGGTTGTGCTTATTGATAATGTTGCGCTGTGGTGCGAATACATAGTTAGGCAGACAATGCTTATTAATTCGAATTGCGCAAGCAATTGCGATTAACTAATGATTGCTGTTATTGACTTATACGAAGGGCGTTCCAGAACGGAAGCAACTATTTTCAGAAAAAGTGAAATTTTTTTGAAAATAATCAAATGTGGAATTTATTAATAGATGATGAGAGCGAGGAATTAAAAAAATCCCTACCTTCCAAGTTAGAAAGTAGGGATGTCTTGGTGAGTACTTATAAAGGTTTTATGGTCTTTGTTAGACCGTTTTCAGCCAATTGCCTTTAAATAAAATCGGTCCACTAGGTTTTTCAGGATTACCCGAACCACCTTTCGGCTCTAATGAAATCGCCAGAAGTTGCGGGGTATCGTTAGCGACGCCTTCTGGTAAATTAATTCGCAGAATTTCACCGCTTTTATCTGTCGTATTGGCTCCATTGCCTACGTTACTGGCCTGATCGACCAGACCCAAAGATCGTACCTTACCTTCTTTCGAGATGGACCAAAGTTCTAAACTCTGGTTGCTTGCTACTTGTGGTCGGTTGACGAAACGTAGTAAGACCTGACGACGTTTGCTATCACTGGAAATGATGGCGATGGGTTGGGCTTTCTCATCGGATAAAGTCGCGACATACATCTCGGCTGGCAGACCGTTGTCTTGCGGTTTGAGGACAAATAATGCGACTAAGATGAGAGCGGCACTCGCGATCATGCTAAGGCCGCGCCAAAATTTCAACTCATGTAGAAATTGAAAGACTGCTTTTTGACTTCGCTCTGCGCCGAGTTTGAGTTGCTTTTCTATATTGTTCCAGACCTGCGCCTGTGGCACTTTGGCTGTGGAAAATTCCATCATCGGCATTAAATGAGCCTGCCATTCTCTGACGATTTGTTGTAGGTGGGGATCGGTTTGTAACCAGGTATTAAAACGACGGCGTGCGCCGCCACGCAAGGTGCCGAGTACAAATTCGGCGGCTAACTTATGTTGTAGATGTTGGTTATGCTGGATGTTCATGCCAACGCTCCTTTACTTAAGCAGACTTTGAGTTTTTCGAGTCCACGACGTATCCAGCTTTTGACGGTGCCCATAGGAAGCTGCATTTGTTCTGCCACTTCGCTGTGAGATAAATCGTGGAAATACGCCAAACTCATGGCTTGTCTGTGTAGACCTTCCAAGCGCGACATGCAACGCGCTAGAGACGCGGCGTCTTGACTGAGTTCTAAGGCTTGTATAGGCGTTGCATCTTGGCTTTCCATTGCTTGCCAGACTTCGGTTTCGAATGTATCGGTATCGTAGCTGAAATTGAGGTGTTGGCCATTATTTAATTTTCGCAACAAATCAAAAGCACGGTTGCGCACTATCGTCGTCATCCATGTCATCGGTGATGCCAGACTGGCTTGATAACTGGAGGCGTTGTTCCAAATGTTGACGAAGCTTTCTTGCAAGACTTCTTCTGCCAATTCGCGTTGCTGCAAAATACGCATGACAAATCCAAACAGTTTTGGCGAGCTCACTTCATAGAGAGAGCGGAAGGCTTGAGCGTCTTGCTTGGCGACTGCTAGCAGCCAAAGATGCATTTGCGCTGGATCGAGCGCTTTGGAGGGGGTGGATGAATTTGCCAAGAGAATTCCTTTTTTTTGCCTAAGTGAGTTGATTACCAATGTGTACAAACGAATGGTGCTAAAGGGTAGGTTAGCGGTTTGTGTAAACTTATACGGCGAAGAAGGAGAATCGGATGCAAAAAGTTGAATTCAAATTATTCGTAAGATTTTATAAGATGTATAGGATGTTATAAGGGCGTTTATTTATAGTGTCGCCAAGATGTGACGATTTAAACTAATTTTTCTGGGTCATTGTGGCGGGTGTGAACCTAAATAAGCTTGAGGCTTCGCGTAAGGTCAAAGCTAAAAGTATCAAGTAGCCGCTCGATTCAAGACGCCTGCTGCAGGGCGCGCCACCAGCCGCCTGTCAGTACAAAGCGAGGGAAGTTAATCCATTGCTCCACAAGCAGGCGTGACACTGCATTCCACGCACTCGTGAATGGAATCGACGCTTGCGGCTCTTGTTTGTGTCCTATTCCTTGTAATGCAATAGAGAGTCCCATCGTCGCCAAAGAAAGCAGCGCAAATACATAGTCGCCATTGACTAGGCTATTGATCAAATAAAGATTGGCGCAGATAAATCCGGGCACGAGCACGATATGCATGACTAAATTAAGGCGTGAACGATGAAATTCGGTATAGCCTTCCCATTGCCATTGAATTAATTTGAGCATGACCTTATTCCTTTTTATGTTTTGGTTTTGCGTTTGAGTTTGTGTTTGCGGTTAAGTCCACATTCACATTCGTTCATTATTTTTACATGAATGACAGCGTACATCGAGCCTCAATTGGACAAAGCACACGGCTAATTTTAAATAACGTGACTAAATATCCAATAGTCACGAGACTCGCCTCGGACAATACGGTATTTTCTTAAATGCCCTTCGAGATGGAAACCGCATTTTTCTAAGACGCGTCGAGAGTTGATATTATTGTCTAAAACGGTGGCTTGCACTCGCTGAAATTGTCCATGTTGATGTGCCCACTGCGTGAGTGCACTACAAGCTACCGTGGCAATACCTTTGCCCCAAAATGCTGGATTTAAATCATAGGCGATTTCCACGCTTCGGTTTGGCTCTGAGATAGTATGAAAGCCGATAGTACCTATTAATTGATCATCGTGTTTGTTGGCGATCGCGAATTTGATCTGCGCACTGGGATGTGACCAATCAGGTCGGTGAATAAATTGTTGCAAGTCGGCAGGTGAAGTGACATTCCAACTGGTGCGTTGACGAATTTCGTCTAGCCGTAAATAGTCGAACCAAGTCGGTAAATCTGCCGCACACAAAGGGCGTAGTGTGACAGCAATTGCTGCACCGTCTGGTAGATGTAGTGCTGGCAAGGTTCTGTGATCAAACAACTGTTCTAACTTGGATGTGGAAGGTAAAAAGCTGCCAAGCGAATAGTGGATAAATGAGGACATGTCTGATTTCTTCGGAAGTGACTAAGCAGGGAGTTAGCTTGTAATAAGATTGTGCTTAATATTATTCATAACTAAAAATTGTACCTGTCTGGTTTGTATTGATGCGTTTGGAAGCGCCTAGTTTCCCGCTTTAGGTAAAATTGACGCTCAAATTATGCATTATTTTAATTGTCTTTAAAGAAATTTTTACTTGGCTTCGAGTAGAAAAAATCTCCTGACTCATGTGTCATCAAGGGCGCCATGAGGTATAATTCGAATTTCCCGCTTGTGCCGTTGGGCACCTTCTGCAATGACTAAGTTCGTATTCGTTACTGGGGGCGTCGTCTCCTCTCTAGGCAAAGGCATCGCTGCTGCCTCACTCGCTGCTATTCTTGAATCACGCGGCCTCAAAGTTACCATGCTCAAACTCGATCCCTATATCAATGTGGACCCGGGTACCATGAGCCCATTCCAACACGGTGAAGTGTTCGTTACAGATGACGGCGCTGAGACGGATCTGGATTTGGGTCACTACGAGCGTTTCATCTCTGCGAAGATGAAAAAAGTGAATAACTTCACCACCGGTCAAATTTATGAGTCAGTGATTCGTAAAGAACGTCGCGGTGAATATTTGGGCAAAACTGTTCAAGTTATTCCACACATTACGAATGAAATCCAAGAATACATTCATCGTGGCGCGGCTGGTTTTGACGTCGCTTTGGTCGAGATCGGTGGTACGGTTGGTGATATTGAATCCTTACCTTTCTTGGAAGCGGCTCGCCAATTGAGTTTGCGTTCAGGTAAGAATTCTGCAGCCTTCGTACATTTGACTTTGGTTCCTTATTTGGCGTCTGCTGGTGAGTTGAAAACCAAGCCAACCCAACACAGCGTACAAAAATTGCGTGAAATCGGTATCTTCCCAGATGCTTTATTGTGCCGTGCTGATCGTCGTATTCCGGATGATGAACGTGCCAAGATTTCTTTGTTCTCCAATGTGGCTGAAGAGGCCGTGATCTCAGTATGGGATGCGGACACAATCTACAAGATTCCACAAATGTTGCATGATCAAGGCTTAGACAAGATCATCTGCGATAAATTAGCATTGACACCAAAACCAGCGGATTTGGCGATGTGGGATAAGCTTATCTACGCTTTAGAAAATCCGAAAGAAGAAGTCACGATCGGCATGGTAGGAAAGTATGTCGATTTGACCGAGTCTTACAAATCGTTAACAGAAGCATTGCGTCATGCTGGCATTCATACCGAAAGCCGCGTGAATATCGAGTACGTTGATTCCGAAGAAATCGAAGCGCATGGCACCAAAGCCTTGGAAAAATACGATGCGATTCTGGTTCCAGGTGGCTTCGGTAAACGTGGCGTAGAAGGCAAAATTTTGGCAGCACGTTATGCACGTGAAAACAAGATTCCTTACCTCGGCATTTGCTTAGGTATGCAAGTCGCCTTGATTGAATATGCACGCAATAAAGCGGGCTTGGCGATGGCGAACTCGACTGAGTTTGATCTCGAAACAGAACAACCTGTGGTTGCTTTGATCAATGAATGGCAAAGCCACGATGGTAAAGTCGAATTGCGTGATGAAAACTCTGACCTCGGCGGTACCATGCGTTTAGGTGCACAGACCTGCGCGGTTCAACCAAATACTTTGGCATCCGATATTTATGGTAACGTCGTGACTGAACGTCACCGCCATCGTTATGAAGCAAATAATCATTACTTAAAACGTGTCGAAGATGCGGGCTTGGTTGTATCTGCGCGTACACCGACCGAAGATTTATGTGAAATTATTGAATTGCCGAAGAGCGTGCATCCATTCTATTTAGGTGTGCAATATCATCCTGAATTCAAATCGACACCACGCGATGGTCATCCATTATTCACCGCATTTGCAAAAGCGGCCTTGGCACACAAAGCAGCAACAAAAGCTGCTTTGGTGAACAATCAAGCGCAAGCATAAGGAGTTTGACCATGAAATTATGTGGATTTGACGTCGGTCTGGATCAGCCTTTCTTTTTGATTGCAGGTCCTTGCGTGATTGAGTCGCATCAAATGGCGATGGATACTGCAAGGGCATTGAAAGAGATTACGAGTGAGCTCGGTATTCCTTTCATTTATAAATCGTCCTTCGATAAAGCCAATCGTTCTTCCGGTACGTCGTTCCGTGGCTTAGGCATGGAAAAGGGCTTGGAGATTTTGGCGGATGTGAAGAAGCAATTGAATGTGCCTGTGCTGACTGATATTCATGAGATCGATGAAATCAAACCTGTTGCAGCGGTTGTCGATGTCTTGCAAACGCCAGCATTTTTGTGTCGTCAAACCGACTTCATTCAAGCTTGTGCGCAATCGGGCAAACCAGTGAATATCAAAAAAGGCCAATTTTTAGCACCACACGACATGATCAATGTGATCGCAAAAGCGCGCTTGGCGGCAAAGCAAGCTGGCTTGCCAGAAGATAATTTCATGGCTTGCGAACGCGGCGTGTCCTTTGGTTATAACAATCTCGTATCCGATATGCGTTCATTAGCCATCATGCGCGAAACCAATTGCCCAGTCGTATTTGATGCAACGCATTCTGTACAGTTGCCTGGTGGTCAAGGTACTTCGTCTGGTGGTCAACGTGAATTCGTGCCGGTATTGGCGCGTGCTGCAGTAGCGGTGGGTATCTCGGGTTTGTTCATGGAGACACATCCAAATCCTGCGCAAGCTATGTCTGATGGCCCGAATGCAGTCCCACTCGGACGCATGAAAGAATTGCTCGCAACCTTATTAGATTTAGATCGCATCGTTAAGAAAAACGGATTTTTAGAATCTAGTTTTAATTAAGATGAAATGCCTCGCCAAGTCAAATAGCTTTGCGGGGCAAATTTTTATCATCGGTTTCAATGTATGAATGGATGATGATCGCTGCAAAACCATACATGTGTTTTGAAGAAGAGACTCGATGCAGACCAAACGAAATACTCGAATTGTGTGCGCAGTTTCTACAAGATTAGACCCAATTGTTTGTGATGCGTCGCATCAGACTTGAAATCAATATTTTTGTCATTTGATTGTTTAGGAGAATTTGCATGAGTGCTATCGTTGATATTATCGGTCGTGAAGTAATTGATTCACGCGGCAATCCAACTGTGGAATGTGATGTGTTGTTGGAATCTGGCGTAATGGGTCGTGCTGCTGTGCCTTCAGGTGCATCAACAGGCTCTCGTGAAGCGATCGAATTGCGCGATGGTGATAAGTCCCGTTATATGGGCAAGGGCGTTTTAAAAGCCTGTGAAAACATCAATACCGAAATCGCAGAAGCGATCATGGGTTTAGATGCGAACGAACAAGCATTCTTGGATCGTACCTTGATCGACTTGGACGGTACAGAAAACAAAGCACGCTTAGGTGCAAACGCGATGTTGGCAGTGTCAATGGCAGTAGCAAAAGCGGCAGCAGAAGAAGCCGGGTTGCCTTTGTACCGTTATTTCGGTGGCTCAGGCGCAATGCAATTGCCCGTACCAATGATGAACGTGATCAACGGCGGTGCGCATGCGGATAATAATTTGGACTTGCAAGAGTTCATGATCATCCCAGTTGGCGCGCCAACTTTCCGTGAAGCGATACGCTACGGTGCTGAAGTATTCCATAGTTTGAAAAAAATCTTGCATGACAAAGGCTTGACGACAGCAGTTGGTGACGAAGGCGGTTTCGCACCTTCCGTAGAAAATCATGAAGAAGCAATTAAGTTGATCATTCAAGCGATTGAAGCGGCCGGTTACACACCAGGTACACAAATCGCCTTGGGCTTAGATTGCGCCGCGAGCGAATTCTACAAAGATGGTAAATACCATTTGGAAGGCGAAGGCTTGACTTTGTCTTCTACCGATTTCACTAACTTGTTAGCGACTTGGTGCGATAAATATCCTATCATCTCTATCGAAGACGGTATGGCTGAAGGCGATTGGGAAGGTTGGGCGATTCTGACTGAAAAACTCGGTAAGAAAGTACAGATCGTTGGTGACGACTTGTTCGTCACTAATACCAAGATTTTGAAAGAAGGCATACAAAAAGGTATCGCAAATTCTATCCTGATCAAGATCAACCAAATCGGTACTTTGACAGAAACCTTTGCTGCCATCGAAATGGCAAAGCGTGCTGGTTACACTGCCGTGATTTCACATCGTTCTGGTGAAACAGAAGACAGCACGATTGCTGACATCGCAGTCGGTACGAATGCGTTGCAAATCAAAACTGGCTCGATGTCTCGCTCTGATCGTATGGCGAAATACAATCAGTTGTTGCGTATCGAAGAAGATTTGGGCGAAATCGCTAGCTACCCAGGTCGTGATGCGTTCTACAATTTGAAGTAATAGCGTCGAGTAGCTTGAATTGTCATACCGGGTTTGACCCGGTATCCATGTAATTAGCGTCATGAGTAAAAAAAACATGGATGCCGAATCAAGTCCGGCATGACGCTAGAGCAGTAGTTTGTTCTATAGAAGTTATCGATATACTTTCTAAAAGCTGGTCTAAATTTTCTTTGAATTATTTCTCCGACCTAAGATCACATGCGTCTAATCACCATCGCATTACTAGCTCTGTTAGTCCTGATCCAGTATCCGCTGTGGTTAGGTAAAGGCGGCTGGCTGCGTGTTGGTGAATTAGATAAACAAGTGACCGCAGCGCGGGTGAAAAATGAAGGTCTAAAAGAGCGCAACGCTAAATTAGACTCCGAGGTACAAGACTTAAAAAACGGTACAGCCGCAGTCGAAGAACGCGCCCGATTTGAATTAGGGATGATCAAAAAAGACGAAATTTTTGTCCAGATTTTGGACGAAGGTAGTCAGGTCGAAAGTAAACCACAAGTCATCAAACCTGCTGCCAAGAAAAATTGATCAAATTTATTCTTTGTCTTGTCCGTAATATCTCAAGTCCTAGGACTTATTAAATAATTTAAAATGCCTGAGTTGGATGAACTCTAGTATGTAATTGAGTCTAGAGTTCCCATCACATTCTAGGGAAACAAAATGCCCTATGCTCTACATTAAAGGCGTTCAATTACTAATCATCGTAAGCACAGTTTGCACCGAAAAAAACGTCAAGAGGTTGGTCGATTTTTGTGATCCATTCGAATATTTGACACCTCGCTGGATTGATACTTTTGCCCATTTGTTTATACAGTATGTCTCACTAGTATATTGAAAAATAGCTAGTGTTCATGCGGCCTGCAAGCGTAAAAAAATTGTCTTTTTTGGGGTGTTCGGGTATCTTTTTAAAATGAAAATTAAATCATGTTAGCGCAAATTCTATGACGACACGCAGGCTTGTCATATTTGACCTTGATGAGACTTTAGTTCATGCGACTGAAACGAAATTATCGTATGAGCCCGATTTCGTGGTTGAGCCTTATTTCGTTTATTTGAGACCCTATGTCCATGAGCTTTTATCGTTTACTGCGAATCGTTTTGATGTTGCAGTCTGGTCTTCATCAAGCACAAAATATGTGATGGAGGTTACAAAGCAAATATTCGGCGAAAAGTACCCACTCAAATTTGCTTGGTCAGTCGAGAAATGTGTTCAAAAGGTCGATACGAAGACAAATGGCTATGTTTACATCAAAGATTTACGGAAAGTTCAAAGCCAAGGTTATATCGTAGAGAATATTACGATTGTTGACGATAGTCCCGAGAAAATAGTACGGCAACCTAGAAACCACTTGCTTGTGAAATCCTACCAGGGAGAATGTGATGACGTTGGCTTGATTGCGGTGCGAGAGACTCTTGAAACGTTGAGTTTGCTGTGATGCTAAGAAGGATACTACGCTAAGATGGCATTCGAAAATGACACGACAATTCGGGCAAAGTTAAAGCTTACTGATTTGCGTTCGCGTATTTCAATTGAACGTTGAGCTTAAAAAAAATAAAATGATGTCTCCACCTAACATGACTAATGACACGATCATTGCACCGATTATCTGAAGAATCCGTAAAAGATTTGCTCTTATGGGGCCGCTGCAGAGTTGGTTTCCTGTCTCAGAGTCAATCGCTCGGCACATGTATTCACTAAGCTCGTTAGGGGCGTTTACCTAAATCAATAATTTTCGCCCTTGCCATGGCCGGATTGGGATACTGAGGATGGAGCGATAAAGCTTTTTGATAAGCGAGTATCGCTTTATTTTTCAGTCCGATTTCTGCATAAAATTCACCCGAGCTATCATCTAAGTTGACATCGTCGGGATGCAGCTCTACTGCGCATACAAGGCTTTATATTCCAACTTTAACGCCTAAAAGTGTTTTTCACTTGATAGGCCGTGTTATTCAAATTTGAGTGTTGGGGCGCGGATTGATGAAAATTGAAATGACTTACCTGCAGATCATTTTAGGTCTTTATGTTTAGATAGCTTCTCACATAAATTCTTTAGATTTGGCGAGTCCTAGTAACTTCTCAAACGCAATCTCCACCTCAGCCACGCTAGGCGGTGAGCCTTTATCACCTAGATTGATGATTTTGTCCGACCAATTTCCCTCTGTTTTCCAGCGTGGTGAATCGCAGTAAATTTCTATGGTGGGTGTCTCGTACGCGGCTGCGATGTGAACTAAGCCCGTGTCAACGCCTATCACTAAGGCCGCTTTTTGCGCTAATACGGTGGCTTCTTGCATCGATAGTTTGGGTAAAACTTGTGCGTTACCCATGTGTTCTGCCATTGCTTCGGCTTCACGTTTTTCGGCTTCGCTCCCCCACGGTAGTAAGATGGGCCAGCCGGTGACTTGTAGGTCGCGTGCGGTACTGATCCAATTGTTGCGTGACCATTTTTTTGATTCTCCAGCAGTGCCATGAAAGAACACGATGTAAGGCGATGTGGGCATCCAAGTCGGGTGTAAATCGAGTTTTTGCAAACCAAAACTCGCTGGCGTATTGACTTGGTAATTCAATGCAGCAGCCGCTACTAAACGACCACGTAAAACCGCATGGGTGCGACGATCAACCGGAATACTCACATCATGAAAAATTCTGGAAATGCCTTCATAACCTGAGCCTTCCGTACCATTGGCTAAGCCGACTTTTTTACCATTGGCTGATTTACGCGCCATGCCCATGATGATGCCGGTTTTCAGCAAACCTTGTGTATCAAAAATAAAGTCGTAAGCTTCTTCACGCAAGCTGCGATAAAAATGTTTGATCTCAGCACGTGTTTCTTTATTGCCCAAACTTTTACGCCAACGTCGTTGCGCGTAGGCGATGACCTTATTCACCTTGGGTTGAAGTTTGACCAGATTCACATAGGCTTCTTCCACCACCCAATCAATTTGTGCGTCGGGGTAATACGCCTTGATGTCATCGACCATGGGCATGTTATGGAGTACATCGCCTAAAGAAGAAACACGGATGAGAAGAATTTTCACTTTGTTAGTCCATAGGATTCTGTGAATTCTCCCTTCTCCCGCAGGCGGGAGAAGGGGCGGGTGAGTCAAAGCATGCTTTGACGGTAGTTTTGCTAAGCGTATTGCCTGACTTTATCGGTCAACTGAATCGCCCTTATCCTACTCCTCTCCCGCTTGCGGGAGAGGGAATATTGCGGCTAGTTCGTCGCTTGGTACAGCAAATGATTTAGTACGGCAAAACTGCATCCGGTTTCACCGCCAGAATCGCCGCTTTTAACGCAGCCTGAATTCGTACCAAAGCTTCCGGCGTCTCTGCTTCAAAACGCATGACGATGACTGGCGTGGTGTTCGATGAGCGCGCTAATCCAAAGCCGTCCGGATATTCAACACGTAAACCATCGATATCTATGATTTCGGTCGCGCCAGGGAAATGGGCATTTTTTTGCATCTCAGCGATGATCGCAAAATTTTCGCCTTCACTTAATTTGACTTGTAACTCTGGCGTGCTGCTTGATTGCGGTAAATCTTTGAGTGTGGTGGTCATATCGGCGACTTTGCTCAGGATTTCCAATAAGCGTGCGCCTGCATACAAGCCATCATCGAAGCCATACCAGCGGTCTTTAAAGAACACATGGCCACTCATTTCGCCACCGAGCGGTGAGCCGGTTTCTTTGAGTTTGGCTTTGACCAGCGAGTGACCAGTTTTCCACATTAAGGGTTGGCCACCATGTGACCTAATCCAGCTAGACAAATGACGCGTGCATTTCACGTCATATAAAATTTGTGCACCTTTATTGCGACTTAATACATCGGCGGCGAATAACATCAATTGGCGATCTGGGTAAATGATGTGACCATCTTTGGTGACGACGCCAAGTCGATCGCCATCACCGTCAAACGCGAGACCAATTTCTGCGTCAGAATTTTGTAAGCAACGAATCAGATCTTGCAGGTTTTCCGGATGCGCAGGATCGGGATGGTGATTCGGGAAATTGCCATCGACCTCGCAGAATAACTCAGTCACTTCGCAACCCATCGCACGGTATAAGTCACCTGCGAATGCGCCTGCGACACCATTGCCGCAGTCCACCGCAATCTTGATTTTGCGTGTGAGCTTGACGTCGCTGACGATGCGTTCTAAATATGCCGCTTTGATGTCGTGAGTGCTGTAACTACCTTCGCCAACTGCGAAGTCTTTGGCGACGATACGGTCATACAAGGCGAGTATGGTATCGCCATAAATCGCTTCGCCTGCTAACACCATTTTGAAGCCGTTGTAATCAGGCGGATTATGACTACCTGTGACCATGATGCCGGAAGTCGCACCCAATACATTGGTACCAAAATACACCATCGGTGTCGCGACCACGCCAAGGTCAATTACGTTGATGCCAGTCGCTTGCAAGCCCATTGCTAAGGCAGCCGCTAATGACGGACCCGATAAGCGTCCATCACGACCGATGACGACAGTCTTCTCACCTTTGGCAAGCGCGGCACTACCGAAGGCTTGTCCAATCGCGTAGGCAACATCGGCATCTAAAGTCTTATCGATGATGCCGCGGATATCGTAGGCTTTAAAAATACTTTTGGAAAGTAGGGACATAATATTCTCAATAAAAAAAGCAAATTCTTTTAGAAGTTTCGTTGCAGAGCTGCTTACTGAAAAACTCTGCGTTCTGTATTCTCAATATTTTATTAACGCGTTCAAGTTAAACTTTACTTTCATTGGTGTCATTCCCGCGAAGAGCCTGCCCTCGAATGTAGGAGTCGGGGGCGGGAATCCAGCGGCGTAAAATTGAAAGTCGCTGGATCCCTGCCTACGCAGGGATGACACTTCGATATTTTGAGTCTAACCGGACCGAGCCTGTACTTACCACACACTTCGCGTCTAAGCTTTGTTCTTCAACTGCCAAATAAAATCTTCAATGCCGCACTGTGGTTGATATTCAACGACTAATCGTTGGATCAAACTGCGAATTTTTTCATAATCAAAATGCTGGCAAGCTTGTTCTAATTCTTCTAATGCGGCTTGGAGTTCTTCCCAAGCTAATTCGGCTTCTTGTGCACGCATGATGAGTGGATGCGTGGTGCGTTCTACATTGTCGCCAATCAGCAATTCTTCATAGAGTTTTTCACCTGGGCGTAAACCGACTTCACGGATTTCTATGCTGCCTTCTGGGTGTTCAGCGGATTTCACTTCCAAACCACACAAATGCACCATGCGGCGTGCTAAATCGATTATGCGGACCGGTTCCCCCATATCGAGCACAAATACGTCACCACCTTGCCCCATCGCACCTGCTTGCAGAACTAATTGAGCTGCTTCGGGGATAGTCATGAAGTAGCGCGTGATTTCTGCATGCGTCAAAGTAATGGGGCCGCCTTGCATAATTTGTTTGCGGAATAGGGGAACCACTGAACCAGAGGAGCCTAGTACATTACCAAAGCGCACCATACAAAATCGTGTGCCAGATTGACGACGTGCGTTGGCTTGCAAGATAAGTTCGGCCAAGCGTTTAGTCGCGCCCATCACATTGGTCGGGCGCACGGCTTTGTCTGTCGAGATTAAGACGAATTGTTTAACGCCTGCATCGATTGCTGCTTGCGCTAATTTGTAGGTGCCAAATACGTTATTGCGTATGCCTTCGATGGGATTATGTTCGACTAGCGGCACATGTTTATAGGCAGCGGCGTGATATACCGTATCAATCTGAAAGCCACGGAAAATTTTGTCTAGCTTGGCGCTATCGTGTATCGCTCCTAAAAAAGGTTTGATCTCGCAGTTCAATTGCAATTGATCGCGTAAGGCGCTTAATTCTTGCTCTATCGAATATAGCGAAAATTCTGACATTTCTAAGAGCATTAAGCTGTTGGGCTTTTGGCGCAAAATTTGGCGACATAGTTCCGAACCGATAGAGCCGCCGGCGCCACTCACTAAAACATTTTTATTGGTAATACAGGTGGCTAGTAATGCTTCATCTGGTTCCACTTGATCGCGTCCTAGCAAGTCTTCAATTTCGACATCGCGAATATCTTGCACACGTAATTCGCCATTGATTAAACTTTTGATCGACGGTGTGACTTTGACGCGTACTTTATAAGTTTCTAATTGATCGAGAATTTGTTTTTGTTTGGCTTTTGAAACGCTAGGTAAAGCAAGCAAGACTTCTTTGATGCCAAAGTGTTTCACTAGTTGAGGAATTTGTTCAACCGCATAGACTTTGATACCCGCAATGGATGAACCATGCATGGAACGATTGTCGTCAATGAAGGCGATGCAATCGAGTTCGTGTCCTGCGCGCAAAGCATTAGCGAGCTGCATGCCAGCCGTACCCGCACCATAAATGGCGATTTTGGTTGCGTTAGGATTGCGGCGTAAACCACCGAGATAAGCACGTGCCGCTAAGCGGCTGGCACCGACGTAAAGTATCGCGCCCGACCAGTAAGTAATAAATACCGCTCGTGAGATAGCATTTAGCTGCAACATAAAGTTTAGAAATGCTAATGCCAATACAGACAGTGTTACCCCAATCACGATCACGCTAACCATCTTGTGATCGATATAGCGGATCACTGCGCGATATAAACCGATTTTGATAAAGATGGGAATTGCAAATAAAGGCACGGCGCTAATGAGCCAGGCGTAGTGCTTGAGTAATTCAAGATTGATGGTGTCATAACGCAAAAAGATCGCCAAAACAAACGCCAGCGGCAAAAAAATAGCATCGACTAGGCCAGCAATAATTTGCTTATGAATACGCGGAAGATTAATTAGGGTATGCATCATGATGAGGGCGATTCAAATGGTTGGTGTTGTATTACCTATCAATGTGTAACGCCATCACGTTTAATCACTTTAAAGAAAGTGCGAAACAAAATTTGAATATCTAATACCAGCGACTGATGTTGTAAATAATAAGCATCCAACTCAACTTTTTGCGGAATCGGCAATTCATCGCGACCATTGATTTGCGCCCAGCCAGTTAAACCAGGAACGATAGTGTGAACTTGTTTCTCGGTGCGTAAGGCAATCAGATCGTCTTGATTGTAGAGTGCAGGGCGCGGGCCGACAAAACTCATATCACCCTTAATAATGCTCCACAATTGCGGTAACTCATCTAAGCTGGATTTGCGTAAAAAAGAGCCAACTGGCGTTAAGTATTGATCCGGATTGCTTAATAGATGGGTTGCTACCGCCGGTGTGTCAATTAACATCGAACGAAATTTCGGCATTTTAAAAATCTTATTGTAACGACCAACACGGTCAGACCAATAGATAATCGGGCCCTTTGATGTGAAACTCACCATCAGTGAAACAATGATGAAGGGCAGCAGCAAAATAATGGCTGCGATGAAGGCAAGGATCAAGTCGGCTAGACGTTTCATAAATTCGAATTCTCGGTTTCTATTTTTATTTATTGTTGGTCGATATTAAACTGGCAGCGCTCTCGCTTAAGCCTTGTTGCACTGAATATGGTGGATTCCACTGCATATGTGTACGCGCTTTACTACTGTCGACACGTAAAGACTGACATAAGCGATCGGCGATATTTTTTTTGCCGATCAAGTTAGCAGCCAGGCGTATCAATCCAGCGGGGAAAGGGAGTAAACGCGAGCGCACATTCAAGGCTTTGGCTGCTTCTTGTAAGAGTTCCGTGGTCGACATGTCTTTGCCATCGGAAATTAAAAAGACTTGGTTAAATGCGCGAGGATTTTGTACGCAGTGCAAAATGAAGTCGCATAAATTTTTAACGAAGACAAAACTGCGTTGATTGTGGATGCTGCCTAATGGTAATGGAATTTGCTTCTTTACCCAGATCAGTAAACTCAAAAAGTTTGCGGCGACACCTTTGCCATAAACCAAAGGCGGGCGAATAATTGTGATTGTCATACCAGTACGTTGGCCAAGCTCTATTAAGGCGGCTTCCGCTTCTTGTTTGGAAATTCCATACGGATCGCTGGCTTGTGGCTTATCGTTCTCTGTAAATGCTTGCTCTGCTTCTGTCATTTCACCATTTACTTTGACAGAACTAAGGTAGATGAATTGACTAACGCCTGCCGCCGCTGCTTGTTCCGCTAAGCGCAGAGTGCCGTATAAATTGACTTCACGAAAAGCCGCTAGTGGGTCTGTTTCGGTATCGTTCATGACGTGCACTCGCGCAGCACAATGGATCACCGTGTGTACTTGAGGCAGATGCGCTTGCCAATCGGTATTGCGGCCTATGCTGTCGATAATCGGAGCTTGAACGTCCGATGCGGCATTTTTATTTCTTACTGGGCAAATGACTTTACGATCTTGCGTTAAGGCCATTTGTAATAAGTGCGATCCGACAAAGCCGGTTGCGCCAGTGATGAGAATTTTATCTTTCATGCGGCGATCAAGTTTGGGAACGGCGAGCACTCTTCCCTGAATAGACCGCATTCAGGCGTAGATAGCGACGCAGTAAGAACTTAGAAAAACTGTGAAAGAACCAGAGTGCATGACGAGAAAAGACATTGCGGTTCTTATGTGCCGCGGTGTGAATCGCTTTTAGATCTGGGTAATAATGTACGGCTTGTTGATGATAGCGGCGCGCACGGTAGCAAATATCGACATCTTCAAAGTACATAAAATAACTAGGGTCAAAGCCTCCCAGCGCCTGATACAACTCAGGCTTAAATGCCAAAAAAGCGCCTGATGCCCATTCCACAGGCGTATCGTGCGCCGCAGCAGCGATCCTGTCTTTATCGTAAGTCTCGCTAAAAGTATTCACTAGCGGCATTTTGACGATAGATAACATGCCAGGAAAATGACGGATATTTTTATCCGGTAGGCTCATCGCCTGATCTCGATATAAGTTCAGCGTGGCGATCGCATGATCCGACTGCTGCATTTTTTCTGTCAGCGCAAATACGGTTTCGGGCGTGACGGTAATGTCAGGATTCATGACGAGAAAAATATCATTCGCTTGAAAACCGATTTTTCTTTGTATTAGATCGAATAAATAATTATTGTTCTCGCCAAAACCTAAACCGGCATCGTCGTCGGTGTAGAAAATTTGATGTTTTGAGCAATATGCTTTTAAATCTGGAGAAGGTTTATTGTCCTTGATCCAGAGAGTGAGACGAGTTTGATTCTTCTGTGAAGGCAGCAAGCCACCTAGTGAGCTGTTGATCAACAGCTTTTCATGATCATGACTGATAATGGCGACATGAATCATGTACTTGCTTTCATATTGATGGGAGAGGCTGTAAGTGGGTTAATACGAATGTAAAATTTTTATTTTTAGTCATTCTCTAAGATTGTTAGATACTCGTGCAAATGTTTTAGTCTGCTGCCAATGCGTGAGTATAATTATCTTGCTCGTCAAATTTATTTTTTTTAAACAGTAATAAGACTATTATTATAAGCGAAACGCTTATGGGGGAAGTGATCCTCGAATTCTTGGGTCATTGACTGTCCATGATTTAAGGGCGGATGCTGGTGTTTAATAAATTCTTTTTCAGAATGCTTGATCTAGAACCTAGCTTAATTGGTATTTCTTTTAAGACCATCCCGGATTCCTTTGAATGTCATTTTTGTTTGTAACCAACGATTGTTTTCCAAAAGTAACGTAAGAAAAAAACGGATGAATAATCCTTTTTTTAGGCGACTGGCCCAGACTTTGGAGACATAGGGTTTGCGGCAAAAGATCAACGTATTTCGAAAGTTGTAATATTTTCGTAGTGGCGAAGTCTTGAAATAGTGCAACGAAAATAGGCGTTTGGGCGGCGCTTCCGACATTGCATGCCCCATTTCTACTGCTGTGCAGCCAAATAAGCGGTAATTTCTATAGCGTACCCTAAAGCACCAGTCATTGTCAGTCAGGTCGATAAATAAATTCTCGTCATAGCTTAACTCGTCCTGCCATACTTTAAGCGGGATCAACATGCCAGACGTAATTAATACATCACACTCAATTAATGGGATAGAGGAATCAATAGGATGAATGACCTTGATATTTCCGCTTTCTTCTTTGAAAAAAGGGAAATAGGTCTTTGGATCTTCCCTACGGTCGAAAAAACGTGGGCCAATTGCGCCTAAGCGTGTACCTTGCTGCAGAAGTATTTGCACATGATCTAATAGTACCTGTATATAATTTTCTGGTGGCTGGCTATCTTGATCAAATGTGGCCACATAGTCAGCCCCTTTCTCTAATGCAAGTTGAAAGCCGCGATTCAGAGCATAGCCAAGACCATAATTTTTGCCTAAAATAATTCGCACGCAATTTGTCAATCCACTGTTTTCTATTGTTTCACAGCCACCATTGTCAATCAAAAAAACGCTATCGACTTGCTGGCTTAAATTGAGTAACAATGCGTCGAGGATGTATTTTTCAGGATAATACCCAACGATCACAGCTGAAATGTGCATAGATGTCTTTGATGTGAGTGGAGTTCTAATGTTTGGGTGCATTGATATATGTGCCAATAGTCAGTTGGTAAATCCTATATTTAAATATGGTGGGTCAAGTGCCTAATGCGCGTTTTCCAGCAAAATGCAAAAGTACCCAGTCTATATAAACACGAATTACCCAAGCAATTGCTGCGCCATACAGACCAAAATGTTGGGTGAAGACATACATGATGGCGATATAAATAAATAATTCGGCGATATGAAATTGAGCAGTGATTTTCGTTTTTCCCATGGAATGCAATAGAGTATAGGGGACTAACGCAATTCCGTTTATAAATGTTCCCAGTATCAAAATGAAGGCGATGATGCTGGCACTCTCTGCAAATTCGCGTGAAATCCAAAGTGAGAGAACCGGAAAGACCAGTATGGCTGCCAAAATACATAAACTAGCCATTATTTTTACCATGCGTCGGTAATTTATTTGGTAGACATCGACTAACTGTGTTGTGATTTTGCTTGATGTGAAAATGGGGAGCAGCGCGCCACAGATAGCGGTAGGTACCATTAGAACTCGCATCAAACCTTCTTGAGGGATTGCATAAACACTGAGCTTATCAGCTCCTAACATCGCGCTGATAAAAAAGCGGTCTCCAAAAACCATTAGCGGGCTAACGATGCCAGTGACAGTAACCCAAAAACCAAAGGAAAAAAGCTGAGCAAATTTTCCCTTCAGCGGCCACACTGCATTGCTATTACTATCTGTTTTTGCGAGGGGTGCTATGAAGTACGCTCGCAGTTGAACGATGCAAGCGATCATGATCACTGCTCGGGCAGACACCAAATAGAACGCGATTTTTGATAAGCTCACACCGTGGAAATGTATGGCAATTGCCGGCAATGCAAACATGCAAAGACCAAGTAGTGTTTTATAGAGATTGGATTCTTTAAATTGCCCTAAGCCTTCCATTGCGCCACGCAAACCACTTGTGAGGGTTGCTGGAATAACTCCGATAGCTGTGATTTGTAGAGCAAATTTGGTGTTTTCTTGCCATGCCGGGCTAATTTTTAACCAACTTTCTGCCAGTTTCGGGGAAAATACAAAAATGATCCCACAACCAAGTAGACCGGTTATCAGTGTCAATAGCAGGCCGGCTTTTAAGACCTCTGCAATGCTCGTGGATAAATTCTTATCACTTTCAGAAAGTATTTTGCTTACCTCGTAAGTCAAGGCTCGACCAGTGCCAAAATCAAATAGACTAAAGTAACCGATGAGAGCCCAGATTAAAGTCAATACGCCAAAACCTTCTACACCTAGTTGTTGTAAGGTGTATGGAATACAGACCGCAGCCCCGAGTAAAGGGGAACCACTTCCAATCAGATTCCAAATCGTGTTTTTTCTGAGAGACATATCAGCGAGCGGTGTCCGACAATCGTGCGGATGCCATGGCTTGTAAGCAGCTTTGTAAAGCACGATCCCAATTTTGAATGTCGATACCAAATTCTTGCCTCAACTTGTTTTTGTCGAGACAGGAGTTTTTCGGTCGCTGTGCCGGCGTTGGATAGGCTGAGCTTGGAATCCCTTGTATCTTAGGCAGCGCGGTGTTCAATAAACCGAGTTGGGCTGCGTGAGCGACGATATGCTGACTAAATTCGCACCAATTGGTAAATCCTTCCGGCGTTAAATGGTAGATGCCTTGATGGGCCTGCCACCACACGCTTGCGCTTTGTGCTTGTTGCAGTTGTAGCAGAATTTGCTTAACGACATCGCTTAAGAATAAAGTCGAACTAGGCGTGCCCCATTGATCGTGAACGATGTTGAGTTCAGTTTTTTCTTTTGCTAGACGCAAAATCGTCAATAAAAAGTTTTTACCGAAATCGGAATAAACCCAACTGGTCCGAAATATTAAGTGCGAGCATCCGCTATCGACTATCGCCTTTTCGCCCGCCAGTTTGCTGGCACCGTAAATATTGAGCGGGGCGCACGCATCGTCTTCCGTATAAGGCGTATTTTCACCATTGGCATCTGATTTCTTCCCATCAAACACGTAGTCAGTGGAAAAATGAATTAAACCTATGCCTAAATGTTTAGCTTCTCGCGCCAAAATGCGAGGTGCTTCCCCATTCACGCGATAGGCGAGTTCGCTTTCGCTTTCTGCTAGATCGACCGCGGTGTAGGCGGCGGGATTGATAATCAGATCTGGTTGACACTGTTGGATATAGGGAGCGATAGAGGCGCTATCCGATAAGTCTAGCTCTGCACGCTGTGGCGTAATGAGCTCAGCTACATCCTGTAATGTTTTCACCAAACTGCGACCAAGTTGACCACTGGTACCCGTCAACAGAATTTTCATGCGAAAACCTCGGCATCGGCTAATAATTTTCCTAGCAGATCTTTGCCCGATAGAGAAGGCGTAGCATTTTCTATTCCTTCTAACGGCCAATTGATTGCCAAGGCAGGGTCATTCCACAGCAAGCAGCGCTCATGTTCTGGCGCCCAGTAATCGGTCGTTTTGTAGAGAAATTCCGCATAGTCGCTGGTAACGATAAAACCATGCGCAAAGCCAGGCGGTATCCACATTTGACGTGAATTACTCGCGGATAAAATCGCCGAGGTCCATTTGCCAAAGTTAGGTGAGCTGCGACGCACGTCAACCGCCACATCGAATACTTCACCTGCAATCACGCGTACTAATTTTCCTTGCGCCTGTTGAATTTGATAGTGCAGTCCACGTAACACGCCTTTGGCCGAACGAGAATGATTATCTTGTACGAAATCGGTTTGAACCCCAGTGCAAGCCGCAAACGATTTGGCGTTAAAACTTTCGTAGAAAAAGCCACGTTCATCGCCAAACACTTTAGGTTCTAAAATGAGGACTTCTGGTAAATCGGTTTGAATAATATTCATGAAATCTGTTTAAAAACTTTTTTGATTGAGTAAGCGCAATAAATATTGGCCGTATTCGTTTTTCTTTAAGGGCTGTGCCAAGTTCTCTAATTGGACTGCGTCGATGTAGCCCTTGCGGAATCCAATTTCTTCCGGACAGGCGACTTTTAAGCCCTGACGTTTTTCTATCGTAGCGATGAATTGCCCTGCTTCCAAGAGTGAGTCATGCGTGCCGGTATCCAGCCATGCCATGCCACGTCCCATCAATTCCACTTTGAGTTGACCTTGTTGCAGGTAGACGTTATTCACATCGGTAATTTCTAACTCACCACGCGCTGATGGCTTGATATTGGCAGCGATATCGCAGATCTGTTGATCGTAAAAATATAAACCAGTGACAGCGTAGTTCGACTTTGGTTTGAGTGGCTTTTCTTCTATGCTCAAGGCATTACGCTGGTCGTCAAAGTCAACCACGCCATAGCGCTCAGGATCATGCACGTGATAGGCAAAAACGGTAGCGCCGTCTTGATTGCTATCTGCGCTACGCAGCATGGCTTCGAACTCATGTCCGTAGTAAATGTTGTCACCCAGGATCAAAGCAGAGGGCGAGTTACCGACAAATTCTTTACCAATAATGAAGGCTTGTGCCAAGCCATCTGGTGAGGGTTGCACTGCATAATTGAGGTTGATGCCCCATTGCGAGCCATCACCAAGTAGCTCTTGAAAACGCGGGGTATCTTGGGGTGTCGAGATAATTAGAATGTCGCGCATACCCGCTAACATCAAGGATGTCAGCGGATAGTAAATCATAGGTTTGTCGTAGATCGGTAATAATTGTTTAGAGACCGATTTGGTGACTGGATATAGGCGTGTGCCTGAGCCGCCTGCCAGAATAATGCCTTTGCGTTGAGCCATTGTCATTCCTTGTTCTTATCTTATTTTGTAATGATTAGGTTTTTTCTTGGTATTGCAAATCGATCCAGTTTTTATATTCACCAGATAATACCTGTTCAGTCCAAGCATCGTTGGCTAAGTACCAGCTCACGGTTTTGCGCAGACCGGTTTCAAATGACTCCGCAGGCTTCCAACCGAGTTCGCGTTCGATTTTGCGTGCATCAATCGCATAGCGTTTATCGTGGCCGGGTCTATCTTTTACATGGCGAATTTGATCGCGGTAGCTGCCACTGACTTTGGGCTGCAATTCGTCGAGTAAATCACAAATGCTGTGAACCACATTCATATTGGTTTTTTCATTCCAGCCGCCGATATTATAGGTCTCTCCTGGGCGACCGGCTTCCAAGACGCGGCGGATTGCAGCGCAATGATCGCTGACATAGAGCCAGTCACGTACTTGGCTACCATCGCCGTAAATAGGTAAATCTTTACCAGCCCGAGCATTCGTGATGACCAGTGGGATTAGCTTTTCTGGGAAGTGCAGTGGACCATAATTATTCGAGCAATTGCTGGTCAGTGTAGGTAGACCATAGGTGTGATGGTAAGCTCGTACTAAATGATCAGAGGCGGCTTTAGAGGCTGAATACGGGCTATTGGGTGCATAGGCCGTGGTCTCGGTGAAAGGCGGATCATTTGCCTCCAAGCTGCCATAGACTTCATCCGTCGAAACATGTAAAAAACGGAAGGCATTTTTTTCTTGCTCGGGCAATGCTTGCCAATATGCTCGGACTGATTCTAAAAGACTAAAAGTGCCGTTGACATTGGTTTCAATAAACGCCGCTGGGCCGTGAATTGAGCGATCGACATGGCTTTCTGCCGCAAAATGGACAACAGCTCGTGGTTGGTGTTCTTGTAATAAACCGCGCAATACCTCACGATTATTGATATCGGCATGAACAAAAATGTGACGAGCGTCATTTTTTAAGCTGGCAAGATTATTTAAATTGCCAGCATAGGTGAGTTTATCAACATTGATAATTGCTTCGTCGCTTTGTGCTAACCAATTTAAAACAAAATTCGCACCTATAAAACCAGCGCCACCTGTGACTAATATCATGTTGAAACCCGTTCTTGTTGATGTTTTCAATGAAAGTCCGCAATTTTACGCCACTTGGCCTGAAATTCGGCGCAGTCCTCAGGCTTTTTTGTCGTAAAAGTAATTAAATGTGTTGTCTATCGGTAATTTTTTGTCTCTAGCTTTGTGTAAGTAATGTGGGCAAGAAAGGTAAACAAATAAGGTGATTTTGAATTTTTTAGCTAAAAAAAGCATTTTTGCTCTTGAATTGCGTAATAACCACCTCATTTGTATGGGAAATGCTTGATTTTTATGGAGATTGTTAATGCAAGAGCAAGATAAACCAGTAGAAAATACTGAAACAATAGCAACTTCAATTGATATTGAAGCCTCGTCAACTAGTTCCGAGCAAAATCAGGCTGAGCCTGAAGTATTGATGGAGCCAGGTGTTTCAGCTGAGACTTTGGCGCAATTAGAAGCAAAAGTGTTGGAATTGCAGGACGCTTTCATGCGAGCTAAGGCCGAAGGTGAGAACATTCGCCGTCGCGCTCAAGAAGATATCTCAAAAGCACATAAATTTGCCATCGAAAGTTTTGCGGAATCCTTGGTGCCGGTTAAAGATAGCTTAGAGATGGGTCTAAAAGTTGAGACGCAAACGGTGGAGTCAATCAAAGAAGGCGTGGAAATGACGTTGAAACAATTAAATTCCGCGTTTGAAAAGAATCGCTTGCTGGAAATTAACCCTCAGCAAGGCGATAAGCTTGACCCAACTAAACATCAAGCCGTGTCTATGGTGCCAGCAGAGCAAGAAGCTAATACGATAGTTGCAGTATTGCAAAAAGGTTATACGATCGCGGATCGTTTGCTGCGTCCCGCTTTGGTAACCGTTGCACAGGCTAAATAAGTCAAAGTATGAAGTAAGTATATTGACTTACTTAATTTAATTGGCACGAGTGATGTTGCCAAGTTTAGATTTAAAGATCCAAGTAAAACAAAAACTAAGGCGAACAACAAAAAACAGCAAAAAATGCGTAGAAAAGCATAAAAATGCATGAAAGACGCCTTGAAATTGCAATTTTTTACCAAACATCGGAAACAGAAGGGCGCAAGATCGATAATTTCGATAAGTGCCGTTAGTTTAGATTTGGTTTTGGATTCATTTGAAATTATTTAAATATATAAATTTTTTAGGATAGGGAAAATATCATGGGAAAAATGATCGGTATTGATTTAGGTACAACTAACTCTTGCGTTGCAGTGATGGAAGGTGGCCAGCCAAAAGTAATTGAAAATGCTGAAGGCGCCCGCACCACGCCATCGATCATTGCTTATCAAGAAGATGGCGAAATTCTCGTTGGTGCTTCTGCGAAGCGTCAAGCTGTCACTAATCCAAAAAATACTTTATACGCAGTCAAACGTTTGATCGGTCGTAAGTTCGATGAAAAAGAAGTGCAAAAAGATATTAGCTTGATGCCTTTCACGATTTCCAAAGCAGATAACGGTGATGCGTGGGTGTCTGTGCGCGATAAGAAATTCGCACCGCCACAAATCTCTGCAGAAGTTTTGCGTAAAATGAAAAAGACTGCTGAGGACTACCTCGGTGAAGAAGTGACTGAAGCGGTTATTACTGTTCCAGCTTACTTTAACGATGCACAACGTCAAGCAACTAAAGATGCAGGTCGTATCGCTGGTTTGGACGTAAAACGTATCATCAACGAACCAACTGCAGCGGCATTGGCTTTCGGTCTCGACAAAAAAGAAAAAGGTGATCGCAAGATTGCGGTGTACGACTTGGGCGGTGGTACGTTCGACGTGTCCATCATTGAAATCGCTGACGTAGACGGTGAAATGCAATTCGAAGTATTGTCGACTAACGGCGATACTTTCTTGGGCGGTGAAGACTTCGACCAACGCGTGATCGATTACATCATTGATGAATTCAAGAAAATCAATGGTTTGGATTTGTCCAAAGATCCTATCGCGTTGCAACGTATTAAAGCATCTGCAGAACGCGCGAAGATTGAATTGTCTAGCTCACAGCAAACAGAAATCAATGAGCCATATATCGCGATGGCAAACGGCGCACCTGTACACTTGAACTTAAAAATCACCCGCGCAAAGTTGGAAGCTTTGGTTGAAGAGTTGATTCAAAAAACGATCGAGCCATGCCGTTTGGCGATCAAGGATGCCGGCGTAAAAACCTCTGACATCGATGACGTCATCTTGGTTGGTGGTATGACTCGTATGCCGAAAGTACAAGAACTGGTTAAAGAATACTTCGGTAAAGAACCACGTAAAGATGTGAATCCAGATGAAGCGGTTGCGGTTGGTGCAGCGATTCAAGGTTCTGTCTTGTCTGGCGATCGTAAAGACGTGTTGTTGTTGGACGTCACACCATTGTCTTTGGGTATTGAGACTTTGGGCGGCGTGATGACGAAGATGATTCAAAAGAACACGACGATTCCAACCAAGTTCAGCCAAGTGTTTTCTACTGCGGATGATAATCAACCAGCGGTGACGATTAAAGTGTTCCAAGGTGAGCGCGAAATCGCTGCACGTAACAAAGGCTTGGGCGAATTCAATTTGGAAGGTATTCCACCAGCAGCTCGCGGTACACCACAAATTGAAGTGACATTCGATATCGATGCGAACGGTATTTTGCACGTTGGCGCGAAAGACAAAGCAACTGGTAAAGAGAACAAGATCACCATTAAGGCAAACTCAGGTTTGACTGAAGAAGAAATTCAAAAAATGGTGAAAGATGCGGAATTGAATGCGGAAGAAGACAAAAAAGTCAAAGAATTGGCTGAGTCTCGCAATCAAGGTGATGCATTGGTTCACTCCACCAAGAAAGCCTTGGCCGAACACGGTGATAAGTTAGAAGCTGGTGAGAAAGAGAAAATCGAAGCAGCAATCAAAGAGTTGGAAGATGTCTTGAAATCAGGCGATAAAACTGAGATCGACACCAAGCTCGGTAACTTGTCGACAGCATCTCAGAAGTTAGGTGAAAAAGTGTACGCAGATATGCAAGCACAACAAGCGGCAGCTGGCGGTGCAGCAGGTGCGGCACCAGGTGCAGATGCTAAACCACAAGATGATGACGTAGTCGATGCTGACTTTAAAGAAGTGAAAGACAGCAAGTAATCTAGCGGAAAGTAAGTCAAAACCTCTAAAAACAGAGGTTCGGAGACACAGAGGTTCACAGAGAAAAACAGACGCTTTAATTGTTTTTCTTTGTGCCTCTGTGTCTCTGTGTTGAGAGGTTTAGAAGCTTGATAAACGCAATACTCTAATGAAAACAAGGTGTAATCGAGATGGCGAAGCGTGATTTTTACGAAATTCTGGGTGTAGCGAAAAATGCCTCAGAAGATGAAATCAAAAAAGCTTATCGTAAGATGGCGATGAAGTATCATCCGGATCGCAATCCGGATAGTAAGACAGCGGAAGAAAAATTTAAAGAGGCGAAAGAAGCCTACGAAATGCTTTCTGATTCGCAAAAACGCGAAGCTTATGATCGCTATGGTCACGCTGGTGTCGATCCTAATATGGGCGGCGGCGGTGGACACGGTGCCGGATTTGCGGATGCATTCGGCGACATTTTTGGCGATATTTTCGGCGGTGGTCGTGGTCGTAGTTCTGGCCCACAAGTTTATCGAGGCGCTGATTTGCGCTACAACTTGGAAATCACTTTAGAGCAAGCTGCGAATGGTTTTGATACCACCATCCGTGTACCAAGTTATGACGAATGTGACACTTGCCACGGTTCCGGTGCGAAACCAGGTACTTCACCAGTTACATGTACGACTTGTGGTGGTCATGGTCAGGTGCGTATGCAACAAGGATTGTTTAGTATTCAGCAAACTTGTCCTAAGTGTCACGGCACAGGCAAGATGATTACCGACCCTTGCAATCCATGTAACGGCACTGGCCGTATCAAACGCAATAAGACCTTGGAAGTGAAGATTCCCGCAGGTATCGATAACGGTATGCGGATTCGTTCATCTGGTAATGGTGAGCCGGGTATTAATGGCGGCCCACCCGGCGATCTGTATGTAGAAATCCATATCAAGCAGCATTCAGTATTCCAACGAGAAGGTGATGATTTGCATTGTGAGATTCCAATCTCCTTTGTCAAAGCAGCCTTGGGTGGGGATATCGAAGTGCCGACCTTAAGTGGTAAAGCCAGTTTTACGATTCCTGAAGGGACACAATCGGGTAAGACTTTCCGCTTGCGTAGCAAAGGCGTGAAGGGTGTGCGCTCTGGTTATGCGGGTGATTTATTCTGTCACGTGGTGATAGAAACGCCGGTAAAACTAACCGAGAAACAAAAAGATTTGTTGCGTAGTTTCGAGCAACTGACTACGGAAGGTGGTTCTAAGCACAGTCCTCAAAGCAAATCGTGGATGGATAAAGTGAAGAAGTTCTTCGAGTAAGATTAGATATGATGAACTTCAGTTGAGGAAAAAAGCGCAGATAAATTTTTATCGGCGCTTTTTTTTGTGCCTTGTTTGAGAGAAGTCTTCTACGTCAGTACAAGGTATTTTTGATGATGAGGTGATTCATCCAATTACCTTGTTTTCGTAAGGCTAAATTCGATGACTAGCTCTAAAAAAGGTAAAATGTCGCTGGTAAAAATAGCGAAGGAGCAATATGAGAGAAGTCATACGTGGAAGTGTTACCCCAGACCAGTTATTCGAGAATAATCGTAGCTGGGCAGCTGAGATCCGTAGTCGGGACGCTAATTTTTTCAAAAAGCTCGCTGAGCAACAAAGTCCTGAATATCTTTGGATAGGCTGTGCAGATAGTCGAGTTCCTGCCAACGAGTTGCTGGGTTTGTTACCTGGTGAATTGTTCGTACATCGCAATATCGCCAATTTAGTTGTGCATTCAGATTTGAACTGTTTATCAGTATTACAATTCGCAGTCGATGTGTTGAAGGTAAAACATATCATCGTTTGCGGCCATTATGGTTGCGGCGGTGTACATGCAGCACTGACTGGGCGTCGAGTTGGACTGGCTGATAATTGGCTACGCCATGTACAGGATGTTCATCAGAAGCATGAAAAATATTTGGGCGAAGTGCTGCCAGAAAAAGAACGTGTTGATCGCCTGTGTGAATTGAATGTGATAGAACAAGTGGTGAATGTCTGTCAAACCACAATTATCCAAGATGCTTGGGAACGTGGGCAATCAGTTGAAATTCATGGCTGGGTATATGGGATTCAAGACGGTTTATTAAATGAGCTGGGTATGTCGATAAATTCAGCAGAAAAGTTGGCGCCGCATTTAGAACGTAGTTTGGCGCGTTATCAATAAGCGCAATAGTTTCCGCTGCTATACTTGCTTAGTTTGCGAGAATGGCGAAAAAAAAGTGAAATAAGGTTTCCCTTATTTCACTTTTTTTATTGAATGCTAACTATAGAAAATCAATTACCGATTCTCAATTGCTTAAGCAATCCAGCGCGAAATTGATTGGCGCTCTCTTCATTAGGAATCTCGCCTGCCAATTGTTCGATTAATCCACGCAGATTGGTGGCTTTGTCGAAGTAATCGTCGCACACGATTTCAGCGATGGGTCCGATATAAACAGTCAAAGCACTTTGCACGATTTTCTTGGTTTCTGCATTAATGCTAAAACCAGCAGCAGGGGACGCAACAGGCGCCGCTGCAGCAGTGGGTGCGGCTCTTTGTATGACATCACTGGTAACACCTGATAACTTGCCTGCAGCTTGCATCAGTGTTTCGAAAATGGTCTGGTTAGACAATCCATCGCGACTGCTAGCGATTTTGATAGACTCATCAAAACGTAATCTGGCGCTTTGCATATTGCTTAGACTACTGAGTGCATCCTGACCGCGTTGACCGCGACACAAAATTGAAGCGATATCACCATTATCTAAAAAAACTTGCGCCATACGATTATTATCGCTGACTAGAAAAATGGTACCTGTGCGTCTTTGTTCACAGAGTTTTTTGATATCTTCGATGATTTCAAAAAATGGACTAAAACTTTGTTGGTTCATGATTCAATTCCTTAATCCGAACAATTATTCAGCACTCTTTTTGCGTAAGCGATCCATCGCCATTTGTATGCTGATACCCATACGTTCTATGGCCGATGCCAAAGCACCAATTTCATCGCTACGTTTTGTTTGTGGGATTTCGACATCAAATTTACCGCTGCTCAATTCGGCCGCGATGGCTGTCAATTCATTGATAGGGCGAGTCAATTGTTTACCGACGAAATAAGCAATACCGAAGACCAACGCAATTGTGATCAAAATCAAATAGCGCGCTTCAGCTTCCATTTTTTTGATTGAGGCATAAGCTTCATCGTAGTCTTGCTCAACGATCAAAGTCCAACCTTGCGGCAATTTACGTTTGAAAGTCAGCATGTTTTTGTCTGAGTCTTTGTACTGAACTGGGCGATCGCTCGCGCTGTCCATACCTAAAGCAGGGTGATTGCTGAAGTCTTGCAATGCTGTTTTCACTTTTTCTGAGCGGCCATGCGCAATCACTTTATTGCTAGGATCGAGCAAGATGGCATAGCCTGTTTCACCGAGTTTAGTATCCATAACCGCTTTGGAGACGTCTGTTAAGTTCATCACCATAACGATGATGCCAGCTAGTTCACCATGTGACTTGCGAATAGGTTCTGCTAATACGTAAGAAGGTTTGCCCGTTGTTTTGCTAAGCAGGACTTCACGTGCGATTGGCGCACCTTTCAGAATCGACTGCACATAACCACGTTCACCATAGTACGTCGTCGGTTTGTCGTCGCTACGGCCAACGTTTTCACCATTGAGACCGATGGTCAGCGAGAGAAAAGAATATTCATAAGTTTCAGTGAGTGACTTTAAAATTGGATTTTGTTTTTCTGCTTGCATCGACGTCATATCATCGATACGACCAATTTGACGCAGGGCGCGGATGTTAGTGTTATCCCAAGCTACGATACCTGTTTCGATCGTGTTAGCTGTGGCGATCATGGTGGAGGCAATATGTGCATCCATGTCACTGCGCGCTTGTTTTCCATTGACGTACCATAAGGTAATGAGGGGAATCAGTGTCACGAGTAATAGAACTAACAAAAGTTTTTGAAAGATATTGAGACCGGCTTGAGGTTTTTTCATGATGGTATTTTCAGAGTAACTAAATAGTGCCAAAAACGTTGATAGTTCAACGTAATCGAATTGGGGTTATTGCGAGAAGTTTTGTAAGATTTAAGGTTGAATAAACTTGTGTTCATAGAAGGGCTTTAGTTCTATAAGACAACATAAAGTTCATTCTTTATTCAAGGAATAAGTGCCTTAACAGTAGTTGCTAAGCGCAGATAAGCGTTTAGCTAGTTGCGCTTGTCATTGATCTCAATGAACGCTTATCGCAACTGCGAAGTGCAAAATAAATAGGCAGTTTATTTTTTGAAAGTGGCGCAATATACCAGCTTGAGGGTTTTTTTCAAGCAATATTTTGCATGAATTTGCATTAAGAATAATAAATAAGCTCGATTATGTAAATTTGGTATTTAAAAGCCTATTGATTAGAGTATTTTTAAATATTTACTATTTTAAATACTCTATATTTTTTTAATTGATACATATACTCATCTCAGCTCGAAATTATTTTCAAAAAAAGTGAAAAAAGTGACGCTATATGTCTCACTGTTTCAAGCATAATTGCGCACCACTTTTGATTCACATTTTATGCAAACTAATTCCCCGCCGACCGCGCATCCTCTTCCACTTATTTCAGCTAACACACGCATCAATGGCTTAGATACTTTGCGCGCTTGTGCAATTTTATTGGTCTTGATGTACCACTACCAAGTTTTTGTTAGTCATGAGCCTAGCTTTGGTTTTTTGAGTGAAATAGGTTGGGTCGGTGTTGATCTATTTTTTGTTTTAAGTGGCTATTTGATCGGTAATCAAATATTTGCGGGACTAAAAAGTGAGCAAGGTTTTTCGCTGAAGACTTTTTATATACGCCGCGCCTTGCGAACACTGCCTAATTTTTATGTGGTACTGGCGATTTATTTCTTGTTTCCCGCAGAAGCGGGCGGCAAAGCAGTTACACCTCTGTGGAAATTCTTAACATTCACCCAGAATTTTGATTTGAAGCCTGGATCGGCGTTTTCTCATGCTTGGTCTTTGAGTATCGAAGAGCAGTTTTATATTGCCTTGCCGTTGTTTGCTATGGTGAGCATCGCATTTCTTAAATCGGTGCGTGTCATGTGGCTGATACTATTTGGCGCCATGGCAATGGCAGCGTGCACACGTTATTTTATGTGGCAGAAAGTGGGTGATGACTATACGCAGTACTACCTACATATTTATTACTCAACTTGGTGCCGTTTTGATGAGTTACTGCCGGGCGTCGCATTAGCTTTACTGAAAAATTTTCATCCGCAGTTGTGGACGCGTTCGCTTAAATATGGTCACTATAGTTTCTTAAGTGGGCTGCTAGTTAGCGGTGTCGCCATGTATCTATTTACTTTCTATAGCTATGTGGATGGAGACGGTTTTCAGTGGTTTACGACCAGCTTTGGTTATACCTTATTGTCCACTGGATTCGCTTTGTTGACGTGGGCTGGACTCAGCCCGAATTCTTATTTATATCGCTGGCGCATCCCCGGTGCATCGGTTTTAGCGCTGTGGTCGTATGCGCTCTATTTACTGCATAAACCTTTAATGAATGTCTTGATTCGTCCATTGGAAAGCTGGGGCATATCTGTTAAATCTTGGCTTGGTATCAGCGTGATGTTTGCGCTCAGCCTGCTTGGAACTTACGTCTTATATCGTCTAGTGGAAACGCCCTTTATGCGTTTACGTGATCGTTATTTCCCCTACAAGTGAAGTAATAATTCTTTGCCTAGTTTCGCTTTAGGAAAACCATTGAACCGATTGCTTTGATGGTTTGACCCGTATTTTGATTCGAAACGACGGTGGCGATCTGGAATACTAAAAGCCCATGTCTTTTTAGATTCCACCTATGTCCTACAGCGTTGTTTGGTTCAAACGCGATTTGCGCTTGCATGATCATGCCGCTTTGTTTGAGGCGGCTTCACGCGGTCCTATCCTTTGCTTATATGATGTCGAACCAGCGTTGTGGCGGCAAGCGGATGCAGCGCGCCAGCATTTTGAATTCATCCTAGAGAGTTTGCGTGATCTCTATGTGGAATTGAAACAGCACGGAGGTCGTTTGCATGTCGTGACTGGCGATATATTGGAAGTTTTACAGGCTTTGCATGAACGAGCGCCTTTTCACAGTTTGTATGCGCATGAAGAAACCGGTAATGCTTGGACTTATCAACGTGATTTGGCGGTTGGACGATGGTGTCGTACTCAACAAATTAATTGGCTAGAGTTCCGACAATTTGGCGTGGTGCGGCGTTTGGCTGATCGTGATCATTGGAAGGCGAGTTGGGACGCTCACGTTGAGCAAAATTGCTTGCCTGTACCGGCACAATTGCAGTTCGTGGATATGCCGTGGCAAGATACGTTGCCGCCTTCTGCTGATCGACTTCATTTGCACCAAGCTGATACGCCACGTCGGCAGCGCGGTGGGCGTCAAGCTGGTCTTGCTGTATTGTCGTCTTTCTTACTTGAACGCAGTGCCTATTATCGAGGTGGAATTTCTTCCCCCTTATCAGCGCCTGATGCTTGTTCTAGGCTGTCACCCTATTTAACGTTTGGCTGTTTAAGCTTGCGTGAAGTCGTGCATGCGACAGTGCAGCGTATGGAACAACTGCATGAGGATGCTGTCATGTCGCAGCATCCGTCGGCGGCGCGTATGAAGCAGGGCTTAAATGCTTTTATCAGCCGACTATATTGGCATTGCCACTTCATTCAAAAATTGGAATCAGAACCCGAGATTGAATATCAAAATATGCATCGCGGATACGATGGCTTGCGTGAGCAGGATTGGAATGAAGCACATTTTCAAGCATTTATTCAAGGTCGTACAGGTTGGCCTATGGTCGATGCTTGTATCGCCATGTTACGTGAGACAGGTTGGATTAATTTTCGTATGCGTGCCATGTTGGTATCGGTCGCCTCCTATCCGCTGTGGTTAGATTGGCGGCGCGTTGGCACTTGGTTAGCGAGTCAATTTATCGACTATGAGCCGGGGATACATTGGAGCCAAATGCAAATGCAAGCAGGTACTACAGGCATCAATGTGCCACGCGTTTATAACCCAATTAAACAAGCGCATGATCATGATCCGAAAGGCATCTTTGTGCGACGCTGGTTGCCGGCGATGCGTAAAGTACCTGATTTGTTTTTGTTTGAACCTTGGACCATGCCTGCAGATGTCCAAGCTGCATGCGGCATACAGCTTGGACGAGAAATTCCTATTCCCGTAGTTGATCTAGATGTCGCGACACGAGAAGCAAAAGCAAAACTATTTGCAGTGCGTGGACAAGCGGAAGTGAGGGCAGCGAAGTCAGCCGTAGTCAAGAAACACGGATCACGTAATACACGTAGCGCAGGAAGTACGAAGCGCGCAGGAAATTCGACTAAACGAGTGAAACAGCAAGACACTAGAGCGACCAGCGATATCGAGCAAGTTCCTCAACTGGGGTTTGATTTCTAATTTCTCATTTTGAAAATCGGGTTCCAAGAAATCTGGTTCAAAAATCCCGATTCTTCTGATCACGCGATTTAAATCGCATTACCTCGTCGCTGCGCAAAGCTTGGTGTTTTGTTTTACGACCAGTCACCCGGCTACGCCACATTTTGAAGCTCGATGCTTTCATCGACTGACGCATTAGTCGAATCACTGCACTTTCGTTCAAGCCGAATTGACGTTGGATGGCGTCGAAAGTGGTGCGATCTTCCCACGCCATTTGTATCACTCTATCGATGGTAGCTTGATCCATAGCCGCTTGATCCATTGTTGACATCATGGTTTAGGCTTTCTTTGCCCATGCCATGCACCAGCCTTTTGCTGAGACTTGTTTATTACCTAAGGCGGCACAATTTGCCCATGCATCTGTTGCTTTGCCTTGATACAGCATGCAGTTGACGCAGTTTTTTCCAGCGGCATACGCAGGAAATTTTTTCGTGTCCACTTTGCTTGCGTCATGTTTATAGCCAAGGGCAACTGAACCGGGCGCTGCTTCATCGACGCGATTTGCTTGGGCGTTGACCTTGAGTGCGGCTCCCAAACCTAAGGCAGCAGGAACGGCTTGAATTAAAAATTGACGACGTGATTTCATCATGAATTCCTTTTTAGATAATGTAATTAATTGATTTGATTCTCGGTACTGCTTAGTTGATCAAACTTAGCGATCAATTTTTTTCGCCAATTGGCATGCGCCAAAGTGGTCGAAACTTCAGAAAGACGTGGTACAAATTATTTAACAAAGCAATTGCCCAGCGCCTTTCGAGTAAGGGTGTGATCCAGCCAAGGGCAGGTAATTGTTGCCACATCACAATAAACGCAGCCGCTCCTGATACAAGTTGTCCCGTTTCATCACGTGCGTGCAACTTGTTGAGTGCTTGTTGTCGATTGAGTTGTGTTCCTAGCTCGATTTCTTCGCAGCGGCTTGCATCTACCCATTCAATTTTGTCAGCGCCTCGCCATGTTTGGTAGGTGGCGATTTCTTTCGCACACAAGGGACATGCACCATCGAAATAAACGGTGCAAATTGGCTTTGCTGTCTGTTTTTCGTGGTGCGTATTTATTTGTGTTGGCGCGGTTTTCGTTGCTGTCATTGTTGTCGCTGCTACGTTGCGTGAGATTTTTGATAATGAATTATTGGTTCATGCTGTTTGATATAGAGTATTCCAAAACGGAAATGATGTCCAATAAGTGAACCGTTAAAACTTGTGTTATTATGATTTTATTCGGTTCAATAGCGGTTCTTTTCCGGTGTTCTGTCATTTCTTGAATCAGTTTTTTTACGATCAATTTGCTAAAAAAGTGGGTGAACGATGAATAATCAAACAGTAAAGTCGGCCGCCAATGAGGCGAATGCCACTTATCGCAGTGGTGCTGCGGCACGTTTATCAGGTGTTCCTGTGGAGACCTTGCGCGTGTGGGAGCGGCGCTATGGCGTGACAGACCCAAGTCGCTCAGAACGTGGTCAGCGGCAGTATTCATTTGAGGATGTGCGGCGTTTGGGTCTGATAAAGCAATTGGTTGATGCCGGTAATTCGATTGGTGCAGTGGCGCATCTTGATTTGCAACAGTTACTGGCGATGTTAAGCGCGGTGGCAAATTTGCCTGCGGCACAGTCGCAAGTTCAACTCAGTAATGGCATGTTGAGAATTGCGTTGGTAGGCGTGATGTTGCGCCAATCTTTGATTAATCTAGATCCAGAACAAAGTAAATTGAGCTTAGTGCAAACTGCCTTCAATCTGAAGCAGGCACCGATGCAGTTGAAGGATGTCAAAGTCGATGTGATGGTGGTTGAGCAAGGCGAATTGACTGCACCAGAGGAACAAATTCCACTCTTAGGATCGGCTCAACAAGCTTGTCAGGCAACAGCGGTACTTATTCTGTATCGATTCGCTTCTAGTGACGCGATTCGCCAGTTGCGACTTGCGGGTTTTCATGTTGCCCGCATTCCCTCAGATATGCTGGAAATAGATCATCTATGCCGCGTCGCGATGGCGCGCGCACTCACGCTTGTGGAGCAGCAAGGGCGTATGGGACGCGTGAAGAAAAATGGTGCTCGACCTGCCGATGCCGCGCGAAATAAGAAAAGCAATGTAATCCCAGCACGGTTGCTCGATGATGAACATCTAACGCATATCGCCAAATTCGCCACAAGTATTCATTGCGAATGTCCACGTCATTTAGTCGATTTGCTGCAAATGCTGACCAGTTTTGAGCGTTACAGCGCGCAATGTGAGAACCGCAATGAAGACGACGCTAGCCTACACCGTGACTTGCATTACACGGCGGCGCATGCACGTTCTGCGTTAGAGCAAGCCTTAGTGCGTGTAGCGCAGGCAGAAGGCATTCAGTATTGAAATTGAATATTCTCGAGAAAGCGCGCCATGAAAATGCGTAAAAAATCGGATCTGCCAAGCAAATTGTGCGAAGGCTGTGGATTATCTTTTGCTTGGCGTAAGAAGTGGGAAAAAGACTGGGCTTCAGTCAAGTATTGCTCTGAGCGTTGTCGTCGAGCACGGCCTAGCGTATCGGTGAAAAAATCGATGGATGTTCTCGCAATTGCTTCGGTAAAGCATATATGAAAAAACTAGTTGTTTATTGGTTTCGAAATGATCTTCGGGTTGAGGATAATCCGGCGTTGAATGCTGCTTGTGCATACGCGCAGCACACTGGAGCGCAATTGCTTCCGCTGTTTTGTCACACCTCTGCGCAAGGCACTTTGCATGTCGAACAAACGCAGTGGGGTTTTGCGCGTTTATCGGCTCATCGTCGATATTTTTTGCGCGATAGTTTGTTAGATTTACGCGAGCAGTTGCAGCAGTTTGGATTTGAATTGATGGAATTGGAAGGAGAACTAAGCGCGCAATCAGCATTTTTGGCGGCACTAGCGCAAACCTATACGCTTCAGACCATCTTTTGCGAAGATATCGCGGCACCAGAAGAGCGCGCGCAGGTAGATGCTGTGCGGGCATTGAAGATTGATGTGCAGGCGGTATGGCAATCGACAATGTACGATCCAACATCGTTCGACTTCGACATAGCGCAGATGCCAGATCAGTTCACGGCATTTCGACACAAGATAGAACACGCGGCTTATCCGATACGCCAAGTAGTGACATGTGCACTCTCTGCATCGTTCGCATTGCGTGACGCCACATTAGAAAAATTTTCTGTGCATCTGAGTAAGCAAAGCCAGACTCAACTTGACGCCCTTGATGATGTTGATACTCAAGTCATGCATGATATTCACGATGTGCGCAGTTCGTTCCCCTATTTCTTGCCCGAGTTTCGCGGCGGCAGTCGCGCTGCACATGCGCATCTAAAAAACTACTACTCTTCTGATTTACCACATTCTTATAAACAAACACGTAATCAATTACAGGGTACGCGCTTTTCGACCAAGTTTTCGCCATGGCTGGCGAGTGGTGCGCTTTCGGCACCGCAAGTAATGGCTGCATTGCGCGAGTTTGAAGCGGAGAAAGGACAAAGCGACAGCACCTACTGGATTTGGTTTGAATTGCTGTGGCGTGATTATTTTCGCTATTTGCATTGCAAGTACGGCGTGCGGCTGTATCGCGCCAGCGGTTTATCAAAACTACCCGTCGATTTGCCTGCTTTTGATGCGCAAAAATTTCAAGCGTGGACGCAATCGATGACGGGTGAGTCTTTGATTGATGCTGCCATGCGTGAGCTGACCAGTACTGGGTATTTATCGAATCGCCTGCGTCAGCAAGTCATCAGTTATTGGCTGCATGAGTTAGGTGGTGATTGGCGCGTTGCTGCTGCTTGGTTTGAATCGCAATTGCTTGATTACGATGTGTACAGCAACCAAGGAAATTGCTTGTACTTGGCGGGTTTTGGAACCGATCCTCGCGGCTATTTAGGCGGGCGTTGGTTTGATCCGAAGAAGCAAGCAAAACAGCATGATGCAGACGGAAGTTATCGAACACTTTGGAACTCACGGTAAACCAAATCATGAACAACAATCAGCAGCCAGCGCATACCTTGCGCCTGATCTTAGGCGATCAGTTAAATTCACAACACAGTTGGTTTGCGCATCAGCAAGACGATGTGTTGTACGTGATGATGGAGGTGCGTCAAGAGACGGATTATGTGCTGCATCATGCGCAAAAGATCATCGCGATCTTTGCTGGTATGCGCGAATTTGCGCGCCGTTTGCAGTTGGCAGGACATCGTGTGCATTACTTGACGATAGATGATCCAGATAATCTACATGCGATTCCCGCGAATATTGAGAAACTGGCACAAATGGTGCATGCGCAAGAATTTCAATATCAGGCGCCGGATGAGTATCGCTTGGATCAGCAATTACAAGCATTTGCGCAAACTACCGCATTGCGTTGCTATATGTTTGATAGCGAACATTTTCTAACGCAAAGAGAAGAAGCGGGCAAGATTTTTGAAGGCCGCAAAAAATGGTTGATGGAACATTTCTATCGACAAATGCGCGTCAAATATCAAGTGCTGATGACGGGGCAAGATCCCACTGGTGGTGCATGGAATTTTGATCACGATAATCGTAAAGCATGGCCAGGATTGCCGTGGGAACCAGAAGATTTTCGACCACGCCACGATCACAGTGCCTTGTGGGCGACGATACAAAATGCAGGCGTGAAAAGTTTTGGCGAGCCGAACGCCAACGCATTTGCATGGCCTTTACACCGTGACGAAGCCTTGACGCAATCGCAGGCCTTCGTGCGTTTGGCATTGCCACATTTTGGTGATTTTCAAGATGCGATGAGTAGCAAGGCATGGCGTTTATTTCACTCGTTGTTGTCGTTCGCATTAAACGTCAAGATGCTAAGCCCGCGCGAGGTGATTGCCGCGGTAGAAGCCGCGTACTCACGTGGCGAAGTATCGATTGCCGCCGCCGAGGGATACATTCGACAAATCCTCGGTTGGAGGGAATATGTGCGTGGCGTGTATTGGCATTTTATGCCCGATTATGCGCAAGAAAATGTATTTGATCATCAAGCCGAATTGCCGACGTGGTTTTGGACGGGCAAGACCAAGATGCGCTGCTTATCGCATGCGATTGGACAATCCTTACAGCAAGCGCATGCACATCACATTCAACGCCTGATGGTGATCGGCAATTTTTCGCTGCTAGCAGGTTTGCGTCCACAGCGTGTTCATGAATGGTATCTCGGCGTGTATATCGATGCATTTGAGTGGGTGGAATTGCCGAATACTTTGGGCATGAGTCAATACGCTGATGGTGGTGTGTTAGCGACTAAGCCCTATGTATCGAGCGCTGCTTACATTGATCGCATGAGCGATTATTGCAAGGGCTGTCATTACGATAAAAAGCAGCGCACCACCGAAAATGCTTGCCCGTTCAATGCGCTATATTGGGATTTTTTCTCGCGTAATGAAAAACAATTAGCGAGCAATCCACGCATCGGTATGGTGTATCCGCAGTTAAGAAAAATGAGTGCAGAAGCACGGCAGGATTTGAGCGAACGAGCGATTTATTTGCGTCAGAATTTAGATGCGCTGTGACTTTAAAAAGTGAGGTAAAAATGCATTCTCCTAATCAAGCGCAATCACAGGCAAGAGATCGCCCAGTTCAACTCAATCCCAAAAAGCTTTTGCTGACGAAATGGACAGCGGTAAAGGTCATCGCCAAGCAAAAACATTTTTTGGTCAGTCGTGTGCTGCAACCTGAAGACTTGAGTTTACCGATTACTGAAATCGAGATGGAAGCAGTTTATTCGGGTAATAAACAAATCATTGCTTGGCGAGAATTACAAGATGCCGAACGATGGAAGCAAGGTTGGCTGTGATGTGTTCTACAAACTCCTTCCCCTTCAAGGGGAAGGTTGGGATGGGGATGGGGATGGGTTTCAATGAGCGATTGACAAATTTCCTGTTCAAATCAAACCCATCCTGACCCTAGCTTGCCCCTTGAACGGGCGGAATTCCAAGTAAGAATCCCCAAATAATTTAGTTTTTATTTCGACAGAGGTCCACCCCATGCAATGTCACTCCTTCCCAGAACAATTCCGTGCATGCGTGATCGGTGCGTGCGGAGCAATCGGTGCAGCATTTGTCAGCGCCTTGCAGCACAATCCGCGCTGTGCCGACGTGGTTGCACTTCATCGAAACTCGGTTCCGCCAATCGATTTAACTGATGAAGTTAGCATACAAAGCGCGGCAGAACAGATCAAAGCACAAGGGCCGTTTCATTTGATTATTCACGCCGCTGGTATTTTGCATCAGCAGGAATTCATGCCCGAGAAAAAATTAGCGGACTTGAACATGGCGCAAATGCAAGCGACCTTTATGGTGAATACTTTTGGTCCAGCAATCGTTCTGCGACATTTTTCCAAGCTGCTCGATAAACAGCGAGGCGTGTTCGCACTGCTTTCGGCGAAGGTAGGCAGCATAGAAGACAATCGCCTCGGTGGCTGGTATAGCTATCGCGCATCGAAAGCGGCATTGAATATGATGATCAAAACTGCTGCCATAGAAATTAAACGAACCCAGCCCAACGCGATCGTCTTTGCGCTGCATCCGGGCACAGTCAACTCGGCATTATCACAGCCTTTTCGTGGTGCAGAGATTGGTCGACCTGCCGAGCAAGCAGCGCAAGAAATGTTAGAGGTGATTGATCGCTTACAAGCAGACGATCATGGGAGTTTTTTGAGTTATAAAGGAGAACGCTTGCCGTGGTAATTACTGGCTTGAAAAGTTAGAATGCGCTTACCATACTGTAATCCCACTGTAACCTCTAATTAATTCATTTTGATTCATTTAATCAAGAAAGTGAGTAGCGCATGCAAAAAATGACGATTCAACTGTGGCTGAAACGGAGCTTGTCTTTAGCGCTCATTCAGTTGCTGCTTGCCTGTGCTGCGATAGACCCGAATCACATACTCACGCGCGGATTCGGAAATAATGCCCCTGCGGCTGGCGTCGCGCTAGATAGCGACACCAAGCAACGTGCTTATGATTTTGTATGGAACCGCGTCAATGAGGCTTATGTTGATCCGAACTTGAATGGTGTGGATTGGAAAAAAGTTGGTGAAGAATATCAACCTCGTATTTTTAGCGCCCCAAGTGATGAAGCATTTTGGAAGAGTTTAGACAACATGGTGGGCGAACTGGGTGACGCGCATACCCGTGTGCTCTCAGCAAAACAATATGCTTATTTTAAAGAGAAGGCCGCTTACACCATTGGCTTAGGTGTCGCAGAATTGCAAGGCGAAGTGATTGTGACGGGCGTTGCGAAAGATTCCTCCGCTGAGAAAGCAGGCATCACTAAAGGTAATCGTCTATTAAAAATTGAAGGCGTCGATGCAAATGATTGGTGGCGCTTGCAGTTGAGTAAGGTGCGTAAAAATTCGTCTGAACGAGCGCAAGCCAAGTCAGTGAAACGCATATTGAATAGCGGTGACTTGGATGCTCCAACCGACAGCATCGCTCTACAAATAGAACGGAATGATGGCAGCACTGTGGATGTCGTTTTACAACGCACCCAATTGCCAGTTAGCGATAGTCTCAACGGGAAAATGTTGGATGAACAGATTGGCTATATCCGTATGAGTAGTTTTGATGCCAGCTTAGGCAAACAAATCGAAGCCAATTATGACAAAGTGCGCGAGGCCAAAGGTTTAATCATTGATTTACGTGGAAACGGTGGCGGCTCACTCGGTGTTTCTCTCGGCATGATGAATCAATTAGTGCAAGGAACCGTGCCGATTGGTAAACGCATTACGCGCAGCGGCAAACCGCCGGCTTTGTTTTTTGGATTAATTAGCACCGGCAAATTAGAGCTTGAATTGCGCGGAGTGAAAAATCCTTATCTTGGCTCCGTGGTCGTTTTGGTCGATGGCGACAGCGCAAGCGCGAGCGAATTTCTCGCCAGCAGCTTGCAAGCCATAGGCCGCGCCAAAGTCTTAGGTGAAACAAGCTGCGGCTGCTTGCTCGGCTATATGGGCTATGCCAATGTGCCAGGTGGCGGTGCTCTGGCGTATAGCGAAATTGACTTCGCCCCCGTTAATGGCAAACGCATAGAACGCGTCGGCGTGATCCCTGATCAACAAGTGATTTTGAACAAGATGGATTTGCGTGCAAACAAAGATGCAGGCTTAGAAGCAGCAATTCAAACTTTAAAAAACATGCAGCAAGACAGCGTCGTCAAATTGGTAAGTGCTATCGAGTAAATTGAACCAAGTGTCTTAGTACAAGCACTATCGGAAACTCCCTTCTCCCGCAAGCGGCGAGGTTGCAAATTCGGGGGCAGGGGATGAGGGCGCTTCAGCAAATGCAAACGTATTCAAGCGAGTAAACTTTAATTGCCAGCGCAGCAAAAACAAATCAATCCTCAAAACTAGCCAACTGCTGACGCTGGCGATTCACTACCAAACGCGTAACATCCGGTCGAGAATAATGTCCAGCAACATCAAAATTCTGCCGCTCGCGTCGTACTTGATTTCTATCCAAAGTCGCAATCAATAAACACTCTTGATCAATTACGGGTTCAACAACCCAACTACCATCCGGCGCAGCGATACACGAACCACCATTCGCCAAGACATCGGGGCAACGCGCCAGAATGAGATCCAGATGCGGAGTAGCCGCCGGAAAATCCTGCTTGCGCATTAAACCCGATACGGCAACACTAAAACTTCTGCCTTCCTTCGCAATAAAGCGAGTTAGGTCTTCGGTATTGCGCAAATTGCCAGGCCAAATCCCCACATGCAAATCTTCCCCTTGTGCATACAAAGCGGCACGCGATAAAGGCATCCAGTTTTCCCAACAATTCAAACCACCTACAGTAAAACCATCCAGCGCATGCGTACGCAAACCATGTCCATCACCCGCCGCCCACGTCAGGCGCTCTTCGTAAGTCGGCATCAATTTTCTATGCACCGAGCCAATCACACCATCAGCGCCGATATACACGCAAGAGCAATACACGCTGTAACCCGTGCGATCTTTCGGACGCTCCAAACAACCGAGCATGATCGCGATCTGATACTGTTTCGCCGCCGCACAAAATGCATCAAGATCACCCGCCTCAATATCCACGCCTTGCGCCACATAATGCGCATGCAAATCCTTTTGCACCTCATCATTAAAACGTGCGCCATCTGTTAGATCTAACCAAAACGGATAGCCGGGTAATAAAGTCTCACCAAAACAAACCAAGCGAGCACCTTGTTGTGCGGCTTGCCGCACGTAATCAAGCATCTTGGCGGTGGTGGCGATGCGGTTGAGCCAGACAGGGGCGATTTGGGCTAGGGCGACGGTGATTTTGTCTTGGTGATTGGTGATCATGAGAATGTTTGTGAGATAGAGTGGAAGGAGAATGTTGAATGGTGAAAGTCTCAATCTAAATTTAATCTTGATAGCCAGCTTCGCGGTGATGCCGAATCGCTAGAACAAGAATCACATCATCGATTTCTTCAAAACTGTATAGCCCAACATAGCCAGTATTGCCGCGTGAAATCACTAACTCGCGTAATTCATTTTTTATTGGGCGACCAATCAGTGGATGATGCTCCAGTAGCGAAATAGCTTCTTGAATTAAATCGACGGTTTGTAAAGCGACGTTCGGATCACCGTCGAATAAGAAATCAACGAGTCGTTCGAGATCATCAAGCGCCCGTTGTGAATAAATTATGCGCGCCATGGTTTGGCAGTGAGTTTTGTAGGCTCGACAGTTTTTTTCTTACTCGCCGCGTCCATTTTTTTCTGAATACGGTCACGCAAGTGTTGATGCACCTCATCCGCCGCATAGCCCAATCCTGACTTCAAAGTTGCAGCACGTGCGGCCTCTGCATCATTGATCAATGCAGCTTGTTTTTCTGCCGCGAGCGTCGCTTTACGAATCGCTTCCACCATAAAGGCATGTGGCGTGACACCCAAATCCATCGCAGCAGCACTCGCTTTCTGCTTGAGTTCGTCGGGTAGTTTGAGTGATGTCGTGGACATAGCAAGCCTCGGTGCTTTGAAAAATAGTAGGTAACACTAAAGTAGCACCTTTTGTTTTGATTAGCAATGTAGTTTTTTATTGCATTACTTGGATGTAAGATATTTCTGTTTTCCATCACTATCTCTTGGACATGCCCGTTGGGAGAATCCAAGCTTATGTTGATGTTGGGAATATAGCTGTCGAATGTAATAGGTTTACTCTGCTCTGATGCGTCTAGTGTGCGAGGCTCGTAATATTAAAGAAACTAATTGTTTATTTTTTTATGTTCGGGTATCTTGGTATTTTGAGAAAGTCATATTGGACATCATGAGTAAAGGCTTCCCTACTTACAGTAAAGCTGCACAAAAAGGCGACCGTGGAGTCGATTTGGTATCGCGCGTAATCAACGAGGAATTTGGTTGGCTATTTAAAAGAAATCATCAGGAGCATGATTTTGGTATTGATGCGCAAGTGGATATTATTCTTGAAGATGGAACTGTAACCGGTCAGATGATTGCCCTACAGATAAAATATGGCAAGTCATTCTTTGAAGAAAAGAACCAATGGGGATACATTTTTCGAGGCGATATTAAGCACTTTAATTATCTCGTAAATTATCCAGCGCCCGTTCTTATTGCCATTTGTCATCCTAGCTCAAAAGATATTTACTGGGTTGTTTTTAGTCCAGAAATCACGTCGAGAGCTGGTGAGAATTGGAAAATTACTATTCCGTTTGAAAATAAACTAAATGGATCAAAAAAAACAATTTTAGACTTATTGCCGCCACCTTCAAATATTCTTGAAGAAGTTCAGCATTACTGGGATGTTAACGAAGTACTTGTAACTTCGGAGCACTTTCACTTTATTATTGATCGTGATGACGTGCGGGCACTAAATACTTCGCCTATCCGGAGCTTTTTTGATCGAATAAAAGGCACGAGAGAAATTGCTGCACACTGCCAAGGGAAAGTGGAAATTAGTTTTTACGGATATGATGAAGATATTCGCGAGCTTTACGAAATTTCCGAAATGCGAAGATATGTCCCGATCTTGGTTGAAGCACTTCCAGAGTTATTTTTCTTTGCTTATACTGGAGAACGTGCTGCAACTCTGAAAACGATAGCACTATGTTTGACAAACGTAGAAATTCATTCAAGAAAGCCTGATCCAAACAATAAGATACGCGTAGAATTTACTACTATAGAAATTGCAGAATTTCTTGAGAGTCATTTCCCTGGACTAAATGAAATGACCGTATGGTTGAATATGCCACTGGAAGAGAATAGGCGTATTTCAGACGAAGTATTATGTGCTCTTGGACTCAAAGAACTGTCAAAAGATACCTAACAATTTTTTCTGGCGCTGGATAAGCCGTCGATCTACTCAGTTTTCTTTACAGTTTCTGATTATTTCGAGTTATTTGGATTTTCAGATGTGCATCCAAGGATTCAATAACTGAACCCCGGTCGATTTAAAATCATCCACGTTTCGCGTCACAACCGTCATGCCGTGCACCAATGCTGTGGCAGCGATCAAGCCGTCTCGAATGGGTTGTGGGTTGGGTACGTGGAGTTGCGCGCTGCGTCTTGCAACCGCTGTATCGATGGGGAGGATGCGATTGGCGAATGCTGGCAGCACGTGATTATTTAGCCATGATCTCAACGTGGCACCTTGCAACGAGCCGCGGCGTTCAACTAAGAGCACGCCGATTTCTAATTCTTGTATCGTGATGACGGACAGATATAAATCGCTAGTGTTGACGCTATCAGCCCACTTGGCAACATGCTCATCTGCTTTTCCAAGTCGAATTTTTCGTAACTCGGATACTACATTTGTGTCGAGGATGAACATTAAGCAAAGTCCTCAGATCGAGCAAGCTCACGCCTGGTCGGAATTTCAAATTCTATGTCTTCAACACCTGGCATTGCCAATAAGTCGGCAATTTTTTGCTGACCTTCCGTGAGGCGTTGGTAATCTTTTATGCTCAATAGAACGTGTGCTGGCGATCCACGGTCAGTGATAAATACGGGACCATTATTCGCAGCTTTTTTGGCTTCGCTCGCGTGTTGATTAAATTCACGACTTGAGAAGGTTGTAATTGTCATGGCAGCACCTCGCTTAAGGGTATGTAGGTATGTTACTACAAGTGATTTTGTCGTACAAGCAAAGAAAGCTGCGCGTTAGACGATTGCTCGCAAGAGGTTTAAAAACAATGCTCAGGCGCAGGAAAACTCTTATCCTTCACAGCCGCCACATACGCCTTAATCGCCGCATCAATATTGGTTTGACCGTCCATAAAATTCTTCACAAAACGCGCTTTGCGACCTGGGAAGACGCCGAGTAAATCGTGCATGACTAAAACTTGGCCGGAGCAATCGGGGCCTGCGCCTATGCCGATTGTGGGGATGTGTAAGAGATCGGTGACTTCTTTGGCTAATCCTGCGGGGATGGCTTCTAAGACTAATAAGCTCGCTCCGGCTTCTTGTAATAATTGCGCCTCGGCTTTGAGTAAGTCGGCGGCGGCGGTGGTTTTGCCTTGGACTTTGTAGCCACCTAATTGATGAACCGACTGTGGCGTCAAGCCTAGGTGGGCGCAGACGGGGATGGCGCGTTCGGTCAGGAATTTGATGATGGGGGCGATCCATGTACCGCCTTCGACTTTGACCATCTGTGCGCCAGCTTGTATCAATTGCACTGCGTTGTTAAATGCAGATTCAGGTGTGGCGTAGGTGCCGAATGGCATGTCGGCGATGATGAAGGCTTTGTCGTTGCCGCGTGCAACGGCGGCGGTGTGGTAGGCGACGTCATTGTTGGTGACGGGTAGGGTGGAGCTGTGACCTTGGCACACCATACCGAGCGAATCACCGATCAATAAAATCTCTACCCCGCATCGATCCATCATGGCAGCAAAGCTGGCATCGTAGCAGGTCAACATGGTGATCTTTTCGCCTTGCTCGCGCAGGGTGTTGAGTGTCGTGATGGTGACCGCTTTGCGGTCTTGTAAGTATTCAGCCACGATGTTTCCTTTGGTGTGAAGTTGATTGACTTTGAAGCCTAACTTCTAAAAATAAAATACACAGCGCCGACTAAGCATAATCCGGCCCACACGTAGTCTAACTTAAACGGCTGATTCATATAGATCATCGAAAAAGGAACAAAGACTAAGAGCGTTAAGACTTCTTGCAGAATTTTGAGTTGCGCCAAACTGTACTGAGTGTAACCGATACGATTCGCGGGGACTTGGAGTAAGTATTCAAAAAGGGCGATGCCCCAGCTAACAAATGCTGCAATATACCAAGCCTTGCTATTGAGATTTTTAAGGTGGCCATACCATGCAAAAGTCATAAAGACATTCGACAGGATTAAGAGACCAGTAGTTTGAACGATGACAGGAATTTGCATGGGCTGAGTTCGCTTAGGCTAAAGAACGCTAGAGTTTTCGTATGCCTTGATCCGCCACTGCTGGGGCAAATTGATGGGCTGCACCTTTGCCTGGGATCTGAACGAATGGATCGAGTTGTAGCAGTGGAATTAATACGAAGGCGCGTTCTGTCATGCGTGGATGTGGCACGTTTAAGTGCGGCACGTCGATGATTTGTTGACCATAAAGCAGCAAGTCGAGATCTAAGGTGCGTGGCGCGTTGCGATACGGACGTTCACGCCCGCACGACAATTCTAGGGCTTGCAAATGTTCAAGCAGGGCGAGCGCCTCTAGTTCGGTGTTGACTGCAACCACGGCATTGATATAGTCATCGCCGCTGGAGTCGATGGGAGCTGTGATAAACAGTGACGAGGCTTGCTCGAATTGTGTTTGCGGCAAACTACGGAGCTTCGCAATTGCATATTCAACCATCGCGCGTGCATCGCCGAGGTTGGCACCGATCCCGATGTAGGCAGTGATGGTCATACTGATATTCTGTAATTTATTCAGTAGTTTATTCCGTCGGCGCTGCTTTAGGCTTACCGCCGGATTGACGATGCGGGCTGCGTCGTGGGCGGCGTTTTTTTGCAGGTGCGCTCTCGGCTGATTTTGCTTTTGGTTTGATACTTAAAAGGCGCACACGTTCTTGTTCGTCGCCATTGATAAAGTCAGTCCACCATTCGCCAAGCTCGGCATCGATTTCGCCAGATGCACAACGCAGTAACAAGAAATCATAGCCAGCGCGCAGGCGATTATTCTCTAATAATTTGTAAGGCGCTTTACCTATGCGTTTTTCAAAGCGTGGTTGCATCGCCCAGATGTCGCGCATATCGGTGCCGATTTTACGCTGTAGAGCGAGCGCGTCGGTTTGGGTGTTCAAGACATCGTCAGCCGCCAAGTGCAATGCGGGGATAGGGAGTTCGCCAGAGACTTTGTAGGCTTCCCATTTTTCTAATACTTGATGCCAGAGTAATGAGGCAAATAAAAATCCTGGTGAAACGGTTTTGCCTTGCTGTACGCGTTCGTCGGTATTCGCAAGCGCTAAGGTGACGAAGCGTTCACCTAATGGTTGTTCCAACACAACATCGAGCAATGGCATTAAGCCGTGGTGCAAGCCTTCTTTGCGTAATTGCTGCAAACAAGCCATCGCATGACCGCTCATTAAGAGTTTGAGCATTTCGTCGAAGACGCGCGCGCTTGGAACATTGTTGATGAGTGGTGCCATCACTTTGATCGGCGCACGTGTATCGTCGTCAATTGTGAATTTGAGTTTGGCAGCGAAGCGAACCACGCGCAGCATGCGCACTGGATCTTCACGATAACGTAATTCTGGTACCCCGATGATGCGCAAAGTCTTTTTGCGAATATCGGCAATGCCACCGTGGTAATCCAATACCGTTTGGCTGGCGGGGTCGTAATACATAGCATTGATGGTGAAATCACGTCTTACCGCATCTTCGTGTTGTTCGCCAAACGTGTTGTCGCGCAACACGCGGCCGTGTTCGTCTTTGGGCGCTTCATGCTTGGCAGCGCCGCGGAAGGTGGTGACTTCAATCAGATCTTGTCCAAACATCACATGCACAATTTGAAAGCGACGACCAATGATGAAAGCACGGCGGAACAGGCGTTTAACTTGCTCGGGCGTAGCGTTAGTCGCGACGTCAAAATCTTTTGGTTTGACGCCAAGCAAGAGATCACGCACCGCACCGCCGACGATAAAGGCTTTGTATCCGTTGTCCTGCAAAGTCTGCGTGATGCGTATCGCGTTATTCGATACCAAGGCAGGGTCAATGCCATGTTCTTTCGCACTCAAGACTTTTGGCTTGTTTTTCTTCGCGCTGGCTTTGCCTTGATCGAGGGTGTCGTCAGGATTCTTAACGCCTAAGATTTTGCGGATAAATTTCTTAATCATGCTTCGTGCTTGTTGTCGTTACTGTTAATGTTGTTGCGCAAATAATTGCAGCGTCGGCCAGTCATTGGCTTGCGCATGGGCTAGTAAGAGTTGATTTGGATTGGTCGCGATCGGGTGCGTCACGATAGAGAGCAAAGGAATATCATTTTGAGAATCGCTGTAAAAATAACTCTTAGTAAAGTCGCTCAGTTGCTTGCCTTGCTGCGCCAGCCAAGCGTGTAAATGCGTGACTTTGCCGGGGCCAGAGGTCGGCACACCGCGCAGTTTACCAGTCAAATTGCCTTGTTCATCGAAATGTGGTTCTGCCGCCAATAAATGTTCGACGCCCAGCGCTTGTGCGATCGGTTGTGTCACGAAGCGATTAGTAGCGGTAATGATCGCGATTAAGTCGTTTTGCTCTTGATGTTGTTTGAGTAAATCAAACGCCGCTGGCAGTAGGGCAGGGTCGATGACTTCTTGCATGAATTGTGCATGATAGTCATTCAGTTGTTGACGTGAAAATTGCGCCAAAGTGCCTAGTGCAAATTCCAAATACTCGACTGGATCTAAAGTGCCAGCTTGGTATTGTGCAAAGAATTCTGCATTGCGACGACCGAATTCATCCGCATCAACAGCACCGACGCGGCATAAAAATTGGCCCCATTCGTAATCAGAGTCGATTGGTAATAAGGTGTGGTCTAAATCAAAAAGGGCGATGTTTTGCATAGATAGTTTTACTCACAAGCATTGGTCATGGGCGGATTGCTTAAATAGTTATTCCGCATGATCTCTTTGCAATAATTCACGTAATAAAGGTAGCGTAATCGGGCGCTTGGTTTCTAAGGAATAGTGATCCAGTTCGCCTAACATCGATGTTAATGAACGCATATCGCGGCGATAGTGCGTAATCAGATAGGGTAACACGCCATGCGCTAATCCTATGCCTTTTGCCTGAGCGGCGCGTTCTAAAGCATCGATCTTATCTTCATCCGATAATCCGATGACTTGATAAACTAAGCCCCAACCAAGACGGGTGCGCAAATCATCCCGCACATTCAAAATCATCGGTGGATGATTGCCTGCTGCAACAAAGAAAGCACCGTTTGCACGGGCTTCATTAAATAAAGCAAAAGCGTCGATTTGTGCCGCACCTGATAATTGATCACAATCGTCCAGCAAATAGAGATCAATTTCGGGGCTATACCAAAATTGCTCTTCAGGCGCGTCGGCGCTGATATAGCGTGTGTGTGGATCTTGTGCAATCGCATGCAGTAAATGGGTTTTGCCTGCACCCGGTTCACCCCATAAATACACGGAGCGTTCGCCATATTGACTGGCGGTACGCTCGGAGAATAAGCACAGTATTTGCGCTAATTCTGCATTTTGCCCGACCACAAACGTATCTAAAGACGGAAGGCTTTCCGCATCTAGATCAAGTAAAAGCTGTCTCATTGTCATGAAAATCGTCAAAAAAACCTGTTATTGCATCATTTAAGATTGACGATAAAAGGAACTATTTAAGTAAGAAAGTCGCAAGTTTTTCGCTGCAACCGAAATAACGGCAGAAGCCGGTAATGCGACCAGAATACCGATGAAGCCAAATAATTGGCCGAATGCCATTAAGGCAAAAATCACTGTTAGTGGATGCAGACCTATCCGTTCTCCCACTAATTTTGGCGTCAAAATAAAGGATTCTAAGGCTTGGCCGACACCATACACGATACCAACCGCGACTAAGCCATGCAAATCATTAAATTGTAAAACTGCGCTGACCAAGGCTAAAAATAAGCCTAAACCATAACCGAGGTAGGGGATAAACACCAATAATCCCGTCAAAATTCCAACTGGCAATGCCAAATCAAAACCAGCGATCGCGAGTCCTAAGGAGTAGTAAATCGCCAAAATCACCATCACCATGATTTGACCGCGCAAGTATTGTGCGAGCAATTCATCGACTTCTTTAAACCAAGTTTGCGTTTGTTTTAACCAGCGACGTGGGATGAAATTGCGCAGCCGTCCAATTAAGGCGTGCCAATCTACTAAAAGGTAAAACAAAACGATAGGGATCAAAATAAAGTTGGCCAGCATGCCCAAAACCGCGGTACCGCCAACGCGTATCGAGGACAGCACGGCTTTACCAATCACGTCACCGCTGCTGGCTAAATGATCGCTGATAATCGCTTTGATACCTTCGCTATCGATAGTGGCTTGTATCCCGAAGTCATGCAAAATCGGACCAACTAAAGTGTTAAAGCGATTTAGAAATTGTGGAATTTGATTATGTAACAGTGGAATTTGTTTTTGTAAAATCGGCACCATGATCAAGACGATAGCCAAAATACAAGCCACCACCAACAAAATCATCAGAGTCGCCGCAATCGGGCGAGGTAGGTGAATTCCTTTGATTTTGATTTTGCAGAGTTTATCGAGCCAAGGGTTGAGCACATAAGCCAAGATCGCCGCCACGATAAATGGCATCAAAATCGGGCCGAGTAAAGATAGCAAAAGAATAAAGGCGAGCGCGACACTCAGCCATGTAATAGTTTGCTTTTGATTGCTGGTCAGATTAAAGGGCATAGTCTTTTCTTGGCCTATCAAATGTTGAAACCGCGAGTTGAAACCGCTAGTTTGCCTAAAAACTAGGTAAAACCTAGGTCAATTTGTTAAAATAGCGGTTTTGGATGTGCTGAAAATCGTTTTTTCTTAAAATTAAGTGGGAAATTACGCTTAACTAATGAAGTTGAACATTCGAGTTTCTGGCAATTCCGCTATTTTACCGCCTCAAGCCCCTACTGACGAATATCCTATGAGCACAAATACTCCTGTTTCTCTTTCTTATGCCGACGCTGGTGTCGATATGGTTGCTGGCGATGCGCTGGTTGATGCGATTAAACCGTTTGCAAAACGTACTATGCGTGAAGGCGTCATGGCTGGCATCGGTGGTTTTGGTGCGATGTTTGAAGTCAGCAAAAAGTACAAAGAGCCTGTGTTGGTTTCTGGTACAGATGGTGTTGGTACCAAACTGAAATTGGCTTTTCATCTGAATCGTCATGACACTGTCGGTGTTGATTTGGTCGCTATGAGTGTTAATGACATCTTGGTACAAGGTGCAGAACCTTTATTCTTCCTTGATTACTTTGCTTGTGGCAAATTGGATGTGGCAACTGCTACCGACGTGATCAAAGGCATTGCATTTGGTTGTGAACAAGCAGGTTGCGCTTTGATCGGTGGTGAAACGGCGGAAATGCCTTCTATGTATCCTGAAGGCGAATACGATTTGGCAGGTTTCGCGGTGGGTGCGGTTGAAAAAACCAAGATTATTGACGGCAGTAAAATTGTCCCTGGTGACGTGATTTTGGGCTTGGCTTCTTCTGGTATTCATTCCAATGGTTTCTCTTTGGTGCGCAAAATCATCGAAGTCGCGAATCCTGATTTAAACGCGGATTTCCATGGCCGTAGTTTGGCAGACGCCTTGATCGCGCCAACTCGTATTTACGTCAAACCTTTATTGGCTTTGATGGCAAGCATGGAAGTTAAAGGCATGGCGCATATCACTGGCGGCGGTTTGGTAGAAAACGTACCACGCGTATTGGGCGATAAGTTGACAGCAATCTTAGATAGCAAATCTTGGGAAATGCCACCATTATTTAAATGGTTGCAACAACACGGTGGCGTAGCGGATGCAGAAATGCATCGCGTATTCAACTGCGGTATCGGTATGGTCGTGATCGTTGCGGCAGATCAAGCGGATGCCGCGATGGCGCAATTGGCTGCGGCCGGTGAAACTGTATTTAAGATTGGCTCTATTCGTGCTCGTGAAGGCGATGAACATCAGACTATCGTGGTGTAATGTAGGTCACGCTTCGTTTTAAATTTGCTATAAATAAAAACGCACTTCGATAGTGCGTTTTTTTATGGCCATTTGTTTTTGTTTACCGTTAATTTAGGGATGTAAAATTTCCCATAAATTATCCCAATCCTCAGATTTGAACGTGCCTTCGCGTTTTAAGCTAATTTGCCCATTGGCGGAAATAACAAAGTGGCTAGGGTCGCTGCTAATGGTGCCGAATCCATCCAGAGTCTCGGCATTGCCGCGCCAAATCAGCGGAAATTGCTGATTCTTAGGCACACTAGCTGCGACTATTTTGGTGTACATCTCAAAGTCAGCTTTGGTTTTATCAATATTGATGCCGATTAAGACGAAATTTTTAGCTGAATTGTCACGATAAAATTCACGCATTAGTTTTAAATCTCTAGCACACACGGTGCAGCCGCCACTATAAAAACTGACCAAGATGGTTTTGCCCGCATAGTCTTTTAAATCAATTTTTCTTCCCAAGTAATCAGCGCCACTCAGTGTTAATTTGGGGCTGGCTTTGACTTGCTGTGCCGCAGCCGGAAAGCTCGTTGTGGTATATGCGGCGAAACAAAGAAGCAAGCTCAGACAGGCTGGTAGAAAGGGTGTTCGGATTGATGTCTGCATCATACGACTCGCTAAAAGTTAATATTAAGGATAGGTTGTGCTTTGACGTGATTGTGGCTTAACTTAGTTTTAGTCGAATGAGTGCAGATAAACTTACAGATTTCGTTGAAAAAAAGCCCGGATGTTGAATCCGGGCTTTAAGTTAAGCGTTTGTAACTTTGGTGTATGACTTAATTATTCCAGTTTTGTACCTAAGTCTGCTAAGTCTGTTTTTTTACTTACGAATGCGATTGTTTCTCCAAGGATGAGGATCTGGATCAATAATGGTGCCATTGATTTGGAACGGTGCCGCCGGTACAGCAATGCCACTTGGGGCGCAAGTTCCAGACTTACTGTAACTTGCGGCGTTAGCCAACAAGCGTTCGCTTAATGAGCCTAATTCGTGTTCTAGATCATCTGTCGCTGGACAGGTCGGAGCAAAACCATTGACATATCCACCTTTGCCCGCATCGTTGATGCCGTCAAATTCAATGGCAAAATAGGCTGTCCCACAGTTATCTGTTTGTGAGAATCCATAGGGTTTGCCGCAGGTAGTGCCGCCGATAGTGATAACTTGAACGAAAGGTGATAGACCGTTGATAATCGATTCGCTGGCTGAACAAGTGCGGGCGCTGGTTAAAACAAAGACTCGCGATAAATTCAGTTGTGGTAAGTCTTGCCCAGAGCGGGATTTATTGGTAAAGAAGAACTTGCTATCAGCAGTCCAGTCGCTGTGTTTATCGTTGTATTGCAATTGTTCAAAAACACGACCTTGTGCTTTGCTACCTGCGATCATGGAAGCAACTTCGTTAGCGATATAAATATAACCACCGCCGTTGTAACGTAAATCAATCACTAGGTCGTCGATTCCTTGTTGTTTGAAGTTGCGTAAGCTATTGACCAAAGGGTCGGATGCCGTGGCGATATGATCGGTGAACACGAGGTAACCTAAACGGCGACTCTCCGCAGTGGTAATGATTTTGCTTTGGAGAACAGGCTGAGTTACAACTGTCGCTGCTTTCATCTCGACTATGCGTGTGGCGCTGGCGCCGACATCTTTGATTTCAAATCGCGTCGTTGTTTGTGAGCTGGTCGGGTATAGTGCTGCGACTTGAGCGTCGTAGCCGACTTGGCCTATTGGTGTACCATTTAGTCCAACGATCTGAGCGCCGCGCTTAATTTGTTGTAGATCGGCTGGGGAGTTAGGTTGCACATAAGTGACACGTAACTGATTATTTTGGTTGACTAGTTTGTAGCCAAAACTAACATCTTCACCAGCTTCAAAGTAGCCATCTATTTCATCTTTGGGCGCGGTAAAACTGAAGCGATCATTTTTTTTGACTAGGAGTGCATCAAAATATAATTGTGGTGTGCTGTAGTTGGCGGGAGGTACATCAACGATCTGCTTGTACCATAGATATACGTCGTTCAAATGTGCTCTGACCCAATTTTTTTCTACTGATGGCGTGCAAACGTTAGCGTAGACCGAAGGCGCACCTATCGTACTTCCTGTCGGTGTGCCTGTGCCGCTATTGTTCCCATTGCTTCCATTATTGCCGTTGCCATTGCCAGCAACTGAGCAAAGCGCACTGTTTGTGGAGCATAGATCGGCACTCGAAGAGTTACTACTTCCACCACCACCGCAGCTACTTAACAAGCCCGCAAGTAGTAAGCTGCTAAAAAGAGAGGTGGCTTTTCTGAGCTGGTATGTCATCGTCTTTACCTATATTGATTTTTTTTGTTTGTACGGGTTTGTCTGAAAAAAAACACTGAGTTTCTTCGAATCGTATTCGCATTTTATTCATGGTTTATAGGAGCTACTGTCGTGGAGCAGTATAATCCATGTTTTACGCAATGGTGTTGTTTGGTGCCTAAAAACATAATAAATTGAGCATTAAATTTATCCCGAATTCTATGGTAGAGACATATGACGCAAACACGTTGCTCTTGGGCGAATCCTGCCAACCCGCTTTACTTACACTATCACGATCACGAATGGGGCGTGCCTTGTCACGATGATTTAATTCTATTTGAGATGTTGAATCTCGAGGGCGCGCAGGCTGGATTGAGCTGGGAAACCGTGCTGAACAAACGAGAAAATTATCGTCTTGCCTTCGATCAGTGGGATGCGCAAAAGATTGCTAAGTATGATGATGCAAAGATCGAGACCTTAATGCAAAACGCGGGCATTATTCGTAATCGCCTGAAGATCCAAGCGACGATTACTAATGCTAAATCGTACTTGGCACTACGCAAAGAATTTGGCAGTCTCGATGCCTATTTATGGGCGCATGTGAATGGACGTCCAATTGTCAATCGTGGTGAGCGCATCATCACGACAGAACTGTCAGATCGAATTTCTAAAGACCTCAAAAAGCGTGGTTTTAAATTTGTTGGTTCTACCATTATCTACGCCTATATGCAGGCGATAGGTATGGTCAATGATCATGCGCCGGACTGTGCCTGGCGCACTCTTGTGTCAAAAGTAAAATAAACGATGGCAAAAAGAAATACCCAAGCAGTCACCGCTGCTCCTCAACATCCTGACGTGTTCGTTTCTGAATTTCGTGGTGTGCGCTCTTTACATTTGGCTAGTGCGATAAATAGTGATGTCAGCTGCGCGCCGATACAAGGCTCAATGCGGCTAGCCGTGCCAGATCAAATTGAACTTGAGTATGTGCAGCAAATGAATGTGTGGATGCTATTTAATATGCAGCCAAAGCACATAGTGCAACTTGGATTGGGGGCAGCAGCTTTGACAAAATTTTGTTACCAGAATTTTCCGGATGCCTTGGTCACTGCAATTGATTTAAATCCCAAAGTCATTGCAATGTGCCGCGCTCAATTTAAACTGCCTGAGGATGATGAGCGTTTGCGCGTAATTGAAATGGATGCTTTTGATTTTGTTCGCAATCCGACCCGGCGCGGCAAGATCGACGTGATACAAGTTGACTTGTATGACGCGGAAGCTGAAGGACCCGTGCTGGATAGCCCTGAGTTTTATCAGGCCTGCGCAGATTGTTTAAATGATGAGGGTATGTTGACCGTCAATTTATTTGCGAATGATGAGCAAAGAGCAAAAAATATCGCAGCGATGCAGTCTTGTTTTGATGTCGTGGTCTGGCTGCCAGAGGTGCATGATGCGAACGTTGTGGCAATAGCTTTTAAGTCCGCGCCCATGATCGATTTTGAGCAGCTGTACCAAAGAGCCGCAATCTTACGTGTTAATTACAAATTGCAAGCACCGCTCTGGGTGAACGGTTTGAAAGCGTGGATGCAGCTCGAAGATTAAGTTGAGCTTGGCCGCTCTTGTTCGCTCTTGGGTGCTATCTCGCTCAATATTATGCTTGTAAAATAACTTGGTTGCGGCCTTTGTGTTTGGCTTGGTACAAAGCGCTGTCGGCGCGATTCATGACTGCATCTAAATCTTCCAAGTACTCTAAATTTTGCTGCATTTTGCTAACACCTATACTGATGGTGAGTCGTAATTTGCCAGCGCGAGTATTAAATTCGTGCTGCTCAAATTTAGCGCGTAATCGCTCTGCAAGATCCACCGCTTGGTCAGCTTGCTCACTATCCCAGATGATAATAAACTCTTCGCCACCTAGTCGCGCTGAAATATCGCTGGGACGTAATTCTTGCATCAGTTTTTGACCTGTCTGTACCAAAATTTCATCTCCGACCGCATGTCCGTATTGATCATTGATGTTCTTAAAGTAGTCAATGTCTATCATAGCAAGACTGATTTGATGTGGCCTTTGGTCAAGCTTAGATCGTCCGGCAATCCTAGCGAATCGTGTTTGCAAACCACGACGATTTAACAGGCCGGTGAGGGCATCATATTCTGCGAGTGCCAAAATTTCTCTTCTTAATGCATCGCTGATCAGTAAAAAAATACTGAGTCCATGCGATACCAGTAATAAGATAAAAATCATGATCCAAGCGGCATTCGCTTGGTAAGCTAAACTTTTTGAACCAGCAATCGAAGGAATGACAGCATATGCCCGACTCGCGCTGATAATGACCGTCAACAAGGAGACTAATGAGCCGAACAGCAACGGAAAACCGCCTTCTCGTTTGTATTCTAGGTAGAGTGCCGATAGTGCAAAACAATGTAGGAGGGCGCTGATAGCTAATATAAAACTAAGTGACGGCCACAAAGCGGTGCCAAATTTAATCAGACAAACCGATGTGATGCTAGCTGTAAGCGTGATTAGAGTGATGATGCTAAGTTTAAGCCTTGCACCTAGGTAGCTACGAGTACCTAGAACAAATAAACTGCTTGCAATAAGTGCTCCAAGATGACCGATAAGAACCGAATTAGCATCGCCAATTACACTTGAGAGTAGCACTTTTGCTTCTTGCGAAAATGAGATTGCAAAAAAACTGCCGACCCAATACCAGAGGCCGTAACGCCCCCGAGCTTGCCATGCGCCACCCAGCATGACTAAGGCTAGTAGTAAGGCGATGTATTGATAGACATTTAATAAAGTGTAGACGTGTAGTTCGTCTGGTGCGTAGCGCATAAGTTGAAATGGTTATAGGGCTTACATAAAACTGAAACCGGCGTTCTGCCGTTCGTCTCGTCGTTGTTATGGTTGGGAGGCGGGTCTAGCACCGGCATCGTCTTCAGCTTGACACTTTGCCTGTGTAATTTTGTTTTAGCCCCGAGTAAAATATGAATTTCTGCATTGCAATATATCATAGGCCAACACCAGGATCGTGCAATTTACTTGACTTGACGCTAATGAATTTGTGAATTTTTGTTGAGATAATTCCTAGATCCTTGCGGAACTTATTTTTTTAAAAAGACTCATAATCAGCACAAAGTGCTAGCAATGAGCCAGAATAAATCGTCATGAGCTAAAGTCGTGTTTGAGGGCAGGATAGTGTAGGGCAGCTTTTAATTTGCTTGATCTAGTATTTTTAAACCAATAATTTTTAATCCAATAATGAATGATGGGATAGCTATGAATTTCAAGCCACGTTGTAAAGTTTTAGTGTCAATCTTGTTCGCGTCGAGCGCCTTATTAAGTAGCTCGATTTGGGCGCAGAAAGCCACCGTCAGCGATAAGTCGGTAGCTGCAGCAGCAACCAAAGTTGCAACTAACGTAGCAATCAAGCCAGAAATGAAAGCGACTTTGGATCGCATTTCAGCAGAATCTATGCGTGGTCATTTGACATTTTTGGCATCAGACTTACTAGAGGGACGCGATACGCCATCACGTGGTTTGGATTTGGCGGCTGAATATATCGCTGCGCAATTTCGCATCATAGGCTTGGAGCCAGCGGGTAATGAGGGCTATTTTCAGACTGCGGATTGGAATGTGTTGAAGAAAGAATTGCGTCGCCGCCCAGGTGCACCAGTACCTCCACCGGAAGCTGAGCCTACCTCACCAACGATAGTGCGCAATGTGGTCGGTGTGTTGCGTGGCTCTGATCCTATGTTAAAAGATACTTATGTGTTGGTAACTGCGCATTATGATCATATCGGTATCAAAGCGAATGCCGAGGGCGATAAAATTTTTAATGGCGCCAATGATGATGCGAGCGGCACAGTGTCTGTGATTGAGCTCGCGAAAGCCTTTGCGGGAATGAAGGAGCGCCCAAAGCGTAGTATCGTTTTTATGACTTTCTTTGGTGAAGAAAAAGGTCTAGTTGGTTCACGCTATTATGGAAAGAATCCTATTTTTCCGATAGAGAAAACGGTAGCAGGTATCAATATTGAACAAGTTGGTCGTACCGATGATTCAGAAGGTACGCAAGTGGCATCAGTGGGTGTCACAGGTTTTGACTTCTCTGAAGTCGGTGCCATCATCAAACAAGCGGGCGATAAAACGGGGATCAATGTGTGGAAGCATCCAGTCAATAGCGATAAATATTTTGGTGCTAGCGATAATCAAGCCTTGGCCGATCAAGGGATTCCAGCGCACACCATCAGCGTTGCCTATGGTTTCCCTGATTATCACGGTTTAGGTGATGAAGCGAATAAAATTGATTACGACAATATGGCAAAAGTGGATAGAGCAGTTGCATTAGCGATTGAACATATCGCCAATAGTAAAGATGCACCTAAATGGGATGAGAAAAATCCTAAGGCAGCTAAATACTTGGAAGCATGGAAGCAACGTAACGCAAGCAAATAAATTTACGGAACTGTTATTAGATTTATTGATCGAAAACGACCTGAGTGTGTTACTGCTCAGGTCGTTTTTTTATATGAGTGAAAATTGATCGAGTGTATTTGGATGGTATTTGGTTCGTACACAGTTTTTAACCTTAGTTTCAAAACAATTAAAAAGAAAAATGAAATCCACAAAAATCTCACTGCTCGCATTTGGTGTTGTACTTGCCAGCTCTACTACTTCATACGCTGCAGAGAAATCTAAAGCGTCTGACTGGCCACAAGCACGCTTCGAGCAAAATAATTATCAAACCACGAGTACGGTCGCTGATGTAGCACAGTTCATGAGTGAGTTGCAAAAGAAGGATAAATCTTTAAGTCGATATCAGCCTAAAAAAGCGCCGCTCAGCACAGAGACTGGGCAGCCATTAAATGCCTGGCGTCTCGCCGCAACTGGCAAAGATCCTTTGCGCGTTTACATCAACGCGGGTATTCATGCGGGTGAGGTAGAGGGTAAAGACGCGATGCAAATTATTCTGCGTGAGCTGGTGCAGGGTAAATACCCCGAAATTCGTCAAGCGATAGAAATTGTGACGCTCCCGACTTACAACGCAGACGGTGCTGATGCACAAGATCCGTTAAATCGCCGCCATCAACCTAATCCAGCGGGTGGCGTCGGGCCTCGTGAAAATGCGTTTGGAATAGATTTGAATCGCGACATGATGAAAGCGGCTGCTGCAAACACACGTTGGATGCTGGCGATGTACCAAGATTTTCAGCCTGCAGCTGTATTCGATTTACACACGACCAATGGTAGCTATCACGGTTTCCACATCACTTATGAACCAGCGTGGGCAACCGGTGGTGATGCTCTGCTGCAGGGACTTAATCGTAAGATGTTGACCGATGTGCGTGCAAGCATGCTGCCGCGTGGCATGCCGACCTATGATTACGGTAATTTCCGCTATAACAAAGATAAGCAGATTGATGGTTGGGAATCGGCATTTTCTACTCCTAACTTAGTTAGTAATTATCCGACCTTGCAATATGCTTTAGGCGTCTTGGTTGAGACTTATGTGTATCGCAGCTACAAAGAGCGCATAGAGGATAATCGCTTGTATGTAGTGGAATTATTGCGTTGGTTGGCGGCGAATAAGGAGCAAGTTAAACGCGAGCAACTCGCCGCAAAAACACGTTGGGCGGATCAGTGGAAAAACAATGAGGCACGCTTGCCTTTACGCACTGAAATGACTTTGGCGGAGAACTATACTTTTGAGGTAGTTGATCCTATCAAAGACGCCAATGGTCAAATCATAGGCGAGAAATCACGCACTAAAATGGAATTGCCAGCCTATGTCGCTTTCAAAGCGGTCGATGAAATCCGTGTGCCGCAAGGTTATTTGGTCGATCCAGCTTATGCCGAAAAATTACGTCCAATTTTGGAGGCGCATGGCTTGAAAGTGTTGCCCGGATCAGCGCGGCCTAAAGATCAGGCTTTGATGTATTTTCACGAAACGGAACGCAATATCGCCAAAGATACTTTCCAGGGCGTTTTTACTGCGCAAATTAAAGGACAGTGGAAAGAGCAAATGCCAGAAAAACGTGCTGGTTATGCGTGGACTAAAGAGACATTAGATAAAGCGCTGTATGTGCCTTTGAATCAGCCTCTGGGGCGCTTGGGATTTTATTTGCTTGATCCACGTAGCGGTGATGGATTGGTGTATTGGGGTTATTTGCATGCCTATTTTGCGCGGGGTAAAGGCATGTGGGGTGAGCCGCCGCGCCAACCGATTTTGGCGGTCGGTAGTGCAGCGGCCAATTACACCTCAGAGAGTGGCGTAGGAAAACCAGAGCGGGTGCAGGAGTAGTGTGTAAAATTAAAACCTCTCAATACAGAGACACGGAGGTGTAGAGAAAATTAGGAGAAAGCCGAAAAAAACGATGAATTGGGTTTTCTCTTTATACTCTGAGTCTCCGTGTTGAAAGAATTGTTTTGTTGTTCTTGGTCTCGTATTAGGTAATCATTTATTCCATGCCTTTGACGCGCTAATTTGCATAAGACAATTGACACTTTATTACTCAATAAAATGTGAAAAAAAGTGCCGCCGGCGAAAAACCACTCGCTGTTTCAGGTTATAATCGCGGCACTTGATCGGGAGAGAGCAGTCGCCAGAAGTACAGACTGCCGCCGAAGGGGCTAATACCCAACAAACTCTCAGGCAAAAGGACCGATCAGCGGGGTGGTGAAAACTCCCCTACTCTGGAGAGCGGTAGCAGTGCAAAAAGATTTCGCGCTGAACTACCCACCGAAGGTGCGACGAGAAACAATGATCGGTGAAATGATCGATAGCTTCTCGTAATCTCTCAGGTACCAGGACAGAGGGGTAAAACGAAGCAACAGCGATGCGGATAATCAGTTCGTATGCGGTTTCGTCCCTTTTTTATGTCCAATCTTGGTACTGAGGCACTCACATGACGCAAGCAACTCTAAAAGTAACTCCCTTGAACGCAGCACACCGTGCAGCCGGCGCGAAGATGGTTGATTTCGGCGGTTGGGACATGCCAGTTAATTATGGCTCCCAAATCGAAGAACATCATGCTGTGCGTACTGATGTCGGTATGTTCGACGTTTCCCACATGTGCGTAGTTGACCTCAAAGGCGAGAACGTACGCAGCTTCTTGCGCGGTTTGGTCGCCAATAATGTCGACAAATTGCAAGTCCCAGGCAAAGCGCTGTACTCAGCGATGTTAAAACCTGAAGGCACCGTGATCGATGACTTGATCATCTACTTCATGAACGAATCTTGGTTCCGCTTGGTGGTGAATGCAGGTACTGCAGAAAAAGACGTAGCGTGGATGAATGCCCACAACACCGCGACGAACGCTGGTATCACGATCACACAACGCCGTGACGGTGCCAATGCTTATGGCTTGATCGCTGTTCAAGGTCCAAATGCCCGTGCAAAAGCATGGGAAGTTTTGCCAGAAACCAAAGCGGCTAGTGCTGAAATCAAACCATTTAACGCAGTTATCGTGGAAAACACGTCCTTCGGTGAAGTGATGGTGGCACGTACAGGTTACACAGGCGAAGACGGTTTTGAAATCGCCGTTTCCGCTGAACGCATTACCGACTTGTGGAATGCCTTGGCAGCAGCTGGCGTAAAACCAGCAGGCCTTGGTGCTCGCGATACATTGCGCCTCGAAGCGGGTATGAATTTGTATGGCCAAGACATGGATGAAACAGTGAATCCATTGAATGCTGGCTTGGCTTGGACCATCGATTTGGTCGCAGAGCGTGATTTCGTCGGCAAAAAAGCATTGCAAGAACAAGGGCAAACACAACAATTCCTAGGCTTGATCTTGCGTGAAAAAGGCGGCATCTTGCGTGCACATCAAAAGGTCGTGACACCGCAAGGCGAAGGCGAAATTACCAGCGGTACTTTCAGCCCAACCATGCAAGAAGCCATCGCCTTGGCACGTCTGCCTATGGGAGTAGCGATTGGTGACACAGTGCATGTGCAGATTCGCGACAAACAATTAGCAGCAACCGTAGTGAAATTGCCATTTGTGCGTAATGGTAAGGTTTTGGTAGCGTAATGTATTCGCCAAAGAGGCACAGAGTACATAGAGATTTTTGAATTTGTCATTCCTGCGAAAGCGGGAATCCAGTGACGTAACAAGCAGAGACTCTGGATTCCTGCCTTCGCAGGAATGACATGAAAAGAAGTTTAGGCCTCTCTGCGCCCTCGCGGCAAAGATTTTATTTTTAGACATAATCAATTCAAATTTTTTTGGAGAACAACATGGCAATTCCAGCAGATCGCAAATACACAGAATCCCACGAATGGGTACGCGTAGAAGCAGACGGTACAGTGTCCGTCGGCATTACTGATTTCGCACAAGATGCATTGGGCGATATCGTTTTCGTGGACTTGCCAAAAGTTGGTGCTAGCTTAGCTGCTGGTAAAGATTGCTGCGTGATCGAATCTGTAAAAGCAGCTGGCGACGTTTACGCACCAGTGGCTGGTGAAGTTGTTGCAGTAAATGACGCAGTTGTTGATGAGCCAGCATCGATCAATTCTGGCGCATTTGACGCTTGGTTGTTCAAATTGAAGCCAGCCAATGCAGCAGATGTTGATGCACTTTTAAGCGCAGAAGCATACGCGAAAAATATCGGTTAAGTTGTTTCGAACCCCTCTCCCGCAAGCGGGAGAGGGACAGGGGTGAGGGCGGCGTTTATTTGCGGATCTTCCATTAATGTGAAGCACATGCCGTTTGATTCGATGAGCATCTCGTAAAGAATTTATCTTTCCCGAATCTCCCTCACCCTAACCCTCTCCCGCTTGCGGGAGAGGGAACTAAGTCAGAGTCACAGAAGACTGCTGTCCTCATTGTTGAATTTTGTTTTCTACACTTCCAAATACCATGACACGTACTAGCCTTTCCCAACTTGAGGCACATGATGCCTTTATCGCCCGTCATATCGGCCCATCTGAAGCAGAACAAGCTGCTATGCTCAAAGTGTTGGGCTATGCGGATCGCACGGCTTTGATCGATGCGCTCGTTCCAGCGAATATTCGTCGTAAAGACGTTTTGCCATTGGCGCAATTCACAGAAGCGAAATCTGAAACTGAAGCTTTAGCGACTTTGAAAGCCTTAGCGAGCAAGAATAAAGTGCTCAAGTCTTTCATTGGTCAGGGTTACTACAACACGCACACACCAGGCGTGATTTTGCGTAACATTTTTGAAAACCCAGCGTGGTACACGGCTTACACGCCATACCAACCAGAAATTTCTCAAGGTCGCTTAGAGGCGATTTTGAACTTCCAACAAGTCATCATGGATATGACAGGCATGGACATCGCGAATGCGTCTATGCTTGACGAAGGTACCGCCGCTGCCGAAGCGATGACTTTGATCCAACGTGTTGGTAAATCGAACTCAAACGTGTTCTACGTCGCGCATGACGTCTTGCCTCAAACACGTGAAATCATCGAAACACGCGCCAAACCTTTGGGCATCGAAGTACGTACCTTGACCGCCAACGAAGCCTTAGAAAACGACTGCTTCGGCGTACTCTTGCAATACCCAAGTGTCGATGGCGAAATCCGTGATTACCGCGAATTCGCCGCCGCCGTGCATGCAAAAGGCGCGATGGTGATCGCTGCTGCAGACTTGTTGGCATTGACTTTGATCGAAGCACCAGGTACTTGGGGTGCAGACGTGGTCGTTGGTAACAGCCAACGATTTGGTGTGCCGCTTGGTTTTGGTGGCCCACACGCAGGTTACATGGGCACGAAAGATGCATTCAAACGTTCGATGCCAGGTCGCTTGGTCGGTGTCACAGTCGATGCGCAAGGCAAACAAGCTTACCGTTTGGCATTGCAAACACGTGAACAACATATCCGCCGTGAAAAAGCGACATCGAATATTTGTACAGCACAAGTATTGTTGGCAGTGATCGCGTCGATGTACGCGGTGTATCACGGCCCAGCAGGCTTGAAACAAATTGCTGAACGCACACATCGTTTGACTGGCACCTTGGCTGCTGGTTTAAAACAAATGGGCGTTGCGATTGCAAACAGCACTTTCTTCGACACCTTGACCATCAACGTAGCAGATGCAGCAGCAGTACACGCAGCGGCACAAGCAGCGGGTTACAACTTGCGTGAAATTAGCGCGACACAAGTTGGTGTATCGCTCGACGAAACAGCAACACGTGCTGACGTCGAAGCTCTGTGGACTATCCTCGGTCAAGGCAAAGCAGCACCAGCGTTCGACGCGACTGAAGCAAGTGTTGCAGATGCCTTCCCAGCAGCATTGGCACGTACAACAAGCTACTTGACGCACCCAACTTTCAATCGCTATCACGCAGAACACGAAATGTTGCGTTACTTGCGTAGCTTGGCAGATAAAGATTTGGCTTTGGATCGCACCATGATCCCGCTCGGTTCTTGCACGATGAAGTTGAATGCAACTTCCGAAATGATTCCAGTGACATGGCCAGAATTCTCGAACATCCATCCATTCGCACCAAACGATCAAACTGTTGGTTATCGCGAAATGATCGATCAACTCGAAGCGATGTTGTGCGCGGCAACGGGTTACGATGCGGTGTCCTTGCAACCAAACGCCGGTTCACAAGGTGAATACGCTGGTTTGTTGATCATTCAGGCTTACCATCAATCGCGTGGCGATCATCACCGCAACATCGTGTTGATTCCATCGTCTGCACACGGAACTAACCCAGCATCTGCTTCGATGGTTGGCATGGAAGTTGTCGTCGTTGCGTGCGATGCAAACGGTAACGTAGACTTGGTAGACCTCAAAGCCAAAGCAGAAAAACACAGCGCCAACTTGGCAGCGGCGATGGTGACTTATCCATCGACCCACGGCGTTTTCGAAGAAGGCATCCGCGAATTGTGCGACATCATCCACGCACACGGTGGCCAAGTGTATGTTGACGGCGCGAACATGAACGCCTTGGTTGGCGTTGCAGCACCAGGTAAGTTTGGCGGCGACGTTAGTCACTTGAACTTGCACAAAACATTCTGTATTCCACACGGTGGTGGCGGACCAGGCGTAGGCCCAGTTGCAGTTGGCGCGCACCTCGCACCATTCTTGCCAAATCAACGTTCCAATGGCTATGTACGTGGCGAGAAGGGTATCTCTGCGGTCAGCGCAGCACCATTCGGTTCAGCATCGATCTTGCCGATCTCTTGGATGTACATCGCCATGATGGGCGCAGAAGGTTTGAAAGCGGCGACAGAAACAGCGATCTTGGCAGCGAACTACATTGCGAAACGTTTGGCACCACATTACCCAGTGCTGTACACAGGTCACGATGGCTTGGTAGCGCATGAATGTATTTTGGATTTGCGTCCATTGACTGATGCGACTGGCATCTCCAACGAAGACGTCGCAAAACGTTTGATGGACTTCGGCTTCCACGCACCTACGATGAGCTTCCCAGTGCCTGGCACGTTGATGATTGAGCCAACCGAGAGTGAATCTCAAGCGGAATTGGATCGCTTCATCGACGCCATGATCACGATTCGCGAAGAAATCGCAAAAGTGGCCAGCGGTGAATTCGACGCCAAAGACAATCCACTGAAGAACGCGCCACACACAGCAGAAGTCTTGGTCGCCAACGAATGGAACCACGCCTACAGCCGCGAAGTAGCAGCCTTCCCAGTACCATCTTTGCGTAAGCAAAAATACTGGGTACCAGTCGGCCGCGCAGACAACGTCTACGGCGACCGCAACTTGTTCTGTGCTTGCGTTCCTATGAGCGATTACGAGTAATATAGCTTTTGAAGTGAGTGGCTTCAAAGTCGGTACCCTCACATAGCCCAAAACGCTATGTGAGTTTGCAAAAATAAAGGACATGCAAATCGCATGTCCTTTTTTTATTTATTGAAGGTTGATCGCGTCAATGCGATTTGTACCCCTAATATATAAAACGCCACGATCCGAAATAGCAAGCGATCCACCGAAAGGATGTTCCCAAACAACTTGACGGGTTTTAATGTCAATAGCCAGTGTGATATTAGTGGAGCTGATGAATGCCAGATTATCGCTTACTACCATGTTTCTATAGTCGCGAGAAAAATTGTCTGAAGCCAGTGCGCTTGCCATCCACAATAGACTACCATTTTGCGCAGAACGTGCCTCGAGCACCGTGCCGTTGGCATTTAGAATATAGACCACATCCTTTGCATAGGCTGGAGCGCCAGAAATATTGCCTGTGACATTCCATGCGCGGGTTTGCTTGTTAAGATCAAATGCTTGCAGTCCATTACCAACCACATACGCCATATTTTTTTCAGAGAGAACCGGACTTGCACCGCCATAGCCGGCCCAAGAAAAATCAGGATTTTTGATCGTGTAGGCCAGCTTGCCATCAATTTTGTTCACCGCATGTAAGCTTCCGGACAGATAGGTGTAGGCAAAATTAGCATCCACTGCAGGTGACCAAGTGTCGTATTGCGGTAGGCCAACGTTCCATATGATTTTTTGCTCAGTTATACTATATTTACTCATTCCACCGTAGTAACCGCTTTCGGTAAAAACCTCATTGCCGTAAACGGTAGGTGCAAGGTAGGCACTCCACTGTGAGCTCATAGCAATCTTATTGAGTAAAGTGCCATTGGTCTGATCGAATACCCAGAAAAATGTATCTTCGTGACCAGTTGACGTCGCAAAAACTTTGCCTGATCCTGCTGCTGGCGCGTTGACTTTAGAAAGTGTCCCCATCGGCGTTTGCCACAAAATTTGTCCGTTAGTCTCGTTCAATGCAGTTAATGTATAGGCGCCACTTGGATAGGTGGCGCTTGTTTTAGTGAGGAAGACTGCACCATTTTCAATACTAATATCCGATAGGTAGCCTCCACCAGCTGGTGTCCAGCTCCAGCGACGTGAGAAATTGCTTGGATAAAAGCTTGCGGGTACATAATTGGTGTGTGCAGCATTGCCTTGGAATGTGCTCCAGTTACCGACCAGAGGCAAGGTCTTCAAAGGAGTTAGATTAGTATTTGAAAGCACCGTAATCTTTAAAGGGATTTGACGTGGCGATCCGTTGAATGGCCATTTGCAGTCTATAGGGTCGTCAGCGCATGTTCGTACTTCAAGTGTGCTGGTATAAATCCCTGCCTTCAATGCTGGGCTGGTTTCTAAGTTTGCGATGGTTTTAGTGTTTGATACTTTGTTGATGCTTTTTAACGTTGAGTTGCGGCCGGAGTCATAAATGCCTAAGTTAATAGCCGTATTACTAGCGCTTGGAGATTCAGCGGAAATGCTGAATTGCTTAGTCTCTCCTTCGTAAAAAGTAAAATCTAATACAATAGGATTACTGTTAATGTTTAAAGTAACTCCAGCAGTTTTCGAATTGAGCGTAAATTTATAGGGAACTAACCAAGGTGAGCCCGCCAGAGGTTGGTTACAATAATTCGGATCATCGACGCAAAGTCTAACCTCAAATTGACCCGAATATGAGCCCGGCTGCAGGTTAGGTTTTAGCAAAAAGTTGGCGCTATATTCTTGATTTGGTTTGTATTGAAATCCTATATTGGATGAGGAATTAGTAAGATTATTTTTATCGATGATGCCTATATTGAACGATTCAGGAAGGTCTTGACCCAATTTTGCGCTGATCCTGATAGGGAGAATATCGCCTTGGGTGCTATTTAGGTCAATACTTTGAGGCGATATGGTTATACGCGGAGTTGTTATTACTTTGGGCTTAACCGTGATTTTGTATGGTAAAGACCAAGGTGAGCCAGGAAAGGGCGTATTACAAACCTTAGGGTCATCTTCGCAAAGACGTACTTGTATATTCGAGTTATAAACCCCTGGTTTTAGTCCAGGGTTGCTATTCAATGTCACTCGGTATTGCATTTGCGTGATTGCCGAGATATTAGTGTAGGGGGTAATGACACCAACGTTATCTATGACGGCCACGTTGAAAGTTTTGGCGAATGTCTTGGTTGCCGTTCCTACCACATTAACTGGTAAGCTTTCACCTTCATAGACGGTAATATCTACTTGTGCTGGATTAAATGTGAGCCAGTCCCCAGCGGAGCTATTCCCAGAAGAACTATTATTTCCCCCGGAGTTTGATGTGCTTCCGCTAGGAGCATTGTTAGAGCTACCACCTCCGCCGCATCCCGACAGTAAAATTGCACAGATTAAAGTGCTAGAAACTTGTTTGAGTAATTTCATAAAATAGCTATTTTGTGTTGAAAATTTTGAAGCCGTATTATGCAGTAGAAATAATCACAAGAAGATGACAAAACTCTTAATGTGAATCAATTAATTTAGACTTTTAGTCGCTGTCAGCGTTGGAGTAAATCATTCCTAAATTGGGTGTCTTTGCTTTGCATTTGACCGAGATGGAGTGAATTGCGTTAGTTTTTATATTGAATGCTCAATCCCGCTAAGCCTTACACCTATTCGCCAGTCCGATGGCCTGCTTTGTCTCCCTTATAAATAAAGGCTCTCATGATGGGAGTCGTTTTTATTTCTTTTAACTGTAGTAAGGCTAATGATTATTTCTTTCTGGAATTAATTCATTAAATAACTACAGAACTCCAAATTTAGTTCTCCATAAATATATTTAATTTATTTAAATTTTGCCACCTGCTCAATACAGCTAAATTTTCTCTGTATTTGATTAAATCCTGCCGAAATAGCTCATGGCATGCAAATATTTTATCGATATTAAACAAATATATTAATAAGATTGATTTGTCTTTGGTGCTTTAGTCAGTCATTAAAGGAGGAAGTGACGGCGGGGCGATCAGCGATTTTTTAGATTCAACGAGTATTTTTAACGAATAGTTCGTTTGCTATCTAGGATTGCATCGCAGAGGACAAGAGAAACGCAAATGCGAGTCTAGATCTCATTGGATATCTCATTTGCGCTTGCCACAGGGCAGCTTGGTTCGTACATTTTTTGTGCGAGCAATTGGCTAGCTCATAATTAAAATAAAGGAGTCAACAAAAATGTCGATGAACCGAAATACCGTGATCGTGGCAGCGTTGCTTGCTGCTAGTGTGACAAACATGGCAAATGCCAGTGTTGTCAATAGAGGGGAGAAGTTAGAACGAACTCAAACCAGTGATGGGCATGGGCACACTTCCAAGCAATTGAAACAAGCACCGCGTCCACATGAGCCTCTAGCCTTGCCGCCAAGTGCTGAGCAGGTAAAATTTAATCTACCTGTCAGTAAACGTGATTTACAAGCATACCAAGCATCAAATAAAAATACTGCTGCATCTAAATCCAATCCATTGATGGCACCAGCACCAACGCCAGCTTGCAAAGATATGACGACGATGGCGAGTTATAGTGGTGCAGCGCTGGTCAACTATTTAGTGTCATTGCCTGATCCTGAATGTACCTACGGCTTATTTTCTCTGACCGCGGCACAAGGCACAGGTATTTACTCAGCGAGTAATCTGAATGCAGTGGCATCGCGTTTTGCACAAGAAGCGACTAACTATAACGCCAGCAATATTGCGTTGGTGAATTTAACTTTGTATTTGCGCGCTGGCTATTATCTCGCCAGTGGAAATACTATCCCCGCACCATCGTCTTCTGTCATGACCAGTTTGCGTGCGCCGATCAAGCAACTGATTGATGGCAATGTTTTATATGCCTCCAATGCTGCTTGGAGCAATACTGCCAGTGAAGTGTTTAAGCTGATCACGAATCTGAATGATGAAGCCTACTATTTACCCAGCGTAAAGAATGTGTTTGTTCGCTTCACGAACACAGCGTCCAACCCAAATGCATCGAATGGCTTGTTGCAATCATCGGCGGCGGGCGCTTTTACGGGAGCCTTAACCGTGATGTTCTATGCGCATGATAGAGCCAATGCAACCTCGATTATTCAGGATATCTCCTATCCCACAGCCTTAAATAATTTTGTGGTCAATAATAAAGCAGCATTGCTTAATACCAGTAGCACGTATCAGTTAAATGACGCGGAGAATGAAGCTTTTCGTTTTATGAAATACGCGGCTTTGTTGCCAAGTGTGAAGCCTATGGTAAAAAATCAATTAGCAACATCGAGCATGACAGGTGCTGATAGCGATCTATGGTTGAATGCCGCATCCGCGGTTGAGTATTACGACAGCGCCAATTGTGCAGAGTACGGTACCTGCAATTACAAAACGCAGCTCGCCAATATCGTATTGAAAACCAGCTATACCTGTAGCCCGACTATTAAGATTCGCGCGCAGGATATGACGACCGCGCAATTGCAAGATTCTTGCACTATTTTGGGTGCGGAAGAAGGCTATTTCCATACGATGCTGGTCTCGAATCAACAGCCAGTTGCCAATGACAATAATAAGTCTTTGGAGCTGGTCGTGTTTGACGACTATACCAACTACAGCAAATATGCAGGCGTATTGTTTGGCATTGCGACTGACAATGGCGGTATGTATCTGGAAGGTAATCCAGCCGATGTCAACAATCAGGCACGCTTTATCGCACATGAAGCGTCATGGTTGCGTCCTGCTTTTTCCGTCTGGAATTTGGAGCACGAATATGTGCATTATCTCGATGGACGTTTTGACATGGCAGGGGACTTTAACGCAGGCGTGGAGAAACCGACGATCTGGTGGATAGAAGGTGTAGCGGAGTATTTGTCACATAAAAATAATTACCAAGAAGCGATAGATGCTGCCAAAGTAGGTACTTATAAACTCAGTACCATCTTCGGTAATACTTACTCGATGTCTGATTATGTAGCGCGTGCCTATCGCTGGGGTTATATGGCAGTACGCTTTATGAATGAAAAACATCGCAGTGACGTCGATGCGATCGTGGATAAATTCCGCGTCGGTGATTACGCCGGATACCAAACCTATATGGCAAATATCGGAACTAAGTACGATGCCGAGTTTGCCGCTTGGGTACAAAGTGCCACGGTAGCAGGTGAGCCACCTTTGCCTACTTCACCCGTAGTGAGCTTGCCAGCATGTAGCTCGACTTCACAATTAGGCAAAAATTGCTCGATCAGAAATTTGTCTTCTAGCACTCAAGCTTACGCTTACATCATGGTGCCTGCAGGTACAAAAAACATGAAGCTCTACACCAATGGTGGAACTGGTGATGTGGATTTGTATGTGAAGAAAGGCAGTTACCCAACGACTAGCTCGTACGATGCCGCTTCTTTAAAAGCAGGCAACAACGAAAATGTTTTGTTTGCGTCTCCTACTGCGAATACTTGGTATTACATCGTATTGAAAGCCAAGCAGCCATTTAGCAGCGTCAATCTCAACGCTAGCTATGAATAAGTTTCCCTAGGTAGTTCGTCATTAATTAATTTGCTTGGACTCTGGTTGGCAAATTATGCGATGATTTTTCCGGGTGTGTCGTATGGCATGCCCGGGTTTTTGATGAGGAAGTTGAGGTGATAGAACTAGGAATAAAGATAAGAACAGGAGAATATATTTACATTCCTCAAAAAAACTGATTAAATTTTGTGCATAAGTATTGCCTTGTGGAAAAATATTCTTTAAAATGACGCCTGTTTCCATGTGGCAATTATGCAGCTTTGATTTCGCACTAATGTACTCATGGGCTTATTTCAATCTCTTTCCTGTGATCCTACTATGAAAAAAATCTTATTGGCAGTTGCTTTGTTGAGTTCTGTTTTTGCTGCAAATGCGGCTGACGTACCTGTCGTTGAAAAACAAACATGCGAAAAAGCGGTTTACCCAAAATCTTCTTTGATGAATGAAGAAACAGGTACTGTCATGTTGTCCATTTTGGTTGGCGCTGACGGTAACGTGGTTGATTCTAAAGTTGAACAATCTAGCGGTTCTAAGACTCTCGATAAAGCAGCGGTTAAGATTTATTCTTCCTGCAAATTCAAGCCAGCGACTAAAGATGGCAAAGCACAACAAGCTTGGGCAAAATTAGAGCACGTTTGGAGCTTGTCATAATCTGCAGTAGCATGATTTAAGTAATTTCAAAAAACGCCAGTTTAGACTGGCGTTTTTTATTGGAAGTAGCATTCGCAATCAGTAAGGCAAGTTCCAGCGTCGATATAAAAAGCTGATTACAAATAAAGGTCCGATCAAGAGAAAACGCAAATCTTCAAAAAAGGAAGGTTTTTTACCTTCGATCTTGTGGCCTATAAATTGAAAAATCCAAGCGATTACGAATACGATGATGGCAACTCGTAACACTAATTCTTGTGGCATCCACCATAGCACGCCCAACATCAGCGTCGCCATCAAGCACATCCCAAGTGCGAATCCCACTGACAAACTAAAATAATAGAGCAGGGCTAAGATACTACCCGCGACAGCAAGCAGCGGATGCAGCGCCCACAATAAGGCTAAGACCGTCCACATAATCACCGGTACGCAAATGAAATGAATGATTTCATTGTGGGGATGGCGGTGGCTCTCGGCATACTTATCGAGTAGTTGTAAGACTTTGCGTTGGTCTTGTACTTGCTCTGATGCAGGCAATGGTTGAGTATTCATTAGGTCTCCAAAGCTGCTCTTACGGCAGATGGTTGTTGGTTTGGATATCTTAGTGCATGCTCGTACCAAATGCTGCGCGGCGATAAACTAAAACAACAGATGAATTCCTCTAATTGGCTATAACAATGAGTATAGCGATGGGTTTGGCGATGGATATAGCGTCTTGCCAATCGTTCCCGTACAAATAGTAATCGGGGCGTGCGGTTTTATTTTGTTGATTGTTCGCAGCGATAAAAATAGACTACTAATGCAGTCGACAAACATTTGCTACAGAATCTAGTTTGCTATCTCTATAAATCGGCACGACGAACCTATACGCGAGACCAGTATGTTTAAAAAAATCAGAATGCCGAATACCTTTGTGCTGCTATTCACGCTACTAGCAATCTTGGCGATAGCAACTTGGTTTGTGCCTGGAGGTAAGTACGAAACGCATCTGGTGAATGGTAAGACCTTGATTGACCCCGCGTCGTTTCATTACGTTGCCAGTAATCCGCAAGGGCCGGTTGCCCTTATGATGGCACCGATTAAAGGTTTTGTTGAAGCTGCTTTAATCATAGGCTTCGTGCTAATCGTGGGCGGAGCCTTCGCTGTTTTACAAAAGACGCAAGCTATCGATTCCATGATTAAGTCAGTGGCGCAAGCACATACGCGTTCTGCTTTCGTGCGAGTTATGATCATTCCGGTGTTTGTTACTTTATTTTCTTTAGGTGGCGCTAGCTTTGGCATGGCGGAAGAAGCAATTCCTTTTGTGATGATTTTTATTCCTTTGGCGCTGGCCTTGGGGTACGACTCTATCGTTGGTGTTTCGATTCCTTTTGTCGGTTCCCAGGTCGGGTTTGCTGCCGCATTTTTGAACCCGTTTAATGTGGGTATCGCACAGGGTATCGCAGGTGTTCCAGTTTTTTCTGGGATAGGCTTTCGTTTAGTGATTTGGTTTCTTGCGACCGCTTGTACCATCATATTTTTGATGTGGTATGCCGCGCGTATCAAGAAAAATCCACAGCTAAGTCCGACCTATATGATTGATCAAATTAGGCGGCAGCAACAAGCCAGTGACGACTTATCAGAATTTAAAGGATTAACCAGAACGCATAAATTGGTGTTGTGGATGTTTGTCGCTACCTTAGCTGTGATGGTATTTGGCGTAGTCAAGTACGAATGGTTTATCAATGAAATCGCAGCGTTGTTTTTGTTCATGGCAATCGCGGTTGGTGTCGTCGGCAAGCTGAGTACCGATGAATTTGTCGACGCCTTTATCCAAGGTGCGAAAGATCTGATGACGACAGCATTGGTGATTGCTTTAGCGCGTGGCACGATGATATTGGCACGTGATGCCAACATCATCGATACCATGTTGTTTCACTTAATGCCGCTAGTTGAATCTGCCAATCCGGTATTCGCGGCGCACAAAATGTTCTTGATTCAATCAGTGATTAATTTCTTTATACATTCAGGCAGCGGACAAGCTGCGTTGACCATGCCTATCATGGCACCATTATCGGATCTAGTCGGTGTATCGCGCCAAACGGCAGTGCTAGCATTTCAATTGGGTGAGTTCACAACGCCTATGATTCCGACTTCAGGTATTACCGTTGGTGTCTTGGCGTTAGCACGTATTCCTTGGATCACGTGGGCGAAATGGATGATCCCATTGCAATTGATTTATTTTGTTTTAGCTCTGGTGATGCTGGCAATTGCTTGTCAGTTCAGTTGGTGATTGGAACTAAAAACGCCCTGAGAAAATGAATCGAACCACAAAAAATATTCAGGGCGTTTTGGCTTACTATGGAAACAAATTATTTGAGTGGATTACTTTGCGCGCTAATTTGAAATTGACTGCGCTGATACCCTAAGGTTTCTGCTTTATCCAAAATGGATTTTTGAATCTCGGAATCAAGATGTGGCGTGCGCGAGAGTATCCAAGCATATTTCCGACTGGGTTCTCCCACTAAAACCCATTGATAGTTTGGGTCCAAATCGAGTATCCAATAATTGCCATAGAACGGACGGAAAAAACTGACCCGAAGTTTGGCGTTATTACTGTTCTCGACTAATTTCGCAATGCCATTCGCTTGTTCTATGCTGCCATCTTTGGTACGGCAGCGGTTGATGACACGGATATCCTTATCGTCTAATTGGTATTCGGCCAGAGTATCGGCGATGCACATAGATTGAAAACTATTGGGAATAAACGCGACCTGATACCACTTTCCTAGATATCGATTTAACTCCACTTGTTTCACCGTTTCCATCGCGGCATAATTTTCGTTGCATGCCGTTAGTAAGCTGGCGCTGGCCACGATACAAGCCACTATCAGTTTAATTCGTAAACGAGATGTTGATGCTGTTTGCAATAATGTCTTCATTTGAGTGATGTCCTGACGATGTCTTTTAATTAGTTTATCTATCGCGCAATTTATCACAAGCCGAGGAGGTCGTTTGCAGTTTTGTCTTTGTCGCTGATTTACACAATGTTCGGTAATGATCGAAAATGTTCGGCAATGTTCGGCAATGTTCGGCAATGTTCGGCAATGTTAGGGAATGTTCGGCAATGTTAGGGAATGTTAGGCAATGATAAATATAGTCTAAGTAGGTGGTGGCACAAAAATATTTTTATACAGTTGAGGAGCAGATTGAGGAGGCTACATTAGATAGCTCAAAATAAAAAAAGGCTGACTAAAAAGTCAGCCCGAAGAGGGAGATAAATCGAAAAAATTACTGTGTTTGCAGCATGCTATTGATAACGACGGCCGTGTTGGGCACATTCTCCATTCCACCACGGGTGCTAACTGCTACGTCTTTGATTTTATCAACAACATCGAGGCCGCTAATGACTTTACCAAATACGGCATAACCGCCGCCACTGGTATCGAGCGACACATTGTCAACTACATTGATGAAGAATTGCGAGGTCGCAGAATCTAAAACGTTGGTACGTGCCATAGCGATCGTGCCACGAGTATTACTTAAGCCTGTACCAACTTCCAATTTGATCGCAGCCTGTGTCGCTGGTTGCGCTAAATCTGCAGTGAAGCCACCACCTTGAATCATAAAATTACTGATGACACGGTGAAAAATCTTGTTCACGTAAAAACCGGATTCTGCATAATTCAAGAAATTATCAACCGTGATCGGTGCTTTGGCAGGATTAAGTTCCATTACCACTGTGCCCATGTTGGTGACCATGGTGACTTGGGGTTGCACCGCGAGCGGAATGGTCACATTGCTTGCGTAAATCGAATTACCAGAACCGTCAGTGACGACAACAGGCACGGTACCTACACCGACTATTTTGCAGCTAAATGTTTTTTGAGTTGCCGTGCTACCCGTTAGCTCTGTGATCTTTAAGCAACCTGGATGCGAAAAATTGATACCAAGATCTAAGTTCTGACCTTTAACCGTGATTGTGCTGAGTTTGCGATAAACCAATTGGTCACTGGTAACTTCAGAGATACTGACTTTTTTTGCAGGCGTGGTGTTGGAATCAGAGCTAGAGCCACCGCCACATGCAGTGAGTAGAACGACGGTGCTGGCTAAAATAATAGGTAATTTCAAAAGATTCTCCGAGCTTTAGAGTGGAAGTGAAAGTATAAAGAGCAAGGTCAAGAAAGATAAGGTAATCCTGTCCTAATTTTGTAGCAAGTTGTATGAATTTGTATCAGCGCTTTGGCGATCCTGACATTTTTTTAGGATGTACTAATGCCTCGCGCGCATGAAATTTCTGTAAAGATTTGCTGATTTTTTTTATCAACAAGTCATTTTTACCTTTTACCAAGGCGAAGCGTATCCCATCTTTTAATATCGGTACCGGTAATACGCTAAATTCTTGTTCGGAAGCGGCGGGCGAGGGGGCGTCGTTGTAAAGCTTGATGGCGTTGACGATTTTCTCAACTTCTTTCGCATCCATCGAGGAGCTGGCAAAAATCATTGCATCAATTCTTTTACTCAGTAACTTTTTTAAACGTGGCGCATAGGCATCAATATCATCGTCCGTCGCAAATAATTTTCCTTTTTGCGCATCAAATTCCCCGCCATATTTCGAACCACGCACGATGCCTATCGTTTTGCCTTTAAGGTCGCTGAGTTTTGAGAATTCGAAACGACTATCGGAACGCGTCACTAACCATAGATAACGATACATTGCTGGCTCTGTAAAACTAAAGATGGCGTCGCGATCAGGTGTTTGACTTAATCCGAAAATTAAAGCTTGACCTCCTGTGGCCAGCTTGACTGCACGGTTCCAAGGATAAATCTGCAATTCAAATCTGATATTGATATCCTTTTCGATAAAGGAAAAAATCTTGGTGAATGGCTCTCCGATGGGAATGATTTCACCTTTCTCGTTTTTATTTTCGCCAAATAAAAGTGGTACTTTAGTTTGTGCATAGGCTGAACTATTGCAAATTAACAGTAAGCAAATGCAATAGAAGAAACGAGAACATAATTGGAGTAAGGGCAGGTGAAATGCCTGACGATAAACGTCAAAGCCAGCACGGGACCGTGCTTTGAAATAGCTAGTTGCACGCAGTTTACCAAGAAAGATTCTAGCAGGTGCTACACCTATGTCGCCTAGCGAAAAAAAGGATGGCAAAATCCCTGACGTAGGTAATAGTTTTCTAACTCGTGATTCTTGGTAAGGCATTGTGCTTAGATAGTCATTTGTGTTTCCATAATTCAATTATAGTGCCTTGCAGCTAGAAGGGATACGCTTATTCCATCTGAACTTTCCTATCGACTAACTTTTTTGGTGATTTTTTGGAATGTTAAAGACTTAAATTAGTCCCTCAAAAAGTATAATTTGGACCATGTCGCCAGCGTTGATATCACTGCTTTCATCCGGTAAGACGATCATGCAATTCGCTTCTGACATGGAGCGTAAAATGCCAGAACCTTGCGAACCGGTTACGCACACTTCTAATTTTCCTTCTGCATTTTTGGTGACGATGCCACGCTGATATTCGGTACGGCCTTTACGTTTTCGTATCGCTTTTTTTGATATGGCGGGAATGCTAATGAGCGATGCGGTATGAGCACCCATTAATGTTTGCAATGCTTGACGTACGAAAAAATAGAAGGTCACCATCACCGCAACCGGGTTGCCGGGTAAGCCAAATAAATACGCACTGTGATTTTGGGATCTTATTTTTCCAAAAGCCATAGGGCGCCCGGGGCGCATTCCTAAAGTCCAAAATTCGACTTCACCTAGTTTTGACATGATTTGCTTGGTGTAGTCTGCTGTGCCAACCGAAACGCCACCCGAGGTGATAATTGCATCGGCCTGTTCACAGGCGCGGCGTAGCGCTTGCTCTAATTGTTCGGGATCGTCAGCGACGACACCCATATCGATCATTTCACAGCCTAGGCTTTGTAACATGCCATATATCGTGTAACGATTGCTGTCATACACACTACCAGCGTCCAATGATTCTCCTAGCGAGCGTAGCTCGTCCCCAGTTGAGAAATAGGCGATTTTAACTTTACGTTTGACTTCGATTTGCGCTAATCCTAAGGATGCCAATAATCCTAGATCCGCTGGCGTGATACGTTTTCCTTTGCTTAATGCGATTTTGCCCAAACTCAAATCTTCGCCACGAAGACGGCGATTGTCACCTGCTCGCAAGCGATGGGTCGAAAAACGAATTTGGTCTGAGTTTGAGTTCTCAGTTGGCATGCGCTCGGTGAGCTCTTGTGGCACCACCGTATCGCAGTTATTTGGCATGACCGCACCGGTCATAATGCGGATGCATTCACCGCGCTGCACTTGCCCTAGAAATGGGTGACCCGCAAGGGCTTGGCCTACGACCGTTAAGCTCAGATCGCCATTGGTGTGCAAGGACTCGCCATTAAACGCAAAACCATCCATGGCGGAATTGTCATGTGCCGGAACATCAATCGGGGATGCGATGTCTTGCGCCAAGATTCTCTCAAAGGCAGACAGTAAGTTGACGTATTCAGATTCTTGAACAGGTTGGATAAAAGCTTGAATAATTTGCTGCGCTTGATCGACACTTAATGCATGCGCTTGGTAGTTATGCTGTTGTTGCAGAATATTTTGCAAAGAGTGGTCAATTTGCGTCGGTGTCTGGTGCGGTGTCTGCATGATATAAAGGTTTAGTCTGCAAAATTTTGATTGTAGTGCCGTAACTCTTCCAAAGTATTGATATTCCTAAAGCTTGCTGCATCTTTAAACGGCACTTCTATCATTTGCAAACTGTCATACCAAGTGGTGATTTTACGTCCACCATTTTCTAAAAAGGAGAGTAGGTGTGGAGCCAATCCGCCTTCCATTAATGCAAATACTGGTTGTGCACGCATATGCGGCGATTCTGATTCATTGTCGAGCGCTTTGACTACCGCCAGTTGAGCCTGATTGGCGATTAATGCTAACGCCAAATTTTCTACTAAATTATTGGGGAGAAAAGGCGAATCACAGGGGACACAAACTAGATAAGGCGTTTCACAGCGTAATAAACCTGCGTGTAAGCCTGCTAAGGGGCCAGCGAAATCCTTGATCTCGTCGCTGACAACGGGATACCCAAATGTGGCATAGCGTTCTAGGTCTTGATTCGCATTAATGATGATCGTGCCTACTTGCGGCTGTAGACCACGCAAGACATGGGTGAGCATAGGCTCACTTTGTAATAATTGTAGGCCTTTTTGCACTTGCCCCATGCGCGTGGCGCGACCGCCTGCGAGAACCAAACCTGTAATTTGCTGTGAGGGAATCATATGTTTGCCACAAAGACGTTAACCACCAATATACGACATTTCAATTTTTTTTCTTTGCGATAGATCGGTTTGTTGAAGGCGTAATTCTGAATAATGATCGTCCCTTGCTTGCCAGACCTTGGTGATCGTTTGACTTAATTTTTGATCGACTTGTTCTTCTGGTGACTGTCGCAGTAGAGCGCGTAAATCATATCCTTCGCTCGCAAATAAACAGGTATAAAGTTTGCCCTGAGTTGATAACCGTGCGCGACTACAACTATGACAGAAGGCTTGACTGACGCTAGAGATAAAACCAATCTCGCCTTGTTCATCACTATGTCGCCAGCGTGTGGCCGTTTCGCTGGGACTGCGTGGATCTAAGGGACTCAGTGACATGCCAGCTAGGCGTAATTTCTCTATGATGTCTGCGCTGGGCAATACTTCGTCAAGTTTCCAACCATTAGAAGCACCGACATCCATGTATTCGATAAATCGAAGTAGGTGTCCGCTGGATTTGAAATACCGTGCCATCGGAATGATTTCTTGATCGTTGGTACCTGCTTTTACGACCATATTGATTTTGATATTGTTGAATCCGGCTGCACTGGCTGCCTGAATTCCTTCTAGTACCTCGTTGACTGGAAAATCGACATCGTTCATACGTTTGAATATCGTGTCATCTAATGCGTCCAGTGATACCGTGATGCGATTTAATCCTGCTTTTTTAAGCGCCTGAGCTTTACGTGCCAATAAAGCGCCATTGGTAGTCAGAGCTAAGTCTATCTTCTCTCCGTCCACGGTGCGTAAAGTGCTGAGCATCGCAACCAGATCTTCGATGTTTTTTCTCAATAGCGGTTCGCCACCGGTTAAACGAATTTTACGAACGCCCTGAGCGACGAATATTTGAGCAATACGCAGTATCTCTTCGAAACTTAATAAATCGCTGTGCGGTAAATATGGGTAATCTTTATTAAAAATTTCCTTAGGCATGCAGTAGGTGCAGCGGAAATTACAACGATCTGTCACCGAAATGCGTAAGTCTTGCAATGGGCGTTGGCGTGCGTCGAGTAACGCCGCTCCTGCCACTCGTTCTGGTGCCGTGAATGAACTCAGATTCAAACGATTGGTCGTGGGTATGATAGGAATGATTTTTTTTGACATCACTCTTTATTTGTAGGTATAGAGGTATTGATTGTTGATGAATACTCACAGAGTAAATTTGATCGTACTACAAATATGCCGGACGCACAGAGCATATAGAATTCATGATAAGAACAGTAAGAAAAAAACCGGCGAATAAATCAACCGGTTTTTTTATTTTGCTACAAGCTAGAAGCTTAAAAACACTAAAATGGCGCTAAAAATAATTGATTAGCACCGTTATGATTTAGTATCAGTGCTTGGTTTCCACCATCACCAATGGCTCTTCTGCGACTGGTGCAACAGGCTTGCGCTCACGCCCCAGACGTACGACGGGTGCATCACTGGCGGCCGTATTGTGAGCGGCTTCTTGAGCTGCTTTTAATTTGGCTGGGTCAGTAGCTGCGAGCACCAAACCTGCGTTTGCTAGGATGGAGTTCAAATCCTCTACCGGAGCTGCTTTAGTAGCCACTGGTATTGGCGCAGGCTCGCTGGCTTGTACTTCAACTGCTGCCACTGTCGCAGCAGATACTACTGGCTCAGTGACGGATTCAGTTGCGGGCTCAGCGACAGACACGGCTACAGTTTCAACCGCTGCTGTAGTTGCAAGTGCAGGCATTGGTTCAGCAACTAAAGCTGCTGAAGCTGTCTGTGCCACAGGGGTAATGTCCGCCGCCTTTGTAACATCGTCGTTGGATAAGGTATCCACCACATCTGCTATCGTGCTTGCGACATTACTTTGAATCGCTTCGGTAGTAGAGACGATTTCGTTGATTGCGGGGGCATCGCTGATAATTGCTGGTGTCACTGGTGTCGCTGGTGCTGTGGCAACTGCTTGCAGTTCGACTGACGCTGTCTCTACTGCGCCGTGAATTGGTTCATTCACTATTGCCGTCGATGCAGGTGTTTCCGTTACAGCGACTTCAATTGACGCAGGTGCTAAATCGAAGCTTGCTTGTACTGGCGTTGTATCGATAACTGCCGTTGTCGCTGTCGCTGCTGGAGCCAGTTCTGTGTTGGCGCTATTAGCATTGTTGAGTAAGTCAACTACAGGAATGAAAGCAGGCGCTGTCTCGACTTTAGTTTCACCATTGTTTTCACTTGTGCCAGAAATAGCCTCATTGTTATCTGTGCCTGTACGATCACGACGATTGCGGTTGCGACCACCACGACGACGACGACGGCTTTCTTCCGCTTGATGGCCTTGGTCATTTTGTTCTGCACCGGTCTCCATGCCAACCGCCAGTGTAGTTACAGCATCATTCGATTCCACTTTTGCTTTATTGAGTGTTGGCGCTGTATTGACTTGGGTTGTGTTTGCAGGAGCGATAGCGTTCAGTTCTTCTGCCTTGACCTCTGCCGTGCTATTGCCATTCTCTTTGCGATTTTCGCGTTGACGTTGCTGACGTTCACGACGTGGTTCTTGTGCGTCTTTTTCTTCGCGCGGTGGACGGGCTTGCTTTGCTTGGCGTGATTGCGTGTTTGCTTCGTTCGCAACAGATTTATTTACGTCTTTTGCCGTATTGCTTGGTGCGCTCGTTGCATTTGCTGGACGATCTTCTGCATCCGCACCATTGCCGTTGCGGCCATTACGATTGTTTCCATTGCGGCCACGATTGCGTTGGCGATTGCGATCACCTTGTTTGTCGCGACCATGTTTTGGTTTTTCTTCCACTACGGGCGCTTTGCTTTCGCTAGCGCCGAAAATACTACTGAAGAATTTTGCGATGCCCGCAAATAAGCCGCCACTGGATGCTTGTTGTACTGGTGTCGAAACAGGCGCAGGTTTGCGTTCTACAATCGGCGCAGTATCTGGTGTAATACTTTTCACAACTGCTTCTTGACGTGGTTTGACGTCATCTTTTTGGCGCTTGTTGTAACCGATATCGGTATCCGCTTGTTCCGCCATAGCGTAGCTGACATGGGCTTCTTCCAAACGAGGATCGTCATGTTTCAAACGATCGAGTTTGTAATGTGGTGTTTCCAAATGTTTATTTGGAATCAAGATTGCTGTCACGCGGTGACGGTTTTCGATCTTCAGAATTTCGCCACGCTTTTCATTCAACAAGAAAGCTGCCACATCGACTGGTACTTGAACGTGGATTGCTGCTGAATTTTCCTTCATCGCTTCTTCTTGGATGATGCGTAAGACTTGCAAAGCGGAGGATTCTGTATCGCGGATGTGACCAGTGCCGTTACAACGTGGGCAAGTCACATGGCTGCCTTCAGACAGAGAAGGGCGCAGACGTTGACGCGATAATTCCATCAAACCAAAACGGGAAATTTTGCCCATTTGTACGCGAGCGCGGTCATAGCGCAATGCGTCTTTTAAGCGGGTTTCCACTTCGCGCTGGTTCTTGGCGTTCTCCATGTCGATGAAATCGATCACGATCAAACCACCCAAGTCACGCAAACGCAATTGACGTGCCACTTCTTCCGCAGCTTCGCAGTTGGTGTTGAATGCAGTTGTTTCGATATCGCCGCCGCGAGTTGCACGCGCGGAGTTAACGTCAACAGATACCAAGGCTTCCGTATGGTCAATCACAATCGCGCCGCCAGATGGTAAAGGCACGGTGCGTGAGTAGGCGGTTTCGATTTGATGTTCGATTTGAAAGCGTGAGAACAGCGGCACATCGTCGCTATAGCGTTTCACACGGTGCACCATATCGGGCATCACGTGGCTCATAAACTGCTGTGCTTGTTCGTAGATATCGTCGGTGTCGATCAGAATTTCGCCGATGTCCGGTTGGAAATAATCGCGGATCGCGCGGATCACTAAAGAGGATTCTTGATAGATCAAGAATGCGCCTTGTGCCGACTTACCAGCGCCATCAATTGCGCGCCAGAGTTGCATCAGGTAGTTTAAATCCCATTGCAATTCATCCACATTGCGACCGATACCAGCGGTACGAGCAATCACGGACATACCTTGTGGCAAATCCAATTTATCCATGGTTTCGCGCAATTCTTGACGATCTTCACCTTCAACACGGCGGGAAACACCACCACCACGTGGGTTGTTCGGCATCAAGACCAAATAGCGGCCAGCCAAAGAAATGAAGGACGTTAAAGCCGCGCCTTTATTACCGCGTTCTTCTTTTTCTACTTGAACGATGATTTCTTGACCTTCGCGTAATGCATCTTTAATCGATGAATTACGAACGTCGATACCTTCTTTGAAATAGCTGCGTGCGACTTCTTTGAATGGCAAAAAGCCGTGGCGTTCTTCGCCATAATTGACGAAACAGGCTTCTAAGGAAGGTTCAATGCGGGTGATGACCCCTTTGTAGATATTCGATTTACGGAGTTCGCGTCCAGTGGTTTCGATATCGATGTCAATCAGCTTTTGCCCATTAACAATCGCTACGCGCAACTCTTCTTGCTGCGTAGCATTAAACAGCATACGTTTCATATTTTTCTCCATGGCACTAAAGCCATATTTCACAATTGCTAGCTTGGCTGAGCAATTATGTCGTGCTTACATTGGATGTATGCGGGAGCGGAGAGTTTGAGGGGGCGGGAAATGCCACTGGCACAAAGAAATGTAAAAACAGCCGAACAAGTGATCAGCATGACGCTGGAATCATTTTCGGATGTTCGTTCAATCTTTTGTGCGCTTGGCGCGGATGGTTTTTACCTTGGGCGAGTGCACATGTCTCCGAGTATTCTGGCTTGCATTACGCCATCCTTAGAGGCGAAACAGAGTTACATCAAGCTAATAATTCTTCAGGCGATGCGCAACTTACTACAATAAATAGTGTCAAAGCGTAGGCAGTTTAAATTAACTACATCACGTATGACGAAATCGACCGGTATTTCTAAAACCATCAACCAGCAAGCCAGCGAATTTATGTCAATTCGCGTCTCTTGCCAGACTTATCCTTATATTTCAAACTTTCTGATCCAAATCGCTTTGCATTAATCCGATTGCCACAATTGGTTGCAACCTTGATCTGCGAAAAACGATGTGCATACACATCTTTTCTATCGAATTTGCAAAATGGCGAGGCCGATAGACACGCCCCTGTGTAGAATAGTCGTCTTTCTTACACATGCTGAAGCTTTATGAGCTCAAGCTTCAGGGATTATATATTCAAAATGAAGGACTTAGCGATAAAAATGGGGGCAAATTCTCAAAAACCATCGAAAAAAGATGATGGGCAGACCGCCTCCCAAACTTTTGCACAAGTGCAACTCATTACTATCACCGAAGAGGATGCGGGTCAGCGTATCGACAACTTTTTGTTGCGTATCTGCAAAGGCGTGCCAAAAAGTCATATTTATCGAATTTTGCGATCCGGCGAAGTGAGAGTTAACAAAGGTCGAATTGATCAGCTATACCGTTTAAAAGAAGGAGATATTGTACGTGTTCCGCCGACACGTATTGCAGAGAAAGACACGACGCATGTTCCGGGAGCGGAATTTGCAATTGTGTTTGAAGATAGTCATTTGTTGATTATTGATAAACCTGCAGGTGTTGCGGTGCATGGCGGTTCTGGTGTTAGTTTTGGTGTGATAGAACAATTGCGTGCTGCAAGGCCGGATGCCAAATTTTTGGAATTGGTACATCGCCTAGATCGCGAAACCTCAGGATTACTCTTGTTAGCCAAGAAACGTTCAGCCTTAGTTAATTTGCATGAGCAAATGCGCGATGGCGAAACCGATAAGCGTTACCTGACTTTGGTGGCTGGTGGTTGGAAAAATCAAAGACAGCATATTAAATTGCCATTGCATAAATATACGACAGCGGATGGCGAGCGCCGTGTCCGTGTACAAGCCGATGGTATGGAATCGCATACCGTATTTACCTTGAAGAAAAAATTTACTGATTTTGCTTTATTAGAAGCGGAACTAAAAACTGGTCGCACCCATCAGATTCGGGTGCATTTATCCGCCAGTGGTTTCGCCATTGCTGGTGATGATAAATATGGTGATTTTGCCTTGAACCGTGCGCTGTTGAAGGTAACAGAGAGCCGCGGCGCGTTGAAACGCATGTTTTTGCATGCCCATCAAATCACATTTACGCATCCTGAAACGGGCAAGCAAATGACGCTAAACGCGCCATTACCGAAGGAATGTGAAAAATTTTTGCAAAGTTTGAGCTGACGTGGGGCCAAAAGCTTAACTAAAAATCTCGGACTTATTGATAGAGAAATACAAGGAAATATGGCAAAAAGATTATTTGATTTTATTGTGTTTGATTGGGATGGTACTTTGATGGATAGCACGACCACCATCGTTAAGAGCATCCAGGCAGCGGCAAAAGATCTTTCTTTGCCGATCCCGGACGAGGGGGCTGCGGCTCATGTGATAGGCTTGTCTTTAGGCGACGCCATGCAGGCGGTTATGCCCAATGTTGATCCTAAGTATTATCCTAAAATGGCCGAGCGATATCGTTACCATTACTTGTTACGGGATCATGAATTGCCTCTGTTTCCCGGCGTGCGCGACATGCTCGCCGATTTGGCGCATCAAGGTTATTTTTTGGCGGTGGCAACAGGTAAAGGGCGCGTCGGTTTAAATCGGGCAATGAATAGTGCGAATGTGCTGGCCATGTTTGATGCCACTCGCTGTGCTGATGAAACTTTTTCCAAGCCTCATCCTGCCATGCTGCAAGAGCTGACTCGCGAGTTAGGGCAAGACATGCAGCGTACCTTGATGATAGGCGATACCACCCACGATTTGCTGATGGCCGCTAATGCTGGTGCTGCCTCAGTGGCGGTGGAGTACGGTGCGCATGACGCTCGTACTTTGGCCAGTTTGGCACCTTTATATTCTGCAAAAAATGTTTTTGAGCTACATCAATGGCTCACCGAAAATGCTTGAGGTAGTAATGACGAATATCTTTATATGTAATTCAGATGAGTTGGAAGAAGGCGGAAAAGGTATACGTTTTCCATTGATAGCAGGTGGTGATGAAGCAACTGGATTTGTCGTACGTTACGATGGTACTGCTCATGGCTACCTGAATCGTTGCGCTCATGTGCCGGTTGAATTGGATTGGACACCCGGTGAGTTTTTTGAAGGTAGTGGCTTATATATTATGTGCGCAACGCACGGCGCGATTTATGTACCAGAAACTGGTCATTGTACTGGCGGACCTTGTCGCGGTGGACGGCTACGTAAAATGCAAGTGACCGAGGTGGATGGCAAAATTTATTGGCAGCCTGATGATTACTTAGCCGCGCCAGCTGGTAGCGCAGCACTTCCTAGCTGATCTGATAATTTTGATTTTTTTAATCTTCAAAATCGTTTAGATAGTTAAAATTGTCTTTGTTTTCGCGAATGACTGACCTATATTAAAGCCGTAACTGGTTCAAAAGAGGAGGTCAATATACATAAATATTTTTGTATTTCAGACAAATGGAATTTGAGCTCCGGTGTTTATTCTTTACCGGTTATGTGTGAAGTAGAAAGTCCTTCAAATTGCGATCAAGTACCGAGTGAATCTACCTCGGTTTAGAGGCTTCTAATAAGTCTCAATGTGATAAAAACGATGGTTTCGACCATCGTTTTTCATTTCTGCTTACAATGTATTGGTTTATTTGTTTTCGCGCGCCTCTTTTCTTGGTTTTGTAATTGGATAAGGAAAATTTATTAAATTTTCTTGCGTGAAATCAAGAAAAAAAATCGTATGTCCGTTATTATGTTTTTTCCTATTATCTAGCTTGGTGCCCAGATTCTTCATGCATTTAGCATTATCCCAATTTTGTGATGTGCAGTTCTCCCGTTTTTCTCGTTTTTTGAAACGCGAAAAATGTCTGTGCTTTCATTGTGGAGAAAGTATGCGTAAAGATCGCGCTTTGATGGCGACATTTCAACAACAGCAACATCCTGTTTGTTGTCATGGTTGTTTGGCGGTTTTGCATGCGATTGAAAAGAATCATTTGGTCCAAGATTATTTGCGTTCAAAAGTCGATAGCCAACAAGGTAAAGACGGCGCATGAGTCATCATCCTCATTCATCTGCGGAAGCATTGCCTGCGATTACTCCAGATTCCTTGCAAACTGAGCTGCTGAGTGTTGCAGGAATTCGTTGTGCTGCCTGTATCCAATTGATTGAGTTTCGTGTCTCGCAATTGCCTGGCGTAGATTCCTTTCGCATTAATCCGATTTCTCAAAAAGCTCAATTGCGGTGGCATGCTTCGCAAATTAGCCTGAAAAAAATAGTACAAGCGATTATTGATTTGGGTTATGCAGCATTCCCAGCGAACCAATCTTTAAGCGAATATCAAGCAAAAGAAAAGAAATTGGCACTGTGGCGTTTGTTCGTCGCAGGCTTCGCGATGATGCAAGTCATGATGTATGCATTTCCGGCTTATCTCGTACCGGTTCCTTCACTCGATGGCGATTTGACTCCGGATTTGGATCGCTTGCTAAAAATTGCTAGTTTGATTATTACGATACCGGTCATCAGTTTTTCTTCGATTCCTTTTTTTAAAGGTGCATGGCGTGATTTGAAACATCGCCATATCGGTATGGATGTACCTGTAGCGCTCGGTATTTTGCTTAGTTTTGTCGCTAGTTGTTGGGCGACATTTTCGGGTGGCGCGGTGTATTTTGATTCCGTGATTATGTTTGTTTTTTTGTTGTTGGGCGCCCGCTTTATAGAGGATGGTGTTAAACGAAAAACCTCGGCCGCACTTTCTGTATTGACCCAAATTCATCCCACTTTGGCGCAGAAAATTTTGTCCTATCCCTCACGCGAACGTATGTACGAGTGCCGTGCTGATGAGATAGTGGTAGGCGACTATCTGCTGGTACCACCTGGTGAGCAAATTCCTTGTGATGGCGTGGTGGTCGAAGGTAATAGTGCCTGTGACGAGGCGTTGATGACGGGGGAAGCATATCCCGTTAATAAATCGCCAGGAAGTAAGCTCATTGCTGGCTCAGTCAATTTGCATAGTGCTTTGGTGGTGCAAGCTGAACGGGTAGGTAGTCAAACCCAATTGGCTAGCCTGATTGCGATGATGGAGTCTGCTACTTTAGAGAAGCCGCGTTTAGTTCAATTAGCGGATAAGCACGCCAGTCGCTTCTTAATGGTAATTTTAATCGTGGCTTTGCTGGCAGGCATAGTGTGGTGGACTATCGCACCAGATCGGGCATTGTGGATTGCGGTAAGCGTCATTGTGGTTACCTGTCCTTGCGCCTTGTCTTTAGCGACACCTGGCGTAATGTCTGCGGCGATTGGGCAATTGGCTAAATTCGGTATGTTAGTCACTCGTGGCAGCGCAATAGAAAATTTAGCGAATGTGACACATATTGTTTTTGATAAAACTGGCACATTAACGTTTGGCAAGTTGAAAGTTCTACAGCTAGATTTCCCATTTGTGCATGATGCAAAAAAAATTGCGAGCTATAAAAATTTAATAGCCCTGATGGCAAATATGTCTCTGCATCCAGTATCAAAAGCGATTGCGGACTATTTGACGGCGACTCAGGCGCAGCAAATAGTGGGAGAAGAGGGAGATAAACATTTGACGGAGTTGACCGGTAATCCAAAGGTGGAGAATCATGTCGAACACTCTGGGTCAGGTATCGAGATACATGCGAATGGCCGGATTTATCGCTTGGGGCAATTGAACTATGTGAAAGAATTGAACGCTAGTACATGGGTAATTCCATCTGCCTATGCCAATAAAACAGTCACCGTTTTTGGCGATGAGGAACAGATATTGGCTTGTTTTGTTCTGGAAGATAAGTTGCGTGATGAAGCGGTGACAGCGATCGCCGAATTACAAAAGATGGGTAAGAAAATTGTTTTACTCTCGGGTGATAGACAAGAAGTTGTCGCTGATATCGCGGCTCAATGCCATATCTCGGATTACCATGCAGGACTTAGTCCCGCCCAAAAACATCAATATATTCAAGAGTTGCAAGCGCAAGCTGCGGTCGTGGCAATGGTCGGTGACGGCATGAATGACGGTCCCGCACTTTCTTTGGCTAACGTATCGGTTGCGATGGGGCAGGGCGCTCCGATTTCACAAACGCGCAGTGATTGCTTATTGATGTCGAACCGATTAAGTGATTTGAGCTTTAGTTTGAAACTGTCGAACCAGTCGTTTAGCTTGATACGCCAAAATCTGGGTTGGGCCTTACTTTATAATGTGATCGCGATACCAGCCGCGGTGATGGGCTATCTTGAGCCTTGGCATGCTGCATTGGGTATGTCTTTGAGTTCGCTATTAGTTGTTTTGAATGGCTTGCGTGTATTGACGATGCGACCGCCAGATTACGATTTGCCTATGTCGTGATGTTGCTGGTGCTTGGTGCTGATGCATGTTGTTGCTCAGATCAATGCTATTGATCTGGAGCCCTAGCTTTGTATGCAAGTCAATTCTGAAGAAAAGCAGAGAAAGAGATTATGGAGATTTTGTATTTGTTGGTACCTGTCAGTGTTGTTTTGGTGTTTGCTATCGGAGGTGTTTTCTGGTGGGCATTACATCATAGACAATTTGAAGATTTGGACGAACCTGGGCGCAGCATTATCGACGACAAGGATAGTTGAAATAAGATAGTTGAGATCGTATGGCTGAGATCATTCGTTGCTAGCGGTCATCTTGAGATGTCGTGCCAAATCTTGGTAAGAGTTGTCGTTGTAGTCTGGCAGTAGGTATTTTGTAGCATGTTCGGCTTGAGTGAAATTACGTGCTATCGCGCGTTGATAGGCCGGATCGTAGTGTTTTAAGAGTAGTTCTTCAATCAGCTTTTTTATTTGATTTTCTTCTGCCAAGGCAGACCACTTTCGAATTTGCTCTTTGCCGTGAATTTGACTTAAACAGTCGAGTTGGGTTTTTAATAGTTGCGTATCGTAAACGAAATGCCGATAGTCTTCACTTAGCAGCGCGATTCTCTGCTCAAGTGCTAGCTGTAATTGTAGGCAGGGCGCCGAACGGATACTAGCCATCATGGCATCTGGCACTCTTAAGTTACCGATTTTTTTGCTTTCAGCTTCGACATAGATGGGTTGGTTTAAATTAAATTGAGATAAAGCCTGCCAGATATGTGTTTCAAAAGATTTTTGTGATGGCTGCTCGTCAGTCGGCAGTTTGCCTAGGACAGAACCACGGTGAAGTGCTAGTTGTTCTAGGTCTATGACTTGCGCATCTTGTTTCTTCAGTGCTTGGATTAAACGGCTTTTGCCAGTCCCTGTTTCGCCGCACAATACCTGCCAATTTGCCTGCGCCGCCAATTTAGGCAAGCTTTGGTTGACGTAGCGTCGGAAGTCTTTATAGCCGCCGTCTAATTGTTGCGCCTGCCAGCCTATTTTGCCGAAAATATGCGTCATAGCACCGCTACGATTCCCGCCACGCCAGCAATAAATGAGCGGATGCCAGTCCTTAGATTTATTCAGAAATTGCTGCTCAATATGCAGGCCAATATTTTTTGCTACCAGCGCCGCGCCGACTTTTTTTGCTTCAAAGGGACTGACTTGTTTGTAGAGAGTACCGACTCGTATTCTTTCTTCGTCGTTGAGTACAGGGCAGTTAATTGCTCCAGGAATGTGATCTTCTGCAAACTCGCCGGGACTGCGCACATCGATAATGCAGTCAAAATCAGATAAGTTCTGGTAGGCTTGTTCAAAGCTGATTAATACAGATGACTTCATTTTTTAAGCAATTTTTGTAGTGGTTGCCACACGTTTTCCATCATGGTGGGATGGGCGTGTGCCGTTAAGTGAATGCGATCTGGCTGAAATAATTCAGGCTTATCCGCTACACCTTTCAGAAAGAATGGCACCAAAGCTGAATTGGTTTCCTTGGCTAATTTGGCATACATAGAAAAGAATTTTTCTGTATAGGCTTTGCCATAGTTGGGCGGGATTTGCATCGCAACTAATAATGGTTTTGCTTTGCTTTCTTTGACCATAATCAGCATATCTCGGAAGTTTTGTTCTGAAACATTTAGATCCAAACCGCGCAGCGCATCATTGCCGCCGAGTTCAATAATGACTATGGATGGTTGATGAATTTTGAGTAGTGCGCCTAGCCGTGTTTTGCCGCCACTGCTGGTTTCTCCGCTAATACTGGCGTTGATCACTTGCATCGGTATTTTTTTGTCTTGCAACCGCTTTTCTAGAAGTGTGACCCAGCCCGTATTGCGCGCCAATCCATATTCAGCCGATAAACTATCACCGAGCACGAGTATGGTTTTTGGTGCAGAATGCGCATAGGGTGAAAATAAGCTCAGGAAAAAAGCAGATACGATTAAACTGAAAATATTCAGTGTTTTTATAAAATTTAAGCGCATAAATTCAACATGAACCTTTCTAGCAAAGCCAAGATTTCAACGACAGTTTCCGTCACCACGCAGGCAAATCCATATGCCATACAGGTGAAAAATTTGAGCAAGCGAGTTGCTGATGCGACCGGTGAACTAACTATCCTACATAATATAGAGTTTACTGCGGAAGCGGGTGAGACCTTGGCGATAGTGGGAGCATCAGGTTCCGGCAAATCTACTTTACTAGGTATTTTGGCTGGACTGGATACACCGACTGAAGGCACTGTTATATTGGGCGGCACGGATATTTTTTCTTTAGATGAAGATGGTCGTGCTTTGCTGCGTAAGAATCAGTTAGGTTTTGTGTTCCAGTCATTTCAATTGCTGATGCATTTGAATGCTTTGGAAAACGTCATGTTACCTCTGGAGTTACGCGGCGATAAAGACGCGAAAAGCAAGGCCGAGGCAATGTTGGCGAAAGTGGGCTTGGCTAGTCGTCTAAAGCATTATCCTAAGTTTCTTTCCGGCGGTGAGCAGCAAAGGGTAGCCTTAGCAAGAGCGTTTGTTACGGAGCCACCTTTATTGTTTGCTGATGAACCCACTGGCAGCTTGGACGCAGCGACTGGCGAATCGGTCATTCAATTGATGTTTGAATTAAATCGTGAACGGGGCTCCACGTTGGTATTAGTGACGCATGACCTATCGATAGCCGCACGTTGTGGCCGCACTTTGTCAATTGCTGCTGGTCGCCTGATGTAGAAGCTTGGTTGGATTGCGTGATGTTGGAGTGATCAAAAATCATGCCTTACATCTGAAAAAAATGGCTCGATTAGACTTTCAAGCGAGCCATTTTTTTGTGCTTTATTAGAAGCGATAAGTGATCACCGAGAAGATGGTGACGGGTGTTCTTTGCTGTAAGAACAGATTCTTACTAGAATCGCCCAACATATGACGTGCCGATACACCGGTCGATAAAGACCAGCTAGGGTCAATATTCCAATTCCAGCTCGTGCCTAAGCGTAGCTCAGTACGTGGTGTGTAATTCGATAAATTCAGACTGTTTGTGTTTTGAATGTACTTGTTATCGATCTGATTCCATAAATTACCACCTACATAATTTTGATTGCCCCAGTTGACGCTGAAAACGGTGGTAAGACGATGTTTTTTATTGAAAATACTGGTCGCCTTTGCGCCCACGCTTAATTGCGCGCCACGCTCATTTCCATTGCTATAGTTAAGTGAAGAGGTGAGTGCGTAGTTCGGCGTCAGTCGGTAGTTGAGATAGGCACCAGTCGTTAGTGTGGAGTTCGCAATTTTAGGAGTCTTGAAATTATCTCGAATGTAGTCGTTGCGATTGAGGTCAATATAGTCTTGCGGTGTTTCTAAATTGAAGTGAACACCATACTCTAGCTTGTCCGAATTGGAGAAGTTCAGGCTGGTTAGACTATTGTTGCTCAGATATAGCCCACGCTTCGTTTGTTTATTGGTGCTGTCAAATGCTGAAGTCATACCTACCGACTTGAAGCTCGTGACACCTACTAATTGCTTTGTGCCATCGGTATTTTTTACTGAGGTGAACTGATCTACTCCCAAATTTTGGGCCTGTGCGCTCAGTGAAATACCTAACGATGCACTTAATGAAGCATACAAAATTGTAAAACCAGCTAATTTCTTCATAATAGTGACTTTTTAAATATGCATCCAAGCGAGCGCTGCGATTCCTATACCTGCCGTGGCTACTGCGTAAGAGCCGTACTCCAGCCATTTTTTCTTAGTCAGTAATGCTATCGCCGCCAATGAAATTGCAATTTGAACTGCGGTCATAGATTGCGCCCAACGGTGATGCTGATGTAAGGCTGCCTCTGATGAAGCTTCTAATTCTACTACCTGTTTCTCAAAAGCTTCCGCTTCTTTCTTGAGATTTTCTTTCTCTTTTTTGTAACGTTCTATGTCAGATTTGTATTTTTCTGCTTCAACCCCAGGTATAGACAAGGCGAGTTCAGCTAAGTTCTGTTTATTTGACTTGGCTTGATAATGGTTCCAACTGTTGGCCGCATCCGTTTTTGTAATTGCGGCGCTGTTCTTTAACATAGCTGCTTGGTTTTGCGTAGCACCGCCTTCATAGCCAATTAAGGCGCCAACAGTAGCCATGATCGCGGTCATTACCGCGATTTTGCTGGAAAAGTTGTCATTGCTGTGTGCTGCGTGCTCGAGTTCATGGTCATGTGGGCCGTGAACGTGAAATCCGTGTCCTGACATTTTTATCCTATTTTCTTATGTAAGTAACAATTGCATAGTGTAACTGATTTGATTCTGCGACAAAATATTCCCGACTCCTTTCTTGCCAAATGACGGGATCGATTTTTGGGAAAAAAGCATCGCATTCATATTCTTGTTGGATTTCAGTCACAATCAGTTGCTGCGCAAACGCTAAAGCTTGTTGATAAATTTCTGCACCACCGATGACAAATGCATTTTGATTTGCCACTAAGGCCAAGCCATCTTCTAAGGACGTGACGGCATCGACCCCTTCATGTTGCCAATTTTGATTGCGGGTAATGACGATATTGCGACGTTTGGGGAGTGGTCGCCCAATCGAGTCAAAAGTCTTTCTGCCCATCAGAATAGGATGACCGGATGTGCTGCGCTTGAAGTGCGCTAAATCCTCTGGCAAATGCCACGGCAATTGATTATTGATGCCTATGCCATGCTTTTTATCGGTCGCAACGATGATGCTTAAATTGGGTATTGGTTCTGACATATTCTTGTAGAGATTCTATTTTTTTAAACCGCAACTGGTGCTTTGATATGCGGATGAAATTCATAATTCTCAATTTGAAAATCTTCAAATCGGTAATCGAAAATGGAGTCGGGTTTGCGTAAAATTTTCAAACTTGGTAGTGGGAAGCTGGTACGTGAAAGTTGCTCTTTGACTTGGTCTAAATGATTACTGTACAAGTGACAATCCCCACCGGTCCAAATGAAATCGCCGACTTCAAGACCAGTTTGTTGCGCCACCATATGGGTCAATAATGCGTAAGAGGCGATGTTGAAGGGGACGCCTAGGAAAATATCTGCACTACGTTGATATAGCTGACAAGACAGGCGGCCATTGGCAACATAGAATTGGAAGAATGCGTGACAGGGCGGCAGTTTCATCTGTGGAATATCGGCCACATTCCAAGCTGATACAATCAAACGACGTGAGTCTGGATTGGTTTTGATCTGTTCAATCAACTGTGCGATTTGATCTACATGGCCGCCATCAGGTAAGGGCCAACTGCGCCACTGAGAACCATACACGGGGCCCAAATTACCATTTTCGTCTGCCCATTCATCCCAGATTGAGACGCCATTGTCCTTTAGATATTTGGTGTTAGTAGAGCCTGCTAAAAACCAGATCAATTCATGAATTATGGATTTTAAATGTAGTTTCTTGGTGGTGACCAAAGGAAAACCCTTGCTCAAATCGAAGCGCATTTGATAACCAAAAACCGATAAGGTTCCTGTCCCTGTGCGGTCAGTTTTGACATTGCCATGCTGTTGCACGTAGCGCATAAAATCGAGATATTGTTGCATTTTTGGCTTTAAGTGATCGTTAAATCGATTGAATTATAGGTTGATAAATGAGTTATGTCGCATTCTGCGGTATCTGGTTTTACTTTTATTGATGTACTTTTAAGATGAAAATAAAACAGCCTCGTCACTCAAAATGGCAAGGCTGTATTATCTTAGAGTCGGCGCTTAGTATACTTAGTATAGCAGCTCGGCACACTTACTTAATAAGTAGTGCGCCGCTTAATGGTGTTGTTTATGCTGGTAAATTTTCTTCGTGATTGTCTTGGCTACCGGGGGCAACTAAGGGAATAGTCATTTCAAAGCGGGCGCCTTGATTAGGCTCGCTGGTTACTCTAATATCACCGCCCAAGACATTGGTAATAATATTAAATGTAATACTCAGACCCAGACCGCTGCCACCTTTACCAAATTTGGTGGTGAAAAACGGTTCGAAAATTCGTTTGATGATGCTGGGAGGAATGCCTTTGCCAGAGTCTTCAAAAACAATCAACACCATATCACCCTGACGTCTTGCCATACAACGCATATAACCTTGACTCATGCCGTCCAAGCCATGCACTACGGCATTGTTGACCAGATTGCTAAATACCTGACCAAGTGGCCCCGGATAGCTGTCCAGTTCGATATCATCAGGAATGTCGAGCTCAAGATTGAACGGGGTTTTTCTGAGGCTGGAATGGAGTAGGGCTGCCAGTTCTTGGAACACCACGACTAGGGTGAATTTACGACGCTGTGCGCTAGATTGATCAACTGCAACTTGTTTGAAATCGCCGACTAATTGAGCCGCTTGTTGCAAGCCGCGCATGAGTAATTTACTTGATTCTGTCGCAGCATCGACATAGTGCGACAAATCCGAGCGACGCATAGTGCCATCGGTCATGGCCTTGCCAATCAGCCGAGTTTCGTCACTTAGTGTGCTAGCAACCAATAAGCAATTGCCGAGCGGGGTATTGAGCTCATGCGCGACACCAGCAACCATAGACCCTAGCGCCGCCATACGTTCTATCCTGGCCAATTCATTTTGTGCACTATTGACACTTGCCAATGCGGCTTCTAGGTGATGGTTGGCGTTCTCTAACTCTTGCGTGCGTTGTCTGACTTTGGATTCTAGCGTGCCAGAATATTCTAGTAACTGCTGGTTTTTGATTTCTAATTCTTTGAACGATCTTTGTAGCGCTTGGCGGGTGGCTTCTAAACTCACCGCCAAATGTCCGATTTCGTCTTTACGATCAAATGCGATGACTTCGTTAAGTTCGCCATTGGCCAGTAAATCGGATTTTTCAATTAACTGTTTGATCGGTAACACTAAGCGCCATTGCAAGACGACAAAGATACACACCACCGACAATAAAAAGGAAGTCGCTGTGACAAAAATCGCGCGATAGAAGTTGGCGGTGATTTCGCCACGCATAATGTCTTCGGCGAAGGTCAATTGGACTTCCCCTATGACTTGTTCGCCATGCATAATCGGTTCGGATCTGGTACGAAATGCGCCTTTTTGACTGGCTCTGCGTGATGTAGTGATAAAAGTTTTTTTATCTGGCAGCGTGATGACGTTGATCTCAGACACATTGGGATTGGAAAATACCACTTCACTCGATAAGTTGGCGATTTCTGGTGTGATTTGCCAAACCGGTTCGCTCAGAATCACAGCGAGAATTGCTGCCGACCGTTTATGGTCGTCTTCGAGCTTTTTTAAACTGTCAGCCTCGATCGTGCGCAGTTGACTGGGGATTAATACAATGGAGGTCACCAACAAGCCGAAAAAAACTGCAAGGACAACAGCCAGTCGTAGTGTGATGCGACTAAAAATTGAGGAAATAAAAGTAGGTGTTTTCATCAATTCACCTTGTTCTTTTGTTCGCATGGAGTCAGCAACATACATCGTCTTTCGTTTTTACTCGCTGCTAACTGTTGGCATCGGCATAGCGCTAAATCAAACCTATTTCGAGGCGAATTTAAGTCGTGAGCAAGTCAGTAGTGGTTACAGGAATGCAGTGTAATTTCACTTTATGTTTATAAAGAGAAATTGTTTCTGATGGTAGAAGGTTTTATTACTTTGCACAAGTGAGCGAGCCTCACTTGTGCATAATCAAATCATACTGAGTGAAAAAACAGACAACTCAGCTAATTTGAGGCAAAAACTATACGATTATTTAAATAATTGAAAACAAATAGGAACGATACTAGGTGTCCAGCTTATCCGTTTATATTAGCTCTTAATGGTTTTCACGAGCGTGGTTGATGGTGTATTTAGGAATTTCTATCGTGATATCTTGTTCACCGAGTTTTACTTGGCAAGACAAACGCGACGTTGCTTCCAGGCCCCAGGCTGCGTCGAGCAAGTCTTCTTCATCATCTGTTGATTCATTCAGAGAATTAAATCCTTGACGCACCACCACATGGCAGGTCGTGCAGGCGCATGACATTTCGCATGCGTGTTCAATTTCGACTTCATTTTCGACTAAGGCTTCGCACAAAGATTTACCTTCTTCAACCTCAATCGTTTTCCCTGATGGGCAGAGTTGAGCGTGTGGCAGGATAGTAATGATAGGCATAATATTTTTTCTTGAAAATTATTCAAACTCGTTCAGGTTTTTGCCTGCAAGTGCGCTGCGTACACTTTGATCCATGCGACGCGCAGCAAATTCTTCAGTGCCATCTGCAAGCGCAGTAATAGCGGTTTTGATCGCTTCGTGGTCATCGCCTTGCTTGCTTAGACGTAGATTTTCGACCAAGGCTTCTATTTGTTGTAATTCATCAGCACTTAACAACTGCTTATCGCTAGCTAATGCGGATTCAATCGCCAACAATAAACGATCTGCTTCAACTTGCTCTTCGCGTAAAGCGCGAGCTTGCATATCACTTCCAGAAGAGCTGAATGAGTCTTGCAACATGCGCGCAATTTCATCGTCGCCCAGACCATACGAGGGTTTTACAACGATGGAAGATTCAACACCAGAACGCATTTCTCGCGCTGAGACTGATAACAGACCATCAGCATCGACTTGATAGGTAATGCGGATACGCGCCGCACCCGCCGCCATAGGGGGAATGCCGCGCAATTCGAATTTAGCTAAAGAGCGGCAATCGCTGACTAGTTCGCGTTCCCCTTGTACCACGTGAATTGCGAGTGCAGTTTGACCATCTTTAAATGTGGTGAATTCTTGCGCGCGTGCACAAGGAATCGTGGAATTTCTAGGAATGACCTTTTCCGACAAACCACCCATGGTTTCGATGCCGAGCGACAAAGGAATCACATCCAGCAATAACCAGTCATCACCAGCGGCCCGATTGCCTGCCAATAAGTTGGCTTGAATCGCAGCACCCAATGCGACCACTTTATCTGGATCGATATTGGCCAGTGGCGTCGTTTGGAAAAATTCACCTACCGCTTTGCGTACATGCGGCATACGGGTCGCACCACCAACTAAAACCACGCCATCGATATCATCGACCGTTAGCTTGGCATCGCGTAATACTTTGCGGCAAGGCGTGATCGTCTTGATGACGAGATTTTCGGTAATGTCGGCAAAGATATTTTTCGTGATTTGCAGATGCACTACATCGCCCGTCGATAATTTGGCGTCGATATAGGTGGATGTTTGTGTGGACAAAATTTCTTTGGCTTCACGTGCTTTGACCATCAATACGCGGGTGTCGGCGTCATTCAATAATGATAGGCCGGCTTCCTGCAAAATCCAGCAAAATAAACGATGATCAAAATCGTCGCCACCTAAGGCGGAATCGCCACCGGTGGACAATACTTCGAACACACCTTTACTCATGCGTAAAATCGAAATATCGAAAGTGCCGCCACCCAAATCATAGACGGCGTACACGCCTTCCGAACCATTGTCCAGGCCGTATGCGATTGCGGCCGCCGTTGGTTCATTCAGCAAACGTAATACATTTAAACCAGCCAGTTTCGCGGCATCTTTAGTGGCCTGACGTTGCGCGTCATCGAAGTAAGCCGGAACCGTAATGACAGCACCGACCAAATCGTCACCTAAGGCATCTTCTGCTTGCTGGCGCAAGGTGGCGAGAATTTGCGCAGAAACTTCTACTGGACTTTTGATACCGGCAACGGTTTTCAACTGCACCATACCAGGTTCATCGTGAAAATCGTAAGGCAGGTTTTCAGCATGCGCGATATCTTTTAAACCGCGCCCCATAAAACGCTTCACGGAAACGATGGTGTTTTTAGGATCGGTTGTTTGTTCTGCTTGCGCCTTGAAGCCAATGTGCGCATGGCCATTCGGTAAATATCTGACCACCGATGGTAATAATGAGCGACCTTCCTCATCGTTGAGAATTTCAGGAATACTATTGCGAACAGTCGCAACTAAGGAGTTGGTCGTTCCCAAATCAATACCCACTGCCAAGCGATGTTGATGCGGGGCGGTGGACATGCCGGGTTCTGAAATTTGCAGTAATGCCATAATTTTGTCGTGAGGAAGACGCTGAGCGTCATCGGTTTTATTAGTCTGAGGCTTGCTTAAAATCGGCTATCGCAAAGAATTGCGATAAATGACTTAGTCATCACTTAGTCATCAAATGCTGCAATATCGGCCAAGAATTTCTCTAAAAATAAACAAGCGCGAATGTCCTGTGCCGCTAACTGATAATCGCCATCCGCAATCGCCGCACCAGCACGCGCTGTTTGTGCTTTTAAGCCTGCTTGAACTTCTTTTTCCAATTGCATCATGGCGGCCATATCTTTACTTTGGCGCGCATCATCAAATGCTTCGCGCCATTCCATTTGCTGCATTAAAAAACTGGCAGGCATGCTGGTGTTAGATTCAGTTTGTAAATCCACGCCATGCAAATAGCAGAGATAGGTCGCACGTTTAAGTGGATCTCTCAAGGTTTGATACGCTTCATTGGCCTGCGTCGCCCATTGCATGGCGACGCGCTTTTCTGCATCACCAGCCTGAACAAACTTGTCGGGATGCACGGTAGATTGTACTTCACGATAGGCAGCATCGAGTTGGGCACGGTCAAGTTCAAAACTGGTCGGCAAATTGAACAGAGCGAAATGATTTTGCATGGTCATGAATGTCGTGAAATCTGCTTAAATACGGAAGCTCTCACCACAACCGCATTCGTCTTTGACGTTGGGATTGTAGAATTTGAAGCCTTCATTTAAGCCTTCGCGGGCGAAGTCTAATTCAGTACCATCGATGTAAGGCAAACTTTTTGGATCGACAAATACTTTCACACCGTGCGACTCGAAGATTTGATCTTCGTTGCCCATCTCATCGACATATTCTAATTTATACGCCATGCCAGAACATCCGGTGGTGCGAACGCCGAAGCGTAAGCCTATGCCTTTACCGCGACGCTCCATATAACGGATGACGTGTTTTGCTGCTTTTTCTGTCAGAGTAATCGCCATGATCTATCCACATTGCGCTAAAGCTGCGCGAAAAATAAGTTGAATAAAATTATTCAGCGCTATGTTTGTTTTTGTAATCGAGTACGGCTGCCTTGATCGCATCTTCTGCCAAAATTGAGCAGTGAATTTTGACCGGTGGTAAGGCTAATTCTTCCGCGATTTCGGTGTTCTTAATGCTCAATGCTTGGTCTAAAGTTTTGCCTTTGACCCATTCTGTCACCAAGGAAGAGGACGCAATCGCAGAGCCGCAACCATAAGTTTTGAACTTGGCGTCTTGAATCACACCATCTGCACCGACTTTAATCTGTAATTTCATCACGTCGCCGCAAGCAGGTGCACCAACCATGCCGGTACCAACGGAGTCATCACCTTTTTCAAATGCGCCTACATTGCGTGGATTCTCGTAGTGATCCAATACTTTTTCTGAATATGCCATGATAAAAATTCCTTTTTAAATTATTCGATTAGTGGGCGGCCCATTGAATTGTAGAGATGTCTATGCCGTCTTTGTACATATCCCAAAGCGGAGACAATTCACGCAATTTGCCGACTTTGGATTTCAATAGTTCTATCGTGAAATCGATGTCTTCTTCGGTGGTAAAGCGACCAATAGTGAAACGAATCGAGCTGTGCGCTAATTCATCGCTGCGACCTAAAGCACGCAAAACATAGGATGGTTCCAAGCTTGCAGAAGTACAAGCAGAGCCTGAAGAGACCGCAATGTCTTTAATCGCCATGATCAAGGATTCACCTTCAACATAATTGAAACTCACGTTCAAGTTATGCGGAACGCGATGATCCATGTCACCATTAATGTAAGTTTCCTCGATTTCGCCCAGGCCCTTGGCTAAGCGATCGCGCATGGCACGAATGTGTGCCAATTCGCTCGCCATTTCTTCTTTTGCAATACGGAACGCCTCGCCCATGCCAGCGATCTGGTGCGTCGGTAATGTGCCAGAGCGCAAGCCGCGTTCGTGGCCGCCACCGTGCATTTGTGCTTCCAAACGGACGCGTGGCTTGCGGCGTACATACAATGCACCAACGCCTTTTGGTCCATACGATTTGTGAGCGGAGAAAGACACTAAATCGACTTTGACTTTTTCCAAATCGATCTCTACTTTACCGGTTGCTTGTGCTGCATCGGAATGGAAGATAATGCCTTTTTCGCGGCACAATTCGCCGATTTCGGCGATAGGTTGAATCACGCCGATTTCATTGTTAACCCACATGACTGAGACCAAAATCGTATCTGGGCGAATCGCTTCTTTAAGCTGTTCGATGGTGATTAAGCCATTGTCTTGTGGTTGCAAATAAGTCGCTTCGAAACCCTGACGTTCAAGTTCACGTACCGTATCTAACACCGCTTTGTGTTCAGTCTTAACGGTAATGATGTGCTTGCCTTTACCTTTGTAAAACTGTGCCGCACCTTTCAACGCCAGATTATTACTTTCAGTAGCGCCTGAGGTCCAAATAATTTCACGTGGATCAGCATTGACCAAGGCCGCTACATGATTACGCGCTGTTTCTACCGCTGCTTCGGCATCCCAGCCATACGCGTGGCTGCGTGACGCAGGATTACCAAATTGCGCACGCAGATAAGGAATCATCACATCCGCGACGCGTGGATCGACTGGCGTCGTCGCTGAGTAATCCATGTAAATAGGGAAGTGCGGTGCTTTGAGCGTATCGATCAAAGTTTTCGTTAGAGGTACAGATGCTTGTGTGTTTGCAGCAGTCATTCAAAACTCCAAATTTTAGGAAATAGTGCGTTCGGCGTGGCCGTGGCGAACGATAACAACAGGTTTGTCTTGGGCTTTTTGCTTTTGTTGATTGACCAAGTCTTGTAAAGAAACGGAGTCGAGATAATCGACCATTTTGGCATTCAGGTTTGCCCACAAATCATGAGTCATGCAGTGAATGCCATTGTCATGATCGCTACCGTGGCAATTGCCTTTGCTGCCGCATTGCGTCGCATCGAGTGGCTCATCGACGGCAATAATGATGTCGGCAACGGTAACGTTCTGCGCTTTGCGTGCCAAATGATAGCCGCCACCTGGTCCACGTACCGATTCAACGATTTCATGGCGACGTAGCTTGCCGAACAATTGCTCAAGATAGGATAAGGAAATATCTTGGCGCTGGCTGATGCCTGCCAACGTGACTGGTCCATTGTCTTGACGTAAGGCAAGATCGATCATGGCTGTTACAGCAAATCGGCCTTTAGTAGTGAGACGCATGAGTCAATACTCCAAACTTGTTGAAATTTGTCGGAATTGCGCTTTGAATAAACTTTAATCCCGAGCATTTGACTCAAGTATAGCAAACTTGAGTAATCTTGTCAGGTACTGCCTATTTTTGCTGGATTGGCGCATGGCCTAGGGATGAGAGGGCGAATTGATCAATTCGCCCTTTGTGGAGATAGCTTTAGAAGTCAAATTGTCCCGAGATTTTATAAGTACGCGGTGCGCCTGGGAATAAATAGCCCCCCAAACTTTGCGTTACATCACGCCAATAGAATTTATTAAAAGCATTATTAATATCAAAGCGGAAGGTGCTGACTACGCCTTGAATTTGGGTGGTGTAGCGCGCTCCGAGATTGACGACGTTAAATGCAGGCACGCTGACTTTATTGTCAGGGCTAAAAGCTTTACTGCCAGAGTATTGCCAAGATGCGGTTAAGTGCGTACCAGACCAAGCAGTAGGAGCGTAATCGGTGTAAATCGTCGATTTGAAATTGGGTACATTGGTCACTCGTTTGCCTTCTATGCTGGCGTCTCCCGTATTGTTTTGACGTGCATTCAAGGCGGTGGCACTTAATCCTAACATCCAATTGCTTGCTAGATTGCCTTGCGCTGCGATTTCAAGGCCGCGATGTTCTGCTTCGCCAGCACTCACAAACATGTTTGCTGCGTTCGTGTACTCGAGTGGTTTCGTGATGCGGAAAATGGCTGCTGAAACATTCAAATCGCGATCTATCGCCGATTTGACGCCGAATTCGATTTGCTTGGATTTGCCTGCATCGAGCATTCTGTTCTCGTTGCTGGTGCCGATAGGGGCTACGCCGCCGTGTTCCAGTCCTTCGCTCAGGCTCAGATAGGTGTTGGTTGTTGGTGTCGCTTTATAGACCAGTGATACATTCGGTAAATTGTATGACTGACTAAAGTTTGGACTGCCCAACTGTGCTCTATCGACATCGAGGTGACGCAGGCCAAGGTGTAAGTCAAACTCTTGATTAAGTTTGATGATATCTTGAATGAAGGCGGACAACTCTTTGTCGGTACGGCGCAATAAGACTGGACCGGGTTTGCCGCTTGATGGCGAAACTGCCACAGGATGGAAAAGATTACTGCTGCCTGCGTAGTCATATACGTAGTCGCCGTAAGAATCGCGACGTTGTGAGTGATTCACGCCGAAAGCGATTCGGTGTTGTAGTTCGCCAGTGGCGAATTTGCCGCTGACGATGGCTTGAATACCGTGCAGTTTTTTTGATTCACCAGGACTTTGGTAATCGTAGACATCATAGTCGCCGTTCGCGCAATAGCCGGGATACAGTTCTTTGGCGCTGCAGCCGTACGGGAATGCGGTGAAATCGTCGCGCTTAAATTCGTGTAAATTAGCAGCGACTTCAGTCGTCCAATCTTGATTGATTTGGTATTCAAATCGCAGACCGAGATTGCTGTTTTTTGTGTTGACTGGTTTGACCCATTTTTGGCCGTTCAACATCATGTCGGCTTGAATGCCGCGTGGTAGTTCTGTGCCGTCAAATAATTGAAAGCCTGGAACCGAAATTTGCGACTTATGTTGATAGTCAGCGTCGATTTGAAAAAGTGCCTGTGGACTGAGTCGCCAATCAAGCGCGATGCTTGCAAATTGACGTTCGCCATCAGCACCTTTGACATATGAGCGTAGCTTTTCAATCGCGGCATTGATACGATAACCAAACTGTTTATCATCCGATTTGCCACCTAGATCAACGGTGCCATACAAAGTGCCACGTTCGCTCGCTTCCAATGTTGTTGAGCGCACTAATGAGTTTGTGGGGCGTTTTGTGACGTAATTAATGATGCCGCCGGGTGTGGTGAAGCCAGACTGCAAACCACTGATGCCTTTGAGAATTTCGAGCCGCTCTTTATTTTCTAATGGGATTGAAGCGTCACCAGGAATGGCGAACCCGTCTTTGCGATAGCTGGAGGAATTATCTAAGGTAAAGCCGCGAATAGAAAACTGCTCTGCATAGCCAACCGCATTATAGGCATCGCTAACGCTGGCGTCGAATTTCATCGCGTCGCTAGTTTGGCGTACGCGCAAATCTTGTAATTGGCTGGCGGAAAAAACATTCAATGTTGCTGGCGTGTCTTGTAGCGTATTTGCAATAAATCCACTCGCTTTGCTAGTGTCAACTTTGTTGTTGCGACTGGCGCTGACAACAACTTCTTGTAATGTTTGCTCTTGGCTTTGCGCGGACGCGTTACTGCCAACTGCAAGCAATTGTGTAATGGCGATGGTGATGAGACTAAAACGGAAACATGGATTTGACATGATCTACTCTTCTACTTGGTTGTGTCTGGGCGAGCCAAGCAAAAGAGGGCGGATGAGCGGAGTCATCTTGCGCTTCCCTTCGCTGGCATTATCCAGATCAGGTTCAAGGGACTATCTCACCCGTACATCGTCGTACAGGACCCCTAGCGAAGGCGAGACTTTAACATAAAACCGCTTTGAGGGTTTTGTGGAGGAGTATTTATTGCGCTAGAGTGAAAATGAAAAAAGCCCTGTATTTCTACAAGGCTTTTTATTTGGCTCCCCGACCTGGACTCGAACCAGGGACCTGCGGATTAACAGTCCGTCGCTCTACCGACTGAGCTATCAGGGAATAGAAGAATAAACTTCTAAAACTTTACTTCAGCAACGATGAAGTTGCTGATCTTGCGAATTCTGTGGCTCCCCGACCTGGACTCGAACCAGGGACCTGCGGATTAACAGTCCGTCGCTCTACCGACTGAGCTATCAGGGAACAGAGACAAACATTATAGGGAGCTTTCCTATTCTTGTCAAAAGTTTTTAGGTGGGTAGCGCATTTTTATGGGGGAAAGTTTTATCTGGTCTCGATTGATATGCTGAGATTTTTCTTTTGCTTCTTTCTTCTACATACCAGCTAATTGTGCCATCGAATACGCACGTATAAACTACGGTTACAGGAATACTGATAATATATACAGCTTGAAATTGTTTGTTTTAAGCTTAGCGTTTGTTTATGCGTAAAGACGAAGCATTTCTATAGCAGAGATGTAAATCCGGATCGAATCCATGTTGGGATAATAGAATTGGTTTAATTATGAGTGAGTTGCAGTCAGTTCCTTCCAGCGATAATGAAGCGAAATTTGTGAGCTTTCCAGATTCGCCGTATCAGCTATGTCAAATATTTCCACCAGCGGGTGATCAGCCGACGGCAATCGCGCAGTTGGTGGAGGGGATACAAGATGGTTTATTTTTTCAGACTTTACTTGGCGTGACAGGCTCGGGTAAGACTTACACGATGGCGAATGTGATTGCGCGTACCGGACGCCCAGCCATTATTTTTGCGCCAAACAAGACTTTAGCCGCCCAGCTCTACAGCGAGTTCAAAGAATTTTTTCCGCGCAATGCCGTCGAGTATTTTGTCAGCTACTACGATTACTACCAGCCGGAAGCTTACGTGCCTCAGCGTGATTTATTTATTGAGAAAGATTCCGCGATCAATGAACACATTGAGCAAATGCGCTTATCCTGCACCAAATCATTGATGGAGCGACGCGATGTGATTATCGTGGCGACCGTCTCTGCGATTTACGGTATTGGCAATCCCAATGAATATCACAAAATGATTTTGACCTTGCGTGCTAAGGATAAATTAAGTCAACGCGATGTGATTGCGCGTTTGATTCAGATGCAATACACGCGAAATGAAGTGGATTTTGGACGAGGCACTTTCCGTGTGCGCGGAGACACGATTGATATTTTTCCAGCGGAGCATGCTGAACTCGCGGTGCGTTTAGAAATGTTTGATGATGAAGTAGAGAGTATCGCGTTGTTTGATCCTTTGACTGGGCGCGTCAAGCAAAAAATTCCGCGCTTTACTGTGTATCCGGGTTCGCATTATGTGACGCCGCGTGAAACGGTTTTGCGGGCGATCGAAACTATTAAAGAGGAGTTGCGCGAACGCTTGGATTTCTACCGTCGCGAAAACAAATTGATTGAAGAGCAGCGCATAGAGCAGCGTACGCGGTTTGACCTAGAGATGATGGCGGAAATCGGTTTTACCAAAGGCATTGAAAATTATTCGCGCCACTTAAGTGGTGCAAAACCAGGTGAGCCTCCACCGACTTTGGTTGATTATTTACCTGCCGATGCACTGATGTTTCTTGATGAGTCACACGTACTCACAGGCCAATTAAGTGCGATGTATAACGGCGATCGTTCACGTAAAACCAACTTGGTCGATTACGGATTCCGCTTGCCGTCGGCCTTGGATAATCGACCGCTCAAATTTGAAGAATTTGAGAGCAAGATGCGGCAAACTGTGTTTGTGTCCGCGACGCCGGCAGAATACGAAAAGCAACATTCAGATCAAGTGGTGGAACAAGTGGTTCGCCCAACAGGCTTGGTCGACCCTCGTATTGAAGTTCGTCCTGCATTGACGCAGGTAGATGACTTAATGAATGAAATCACAGAACGTGTGAAGCAAAATGAACGTGTGTTAGTGACGACATTGACGAAGCGAATGTCAGAACAGTTAACCGAATTTTTGGGTGACAACGGTGTTAAAGTACGTTACTTGCACAGCGATATCGATACGGTTGAACGCGTAGAGATTTTGCGTGATTTACGACTTGGTGCGTTTGATGTGTTAGTGGGAATTAACTTGTTGCGAGAAGGTTTGGATTTGCCTGAGGTTTCTTTAGTGGCGATTTTGGATGCTGATAAAGAAGGCTTTCTGCGCTCAGAGCGGAGCTTGATCCAGACGATAGGACGTGCAGCCCGAAATCTCAATGGTACGGCGATTTTATATGCAGATCGAGTTACTGATTCTATGCGTCGAGCGATCGATGAAACTGAGCGTCGTCGTGCTAAACAGATTGCATTTAATACCGCGAACAATATTACGCCGGCAAGCATCAATAAAAAGATTAAAGATATTATTGATGGAGTATATAACCCGCAAGAAGCCCGCGATGATTTGATGGTGGCGCAAGAGCAAGCCAAGTACGAGGCGATGAGCGAGAAGCAAATTAGTAAAGAGATTAAGCGTCTAGAAAAACTAATGCTAGATCATGCGAAGAATCTCGAGTTTGAGCAAGCGGCTAAAGTACGAGATCAATTGGCGATCTTGAAAGAGCAATTATTTGGTGCTGGTGGGCATGATAATGTGACTTCAATTTTGGGGCGTTAATCAGCCAATATTTTTACTAAATTGCGAAGAATAAAAAAGCCGGATTAGTCCGGCTTTTTTACTAATTAAAACGACATGTAATGTCGATTTAACCTTCAGCGATTCGCTTCGAAATATGCGCTAAGGCTTCTTCAACCTGATCAATCAAAATTAGACACAAATCGCCTTCACCTAAAGTGGCAAGTGCAGTGTCGATCGCGATAAATTCACCATTAATTTCTTTGATATCCGTCGTACGTTTTGCGTTCTCCAAACCAGAGCGTAAGAGGGCGACGACTTCACCATCGGCACGACCACGTTGGCATTGATCTTGATACAAAATAACTTGATCAAAGGCGTTGCCGAGAATTTCGGTTTGTTGGCGAATGTCTTGATCACGACGGTCGCCCGCACCGCTAATCACGACGGAGCGGCGATTGCCTGGCATGCTTTCGACCGCTTGAACTAAGGCGGTAATCGCATCAGGATTGTGACCATAGTCAGCAATCAAAGTCGCACCGCGATAATTGAATACGTTAAAGCGTCCTGGCGCATTGTCGCTATCATTCATAAAGGACTTTAAGCCTTTGCGAATCGCATCCCAGCTAATGTTGGTTGCCCAGGCCGCAGCAACCGACGCCATCACGTTCTCAACTTGAAAGCCTATCGTACCATTGCGCGTGATCGGAATCTCAGACAAAGGAATTCGTTGAACTAATTTGCCCTCGACCGCGACTAGCTCGCCATTTTCTATGAATACGACGCGATGCCCTTGGACGCGATGTGCTGCCATGATCGCCAATTGGCTATCGGCCGCAAAGAACGTAACGGCTCCAGTGCAATTATTTGCCATGCCTGCGACGATAGGGTCGGCCGCATTTAGGACTGCTACCCCGTTGTCCGCGACGTTTTGAACAATCACTCGCTTTAATACTGCCAGATCTTCGACCGTGGTGATGTAGTTTAAGCCTAAATGGTCGCCAGAGCCGATATTGGTAACGACCGCGACTTTGCAGCGATCATAGGCGAGACCTTCTCGCAAGACACCGCCACGTGCGGTTTCAAATACCGCAGCATCGACATCAGGGTGTGATAAAACATTGCGAGCGCTACGCGGGCCGCTGCAATCGCCGCTATCAATTTGGCGACCTTCTACATAGACACCATCGGTATTGGTCATACCTGTACGTAGGCCGCTGACCGTCAATAAATGCGCAATTAAACGCACAGTGGTTGTTTTACCATTGGTACCCGTGACGGCAATAATAGGGATTCGTCCATCGTCGCCGTCTGCAAACATGGCAGAAACAATTGCCTCGCCGACCGCGCGACCTTTACCAAAGGATGGAGAGAGATGCATACGTAAGCCGGGCGCCGCATTGACTTCTACCACGCCACCATTTTGATCTTCGATTGGTTTTAAGACGCTATCGCAGACCACATCCACGCCGCAAATATCTAAACCCACCATCTGCGCCGCAGCGACTGCGCGGGCCGCAACTTCTGGATGTACATCGTCGGTGACGTCAGTGGCCGAACCGCCAGTAGAGAGATTGGCGTTGTTGCGTAACACCACTCGCGTGCCTTTGGATGGGACAGTGTCTGCGGTATAGCCTTGTTTAGCAAGACTTGCGAGCGCGATATCATCAAAGCGAATTTTGGTTAATGAAGTCGCATGACCACTACCTCGACGCGGATCTTTATTCACTTGTTCAACTAATTCACGTACAGAATGTGTGCCATCGCCGACTACTTGTGGTGGGTCGCGACGTGCTGCCGCAACCAATTTGTTGCCGATCACGAGTAAGCGGAAATCATTGCCAGGTAAATAGCGTTCTACCAAAATATCATCGCGGAATTCACTCGCGGCGATATAGCCCGCCTCTAATTGCTCACGGGTGGTCACGTTGACGGTAACGCCTTTGCCTTGATTGCCATCTTTGGGTTTAACCACCACAGGAAGACCAATTTCTTGGGCGATTTTCCACGCGTCTTCCATATCGATTGCAGTGCGTCCCAGTGGTACTGGTACACCAGCGGCATCAAGTAATTTTTTAGTCAGCTCTTTATCTTGAGCGATGGCTTCAGCGATGGCGCTGGTGCCGTCCATTTCTGCCGCTTGTATCTTGCGCTGTTTGCTCCCCCAGCCGAACGCAACCAAACTGCCACTGGTTAGGCGGCGATAAGGAATATTGCGCGCCACTGCGGCGTAGACGATAGAGCCAGTTGATGGGCCTAAACGTAATTCTTCATCAAGATCGCGCAATTGATTCAATGCTGCGGCTAAATCAAAACTAGTGTTGTCTAGCGCCGCTTTGCATAATTGTTCGGCCAACTCAAAAGCCAAGCGACCAACATCTTCTTCAGAGTATTCAACTACGACTTGAAAAATTCCCTCTTCAAGCGTTTGTGTCGAGCGGCTGAAGGTGACTGGGCAGCCTGCTTGTGCTTGTAAAGCCAGAGTTGCTAATTCAAATACGCGTGCCAAGGGGATCGCATCATCATGTCCAGTTGCTTGAAGCGGTCCAATGTCAGGGAAAAGGGCGCGCAGTCTCGCTTCAAAATTGGGTAGTTCGTTGATCGATAATTCCTCCGGTGAGCAGCGTACTATCGCTTCAACCGCGGTGTGGTGACTCCAGAGGTTAGGGCCACGTAAAGCCCTGATTCGTGAAACTTCCATAAACCTTTATCCTATCTACGGCGCAAACGCCAAAATGTCGATTATGTTGGTATTGTTTCGTCGCTGATTTTTTTCGAGCGACACTTACCATGATTTAGTATTGTTTTTTCGGCGGATTTGAATCGAAATTGCGCAATGCTGCTACGATTAAATCAGGTTCTATATCCATCGCCCAAGCGGCTGCAATCGCTGCCATAATTGCTTCAGGCTGTTCCGCTTTGCTAGCTTTCAAAGATGAGAGTGCGAGTAACTTAATCTCGTCTTTACCCGTTGCCAGCACGATTTGTTGGTCGCGTAAGAACACGGCGCGTTTGTTGTTCGCCAAATGCTTGTTCAATGCAGGATTTTGTTCGGATTTGGCAAAGTAAATAAGATCGCCGTCAGATAACTCGCCCAACTCTTCGGCGACGTCGATTTCAGCATTAATAACGGCGCAGCCTTGTGGCAGGATTACGTCAATTTGCGTCCGCATGACTTTGAACATTTGCTCGCGGTCTGTCAGGTAAAAATCAGCTAGATCTTCTACGCCGTTTAGATCAGTGACCACGCCTATCATGCATTTGTCATAGGCTAGGCCGTCAGCCAAGATCCGTTTGGCATTGGTTTCGAACACTGCGCTTTGAACGTTTCGGTTGAGGAGTAGTCGTTGGCCTGCATCCCACGATGTGCAGTCGGTCTTAACGACCTGGCGCTGATCTAGATACAAACCGTCTGCGCAAGCAACACCGGAATATTTGCCGCTGATGCTTAACATGCTGGAGATTAGGCGAGAAATCAGGCTGGTACCTTGACTGCCAGCAACGCCGACGATAGGGATGCGACCGTTATCAACGGGACCAAACAAATGTTTGATGATGGCAGAGCCTATGTCGCGTGGTTTGCCAACGGCGGGTTTCAAATGAGATAGCAAGCCCGGGCTGGCGTTGACTTCAATAATCGCACCGCGTTGTTGTTCTAATGGTTGAGAAATATCTTCGCATACCAGATCGATGCCTGCGATATCTAAGCCAATGATGCGCGTTGCTAGAGCGGCGATGCGGGCAATATCGGGATGAACTTCGTCTGTAACATCAATGGCAACATTGCCGTTGTGTTGTATCAAAACTTTTTGCGCTTCGGTTGGCACTGATGCTGCGTCCATGCCTTGACGCTTCAACTCTAAAATAATTTCAGCACTTTCATCGGGTTTGATCAAACCAAGAGGAAAGTCCTCTGTTTCACCGCGTCGCGGATCAATGTTAATTTGCTGTGCAACCAATTCTTTGATCGTCGATTTTCCATCGCCAACAATCCAAAGCGATTCACCTTTGGCGGCTGCAACCAATTCATTACCAACGACTAATAAGCGATGTTCGTTACCGGTAATGTAGCGTTCTACAATAACGCTTTTGCTATCACCTTTGCGAGCCGCTAATTCATACGCCGCGATAACTTCGGGTTCGGTCATGAGATTTAAAGTCACACCGCGACCATGATTGCCATCGTAAGGTTTGATGACTACGGGTAATCCTATATCTTGCGCTTCTTCCCAAGCTTCAGCTGCGCTTCTTCCCAAGCTGCCTTCTGGTACTGGAACACCGCAGGCTTTTAATAGTGACTTGGTCATGTCTTTGTCGCTGGCGATGCTTTCTGCAATGGCACTGGTGCGATCTGTTTCTGCTGTCCAGATGCGACGTTGCGCAATGCCGTGGCCCAGTTGTACTAGGTTGCCTTCGGTGAGGCGAATAGATGGAATATTGCGATCAGTCGCTGCGTCAACGATATGTGCGGTACTTGGACCTAGGCATAAGGAGTCAACCATGTCGCGTAATTTGAGAAGTTCTGCATCGAAGTCATAGGCAGTGTTTTCGATGAGTGCTATTAAAAGATCTCGCCCCATGCTGAGAGCGGCACGTCCGACTTGCTCTTGTCGCGTGCGAAAGGCCATCTTATACACGCCTTCGACACAGGTGGAGCGAGTTTGACCAAATCCGGTACGCATCCCCGCCATGTTTTGTAGCTCTAAGACTACATGCTCTAAAATGTGACCGACCCAAGTACCTTCTTTAAGCCGCTCTAGAAAACCACCTATCTCACCGACGCCACAGCGATGTTGCAATAGGCCAGGGAGCCGCTCTGTCAGGCGTTCATATAAACCAGGGAGTTTATTGGAGGGGAGTTCTTCGAATTCCCCTATATCTAGCCAAACTTCGATGACGGGGCGATAAGTCCAAATATTCGGTCCGCGCAAATGAGAAATACGCAGCGGAGTGATGTCTTTCTTTTTTGTAGTCATGAATGTCAATTTTTTATTGAATAATGAAATCACTATTCGCTTTACTATTTTTGGAAATGTGTATGCCCAAGATCAGGTAATAACGTTAGGTAACTCAGCTTAGCTGACAAGCCTTTGGTTGACGGTGTTAAATTAAGCAAATTGAAAATTATCTCACCAAGGCTTGCTGGTATACTTCATAGCTAATACGTTCTTACCCAATGCGAAAGTAGACATTTTCCATGATCTTGTTTCTCTTTCGACAGAATACCGTAATTTGCTGTTTCAGTCATATCGCATCACACATTCTCCCAAAGATTTATAGAAATTTGTCTATGATTAGTGTGCTGATTTATATGTGAATAACAAAAGAATGCGGTTTTTTTAATTTTTTCGCGCGTTTTCCATTTGTGCCAGAAAGCGTCTTTCGGGAGTTTGTTTGACGATGACAACAACATCACCACCAACATTAAGTATGGCTAGCCCAATGAATAATTTGCCTCAGGTATGGGCGCAAGAGTTAACTTTACAATTAAAGCAAGATGAAATTGTATTGAGTGCCGTTGAGACGGATTTGGATGCAAGCTTGAGGTTTGAGCGGGGTTTGATCGTCGTTACCAATCAACGCTTGTTGTCAAAAGCGCCTAATGAGCAAAACTGGTTGTCCTGGTCTTACACGCACGGCATACAAATGCGCCATCACGACCACGCCGGGGTGGGGCATTTGGAATTGCTGGACGAGGCGCGTTTGTTGGCGCATTGGCGTTTTACTTTAGGACAGAATTTATTAGTCATCCGTTTGATGGATAGCTTTCGTGAGCAATTGGAAGCGCATCTGACCGGTAAAACGCCTGAACGTGTTGAGCAAAATATTTGTCCTAGTTGTAAGGCTGTCTTAGAACCGGAACAAGAAGAGTGTCCGGTATGTACCAAGGTCATACATACGCCACCATCCACTTGGACTTTGTTCCGCTTGTGGCGTTTCGCTCGGCCTTACAAAGTGTCATTGGCGATTGGTTTTACCTTAATGCTGCTGGGTACCGCGGCGCATATGATTCCACGTTATTTAACTAAGCCACTCACCGACGAGGTCTTGATTCCCTATCAAAACGGTCAACATGTGGAACCTGCCTTGGTTGCTACTTACATAGGTGGATTATTTGGCGCCGCTGTATTGGCGTGGTTATTAAGCTGGGGTAAAACGTATATATTAGCCTTGGTTTCTGAGCGGATAGGTGCGGATTTGCGCACGGCGACTTACGAACATTTATTGAAACTTTCCTTGGAATATTTTGGCAGCAAACGTACTGGTGATTTGATGTCGCGTATCGGTAGTGAAAGTGATCGGATTTGCGTTTATCTGTCTCTGCATTTGCTCGACTTTGCGACCGATGTTCTGATGTTTCTCATGACTGCTGCATTCTTATTGCATATTGATACCAAGTTAGCCTTGGTCACTTTATTGCCCTTGCCCTTGATTGCTTGGGCTATCCATCTGGTGCGTGATCGCTTGCGTACTGGCTTTGAAAAAATTGATAGGGTTTGGGGTGAAGTGACCAACGTGCTTGCGGACACGATTCCAGGTATTCGTGTGGTGAAAGCCTTCGCGCAAGAGCAGCGTGAAGCGACACGCTTCCGTGATGCGAATAAGCATAATTTGGCGGTCAACGATAAACTTAATAAAGTGTGGTCTTTGTTTTCACCAATTGTTTCTTTCTTGACCGATATTGGTATTTTGGTCGTGTGGGGTTTTGGTATTTGGCAGGTGTCGCATAATGAAATTACCGTTGGTGCTTTGGTCTCTGCGGTCGCATTCATTAGTAATTTCTATGGTCGTATCGATTCCATGAGTCGCATCGTCTCAGTAACTCAAAAATCGGCTTCAGCGGCAAAACGTATCTTTGATATTCTGGATCATGTGTCCAGTGTGCCGGAGCCACAAAATCCAGTCAAAATCAAAGAAGTAAAAGGTCAAATTGAATTGCGCGAAGTCGGCTTCCGTTATGGTAATCGGGCAGTCAATCGTGGCGTGAGTTTGAATATCCAACCTGGTGAAATGATAGGCTTGGTTGGACATAGTGGTTCGGGTAAAAGCACTTTGGTGAATTTGATTTGTCGCTTCTATGATGTGGCTGAAGGTGCAATTTTGCTCGATGGTGTTGATATCCGTTCGTTTGCGGTAGCTGATTACCGCAGCAATATCGGTCTCGTATTACAAGAGCCTTTCTTGTTCTTCGGTACGATTGCAGACAATATTGCTTACGGCAAGCCACACGCCACACGGGAAGAGATTATCGCTGCCGCGCGCGCCGCTCACGCGCATGAATTTATTTTGCGCTTGCCTCAGGGTTACGATTCTATGGTCGGCGAACGTGGTCAAGGTTTGTCCGGTGGTGAACGTCAAAGGATTTCAATTGCGCGTGCCTTATTGATTGATCCACGAATTTTGATTATGGACGAGGCGACTTCATCAGTGGATTCAGAGACCGAAAAAGAAATCCAAAAAGCGTTGGATAATTTGGTCAAAGGCCGCACCACGATAGCGATTGCGCATCGTCTTTCAACTTTGCATAAAGCGGATCGTTTGGTTGTATTAGACCGAGGTGAAGTAGTCGAGGTTGGTAGTCATGATGATTTGATGGCCAAACAGGGCGCTTATTTTAAATTGTATGAAGCGCAGGCTCGTAACGCCGCAGCGTTGGCAGTCGGAGGAGAATAAAGTGACGACCCAATTTCAATTAAGACGTAATAGTTTTCAGCAGTTAGTATTAATCGATGTTGACGGTGCCGAGCATATTGATGTGCGTCCGGTACGCGCTTTTCCGATTCAGTCGCCGGACGCAGGGATTTCATTAGTTAAAGAAAATGGTGCAGAGGTGGCGTGGATAGATCATTTATCGGATTTGCCTGCGGCTGTGCGTGAATTGATTGCTGAGGAATTAGAAGGTCGTGAATTCATGCCGGAAATTTCCAAAATAGTTAGTGTCACCAGTTTTGCTACGCCTTGTACTTGGCATGTAAAAACAGATCGCGGCGACACTCAATTCGTGTTGAAGGGCGATGAAGATATTCGTCGGATTGGCAAGGAATCCTTATTAATTGCAGATAATCATGGCATACATTTTCTGATCAGGAATATGTTTGATATCGATAAGCATAGTCGCAAAATTTTGGATCGGTTTTTGTAAGCTTGCTGAATATGATTGCTCCAATCTGCGTTTGGGTTGGAGTTGATTTAGTTAAATGCCAAGGTGTAGTACTTGACCTCTTTGCCATCGTTCCAAGGTAAAACGGCACTGATTTGAAATCCCATTTTCAGTAATAAGTTTTCAGATGCGATATTGTGGAGTGAGGTAATCGCAACGAGTTGGTCGAGTCGAAGCGTATTTTTTGCCAATTCAATGATTGCTTGTCCAGCTTCGAATGCATATCCCTGACCTGCAAATTCGGGCAAGTAGGCGTAGCCAATATCAATATTGTCTAATTCTGGACGTTTAACTAAGCCACACAATCCGATTGCCTGTCCATCTGCTTTTCTTTCTACCAAATACAGACTAAACCCCATTTTTTCTTGTACCTCTTGATGGCCAGTTTGTATGGCTTGCTTAGCATCTTCTAGTGTGCGTATACCTTTATCGCGGATATTCTGGATAAAGCTCGGTTCATTGACGAGTCGCAAGTAAAATGCTGCATCATTGTCATCCATGGTGCGTAGTAGCAAGCGAGCGCTGCTCGTTATAACTTGTGAGGACAATTTGGTCTCCAGTTTGACTTTATGAATCTTGTGCTATTAGTGTGCTATTAGTGCGATCGGAGCTATTGGTACGAACGATAGGAATGCTCAAGGTACAATTTAGCATACAGATTATTTTACGATCGACTTCCTTAACTATAGATATAATAAACGATTATGAAATTAGCGACACTTAAAGATGGAACGCGTGATGGACAATTGATTGTAGTCTCGCGCGATTTGAAAACTGCGCAGATTGCAGATGGCATTGCTGCTACTTTGCAGCACGCCTTAGATGATTGGAATTTTATTGCACCTCAGTTGAATGAAGTGTACGAACGTTTGAACGCTGGCAGAGGCATTAATAGTTTCGATTTTGAACCGCAAAAATGCATGGCGCCGTTGCCACGAGCCTATCAATGGGCTGATGGTTCTTCCTATGTCAATCATGTGGAATTAGTGCGTAAAGCGCGAAATGCAGAGATGCCTGAAAGTTTTTGGCATGACCCTTTAATGTATCAAGGTGGTAGTGATGATTTTATTGGCCCTATGGATGACATCGCTTTATTGTCGGAAGAGTGGGGCATAGATTTTGAAAGTGAAATCGCAGTCGTGACCGGCGATGTACCTATGGGGGTTAAGGTGTAGCATGCGCAAGAGCATATTCGTCTGCTGATGTTGGTTAATGATGTCTCTTTGCGTAATTTAATTCCTGCAGAATTGGCAAAAGGTTTTGGATTTTTTCAATCTAAACCTGCTTCTAGCTTTTCTCCAGTGGCTGTTACGCCTGATGAGTTGGGTGATGCTTGGAAAGATGGCAAAGTACATCTGGCACTGCGTTCAACCTGGAACGACACGCTGGTCGGACAGCCGAATGCAGGTGTCGATATGGTGTTTTCTTTCCCGCAGTTAATTACTCATTTGTGCAAGACGCGCAATGCGCGCGCAGGCACGATCATAGGCTCAGGCACAGTATCAAACAAAGACCCGAGGAAGGGGTATAGCTGCATTGCAGAAAAGCGCGCTTTAGAAATGATTGCCAGTGGCGCAGCAACTACGGAATTTATGAAATTTGGCGATAAGATACGTATTGAGATGCTGGATAAAAACGGCAAATCAATTTTTGGTGCGATTGAACAAAGCGTGGTCGAATACACTAAAAACTAAAGATTCGAGGGTTTTGGCTAGCAAATTTGATTTTTTCTAGGCATTCATAGTCCGAGTCTATATACTATTCAAGTTATATAAACTGAGTAAAGTTAATTTTTATCATATAAAGAAGTGGCACGTTATTCCGATAAAGAGCTACATCGATAAAAAACTTTACTCTGACTTTAGGATCGTGCATGAATCTCCATCAATTGCGTTTCGTTCGCGAAGCGGTCAGACAGAATTTCAATCTTACCGAAGCGGCTAAGGCCTTATTCACATCACAACCGGGTGTTTCCAAGGCAATTATTGAATTGGAAGAAGAGTTAGGCGTTGATATTTTTGCTCGGCATGGCAAACGTATTCGTGGTCTAACCGAGCCTGGTCGCGCAGTGCTGAAATCAGTCGAAATGATTATGCAGGAAATCGACGGCTTAAAACGCATAGGCAAGGAGTTTGCGGCGCAGGATAGTGGTAGTTTTACGATTGCCACCACGCATACACAAGCACGTTATGCCTTGCCAAAATTGGTGCAAGCTTTCATGCAGAAATATCCTAAAGTGCGTTTGTCTCTGTTGCAAGGTAGCCCGAAACAAATTGCCGAAATGGTGATGCGCGACCAAGCTGATATTGCGATTGCTACCGAGGCGATTACTAGCGTTGATGGACTGGTATCTATGCCATGCTATCAATGGGAGCATGTGGTGGTGGTAGCCCCCGATCATCCTTTGCTAAAGTTAAAGGCGATTACTTTAGAAGATATCGCTAAATATCCACTGATTACTTACGATGCAGCGTTCGCTGGACGTAGCAAAATTGATCATGCGTTCGAGGTGCGTCACCTAAAGCCAGATGTTTTGCTGGAAGCGATTGATGCTGACGTGATTAAGACTTATGTCGAGCTAGGTATGGGCGTAGGAATTATCGCCGGCATGGCTTTTGACACTGAGCGAGATCAGAATTTGCGAGCGATCTCGGTCGGACATTTATTTGGTATGAATGTGTCGAGGGTAGCGGTCAGACAAGGTGCTTATCTGCGAACCTATATGTACACTTTTATTGAAATGCTCTCACCAGCGATGAACCGAAAATTGATCGATCAAGTCATGCAAGGTGGCAAAGATAGCTACGACCTTTAATGCTAAGCGGATACTGCGCTGGTGCTGAATTTAGCACTGATCAGTGAATAGAATAATGAAATTTACCCCGAAAGAATGAAATGAAGCGTGAAGCACTAGCTGATTATTATGCGCAATGCGCTGAGAGCTTTGATGAGAAGTATCAAGAACCTGATTTAGAAGAAGACGCCTATGCGGCGGCGGAACATATCGCGGAAGCTTTGGCGGATCGTGATGTGCTTGAGCTTGGCTGTGGTACCGGATTTTGGACTCAGCATATAGCAGAATCCGCTAACTCAGTATTGGCGACTGATATCAATGAGGCGATGCTCGATCTGGCACAAGATCATGATTATCCAGAGGATAAAGTGAATTTCGCGATTGCGGACTGGCACGATTTGCAGTTACCTGCCGATCAAAAATTTAATGCTTGTTTTGCCGCTGGAATGTGGTCACATATTCGACGCGACGAGTACGATTCGGCATTTAAGAATATTCGTAAAGCCATAGGTTCGGGCGGCTTGCTGGTATTGATTGACGATAATGTGGTTGAGGATTTTACGCCGCCAACGGCGCGTACCGATAGTGATGGCAATACTTATCAAATTCGTCAATTACCTGATGGCACCCGATTGGAAGTGATTAAAAACTTCCCCACTGATAGTTATTTAAAGAAAAAATTTGCGACGATTGCGCGTGATATTCGTGTTAGCCGTAATGAATTTTTTTGGATGTTGACTTGTGTATTGAAATAAGGATTGTTGTACCAATGACCCTGCAAATCTGTACTGAAAAAATTAGAAATAAATTAGGCCAAGACAGCAGTTTGAATGCGCGGCTTAAGTTTGATTGTGGTGACGAAGGCGTGATATTTGTCGATGCGATTGTGCGTCCGCATGTCGTTGATAATCAGAGCAGAGACGCTGATTGCACAGTTAGTTTATCGCTTGACGATTTAACTGCCTTATTGGCGGGGGAATTAAATCCTGTGAATGGATTTATGAGTGGCAAACTGAAACTTGCTGGCGATATGAGTATCGCGATGCGTTTGCAAAAAGTCGTTTGAGTGCAGGTATCCTTGAGTTATCACTACCTGCCGTGAGCCAAAAAAATCAATCTGCAAATCAATTAAATCAGAACCCTGAGCCGTTCAAGATTTGTCTGCCGCAATACGACAAAGCATTTCTGTGTGCGGCGGATGATAGCCTGTTGAGCGCAGCTTTAAAACAAGGCGTGGTGCTAGCAAATTCATGTAGAAATGGGACTTGCAGAACTTGCTTATGTCGTCTGCAAAGTGGGCAAATTGAGTATCTGATTGAATGGCCGGGACTTAGTTTTGATGAGAAAGCTGATGGTTATATTCTGCCCTGTGTAGCAAAACCTGTGAGTGATCTCGTATTGCTTGATTGGGTCTTGCATCGGGATTGAGCGTCAATTCTGAAAAAAAATAAGCGATAGCTACTAGGGTTTAGTTTAATAAAAGTTATCGGTTTTGGCTTATAGCTTAGATGGTTTCGATGACTCAGATGACTTAGGGTATTTGTGTATTTTCACATGAAGTCTTGAGGCCAGTCGTTTTATTCCAGCACGGGCTATTGGTGTTCGATTGCGGTGCAGGAGTTCCTTCCGGATTAATTTTAGCGATGCTGGTATCCCACGCTTTGACGCCATTTTGATCAAGATGCAGGCGTACCGCCCAGCCTAAGGTTTGAGCTTCATTATCTAAAGCGTCCATCATAAAATTACCGATGCTATAAATGATAGGTTTGCCTTTGTAGGTTTCTGTGTCTTGAATAACGTGCGGATGCCCGCCGATCACGGCATCTGCGCCTGCATCTATCATGATGCGAGCTAATTGACGCTGACGTTGGTTGGCGGTCATTTCGTTTTCCCAGCCCCAATGCATGAACGGAATCACGATATCGGCCTTGTATTGCTGGCGTGCGGCGTTAATGTCTCTCACGACTTGCTCATCTTCACTCCATGCGACGCCTGCTTTATGGATGTTGGCTTCAAAGCTGCGCGGCATAAATTCGTTGTAGCCGAGTAGGGCGATGCGCATGCCATTTTTTTCTATGATGTGCGGGCGATGCGCTTCACTGAGATTATTTCCGCCACCAAAGTACGCCATCTTTTGTTCTTTTAGTAGCGCTAACATTTCACTAAATGCCGTTGGGCCGTAATCGCCAGAATGATTGTTGGCTAATGATATGGCATCAAAGTGTTTTTTCAGTACAGGAATGACGCGTGGATGAGCGCGAAAGGTGAAATTTTTCTCCGCCGCTTTTCCGGTAGTAGCAACGACACATTCTAAGTTAGCGATGCGGATATCGGCACTGGCGAATATTTTTTCGAACGCAGCAAATGGATCTTCTCCTTGTTCAATCGCTTTGCCGGGCAAATCGTCTAAGACGACATCGCCTACAAATAAAATGCTGACTTGTTTAGATCTCTGCACGGAGGTCTCGGATGTTTGTGCCAAGGTGGCTGTGATCGCACCAAGGGAACAATAAAATACTATGGAGATCAGATTTTTAACGATGTTCTTCATTTTTGAGCCCGGCCTAAAAAGCACTGATATTGCATTTCACGTTCTACTTCACCCGCATATAAATGATTCAAGGGGGTTAGTGCCTTCATTTTTTTGCTAATAAGAATAGGTTTGCGATAGATGGCCTGATGTATGGGTGTATCCAGTTCGCGTCCTTGCAAGTAGGCATAGAGTTTGATGTAGTCAATTTTGCTGTTTGTACCGACCATTACCGCTTTGAAACTGAAGCGACCACCAATGTCGTGCATGGGCGCAAGATACGGATCTTGAAGAAACGAAGTATCAATTGTCTGTGTAGTACCGGCATAGCTGACCTTGCAATGCAATATCGGTGATGTATGAGAGTCGTCGGCTGAAGCGGATGATTGCAAGCCAAAGCATAAAAGTAGTGTTTGGAAGATAGTAATAATCTCTCTACCAGATTTTTGAAGGGTTTGCATGTTTTCTAGCGAAGTAGGCAAATGCGCTAGTGTAGATTTGTAAGGGTAAAAAAACCAGTCTCTTTAGTTACTTAGTGGTGCAAAGAGAAGCGCAAAGAAATGAGCAAAGAAATGTTAAGCGCGATCATGCGCCGAGATAGTCGATACATTTAAATCTTCTGCGGATTAAAAATGTCCTTAAAACACGGCTAAAACACCACGAAATTTCTTACATTCAATTTAAAATTTACTTTCTTCAGAAATTGTGAGTATAATCGGGGTCATCGTTGAGATTCTAGGTAGTAGTGCAGTATCAGTCTGTCATTTCTTGCTTGGTTGAAACGATTTATCGGGCATCTGCCCACATTAACTGAAATAGGAAATTGTAATGGCAACAGGTATTGTAAAATGGTTTAATGATTCTAAAGGTTTTGGCTTCATTACTCCTGACGAAGGCGGCGAAGATTTGTTCGCACATTTCTCAGCAATCGTTTCTCAAGGCTTCAAGTCTTTGAAAGAAAACCAACGTGTTTCTTTCGACGTGACTACTGGCCCTAAAGGCAAACAAGCTTCTAACATCCAAGCGATCTAATTTGATCGCTTTGATGACTTGTTAAAGTCTGTCTAAAAAACCCGACCTCTGGTCGGGTTTTTTTTCGCCTGTACTTTATGGATTTTAGTAAGTAAAAAATTCGCATTAAGATCTGTGTCCAAGTTTCATGTCAAAGTTGTGGCTTAAGTTGTGATCTAAGTTGTTACATAAATCATTGCTCAGTAGATATTTTTTGTTGGATTGTTGAATATACCTTCACTAGCGCTGTAAAGATAACTATACTTCTTTTGAGTTAGATCAATATTGATTTGAGGCAACTACCTTATGTTTATGAGTTGTCAATCCAGCTCCTTTTTCAACCAAAAATCCAGTCGGAGACCATTTTATGTTTAATGTCACAATCAAATTCAGATTGATTGCAACCATGATGTTTATGGGGCTTATGCTCGCCATTGGCGGTGCGATGGGTATTATTGGTGTACGTAATAGCAACTCAACGATTAATGAGTTATTCACGAACCAAATGCCCTCACTCGATGCATTGAGCGATTCTCGCATTTCTTTGCTGCGTGCCAGAACGGCAATTGACCGCTCTATTGCTCATCCTGAGGCCAGCGACCATGCAGAAAATGTCAAACGTATCGAAGGATTCTTAAAGGATTCAGAAGATCGTTGGAAGTCATATACAGCGCTGCCTGCTGATGGTGAAGAAAAGCGTTTAACGACTGAAGTGCAGGCCGCAAAAGATAAGTTTTATAAAGAAGGCTTCAATCCCATGTTTGACGCAGTCAAAGCTGGGAATAAAGACGAAGCTGATCGGATCAATATGAATGTATTGGCACCATTGTTTCGTATTTATTCTGACAAAATGACTGCCTTGAATGATTTTCAGTTGAAAGCAGCAGAAGGAATGCTGAAGGAAAATCAGGCTGCATTTAAGATTTTTATGTGGGTTGATATTCTTGGTGTACTGGCAGGATTAATCGCAGTCACTATCTCCGCGTATTTCTTATTGACCGCGATTTCGCATCCATTGCAGTTCCTCCTGCAACAATTTGATGCGATTGGTAATGGTGATTTGTCGCAACAAATTAAAGCGAAGTCGAATGATGAAATGGGCCAATTACTGACGGGTTTAGAAAACATGCGTCAGAATTTGGTGCAAACCGTGACTACTGTACGTCAAGGTAGTTCGTCTATAGCGGTATCGTCCGAAGAAATCGCGAGTGGCAATATGGATCTGTCTTCGCGCACAGAAAATCAAGCGGCCAGCTTGGAAGAGACCGCTTCTTCTATGGAAGAGTTAACCTCCACTGTCCAGCAAAATGCGGATAATGCACGTCAGGCAAATACGCTTGCGTTGAAAGCTTCAAGCGTGGCGAGCAAAGGTGGTCAAGTGGTCGGTGATGTGGTGCACACAATGAATTCGATCAAAGATAGTTCTAAAAAAATTGTCGACATTATTGGAGTGATTGACGGTATCGCATTTCAAACCAATATTTTGGCCTTGAATGCCGCGGTGGAAGCCGCCCGTGCGGGCGAGCAAGGGCGAGGCTTTGCGGTCGTTGCTTCCGAAGTGCGCAGCTTGGCGCAACGTTCCGCTAGTGCGGCGAAAGAAATTAAAGAGTTGATCAATGATTCTGTGAATAAGGTTGATACAGGTTCGCGATTGGTTGATGACGCCGGACAGACTATGGATGAAATTGTCGTGTCAATCAAAGGTGTGGCAGATATTATGGCCGAGATTACCGCAGCCAGTGTTGAACAAAGTGATGGCATCGCCCAAGTGAATATCGCGATCTCAAAAATGGATGAAGCCGTTCAACAGAATGCCGCACTGGTGGAAGAAGCCGCTGCCGCTGCTGGAAGTATGCAAGATCAGGCTAATAACTTGAATCAAGCGGTCAGTATTTTCAAACTTAATGCCAATGATCGTCCTCAGCAACAAGTCTCAGAGTCCGCAGTCGTTAGCGCGCCTAAACCAGCAGCGCGCCAACCTGTGGTGAAAAAAGCGCCGGTTAAATCAATCGCGAATGATAATAGCACTTCATCTAGAGCGAGCAAGTCGGCTCAGTCAGATCAAGATTGGGAAGAGTTTTAAACCTGTCGGGTAGCGGCTTAAGCAAAAATCTAGACAGAAATTTAGCTGTGGAATTTTGCTGAAAAATCTAAGTTGGAATTTGTAATAGGCGCTAAAGCAAAAAACGGTCAAAAAAAGCAGGCAAATTAAAATGCCTGCTTTTTTTACGCCAAACTTATATGAAGTCTTTTATCGACCGCTTATTTTTTGATAGTGTCGAATTGACGATCAATTAGACTTTAGGCTGCCAGTAATTAGGTTTGCTATAAGATGCTCTTAAAAAATCGACGAAGGCGCGAATGCGTAATGGTAGGTGACGACGTTGCGCGAAGATCGCATAAATATCATTGCCAGGTGCATTGAATTCATCAAGAACGGTGACTAGTTTTCCGGTTTCAATTTCACTACCGACTTCCCACATAGAGCGCCATGCGAGGCCTTTACCAGAGAGTGCCCAGTCATGTAAAACTGCGCCGTCATTGCACACCATATTGCCTTCCACTTTGCGCAGTACATTTTTCCCATTTTCACGGAAAGTCCAACCACGCTGGCTGCCGTCACTACTGAACGTCAGGCAATTGTGCTGGTGCAGGTCATCTAGCGTGACGGGGCGGCCATGTCGCTTGAGGTAGTCTGGAGAGGCCACGACTACCCGTTTGTTATCGGCCAATTTAACACCAATCAGATTGGAGTCTGTTAGTGCGGCAATGCGTATTGCGACGTCCACACCTTCTCCAATTAAATCGACCACTCTGTCGTTCAGATTGAGCGTAAGTTTGACTTCTTTGTGTTCCGCTAAAAAATTCGGAATCAATGGCGCCACATGTTGTCGGCCAAAACCTGCGGGTGCTGAGATAGTTAATTGACCGCTAGCTTTTGCGCTACGTTCAGACACTGAAGTCTCAGCTTCTTCCAATTCCGCAAGTATGCGTTGGCAGTCTTCTAAAAAAGCCGCACCTTCTATAGTTAAAGCAATTTTTCGAGTCGTGCGTTGTAAAAGTTTAACGTCGAGTCTTTCCTCTAATGCATCCAGGCGCCTGCCTATCATGGCGGGGGCGACCCCCTCAGCGCGTGCAGCCGCTGACAAACTGCCTCGTGTTGCTACCTCAGCAAAAGTCGAAATCTGTTTAAATTGATCCATGTATATCTCCAGCAGAGTGATTTTTAGTGCTATCTCCGCGCTATTTTTTTTGAAAGCACTGTTTTATATAGATTTGAACGATTTTGGTGATCATTTTTTGTTCGACACACCTATATCGCTTGAGTTTGAAATAGCTTTCATCTTTTGATAAATAGTAACTAATTATTTACATATATTTGGCCACTTGCAACTAAAATGCAAAAATACTGTGATAAAACGAGGCATTATGTATACAAGAATGTTGAATATACTTGGATTCAAGTATTCAATTTCTTCTTTATTGGCTATGTTTTTTTTATTTTATTAAATAAATTTTGAATAAATGAATAAATTATTCATTTCTACTGCTAGAAATAAAGCTTTAAGAATAAATTGTGCGCTGCAATGATTGAACCGATTTTTTACGTATTTTTTGATAATTTTTTTGAGTGAGGTAGCAATGTCACAAATTACTTTACCTGAGGGTATAAAAATTACTGGTGCGATCAAGCCAGAGTTTGAGCAAATTTTAACGACAGAAGCTTTGCAACTGGTGTGCAAATTGAGCCGTCAGTTCGAAAATCGTCGTCAAGAGCTACTGGCCTTACGTGTAGCGAGAGCGGCTCGCATGGATGCTGGCGAGCGACCAGATTTTCTTGCCGAAACTGCGCACATTCGTAATGGTGATTGGACGATTGCACCGATCCCCAAAGCCTTGGAATGCCGTCGTGTTGAAATCACCGGTCCCGTTGAACGTAAGATGATTATCAATGCCTTGAATTCTGGCGCTGATAGTTATATGACGGATTTTGAAGATTCCAATACACCCAATTGGGATAATCAAATCATAGGACAGATCAATTTACGTGATGCCGTGCGTCGTACGATTAGTCTTGAACAAAATGGTAAGAGTTATCAATTGAATGACAAGATCGCGACTTTGGTTGTGCGACCACGCGGTTGGCATTTGGATGAAAAACACGTGTTGGTCGATGGACAACGAGTATCTGGCGGCATCTTTGATTTTGCTTTGTTCATGTTCCATAACGCCAAGGAGCAAATTGCACGTGGTGCTGGGCCATTCTTCTATTTGCCTAAGATGGAGTCGCATCTAGAAGCACGCTTGTGGAATGATATTTTTGTAATGACACAAAATGAACTTGGCTTACCACAAGGGACGATTAAAGCCACCGTGCTAATTGAAACCATCGTCGCGGCTTTTGAGATGGATGAAATTTTGTATGAGCTGCGTGAGCATAGTTCTGGTTTGAACGCAGGCCGTTGGGATTATATTTTTTCTTGCATCAAGAAGTTTAAAAGCGACGCAGATTTTTGTCTGGCGGATCGTGCCAAAGTAACGATGACTGCGCCATTCATGCGTTCTTATGCCTTGCTATTATTGAAGACTTGCCACCAACGTAATGCACCAGCAATTGGCGGGATGGCAGCTTTAATTCCAATTAAAAACAATCCAGAAAAGAACGAGCTCGCGATGGCGGGTGTGCGTAACGATAAGGCGCGTGATGCGACCGATGGTTACGATGGTGGTTGGGTGGCGCATCCAGGTTTGGTTGATTTGGCGATGGCAGAATTTAAGAAAGTGTTAGGCGATGCACCAAATCAAATTACGAAAAAACGTCCTGACGTTGTTGTGAGTGCGCAAGACTTGCTTAACTTCCAACCAGAAACACCGATCACCGAACCAGGATTGCGTTACAATATTAATGTTGGTATTCATTATCTTGGCGCATGGCTAGCGGGTAATGGTTGTGTGCCAATTCATAACTTGATGGAAGACGCAGCAACTGCCGAAATTAGTCGTTCGCAAGTGTGGCAATGGATACGTTCTGCAAAAGGCGTGTTAGAAGATGGTCGTAAAATTACGGTACCAATGGTGCGCGAGATGATTGTGGAAGAATTAGTGAAGGTGAAGCAGTCAGTCGGTGACGGTGAGACTTACGACAGAGCCGCGCAGATTTTCGAAGAAATGTCGACTTCGACAGAGTTTGCAGAATTTTTGACTTTGCCTTTGTATGAAGAAATTTAAGTAGTGATGTGAGGAGACTGCGCCGACAAGATTGGTTAGATTCTAGTACGGTGCTGTAAATTGGCAGAATCAATGGGAGGTCGGTAATTGTCACAAGCGCTCAGATTACTCAGATTGATTCAATTACCCAACAAAAAGGCGAGCCTAGTTCATATTAGGCTCGCTTTTAATTTTAAAAGGCAGTACTAGGTCTACTCGGTTGGCGGTACATAACCTTGCGCCGCATCTGCGCCGTCACCAAAGAAATGTTTTTCCATTTGTGTTGCCAAATACTTGCGGGCACGAGTGTCTGCCAGATTCAAACGGTTTTCATTGACCAACATGGTTTGATGTTTCAACCAAGCAGCCCAAGCTTCTTTGGAAACATTTTCAAAAATCTTTTTACCCAATTCACCTGGATAAGTTGGTAAGTCTAAGCCTTCAGCTTCTTTATCTAATTTAATGCAGTGGACCATGCGGGCCATAATTACTACTCCTTCAATGATTCAAATTCTAGGGGGTAAGCCTTGATTATACGTTTGATTCTTAAATCAGGTTGCCAAGCATGTTTATAGTTGCTTGATTAAGACCAAGGATTTACGCTGCCAGTTGTACATTTTTTGTCTGTCTTTCGGCAAATCGTCGACCGTCGCTTGGACAAAACCGCGTTTCAAGAACCAATGAGCAGTGCGTGTCGTCAACACAAACAGAGAGTGAAAACCCGCACGACGCGCACGTTTTTCCATGTGTTTTAAAATGCGCTCGCCATCTCCTTGGCTTTGTACGTCGGGATTGACGGTTAAGCACGCCATTTCGCCCATTTTGTCGAAAGGGAAGGGGTAAAGCGCTGCGCAACCAAAGATTACGCCGTCATGTTCGATGACCGAGAAGTAATTAATTTCACGTTCAATTAATTCACGTCCGCGTTTGACCAAGGTGCCATCTGCTTCAAGCGGTTCGATCAATTTAATAATGCCACCCACATCTTCAATTGTCGCTTCTCGCAAGCTTTCGAGGTTTTCGGTAGAAACCATGGTGCCGACGCCATCATGCGTGAACAATTCAAGCAGGGCTGAGCCATCAATTTTATAGGGCACGATATGAATACGTGGCACGCCTCCACGTGAAGCTTTGACTGCGTGTTCTAGATAGAAACTTGAATCGGAAGGTAAATATTGTTTTTCTAACTCTATCTCCGCTTGTTTGTACGATAATTCACGAATCTCATCACCATCTTGATCGACCATCATCGGTGTCTCGGAGATAAAGATGAGTTTATCCGCACGCAAAGCCGTTGCTGCCGAGACGGCAACATCTTCCATCGTCAAATTAAATGCTTCGCCTGTTGGCGAAAACCCCAGTGGTGATAACAACACCAAACTGCCAGCATCCAAGATGCGGTCGATGGTGTCATAGGCCACTTTACGGGTTGTTCCCGTCAGCTGAAAATCAACCCCATCGACGATTCCGATCGGTTTGGCTGTAACAAAATTGCCAGAAATAATCCGTATCGCAGAGTGTGCCATGGGCGTATTTGGCAAACCTTGGCTGAATGCTGCTTCAATATCTAAGCGCAATTCGCCTGCGGCTTCTTTTGAGCACTCAAGCGCAGCGGTATCGGTAATTCGTATGCCGTTATGAAAACGACCTTCGACATTACGCAGTGCCAACTGCTCGGCGACCTGTGGACGTGAGCCATGCACGATCACGATTTTGATTCCAAGAGCGTGCAGTAGCGACAAATCCTGCGCCAAAACAGGCAGGGCGCCAGCCACCACGAGTTCTCCCGGAAAGGCAACCACAAAGGTCTTTCCACGGAAGGCATGAATATACGGTGCGACTGAGCGCAGCCAATGAACGAATTGAACAGAATTTTCCATGGACGGATTATAATCGCGTCCGCTATGTCTGATAATAAAACTCCCCAAAAATCACCAAAAAAAATGCCTGTAGACTTGAAGGCTTTGCGTGACAGCCTGCGTCAAGCGGCACAACAACAAGTCAAACCCGCTGGATTTCCTAAAAAGGATAAGCAAGCCAAGTCTGCTGCACCCCAAAGTCATTCAGGAAGTGGTGTTAAAAACACTAGTCAGTCAGGAAATTCGTCGTCGCAGCCAGCCACGCATAAGCATCAGCAAGCGAAGTCTGCACAAGCAAAGAAGTCAGAGACTCGACCAGAGCCTAGTCTGCCATTTCGCAATCCGCCACCGGTAATTACTTATCCGGAAGAATTACCTGTCTCGGGCAGACGTGATGAAATCGCCGAAGCGCTTAAAAAACATCAAGTCATCATTGTTTGCGGCGAAACAGGTTCGGGTAAAACCACGCAGTTGCCGAAGATTTGCTTGGAGTTGGGGCGTGGACAAAAGGGTTTGATCGGACATACACAACCGCGTCGTATCGCGGCATCATCGACTGCAAAACGCATCGCGCAGGAATTGAATTCACCGCTAGGCGAACATGTCGGGTTTAAAGTCCGATTCACCGATACTCTGACCAAGGGCGCATCCGTCAAACTGATGACCGACGGTATCTTGCTGGCAGAAACCCAGACCGATCCACTGTTACGTCAATACGACACTGTCATCATCGATGAAGCGCATGAACGCAGTTTGAATATCGATTTCTTGCTCGGCTATCTCAAACAAATTCTGCCCAAACGCCGCGATCTTAAAGTTATCATTACTTCAGCGACGATCGATGCGCAACGCTTCGCCAATCATTTTGGTGAGCACGGTAAAGCGGCACCGGTTATTGAAGTATCAGGCCGTTTGTATCCAGTGGAAGTGCGCTATCGTCCGATACAAGCCGATGAAAAAGATAAAGAACGTGATCTGATGGTGGCGATCACCGATGCAGTTGATGAATTATGTCGATTAGGCTCGGGCGACGTTTTGGTGTTTTTGCCGGGTGAACGTGAAATTCGCGATGCCGCCGAAGCGCTGCGTAAACATCATCCACCGCATGTAGAAATTCTGCCTTTGTTTGCCCGACTGTCGGCGCAAGAACAAGAACGTGTGTTTAAAATTTCCAATGCTCGGCGTATCGTGTTAGCGACCAATGTGGCGGAAACCTCGCTGACCGTGCCAGGCATACGCTATGTGGTCGATGCAGGTTTGGCACGTGTCAAACGCTATAGTTATCGTAATAAAGTCGAGCAATTACAAGTCGAATCGATTGCACAATCTGCCGCCAATCAGCGCGCGGGTCGATGTGGTCGTGTGGCTGCAGGTGTGTGTATTCGACTGTATGACGAGCAAGAGTTCAAACAACGTGCCGCGTTCACCGAACCCGAAATTTTGCGTTCATCATTGGCATCGGTCATTTTGCGAATGAAGTCTTTACGCCTGACGGATGTTGAAACTTTCCCATTCATCGAACCACCTTTGGGACGCGCTATCGCCGACGGTTACCAACTCTTGCAAGAGCTGGGCGCGATGGATGACAGCAATCAGCTAACTGCGGTTGGTAAAGAACTCGCTAAGTTGCCACTTGATCCGCGCGTAGGGCGGATGATTTTGGCGGCACGTGATAATCAAGCGTTGAGCGAAGTCTTGATTATTGCTGCGGCTTTATCGGTGCAAGATCCGCGTGATAGACCGATGGATGCACAAAGCGCAGCCGATCTAGCGCACAAAAAATTTGCGGATGAAAAGTCAGAATTCACGTCTTATCTCAAAATATGGAAATGGTTTGAAGACGCGATTGAACACAAAAAAACCAATCGTCAATTACAAGACAATTGCCGCAGCAATTTCTTAAGCCAAATGCGTTTGCGCGAATGGCGCGAAGTGCATTCGCAATTACTAACCATCGTCAAAGAGCAGGGGTGGCGCGTCAATGAGGCGCCAGCCACTTATGAGCAATTACATCTTTCCTTGTTGACGGGTTTGCTAGGCAATATCGGTTTTAAATCGGAAGAAGATGCACATTATTTAGGCGCACGCGGCATCAAGTTTTATGTTTGGCCAGGTTCTTACTTGGCGAAAAAGGCCGGTAAATGGATCATGGCCGCTGAATTAGTCGATACCACACGTTTGTACGGTCGCTGCCTCGCACAGATACCACCAGAGTGGCTAGAAAAAGTCGGTGGGCATTTACTTAAAAAATCTTACGGTGAACCACGTTGGGAAAAACGTACAGGACAAGTCTCTGGCTTTGAACGCGCGACTTTGTATGGCTTGGTGGTGTACAGCCAAAGACGCATACAATACGGTTTAACGCATCCCAAAGAAGCTCGTGAGATTTTTATTCGCGATGCACTAGTCGAAGGTGATTTCGATACGCGTGCACCGTTCTTAGCATTCAATCAAAAACTGATACGTGAGATTGAAAACATCGAACACAAATCACGTCGACAAGACGTGTTAGTCGATGATCATTTGATCGCCGCGTTCTACGATAAACATCTACCAGCCGATGTCTACAACGCGGTCTTGTTTGAGCAATGGCATAAAGAAGCGACAAAGGGAAATCCTAAATTACTCTACTTGAATAAAGACGAGTTGATGCGGCATGAAGCGGCGGGCGTTACCACCGACTTCTTTCCTAAGCTCATGCAAGTTTCCGGTGTGGGTTTGCAACTGTCGTATCACTTCGAGCCGGGTAGTCCGCGTGATGGTGTGACACTATGGATTCCTTTGTTCTCCTTAAATCAAGTTTCCGCCGAGCGTTGCGAATGGTTAGTGCCAGGCATGCTCAAAGAAAAAGTACAGCTATTACTCAAATCACTGCCACAAAAAATCCGCCGTCATTGCGTTCCTTTACCAGATTACGCAGCAGGATTTTGTGAGCGTAATGAATTCGGTAAAGGCAATTTCTTAGAAACCTTGATCGCCGACATTCGTGAACAAAAAGGTTTGCAATGCCTGAGCACGGATTTTAAATTTGAACAATTGCCCGCGCATCTGACGATGAATTTTAAAATCATCGACGAACACGGACGCCAATTAGAAATGGGGCGCAATCTAGCCACGCTACGCGCCGAATTCGGCTCACAAGCGCGTGAGAGTTTTCAAAAGATTGCCAGTGCCGATAAATTGGCGCTATTAGACAACGGTAATAAGTCGAGTAAGGAATCCGACCTTAACCGTCATTCCCGCGAAAGCGGGAATCCATTGTCGTCAAGTTCAGCAAACACTGCAAGCAAATCAGAAACAAAAGCCCCAGCTATCCAACAAGAAAACCTAAAGGAAAATCTAACTGCGTGGACCTTCGACGAACTCCCAGAACTACTCGAAGTCCAACAAGGCAAGCAAACCTTAATCGGTTACCCAGCCTTAGTCGATAAACAAACGCATTGCCACATCGAAGTCTTCGACGACCCTGACGAAGCTGCACGCGTACATCACGTGGGCTTACGTCGTTTGTTCGCCTTGCAGATGAAAGAGCAAGTCAAGTTCTTAGAAAAAAATATCCCAGGCTTGCAGCAAATGGGCATGCAATTTATGTCGCTAGGTTCACAGGAAGAGTTGCGCGAACAAATCGTCACGACAGCCTTAGATCGTGCTTTCATGCAGTCGCCACTACCGAAAAATTCTGGCGAGTTTAATAAACGGCGCGATGAAGGCAAAGCCAGACTCAATCTACTAGCCAACGAAATCGCGCGTTTAGCAGGCTTAATTTTGGCGGAATATTACAGCCTACCGAAGAAGCTACAAGGCCTCAAAGCCCACGCGCAAGCGGCAGCCGACATGCAACAACAATTGCAAAACCTAGTCACCAAACGCTTCATCGCCGAAGTCGATTTCGCCCAGTTAGCGCATTATCCACGTTACCTCAAAGCGATCACGGTGCGCATGGATAAACTCCGCGCCGATCCTGCACGTGATGCGAAGCTGATGGCAGAGTGGAACATCGTCGCGCAGCCATGGCAACGTACGCCGCGTCGATCCGGTGTGGATGCGGATCCTAAGTTGATTGAGTTTCGTTGGTTGTTAGAGGAGTTGCGGGTGTCTTTGTTTGCGCAGGAGTTGAAGACGCCTATGCCGGTGTCGGTTAAGAGATTGCAGAAGGTTTGGGAGAGTTTGTTGAGGTGAACTTAATGAAGGAATTTTATGACTATTCCAGAAAATAGCATAGACAATTTTTGTGCTTGCTTTATTGATTTACTAGGACAAAAAAAAGCACTGCAGGGACAAAACATTTTGCCAAAAGAAAAGAATTGTGCAGATTTTGAAAAATTTAAACAGTCATATTTAAAATCAATTGACCCTATTATTCGGTTGCAAAATAGTGCAAGCGTTTTATTGAGATCAAGAATAGATGAGTTCGGTATAAAAGAATTTTTGACCGAAGAAGATGTTTTAATTTACGAAAAAATGCATGCCCAACCGAAACAGCAACGGTGGTCAGATGGTTTGGTTTTGTATCATTCTCTAGCACAAGGGCAATCGGAGTGCCCTATGAACGCCATTAAAGGAATTTTTATTGCTGCTGGAATTATGTGCTTTGCCGGCCTATCTTACGGTGAACCTATTCGTGGCGGCTTAGAGGTTTCGTGGGGAGTCGAACTTCATGAAAGAGAGCTATACGGTGCCATCGTTGCAAATAGCTATGAACTTGAAACAAAGGCAGGATATCCACGAATAGTGATTGGTCATCATGCCGTTGAGTATTTAAGAGCGTTGAGTAAACATAGATCAGAAAGTAAGTTAGATGATTATCAAATTCAATTGGCAAATAGCTGTTTGAAATTAATTGCTGTTGATGAAGATGGACTTTTTATTTTAGATTATTTGTGCCCTGACTTTATAAGCAACTTCGATTTCGATCTTATGAATGACTTTTACAACGATTCTATTAAATTTATTGATCGATCATACGAAGAATTTATTGTGAATGAAGATACCAAGTTGAGTGAGAGATACGCTTGGCTCAAGCGCTATTTCGAGAGAAATTCTACTAGCTTTGAAAAGAAAACTAAGTAGCTAAGTGATTAGGGAAATTTTTTTGTCCACTCAAGAACAGTCAATTTTATTCGCGCGCAAGTCACCGATTTTTATCCATGTATTTACCCGCAAACATGCTCATCGTTCACAGGTCGGTGGTAGACCGACAGCTACTAACTTTCTTTGCTTCGCCAAAGAAAGTAAGCAAAGAAAGGCGACCACGCTGCCACTGGCCTTCGGCTTCCCAATTGAGCAAGACAAAAAATGGGAAAGCTTCGAAACTCGCCTGCGGCTCAAACAACGAAGCTTTCTTTATCCATTTTCTGTCCTGCACAATTGGCAGTGTCAGAAGTGGATGAAGTTCAAAAGCAAAGTCAAAAGCAACGGCAACACCAAAACAATCAGGATCGACGGACGCACATTTTTCTAATACTGGTTGCAGGTCGTTGTTTTTGTTTTGGTTTTGGGCTCTGTTTTTGACTTTGACCTCCCCCCGTTTGAGACGATGTAATTTGTGCTTCACAGAAAATGGATAAGAAAGTGTTGTTGTCTGAGCGAAGCGAGTTTCAACACTTTCCCATTTTTTGTGATGCACAAATTATGCTGAAGCGTAGCGTAAGCACCCGCAGGGCGAGTCTACGGTCGCCTTTTTTGGATTACCTTTTTTGGCGAAGCAAAAAAGGTAATTGGCTGTCGGGCCACACCCGACCTGTGAACGTCATCAACGCGAGCTAGTAATTTCAGCTTAGTCTATATGAACTTCACTTTTACTTTTAACGTACCCCAAGACGTTTTGTATTGCTCACAGATCGTGCTCTTTGTGGGCTACTTGCTGGTGCGGCATCACTATTGACTTTAAACACGCTGACCAATTGTGTTAAGTGATCTGCCTGTTCTTGCATGGCTGCGGCTGCTGCGGCAGCTTGTTCTACTAACGCAGCATTTTGCTGGGTGACGTTGTCCATTTCGGCGATTGCTTGATTGACTTGTTCGATTCCGGTGGTTTGTTCATCTGAGGCAGCGGTAATCTCGGCCATGATGTTGGTGACGTGTTGTATGCTCTCGACGATTTCTTTCATAGTGCCACCCGCTTGATCTACTAGCGATGAGCCATGTCGTACATTTTCTACTGAGTTATTGATTAACTCTTTAATCTCTTTGGCGGCGCTGGCGGAACGTTGTGCCAGACTCCTGACTTCGGACGCGACGACGGCGAAGCCCCGGCCTTGTTCTCCTGCGCGCGCTGCTTCTACTGCGGCGTTGAGTGCCAAAATATTGGTTTGAAATGCGATGCCGTCAATGACAGAAATAATATCGACAATTTTTTGCGAGGAGGCGTTGATAGTGCCCATGGTGGCCACGACTTCTGAAACTACCGCGCCCCCTTTGATTGCGATGCTGGAGGCTGACATCGCTAGTTGATTGGCTTGTTGTGCACTATCGGCGTTTTGTTTTACCGTGTTGGTTAGCTCTACCATGGAGGCTGCGGTTTCTTCCAAGGAGCTCGCTTGTGATTCCGTGCGTGATGATAGATCCATATTGCCTGAGGCGATCTCTTTGGAGGAAACCAAGATTGCATCAGTGCTGTGGCGTACCTGACTAATAATTTGGCTAATGCTATCGCGCATTGTTTGTATTGAGTGCAGGAGACTGCTCTTATCATTCCTATCGAGATCAATGTCAATCGTTAGATCGCCGCCAGCGATGTGGCTGGTAATGTCTGCCGCATAATTGGGTTCGCCGCCTAGTTGTTTGAGTAAACCGCGCGCCACGATAAAGCCAAAGCTAAACAAAATCAGGCCTAATAAAATCGCACCGGCAGCTACTTTGACGAGTTGCTTGTAAATGGTGGCATCAACGGTGTCGATATAGACACCCGATCCTATAACCCATCCCCAAGGACTAAAGCCTTTGACGTAAGATACTTTTTGTACTGGTTGTTCATTGCCTGGTTTGGCCCACATATAAAATACGTAGCCCGCACCTTGTGCTTTGACGACCTGCACAAATTCGTTAAACAGAAATTTACCGTTTGGGTCTTTGTTGCTTGATAAGTCAGTGCCGTCTAATGCAGGTTTGATTGGGTGCATGACCATGTAGGGACGCATATCATTGATCCAAAGGTAGTCACCATCGCCGTATCGTAGGCTCTTGACCGCACTCATTGCCGCTAGTTTGGCATCGGCTTCACTGATTTTCGATTGCGTCGCTAAACTGTAATAATGCGCAACCAAAGTATGGGCAGTCTCTACCGTTTGTTTGACGCTATTTTTGCGCTCGTCAAGTATTAAAGCACGTTCAGAAAAAAGAAATGAGGTTGTCAGTACGACGATGCCGATAATAGCGCTGAGTATCAATAAGCCCAGACGTTTTGCGATGTTGATATTGTGTAGGCTAGAGAATGTGAACATGTGGGTCTCCTTTGTTATTGCGCGTTATTGCATTTAGTTGTTCTTAATTGCAGTAGCTCAGAGTACCTTGCGAGCAAAACTAGATATTCGCTGGGTCTCGTTATTTTTGCAGGGATGTTGACGTTACATGTCGATAGCGACTCACACAGGATACACCTGAGTAAACATTTTCAACAGGAAATTATTGGCGCTGCGTGTCTTTTGTTACACGGCGGTTTTGGCGGCGTTTGTTATTTGCGTGTGGGGGCGAGAATACCCAAAGATGAGACTAAACTCGGAGAACAATTACCAGTTTGTCTTATTTCGGTTGGCTGCCCAAAGTGCATTACTACCTAGCGCATCGAGATGTACTTCATCGGTGGTCATGAAAATAAAATTACTACCTACACGACCACGATAGACGGTTTTTGCGTTTGCGATTTTTCTGGTCGCGGCGGCGAAGTTCCATGCGTCTTGCATCGTGCATGTTACCGTTTTGCTGGTGAATGATGGATGTTGCTGGGCTAGTCCCCATTTTTTTGCAAGTTTGGCGTGTTTGCAGAGTGCTGCTGGAACTGAGTCATTTGCCCATGCCCAGGTGAATGTGCCTGCGACTTCGTCGTAACTGCCGATAGTTTGAAAATGTGCGGTACCAGTTTGATCTTTATCGAATTTGAACATGATGACGCCAGCGCTGAGGTCTGCCGTCCAGCCTTTTTCTTTACCGTGTTTCCAACTGCTAGCGTGTTGGCGATGTTGTGCCACCATTTCTTCAAATGCCGTTGTGATGAAGCTCGCGCTGCTTTCCGCAGTAGCACTTGAAGTTGACCGCCCAAAAATACGGTTCAAGAATTGAGTGAATTTATTCATGAGGCTGATAAAAAAGTCAATTAAATCAAATGTTTATGTCTTGGCAATGGATTTGATTTAAGAAAGTTGCATTATAGCATCCTAAATTTTTCGTGGAATTTTGCTTGTTTTGGGTTTGTTTTTGAAGGCGGTACTCAAAGAGGAGAGCGTATATTTTTGACCGTGTTTCGAGGCAGCGTGAGCTTCTCAGCGATGATGTCGTGAGTGTCGTTCAGCTTTATTTGAAGATAGACTGATCGCTAGTTTGGTTTTTGAAACTGACTAGCGATCTGTTTTAAAATTTCAATCTGAAATTTGCTTTATTTAGTCCATGTACGGCAAACATGATAAGGCTAGCGTAAAGTAAAGCCGCCAACATGCCAGCGCTGCCTTCGAATGATCGCAAAGGCGAGCGTAAGCCGCTTAGGCTGAGTAGGGATTCGATCACGAATGGTAATAAGTAGCAGATCAAAGGATTGATTGCAGCAGGTTTGACTAGGCGCATCCACGCTTCTACGCGTTTGAGATCGATCAGCCAGTATAAAAAGCTAAATATGCTAATGCAAATTGCCGCAGAGTAGAAACACCACGATGGCGTCGCGTATATTTTAGAAATTTTAAATTCAGGTCTTAATAGCGCAGCGGTGGCGATCAATGCGAGAGTCAGTCCCATCGCGCGTAAGAATCGATTAGCTTGCGACAGCCGTTCATCTTCTTCAAAGAAAATTAAACTGCAAAGTAGACCACATAGCACGATAGAACTGTGCGCCGCGTGGGCATCCCAACTTAAGACAAATTGCAATAAGCGACTATTCTGTGCCGCTGCAACTATAGATGTTTGATGCGTCAATATATAGATGGCTGTACAAATGGCGATCGACAACAATAGTAAAGCCTGTTTGCCTTGGCAGAGCTGATATATGACGCAAGAAATCAAGTATGCCCATCCGATCAGGCCTAGAATGCCCCACCAATGCGGCAACATACTTTGGTTGCCATCGACACCACCGCGATAATTTAATGCAAGGAAGATCAGCATTATCACGCCTGTGCTGGTCAGCACATAATTCAAGACGGACTGTTTGAATTGGTAGACGCCCCAGATCAGCATAAACGCGATGTACGAGAGCAAAGCCCATAATTGAATTGGTATGGACATGGAGGCTTGATGATAGCCCTCTTCGGCATTCACCATAAAAACTCCCATAATGATCAATGCTAAAGCGCGCATGAGGGTATGTAAATTAAGCTTAAATCGAGTTTCGCCTTTGCTGATGCGATGATTGATTCCAAATGGAATCGACATGCCAACAATAAATAAGAATGCGGGGAATACGATATCTGGAAAACTCATGGCATCTGCCGAGGCGGGCATGTGTTTGAGCCATGCTGAAATGCCCGTCACACTGGCGAGTTCATTGACGATAATCATCATCAGAAAAGTGATACCGCGAAATGCATCAATAGAAATGATTCTTTGATTCTTAAGACGATTAATAGGTGTTAACATAAAAAGCGAACTTTCTGAAAGCTATTCTGAGAGCTAAACAAGTTGAAACGAGGTCGTGACTATTGCTGGATATGCGGGTCGATGGGAGAGCGACTGAGAGTCATCCATCTGTCGAATAATGCCGTCTGGAAATTTACGCTGCTTAATTGGAAACAGCAATGCATAGAACTACTTTGAGACATAGGTAAATTTACTTACTCCGAAGAATAGACATTTCAATTGAAATTGAATTAAGGCACACTGCGCTGCATGGCATGTTTGTTGTGCTTGATCGTCGATCACGCTTAATGTTCGCCGTTGCGGACTACGTTAAATTACTTTTTTTGCTTTAAGTTATCTTCAATGACTACTTTATGGATAGTGTAAATTTCAAACTTTGGTGTCGTAGTGTTGGTCGCAGTTTTTGCCGTTATTGGATGTACCTTATGGCGACGCTATTGTGCTGTATCTCACTGCATGCACGGGCGGTAGAGTTGAATATTTGGGTGATGTCCACCACCGCGCAGCCTCAGCAAGATATGCGTGAAATATTGCGCCCGTATTTAGCCTTGAATCCCAACTTAAGGGTCAACGTCACGGTGCTCAATTGGGAAAGTGCGTGGGCAAGAATTAGCGCTGCGGCAGAATCTGGACAAGGACCTGATTTGCTCGAGCTGGGTAGTACGTGGGTCGCGGCTATTTCGGCCAAAGATGCGTTAGAACCGATTAGTCAGTCACAGCAAAATGAGGTCGGTGGTGAAGCTGCGTTTTTCCCTGCATCGTGGGTAACGACGCATAGACACAATCAGGGCAAGGTCTATGCGATCCCTTGGTACGCGGGAGCACGGGTTGCGTTTTATCGTACCGATTTGTTTAAACGGGCGGGCATTAATCCTAGCGATGCATTTGCCAACTGGAGTAGTTTTAAGCAGGCGATGCAGAAGATTAATGGCATCAATTTTGAAGGGAAAAAAGTCGCCGCTTTGGGCTATCCCGGTAAAAGTGATTCAGATATTTTGCATAATCTAGCGCCTTGGATCTGGAATGCCGGCGGTGATTTTCTCAGTCCGGATCGTAAATCGGCCAGCATAAATTCTCCAGAAACCTTGCAAGCTATCAGTTATTACACCAGTTTTGCCGATGAAGGCTTGGTGCCTCGCTCTGCATTGGAAAAAGATTCTGTGCAAATTGAATCGGGATTTTTTGCCAATCAATATGCCGTGATCTTCAGTGGGCCTTGGGTTTTAAAAATGTTGAATACACCGAAAGCGAAGGGCGGGCAATTGGAAACCGCGACGGCGAAAAATTTTGCTGTGGCATCTTATCCCGCAGGTATCAAGGGTAATCAAACTTTCTTTTCAGGTTCAGATTTGGCGTTGATGAAATCATCCAAAAACAAAGATGAAGCATGGAAATTATTAAAGTATTTGGTATCACGTCCAGCGCAGGTTAAATTTAGTCAATTGTCAGGTATGTTACCGGCGCGCCTAGATGCAGCGAACGATCCTTCCTTGTTGCGAGAGCCGCATTATGCGGAATTTATTCAGCAAGTAAAATTAGGGCGACACTATCCAGTGGTAGCCGCTTGGGGACAATTAGAGACGGTGTTTCGTAGTCACATCGCTAAAATCGTCACATCCATAAATGCCATGAATACCTTAGATGCTGCGGATAGCGCGCAAAGAAAGGGACAAAAAGATATGCATAGCGCGCTCGCGATTAAGCGAAATCTTGAGCAAGCGTCCAATCAGGCAAATGCTATTCTGGCCAATGAACGTTGAACATGGTTGGGTTCACATCGTTGGGTTCACATGGTCGGGTTCAATTACATAGGAGTGTGAGTGTTAGCAAGTGTATGAGGCCATTCTATTGCCATAAACTTGGCGGAATATCGCGTAGTTTGGCGGCTAACTCCATGCTGGTGCGAACGTTTAATTTTTGACAGATATGCAGGCGATGTGCTTCCACTGTCTTGGGGCTGATCGCCAGATGATCTGCGATCTGCTTGCCTAAATAGCCTGCGACGATTTCGGTGAGAACCATACGTTCTCTTTGAGTTAATTCTGCAATTTCTTTCAGCAAGTCGGCTTGGGTTAAATAGTTGCTGCGCGCGGCTTCGTCCGTGGCCAATGCTCGACTGATGGCATCGAGCAGACTGCGGTGGTCGGCGGGTTTTTCTAGAAAATCAACGGCACCTTGTTTTAGGACGCGCACGACTAAGGGGATATCACCGTGTCCACTCAGAAAAACTACTGGCGGCAGATAACTGTTATGGAGTTTACTGCGCCGTATTAATTCATCGAATAATTCCAAACCATTGGTTTCAGGAATACGAACATCGATTAGCAGACAATTAAATTGATCAGGGCTAACGCTGTCTAAAAAATCTTTGGCTCGCTCGAACTCACGCGTACCCCAATCTCGTGTTTCCAAGAGCATCACCAGTGAGCCGCGCACACTTGGGTCGTCGTCAATGATGGCGATCTGTGGCGTTTTATGCTGGGTGCCGCGCTGAGTATCATTCTGCGTATCGTGCTGAGGAAACGGGACTGCTGCGCTGGTTTTGTCTGTCGATATCATAAATTTACCGTGGAAGTAGCTTGCATTATGGTGGAGGGCGCTGCTTGTATTGAATTTGGTGAAGTAATGGGGACTGCGGTATTTAGTGTTTTGGTCGATGAGGTACTTTGTGCATTTAATGGCAGGCGAAAGCTAAATGTTGCGCCACCATTCGTATTATTTTCAGCCCAGATTTTGCCACCATGATTTTCGACTACGGTTCTACAGACAGCTAGGCCTAATCCCATGCCTTCCGACTTGGTGGTATAGAACGCTTGAAATAATTTGTCGATTTCAAATATGCCTGTGCCTTGGTCAGTGATGCTGATGGTGACGTAAAGAGGATCTTGTGTAACGACGATTTTGAGTTGCGCTTCCATCCTAGCAGAAGCAGGGGTATTAGTAGTATCTGAAAACTCCATGGCTTCTAAGGCATTGCGTAAAAGGTTAAACAAAACCTGTTTTAACATGACAGCATCACAGTTAAGCAGTAGCTCTTGAATGTTGGAATCTAACTGTATTTGTATTTGTTGACGTTTGGCCTGAACTTCTACCAGTTCTATCGACTCGTTGATCAGATGAGGTAGTGAATACGGCTCGTGCGGTGCTGCACTTTTCTGTATCAGGCTGCGCATACTACGCATAATTTTTCCAGCGCGACGTGATTCCTCCCCCATTTTTTCTATAGCTTGCCGGATTTTGGCTGACTGTATTTGTTCTGTCTGGAGTAGGCATTCGGCAGCAGCCGCATAGTTGGCAATGGCTGCTAAGGGTTGATTGAGTTCATGCGCCATGCCGGAGGCAAATTCCGCCAAACTAGAGAGACGTGCGGTATGTTGTATTAGTTCATCACGCTCACGCACGGCTTGATGCGTGGCTTGGCGTTCTTTTATCCAGCGCCGTAGTACGCGTAATAGCCAGATGATCAGTAAGCCAAACAGCAGTACCGCAAAGGCCAAGGAAAATAACAAGGTATCAAAATTCTGAGTTGCACGTATGCTGGTTTTTAGCGATAAACCGGTATTGGCAGGTCCAAAATCAAGTCGATTAATTTCCTTACTGTGCGAAATAATGCCACCTTCGCTGGGGGACAATTGCTTATCATTTTTATCGACCAGACTGAGGTCGTATCGCTGCACAAACCACCAAGGCACTTCTTGAGTCAACAATTTATCCAAGTCATAGGTGACTAATATGGTGCTTTCATTCATCGCCTCATTCGGGTTGGGAATTGCCAACACCCACAGCGGCGCGAATTGCTCTATGACTTTGCTATAGGCGATATTTTTAAGATCGCGGCTTTGGCTAATCGCCTCTTTTACCAGCGGGTCATTGAGTGGCGGTAAATTGCTAGGGCGTTGTTCATAGTCAGGTAAGCCCATGATGCGTTGCTGACGTTGATCGATGAATTCGACGGCCAATATCGCATGATTTTCTTTGACTAAATTATCGACTCTGTGCAGAAATTCTTCGCGCGAACTGGTGGAAGTAAAATTTAAATCCAGTGCCCAGTTTTGCAGCATGACTTGATGCGCTTCTAACTTATTGGTAATGAATTGTTCCATCCACAGTAGGTCAAGTGAGGACTGGCGAGCCGTGGCTGCTCGTTTTTCTGCGTACCATAACCAACCTAGTGTACTCGACACAAACAGCCCAACCGTGAGGAATAGCATCATGCCTATCCAGGTCCAGCGATTGTTGAATAAACTAGGTCTTGCAAATCGCATTTTTCTCTCGGTCTTTTTGATGGCTACTTGGGTGCTTGGTTGATGAATATTTTGTTGAAAAGATGAGTCCATTAATGTAGCGCGTTCTTAGTCATTCGTGAGTTGGTTCCAGCAGAAAATAATGGATGTGCTTTGATGGATGTTGTTTCTTGAGGTAAGTGCCGCCATGTGCATACTTGTCGAAAAAGTGAATAGAAAAAAACGGCAAACTTCTAAACGAAATTTGCCGTGTAAAGCCAGTTCGACATACAGTCTCAGTTCTTTTTAAAACTGGTGTAACTTATCCAGTTTTCTTGCTGGTGCAGTGGGGGAGACTCAGCAATGGAACTAATTGGTACAACGTCCTGGGGGAAACTTTTTCCAAATTTTTTCCTTATATTGGAAGTTATTGGTATTTGACTCATTGTTAGCTAACGTCGTTGTTACATAACTTCATTGTAATCAGCGATTTAGTAATTGATCGTTGCACGTATGCCGAACATTCTTGGTGGGTTGTAGCTGTTAAAAGTATAGCCACCCGCATTACCTTGCCCCATCCAGTTTTTGACGATGTTATTACTCAAATTGGTGCCCCACAATTCCACATTCCATTTGTCATCATGGCCTGCTAATTTCAATGCTGCGCTCCAATTCGTATATGCGTCTTGGTAATCGCCAATCACAGGATTATTTAAATTACGGACGGAGAAGTACATACGACTCTGATAGCGCATCCCGATAGAAGGCGTCAGCATCCAGCCATTGCTCAATTCGATATCATGCGAGTAGTTGATTGCATAAGAATATTTCGGTGCCATCGGGAGTTGATTGCCGACCACATTACGGATTGCGCGACCGCGTTTGCTAGGATCCGATCCTAGATAAAGCGGGGCGCATGGTTCCGCACCAAATTCTTGACGATATCCACACATCCAATTGTCATCATAAGTTGGATAAGAAGTGACTTTGGAATCTAGTACTGAAGCGTAACCAGATAAAGTGCCACCAACCCAAGGACGTGCTTTGTACTCGATTTCTAAGCCTTGGATTCTTGAGTTACCAATATTTTCTGTTTTCCAAGCGGTCACTACATCACAAGTTGGATTCCAATCTGGGCAAGTTTCATCCGCGCGTAATTTTCTTTGACCCACTGCATTCATGCCAGTGACATGCATGTCGTTATATTTGGTGTGGAAATAGACTACGCTTAAATCTAACTTATTATCAAAGTGGCGACCTTTATAACCAACTTCAAAATTCGTGGTGAGCTCAGGTTGATATTCGAGGTAGCTGTATTTTTGTTTGCTGCCATCGGTACAAGTTCCGCCACCACAAGTATCAAATTTGTCCCCGAAGCCACCTGGACGATAACCGGTCGCAGCCGAGGCAAAGACCATCGTTGTTTTGTCGATGTCATATTGCAGACCGAGGCGATAAGTTGGTTTTGACCAGCTTGCTTTATGGGTATTGACGACAGGCTCAGGGAATACGCCTACGCCAGCAAATGGTCCCATGCCCGAAGTGAGGTCGGTGCCGTTATGCGGTGTGCCAGTACCTAGCGCTTTAGGCGTATATAGGCCGTTGTAATACCATGGCGTATCGGCGCTCCATAAGCCGGCGCTAACACCGCCAAGATCCTCGCGACTATCTTTGCTCATACGGAAACCTGCCGTCGCTGACAATCTGTCTGCTAATTTGATATCAGCTTGTGCAAACAGCGCTTTGGAATGGACTTGACGATCAGGTTGAGCATAATATTGGCCTTGTGGCATGCCCCAAGGTGCTGCAATCAAATTGTCTTGGGCGAAGTTGATAGCGTTTTTTTCGGACATATTGAAGATACCAGCCACATAGCGCCATTGATCAAAATTTTGTTTGATCTGAATTTCATTGACTAGCGAACGGTAATTGGAGTCTAGTGTGTAACTGGCCCAGTCTAATGCATGCTGCGCTCCCCAATTGCCCCAAGGTTCCATGACCCCGACATCCGAAGCGAGGAAAGTTTGACCGCCATCATCATCGTGATTTTGAGCTCGTTTTTGTACCGCGTAAGCGACTTTATAGCCGAGTTCAGTTTGTGGTGAGAGTTTCCACACCAGATTGCTGCGATAGGTGTCTATGCTCATGTCCAGTTTGCCAGGGACATTGATTTTGGCATACCACTGGCCTTGTGGACCGCACGCGAAACGAGTGCCTGCTGCCATTTTGCAGTCTTTTAAGCCAACTTCACCTGCGCCTGAATTTTGATAGTGTTCAAAGCCACCTGTCCATTCCCAATCTTTATGAATCGCCCAGCGCGCAGTCAGGCGGGTGGCCCATTGATTGGAATTAGAGTAGTAATCTTTAGGCGATAACACACGATTTAAACGTTGATCCACATCCGGCTTGCCGTCTGGCGTGAAGTTGGCACCGCCGTGGCCATCGGACAATAAAACACCACGATCACTTAAATCACGTTCTTGTTTGATATAGCCATCGCGTTTATCCATCATCACTGCGGCACGCAAGGCGAAGCTATCACTGATGCCGAAGTTGTAGACCGAGCGAATTTCTTTACCATTGTAATTGGCGAGATTGAGTGAGCTCCAACCGTAGTTGGTTTTGAATTCAGGTTTGGCGGGCAGAATATTGACCACACCCGCGGTTGAGTTGCGTCCGAATAAAGTACCTTGCGCGCCACGTAAAACTTCTACCTGATCCAGATCGAACATTAAGGCCAGTGAGCCTTGTGGTCGCGGGGAATAAATACCATCGATGTGGATACCGACCGCAGGATCACCAATTTCAGTAAAGTTAGTTGAGGTGACACCACGTATGGAAACCAATACGCCAGAATCACCACTGGATAAACCAAATTGTACGTTGGGAACGGTGCCGCTGAGGTTGAGTAACTCTTTGACGTTAGCCCGTATTAAGTCTTCGGCTTTGAGTGCGGTGACAGCAACGGGTGTTTTAAGTAAAGAAGTTGCTTGGCGCGTGGCACTGACGATGATTTCGGGAATGACTTCCTTTTTGTTGTCTTCCGTTTTATTGGTGCTGGTTTGCGGGTTGGTGGCTTTCTGAGCATCGGCTTGAAAACCTAACATCGAGCATGCACCAGCGATGGCCAGATGCATAATCTTTCGTGTCGTCCTGATATGGGGCATTTTTTGCTCTCTCAAAAGTAAAATCAACGTATCGTAAATATCGAGCCAATTGAATTCCCCATTGCGCCCGATGTGAAGCTCATTGCTGATTGCTGCGTTGATGCAGCATGTTGTTGGCAATGAGGCTAGTCGTAGTTTTATCTTTGTAGAGATTCGCTGCAATTCAGAAATTTACTCTTGTAACTAAGTGAATTTACTTAGGTCTGAATTGGCTTAAGGCGTGTTGTTGCACTGTAGTTGCACTGTATCTATATTGAACTTACTTTTGTCATACGATTAGCGCAGCACAGATAAATCGGCGGGTGGTTCATCACCCGCTAGCACGCCAGCACCGCCACTCAATCCTTCGCCTTTTCGTATTAGATAATCGGTGTGTTCATACACATTGGGGCAACCCGTTTCCGCAATTAAGGTTTTAACGATGGCAACTTTCCAGGCATCGACGCCCGCCGCTTGAAATTGGCAACTTAAGTAGCCCGCATCGAGCGCATTGTATTCGACGATTAAGCCCGGTAAACGATCTTCTTCCGCGTTGATCAGTCTTTGCGGCTTACCTGATTGAGTTGTGAGTGGTAAATGTTTGGCGAGGGCAGCTTGAATTCGGCGCTTAAACATTGCGTGATCCACTGCTTCAGCCTCATCAAAACTCCAAACTCGGGCGCGAATTTGTGATCTGGGGCTCCAGCCAGCGCGTGCTAGAAACTGTCCAGAAGAGGAGCGAACCAAAGCAGTTGCGCCCAATTTCATTTTTTCATGAAATTTCCCATCGACTCGTTCTATGGCGGACAAGTAGATCCACGGATCGCCTGCTAGCAAACTTTTTTCTTTACCTTGTTTGATGGTGATGATGAGCATGAGTTTCCTTTGGGTAAATCGTGTTGGACGAACGTGGCTTGAGGCTTGCATCATCAGTATACACGGTGGCTTGTACCTACTTGTGCCAGTTTGTGTTTGTTTGACGTGCTGGCTTGCAGGAGGCGTAGCAGGTTTTAGCGACTATTGAAGGAACGAGCTAAGGTCGATTTTTCTTCATATATTTTGACGTGTAGGAGTACGTTAATTTTACGCGTAAGCGCAGCGATTTTTGACGCGTGTATTTGTGTGTTGATGCATATTTATCTTTGCCTGTAGTTACATTCAAGGGGTTTTTATGGTTCTCGTGTGTTTGTTAATTGGCATATAAGTTGCTAGCAAGTTGATTATAGGTTCCATCAATTGTTCTGTTTTTTAATGTAAAAAGGGAGCATTTTAATGACAATATCAATACTGAACGCTTCTGCGCAAACCAATCCATCCGCACCTGAAGCAGTCGTCAATACGGTAGCTCCAGCGCTGCAAAGCTCAAATGAACGTCGTGAACTTTTCTTATTTATCTCCGTTTATCTGACGGGATTTGAACGCGTGGAGTTGGAAGGAACTGGCAGGGTTGATGAATATTTTTCCACCATTTGCCAAGAATCCGATGCTGAGAATTTGAATTTTTTCTTTGCCGAAGTCGTGTCAATTCAACTTCAGGCGCAAGGAAACGAGGATCAATTGTTGGCGCTGATTGCATCAAATCTCATGCCAAATTCTAGCTATCAAGCCTTGGCTAAAAACATGATTTACATGTGGTACACCGGGCAATGGGCGCCCACTGTAAATAACTCTAATGCCAACCTACAACAAGTACGCAATGTGAGCGCCAATGCGTATATACAAGGCTTAATGTGGACTGCGGCGCAGACTCACCCGCCCGGTGCGAAGCAACCGGGATATGGATCTTGGGCTCATATGCCTCTGCAAGATTGATCTTAGTTGATGGCTATAAGTAGCGATCGGTAGCGAAATGTGGTGTTCGCTGTTGTGCTTATTTCGTCGAACCGATTTGGTCGCGAAATGGGTGAATCTACATGAAGAGGGAAAGTGATGACGCATAACTACGATGTCGTAATTGTTGGCAGTGGTATTGCCGGTGCCGTGATGGCGAAAACGCTGACACAGGCGGGTAAAACGGTATTGATGTTAGAGGCAGGCTTAGAAGCAGGAATGGCCTTAGACCCCGAGCTTGCCTATCAAAACTACCAGCGCTATTTGCAAACTTTTTACAGTAAAGCGAATAAGGCAACCAATGGACCGTATCCAGATATTAAGGATGCGGAGTCGCCCGATGTATTAGAAATTCAGGCCAAGACGCCCTATGACACTGGCTATTTAGTGCAGATGGGCCCTTTACCATTTGCTAGCGATTGTCTACGTGGCGCAGGTGGAACGACCTTGCATTGGTTAGGTAATGTGCCGCGTATGTTGCCGAATGATTTTCGTATGAAAACCTTATACGGGCAAGGTGTCGATTGGCCTATTAGCTATGATGATTTGAAACCTTATTACGAAATGGCAGAGAACGAAATTGGCGTTGCTGGTGATGTCGCGGCGCAGGTCGGTCCTGATATGACGCGTGCCAATTACGGTGAGCATTATGTGTTTCCTATGCAGAAAATTCCTCAGAGTTTTCAGGATCAGGTATGGATGAAACATACTCAAGATCTCATTGTCTATTTAGAAGGGAAATCCTATGCGGTAAGTTGCGTCAGCATGCCGCAAGGACGCAACTCTATTCCCAATCTTCACTATCATTACGCGTCCGTGCAATGGGATAGCGCAAAACAAAAACTAATATTGCCAGTGACCAAAAACAAGTATCAAGTAGTAGGCTCAATTTGGAGTCCATACACGGGAGAACGTTGTGAAGGGAATGCCAGTTGTGTGCCGATTTGTCCAGTTCAGGCGAAATATAACGCACTGAAAACACTCAAAAAATCAGACATGAGTAAGTTGGAAATCAGAACTCAGGCCGTCGCTTCGGAATTAATGTTAGACCCGCACAGCAGAGAAATTTGCGGCATCGTGTATAAGAAATATACCCACGGCGATGCGCCGCAATATCACACTGAAGTAGCACAAGGAAAGATCTACGTTTTAGCTGCCAGTGCTTTAGAAAACGCGAAGCTCTTGCTCGCTTCGAATGTTGCTAATTCCAGTGATCAAGTGGGGCGCAATTTGATGGATCATTTGGTCTTATTGACCTGGGGATTGTTTCCAGAAAAAGTGTTTCCTTATCGCGGGCCTGGTTGTACGACCTATATTCCGACTTTTCGTGATGGTGATTTCCGTAAAGATTTTGCTGCATGGATTTCACCTTTGGACAATTGGGGTTGGTCGTGGCCGACTTATGCACCTGCGACGGATGTTAGTAATGCTTTGGCAAAGAATATTTTTGGTAAAAAATTGCGGCAAACTATCAACGATATCGTGCCGCGCCAAGCCTTACTGCATTTCGAATGCGAACAGGCACCAGAGCCAAGCAATCGCATGACCATAGATCCCAAATACAAGGATCAACTCGATAATTATCGTCCCGTGATTCACTACGATGCATCGACTTATATGCGGAAATCATTCAAGGCGGCTAAGCAGGTATCGGATCAGATTTTTGCCGCGAATAAGATACAAGATTTCACAGAATACAATCCCGATGAAGCCGACTTTGTAAATTGGGAAGGGCGAGGATATACCTTCCGTGGCGCTGGTCATATCGTCGGTACTCATCGCATGGGACATGATGCGGTCAGCTCTGTGGTGAAACCTAGTCAGCAGTGTTGGGATCACCCCAATCTCTATTTGGTCGGGTGCGGCAATATGCCAACTTTAGGAACCTCCAATCCTACCTTAACTATGACGGCATTGACCTTTATGGCAGCCGAAAATATTCTCAAACAATTAGCGGAGTGAGCCATGACGCAATCTATTCTTCAACTTATTAGTGCTCACACTGATGCTCACTCCCGTGGCAGTGGGCGCCGTCGTCATCAGTTGTTGCAATTGGATTTGCCGACAGGGCAAGCCGGTTCGATTAATACCATCGCGTCCTTGCGACATCATTTGCAAACCGCGATTGAACTAGAGCATTCGACTATTCCACCTTATCTGTGCGCACTGTATTCGATCGATGCACAGAGCAATGAATTTGCTTATCGAACGATACAAAGTGTCGTGATGGAAGAAATGCTGCATATGATTTTGGCGGCGAATATTTTGAATGCTATAGGCGGTTCGCCAGCGATCAACAAGCCCAAATTTATCCCAGAGTATCCCAGTTATCTGCCACACAGTAATGATGCTTTTTTGGTGCCTTTGCAGAAGTTTTCTCCAGCATGCTTGCAAGTCTTCTTGCAAATAGAGCAGCCAGCCGTCGCATGTGCACCGCCAGAAGCCCATCATTACGCCACCATTGGACAATTTTATGCCGCGATCAAACAAGCCTTATGTCATCTAGATAGCGTTACACCTGGCGGGATTTTTACCGGTGAGGCTGGTCGTCAAATAACACCCGAACATTATTACGGTGGCGGTGGGCAGCTTATTAGCGTACATAATTTAGAGGATGCGATTTTAGCGATTAATGAAATCATAGGCCAAGGTGAGGGGATGAACGGCTCCATTATCGACACTGATCATGTTTTGTTCGGCGAGCAAATCGAATATGCACATTATTTCAAATATATGGAAATCCTACATGAGCGCCGATACTTACCGACTGATAGTGCCCAATTGCCGCCCACTGGACCTGTGGTGCAAGTGAATTGGAGTGCGGTCTCCGATATGCAAGATAATCCTAAGATGAGTGATTACAAAAAAGGCTCAGATCTCTGGCAAAAAACCTATGAATTTAATTACTCCTATATGCAGTTATTGAATCAGCTTCATAGCGCATGCAACGGCGAGCCACCAGCGCTGATGCAGGCTATCCCGGTTATGTATGACTTGAAATATAAAGCACTGGAATTAATGCAAATACCAACCGCCAATGGCAAGATGGCTGGCCCTAGCTTTGAGTATGTGCCAATCTAAGTTTGCAGCGCATGGTTTGCCTGAACTGAACGCCAGCGTAAACAGAAAACGCATCGGAAAACGCATCGGAAAGCGAGTCGGTTAAAAATTTATCTTGTTATTTTAAATGTAATGATTACTATGGTCGATGCAAATTATCTTTACTGATTTTTTTTAGGAGCATCGCATGTCGATTCAAGTAAATTGGTCACAAATTACCAGTCTGGCACCGAAGGCGCTGCCCGCTTATCAACAAGCTTTTGTGAATGCACAAGTTGCGCTGGATCGTCACGGCGTTAGCGTTAATCCCTTGCGAGTTGCTCATTTTATGGCGCAGGTATTACACGAAAGTGGGGCCTTGACCGTACAGTTTGAGAACTTAAATTATAGTGCGGCACGTTTGGTAGAAGTTTGGCCCAGTCGGTTTAAGCCAAAAGGTGCGCTTGATCCAGCGCAATACGCAATGAATCCACAGGCCTTGGCAAACCAAGTTTACGGTGGCCGTATGAATAACACGGCACCAGGTGACGGGTATAAATATCGGGGACGTGGCTTACTGCAATTGACCGGAAAAGACAGCTATGCCGAGGCAACTAGCATAGTCAGAAAATCTAATCCTGCATGTCCTGACTTTGTTGCCGATCCTGATCAGGTTGTGAATAGTCTATGGTGTGTCGAAGTCGCGGCAGCCGAATGGGAGGCTAAGGGCTGCAATCCACTGGCCGATCAAGACAATGTACAAGCCGTGACTTTGAAAATTAATGGCGGCACGATAGGATTAAGTGAGAGAGCCGCTTGGCTCGCACGTTGTAAAACCGTTTGGCATGCCTAATTGCGTTGATCGATGATTTGGGCTGCTAAGATGCCGCTGCGAACAGCGGCCTCAAGCGTCGCAGGATACTCACCTGCCGTGTAATCTCCAGCAATAAACACCCCCGGAAATACCGTGCGATTCTCTGGACGATCTAGGTTTGGCGTACAGGCGAATGTCGCACGTTTCTCCGTGATGATCTGTGTCCATTTTGGAGTCATCAATTCCGGCATTTGTAGTTGTTCTGCGAGTTGTTTTGCAATTGCCTGTGTGAGTGTTGAATGATCATTTTGGTTTGCCTCGTTCGACGCGCTCACAACCACCGCCAGTAAGCCGGATTGTGTTACATCAAGCTGGCCACGATCAAAGACAAATTGACCCCAGTGTGCGATTGTTGGATTGTCTGCCAAAGCAAAAAAAGCACGTTCTAATCTCACCTCTGGCGCATATTGCAAATAGCAAGTAGTGATCGCTTCATAGCTAAATTCGGGAAAGCTTGGTGCTTCTGAATCGTTGGAATAAGCATTGCCGATATCAGCAAGCAGGCGTTGACATTGGGTCGCATTAGTCGCAATGACAATGCTATCAAATTCTTTTTCTGTCCCTGGGCACTCGTCCAAAATCCAAGTGCCATGAGCGCTTGAACGTAAGGTTTTAATACGGAGACCAGTGAGCACCTGTCCATTGTGCTGCTGTAGATAATCCGCTGCAGCATCAGGTAGTAAGCGGCTCAAATCGATACGAGGAATTAACATATCTGAGGCAGCACGTTGCGCACCTAAGCTATCGCGTAACACGTTCAAAAAAACCTGAGCCGAAGCGCGCTCCGGGGGCGTATTTAAAGCGGCGATACACAGCGGAGTCCACATTAATCGACACAAGCGTTCGGTTTGCTCGTAACGTTCCAAGAGCTCGCTGACGCTGCAATCTTGATGCAATCGCCAATCTATCCAGCGGGCGGTGGTAGAAAAACGCGCTAAAGCCATCTTGTCAGCGCGATCTAAACCTTTTGCATTGATCAGTGCGAAAAGTAAATGTAAGGGCGCTGGGAATTTGGGGGCAATGAATTGCATGCCTGTTTGCTGCGGGTACACCATTTGTAAAGGCAGACGCAGCAAGGCTGATTTGAGATCTATTTTTAGTAGGCGCATTAAATCTAGGCAAGCTGTATAGGCACCGAGCATGATGTGCTGGCCGTTGTCTAGCTGTTGTCCGTTAATCTCCACCGCGCGTGCGCGCCCACCCAGACGTTTGGCGGCTTCTATCAAAGTGACTTGGTGCCCTTGCTGCTGGCAAAGCTTGACTGCCGCAGCGCAGCCAGCCCAGCCAGCTCCGATGACGGCGACACGTTTTGGTGTTGATCCCTTGCGCAACTTAATCATGATTAGCTAGGATTAGCCACGAATATAAGTCTTCCACGCCAACCAAAGCTTGCGGATAGGTGTCAGTGAAATTCTTTGTTTGAGTACCTGAAATTGATCCTGCTGAATCTCAACTAATAAAGCTCGATATATGGCGGCCATAATTAAGCCTGTGCGTTGCGCGCGTCTGTCTTCCTCAGGCAATAAGGTAAAGGCTTCATCGTATAATTTTTGTGTGCGTTCGTACTGAAACTGCATGAGTTTAGTGAATTGTTCGCTATGCTTGGCATTAAGAATGTCGCTGGCAGGCACATTAAATTGTTGTAGCTCGTTGACTGGCAGGTAGATTCTGCCTTTGCGCGCATCTTCACCCACATCACGAATGATATTGGTCATTTGAAATGCCAATCCCAATTTCTCAGCAAATTGTTTGGTTTGAGGATTTTTAATGCCAAAAATACTTGCTGATAAAATGCCCACTACACCAGCCGCATGCCAGCAGTATTTTTGTAGCGCGATGAAATCCAGATAGCGATTTTGATTGAGATCCATCTCCATACCATCGATGATTGCCAGCAAATGGGCACCTTCTAATTGATAGGTGCTCATGTGAGGCAATAGGGCGGTGGTGACGGGATGGCTAGGGGCTTGATTTAACATGGCTTGAACCTCTTTACGCCACCATCCGAGTTTGCTACGAGCAACGGCTTCGTCCGTGCAATTATCGACTACATCATCAACTTCGCGGCAAAACGCGTACAGTGCAGTGATTGCACGGCGTTTTTCCTGTGGTAAAAAAAGGAAACTGTAATAAAAACTAGAACCGCTCTGGGCGGCTTTTTCTTGGCAATATTCGTCTGGAGACATGCGAAAACGGAGCTGATTAGATTCTTGGGCACTTATTTCAAATGAAATAAAGTGGACATTAGGCGTAATCCTAACCGACTAGCGCAGATCGCACAAACCATGACGAAATGTCGCGGTAGTCTTTTCTTACAATATATAGACAAAAAATTGCCGCAGGCATGTTGTACAATGCGAGCTTATTTTCATGTGTTCAAGCTGAGATAATGTCGAAATCTGGCTTAGGCCGCTTTAAAGGTAGAGTGATCTTGATTAAATTGGATAAGAAATTAGTGATAGTCGGTTCTGCATTGCTGGCAGCGCTGGTCGGATGCGGTGGTTTTGTCTACACAACAGTTGGCGGCACAGTCAAAGGTTTGACAACTGACGGCAAAAGCACATTAGTGTTAGTTGATGAAGCAGGATACAATACTACTTTAACTGCGGACGGTACTTTTTCTTTTAAAGTAGCCAGTAACGCTGCTTATAACATCTCTGTCTACACTCAACCAAATCCAGTCAATTGTGTTGTCTCCAATGGCAGCGGCAAAATGACTGGCGAAGCACCAGTGAGTAATATTAGCGTCAATTGCTCGCCGAATATCCCGTTAAGTGGTGTATTGACTGGACTTGATAGTACGAAGACTTTGCAGTTGGCGGTAAATGATGTTCAACAAACGGCAATTACTGCAAATGGTGCTTTTGACCTGCAAACTTATGTAGTGAATAAAAAAGCCTATGAAGTGAAAGTATCGATTCCTCCCGCAGCACAAGTTTGTACTGTTCAGAATGGCAAAGGTACAGCTGACATCAATAATCTAGCTGCTGCAAAAAATATTGCGATTGATTGTATTGCCGGTGTTCCAGTCGGTGGCACTCTGGCTGGCTTAAAAGTCGGTACCGTATTAGGTCTTACCAATAATGGTACGGACGTGCGAAATATGTTGGCGGATGGTACGTTCACGTTTAATTTTAGTTTGTTAGATGGCGCCGCATATGATGTACAAGTATCTACTCAGCCAACGGGACAAAAATGTACTGTGACTAACGGCACAGGTAAGGCGAGCTCTGCTGCGCCTGATGCGTCACAAAAAATTTCCGTCACTTGTGTCGCGACCTAATGGTAAGTTAAGTGCCAGAGATACATCGATTGAAACTAAAAAGCCAGGAAGATCCTGGCTTTTTATTGATTGCGAAAGTTAGATAAATTCACAAACACTCGAGTCGCCCCGCTTGATTGAAGTAAAAAATATCTTCGTGTTTAAATCCCCATTGGCCGCCTTTGAGTCGAACAAATGGTTCGAAGCTAAAAAAATCGACTTCGGACAGTGCTAGATGATTATTGGCTTGTATGAATTGGCGTAATTCTCTTTGGTTTTCTAAACTGTGCCCTACATTGCTACGAAAATCCAAATTTACAAATCCACTTTCTCGAATGCGTACATTCGTCCATTGAAATAATTGGTGAAAACTCACTTCAGGTCTCAACCATTGCATCATTTCTTCATGGAGTTGTGCGAGAAAACGCAATCCATTTCGATACTCTAAGGTTTTGGGTTGTTCGACGTAGGAGCCGAATTCAAACGCGAATGTGCGCGAATAGTCGCCCCAAATACCGTCTTTTTCGGGGCTGAGATCAATACTGATTAAATTTTTCCCACCTAATTTTTCTGAACTAGCTTGATATTGCTTGCCAGAGATAGATAAGCAACTACGATTGCCCGCTAACACTAAGGCTGGACAGTCGTAATACCAAGTATTGGGGAAGCCGGATTGGCATAGCAAGTCATGCGCCTTCTGCGCAATGCTTTGTTCACTATCATCTGTAGTTAAGAGTGCTGGCAGACGCGCCATTGCCGATTTTGCGGCATCTTGTACCTGGCGATAGTGGAAGATCTGATCGAAGCTAGGCATAATTTAATCTTAATATGACTTCTTTGCTATTCTACACTTACATGAGCTATCACTAGCGCATGCGCAAAGATGTTGTGGACTACATTTTTAAAGCGCGCCAGATCATAATTGGTGCGTCCCATTTGCTGATTTTAGGGCGCTGGTAAAAGACATTGGCATTCACTTGCTCGATTTTTTCTAAGATACGAAGTCCCCCTTGAACCACCATCCGCAATTCGTAGCCGAAGCGACCGGGTATGCGGCGGCACAAAGGACTACCATCAACCATCATTTGACGTGCGCGCTCGACTTGAAATTGCATTAAATTTCGCCACGCAAGCGAATTGTGCAGTTGGTCGTTGTTTGTGATGTCGTCTGAGCTAAGGCCGAAGCGAAATAGATCTTCTTGTGGAAGATAGATTCTTTGTTTTTGAATGTCGATCGCGACATCTTGCCAGAAATTGATGAGTTGTAGGGCGCTGCAAATTTGATCGGAATAATGAATATTCTCTGCTGAATCAGCGTCAAATAGCGCCAACATAATGCGGCCAACTGGATTGGCAGAGCGCTGACAGTAATTTAGCAGGCTGCTGAAATCCGCGTAACGTTTGGTATTTACATCTTGTTTGAACGCAGATAATAAGTCTGAGAAAGCGTGGATGGGGAGTTGGTGGCGGTGAATGACCTCGGCCAAGTCTTGAAAAAGCGCTTGTTGAGTTGGTTTGCCTTGAGCAATTAGTTGTAATTGATACTCATAATTTTGTAAAGCCGAAAGACGTTGTTCTTCGTTCGCATCACCTTCGTCTGCGATATCGTCGGCACTTCGTGCAAAGGCATAAATAGTACGTATGGCGGGGCGCAGATGAGCAGGAATCAACCAAGATGCAACCGGAAAATTTTCATAATGATTGATTGTCATAATGGTATTTGAAAATAAATGACTCGAAAGTCATTGGCTTTTAAAAGATTCATCATTATAATTACTTACCCGCGAGTCAGTAATTTAATTGCGCCTAATTTTTTAAATTAAGAATATTTTTTGTAATTCCAAAGCAAGATATCAGGTCTCTAGGTAAGATTTTAATTTGAATTGTGGAAGGGTTTTAAACTTAATCCGCAATTAGCTTGTGTAGTTCGTCACAAGCCTGCAATTCAAAAAAATGTAAAACTGCTTAAAATTTCCCCGAGTGCGACGCAAACGCGTTGTACTGTATGCGTTGTGCCGGAATAGTAAAGGAAAATCCCGTGTCAAATTCTCCATTGATCTCTACTTCTGTCTTGAAATCATCAAGTCAATCGCGTTTGTTACTCTCGCTGTTGTCAGTCTTAGGTCTAGTAACAATATTGAGTTTAAGTGCTTGCAGTAAAAAAGTTGAAAAAACGGAAGATGTGCGCCCAGTTCGCGCATTGCAAGCCGTAATGGAAGGTAGTGAGATTGCGACTGAATTTTCTGGTGAAGTACGTCCTCGTATCGAGTCCCGCTTAGGATTTCGCGTACCTGGAAAAATTGTCGCACGTAAGGTTGATGTCGGTACGATGGTTAAACGTGGACAAGTCTTAATGCAGCTAGATCCGCAAGATTTGCTCTTAGGGCAGGCGCAAGCAAAAGCCGGATTGAGCGCGGCAGAAAGCAATCGTGATTTGGCTAAAGCAGAATTAAAACGCTATCAGGAATTGCGTGAAAAAAACTTCGTCGCTCAGGCGGTTCTTGATGCGAAAGAGACTGCTTATAGAGCGGCGCAAGCCAGTTTTGATCAGGCTAAAGCAGGTCTATCGAATCAATCGAACCAAGCTTCATATGCAAGTTTGGTAGCTGATGTAGATGGTGTGGTGACAGGTATAGATGCGGAAGTAGGGCAGGTCGTTGCAGCAGGTTCGCCTGTTGTGCGCGTTGCTAAAACGGGTGAGTTGGATGTAGTGGTTGGTATTCCTGAAGATAAGATAAATAATATACGCCACATGTCCGATGTCAAAGTGCGTATGTGGGCCAATCAAGGTGAAGTGATTGCAGCCAAACTTCGCGAGTTGTCGCCGATAGCTGATCCCGTCACTCGTACATTTACAGCGAAAGTCGCTTTGTCTCCGGACGCAAAAGATGTGCGTTTAGGAATGACTGCGATGGTGTCGTTTGGTATGAAAAATCCACAAGCCATGGTGCGCCTGCCTTTGACGGCTTTGCTGCAAGAAAAAAATGTGAATTCGGTATGGGTGGTTGAATCGGGCGCCGTAAAATTGGTGCCGGTGCAGTTGGGTGGTACAGCGGGTGAGGATGTGTTGATTGCAAGCGGTTTAAAGTCCGGGCAAATGATCGTAACTGCTGGTGTGAATTTGCTCAAAAGCGGACAAAAAGTCAAAATTCTTGGTGTTGAAACAGCTACTGATGCAAGTAATCCTGCCGTGGTAGCGGCGAATGCTAGCGGAGTTGCTAAATGAGTCAAGTCAATCAGCAAACTCCGGGCGAAAAGTCCGAACAAAAATCAGGGGGATTTAATTTATCCCGCTGGGCGCTTGAGCATATTCCATTAACCCGCTATTTAATGGTGGCTTTGCTGTTGGGCGGGATTTTTAGTTTTGGACGTTTGGGGCAAGATGAAGATCCACCATTCACCTTTAGAGCGATGGTGGTGCGTGCAGTTTGGCCAGGTGCTACCGCATTGCAGATGGCAGATCAGGTCACTGATAAGTTAGAGAAAAAATTACAAGAAGCGCCGTACGTCGATAAGATTCGTAGTTATTCCAAGCCAGGTGAAACGCTGATTATTTTGCAGTTGCGTGAGTCAACACCGCCTAAAGAAACCTCTCAAACGTGGTATCAAGTCCGTAAGAAAATTGGTGACATCAAAGGCACTTTGCCAGCAGGTGTCGTCGGTCCTTTCTTTAATGATGAATTTGGTGACACTTACGGCTCTATTTTTGCGATTTCTGCCGATGGTTTTACCTACGAAGAAATGCGCGAATATGCAGACTTCGTGCGTCAACAATTTTTGCGAATTCCCAAAGTCGCTAAAGTCGAAATGTTTGGCGTGCAAGAAGAGAAAATTAATATCGAATTTTCTCAGAAAAAGTTCTCGCAATTAGGTGTGCCATTTGAAACCGTGGTCTCACAGATTAATTCCCAAAATACAATCGAAGGTACTGGCGTATTGACGACGTCTGCGAGCAATTTGCAGGTGCGTATTTCGGGTGCTTTGACCACTGTCAAAGATCTAGAGAACTTGCAGTTGCGTGCCAATGGAACGACTTTCCGTCTCGGTGATTTTGCGACGGTAAAACGTGAGTACAAAAATCCACCCGTCGATAAAATGCGCTTCAATGGTAAGGAAGTCATTGGTCTCGGTATTTCTATGGAGAAGGGTGGCAATATTATTGAGCTAGGTAAGCATTTACAGACTGAAGTTGCCACCATCAAATCGCAATTACCGGTTGGCATAAATCTAGATCGTGTTTCCGACCAGCCGAAAATCGTTGCGTCTTCGGTAGGTGAGTTTGTTAATACTTTGATAGAAGCGGTCGTGATTGTGTTGGCGGTCAGTTTCCTTTCATTGGGCTTGCATACTAAGCCATGGCGACTCGATGTTTGGCCAGGTTTGGTCGTTGGCTTGACAATTCCCTTGGTGCTGGCAGTGACTTTCTTATTCATGCGTATGTTGAACATTGACTTGCATAAGATCTCGCTAGGTGCCTTGATTATTGCTTTGGGGCTGCTGGTTGATGACGCCATTATTGCGGTCGAAATGATGGTACGAAAAATGGAGGAGGGTTTTTCGCGTTTTGATGCGGCGACCTTCGCCTATACTTCTACAGCGATGCCGATGTTGACCGGTACCTTGATTACTGCTGCTGGCTTCTTGCCTATCGGTTTAGCGGAATCCGCTGCTGGTGAATATACATTCTCGATGTTCTCGGTGAATGCTTTGGCCTTGCTGATTTCATGGTTGGCGGCGGTATTGTTTACGCCTTATCTTGGTTACCTTTTATTGAAGGTGAAACCACATGCTGGCGCGGATGGTCATCATGAGTTATTCGATACACCGTTCTATACACGTTTCCGTGCACTGGTTAATTGGTGTGTGACTTGGCGTAAGACGACGATTGCGATTACTCTGGCAGTTTTTGGTCTCGGTGTATTTGGTTTTAAATTCATTGAGCAACAATTCTTCCCTGATTCTAGTCGTCCAGAATTAATGGTGGAGTTGTGGTTGCCAGAAGGTTCTTCTTTTGCGGCGACAGAAGCGCAAGCGAAGAAATTTGAAGCCTTTATTCAAAAGCAGCAGGGCGTGGAAAGTGTGACCAGCTATGTTGGTACCGGTAGTCCGCGATTCTATTTGCCTTTGGATCAAATTTTCCCGCAAACCAACGTCACACAAATCGTGGTGTTGCCAAAAGATTTAAAAGCGCGCGAAGCATTACGTTTGAAAATTACACAGGCATTTAAAGAAGATTTTCCTGAAGTGCGTGGTCGCGTAAAACTTTTGTCAAATGGTCCTCCGGTGCCATATCCGGTTCAGTTCCGTGTGACCGGTTTGGAAGTGGAAAAAGTGCGTGAAATTGCTGATCGCGTTAAAGCGGTGATGCATGCTAACCCGAATGCAATTGGTGTCAACGATAACTGGAACGAGTCGGTAAAAGTCGTACGTATCGATATGGATCAAGATAAGTTGCGTGCACTAGGAATTACTTCTCAAACCGTGATGCGTGCTGCGAATACGATCTTGACGGGTACGTCGGTGGGACAGTTCAGAGAGTCGAATAAGTTGATCGATATCGTAGTTCGTCAACCTGTCGATGAGCGTTCCACGGTGCAAGCTTTGAGCAATGCAAACATCCCTACACCGAGTGGTAAGACCGTACCTTTATCGCAAGTGGCACGTATCAACTTAGCATGGGAGCCAGGTGTGGTGTGGCGCGAAGGCCGAGAATGGGCTGTTACGGTGCAGTCAGATGTCGTGGATGGCATTCAAGGGCCTACCGTGTCTTCGCAAATCAATCCTAAGCTAGATGCGATCAGAGCGAGTTTGCTTCCTGGTTATAAAATCGAATTGGCAGGTGCGGCAGCTGATAGCGGTAAAGCGCAAGAGTCAATCGCTGCGAATGTGCCTCTGGTCATTTTTATTATCTTTACTTTGTTGATGTTGCAGTTGCATAGTTTCTCACGTGCTGTCCTAGTGTTTTTGACTGGTCCTCTGGGCGTGGCGGGTGCGGCGATGGCATTGTTGATACTGCAAAGACCATTTGGTTTTGTTGCGCAATTAGGTGTGATTGCTTTGTTTGGTATGATTATTCGTAATTCTGTTATCTTGATTGATCAGATTGAGCAAGATAGGGAAGCGGGTGTTCCCGCTTGGGATGCTATCGTCGAGGCTGCGGTGCGTCGTTTCCGACCGATTATATTGACGGCAGCGGCCGCAGTTTTGGCTATGATACCTTTGTCGCGTTCTGTGTTCTGGGGGCCAATGGCGGTGGCGATTATGGGTGGTTTGATCATTGCAACTGCATTGACTCTGCTATTCTTGCCCGCCTTGTATGCGGCTTGGTTCAGAATTAAGAAAGCGTAAATGCAAGGGTTTGCTTTGAATGCTCTTTGAGTGTTCTTTGAATGTTTGTCGAATGTTGTATCGTATGTGTTGTGCTTAGAAAAGAACGGCTGTAAATCTGCTAATTCTCTGGTATTAGTAAAAAATATTAATGAGAATTTCGGGCTAAAAGTAACGAAAATAAGTTTTATAGCAGTTCTTTCTAATTCGATTACAAAAAATACGAGACAAGCGGTATAAAAATCCAGTAGAATAGTCGGCTGAAGTTGAAATGCCACAATGATAGTTATGGGCGACGATGCAATTTAAGTCGCCCTTTGCTTTTTATTGTTAGGTGTGCTCATCCCGCGAGGATGGCGAAATTGGTAGACGCACCAGGTTTAGGTCCTGACGCCAGCAATGGTGTGGGGGTTCGAGTCCCCCTCCTCGCACCACAGACTCTTTATATTTGGACGATTTTCATGGCAACTGCAGTCGAAACTTTAGAAAAATTAGAACGCCGTATTACGCTCACATTCCCGATTTCAGAAATGCAACCGGAAATTGAGAAGCGTTTGAAAGTACGTGCTCGTACAGCAAAAGCGCCTGGCTTCCGCCCAGGTAAAGTGCCGATGAAAATGGTGGCAGCGCAGTATGGCTACCAAGTCGAAACTGAAGTTCTTAACGAAAAAGTCGGTATTGCTTTCAGCGAAGCAGTTAAAGAAAATAACTTGCGCGTTGCGGGCTATCCACGCATCGAACCTAAGAAGAGCTATTCTGAAAACTACTTTACATTTGATGCTACTTTTGAAGTCTACCCAGAAGTCGTTGTAGGTGATTTGTCTGGCGTTGAGGTTACTCAAGTTAAAACTGATGTAACTGAAGCTGAAATCGACAAGACTGTCGATATATTGCGCAAACAACGTGTGCATTTCCACGTTAAAGGTGAGCAAAGCGCACATGGCGACGGTGGTGCTGATCAGTCAGCACAAACCGGCGACCGCGCCACAGTTGATTTCGTTGGTACTATCGACGGCGTTGAATTCGCTGGCGGTAAAGCAGAAGCATTTGCTTTCGTCTTGGGCGAAGGTCGCATGTTGCCAGAATTTGAAGCAGCAACTTTAGGTTTAAAAGTTGGTGATTCCAAAGTGTTCCCATTGGCTTTCCCAGAAGACTATCATAGCAAAGAAGTAGCAGGTAAAACAGCGGAGTTCACCGTTACTTTGACTAAGTTAGAATGGGCACATTTGCCAGCGGTTGATGCTGAATTTGCGAAAATGTTGGGTGTAGAAGATGGTGATCTGACAAAAATGCGCAACGACATCAAGGATAACCTTGAGCGTGAAGTTAAAGGCCGTGTCAAAGCAAAGGCCAAAGACAGCGTCATGGATGCATTGGTGAAGGCGGTTGAATTTGATGCACCAGCAGTATTGATTGAGCAAGATGCAGAGCGTTTAGCTGAAATGACACGTCAAGATATGGCGCAGCGCGGTATGAACGTTCAAGGCGTCCCATTCCCGACGGAATTGTTTACAGCACAAGCAGAGCGTCGCGTACGTTTGGGTTTGATTTTGGCTGAGTTGGTTAAGGCTAACCAATTGCAAGCAACGGCTGACCAAATCAAGGCCCAGGTTGAAGATTTCGCGCAGAGTTATGAAGATCCACAGCAAGTAGTTAAGTACTACTACAGTGATCGTAATCGCTTAGCAGAAGTTGAAGCCCTTGTATTAGAAGAAAACGTCGTTAACTATGTCCTCGGTAAGGCAAAAGTGAATGAATCAATTTTGCCGTTTGACGAATTGATGGGTAATAACCCAGCACAATAAGATAGGATAATTCATGACAGGCATCATTCATAACTCTGGTTTAGAAACAAATATGCTTGGCATGGTGCCAATGGTTGTTGAGCAAAGTGGGCGTGGAGAACGTGCTTACGATATTTATTCCCGCTTGCTCAAAGAACGTGTGATTTTTCTGGTCGGTCCAGTGAATGATCAGGCAGCAAATTTGATCGTGGCACAGTTGTTGTTTTTAGAAAGTGAAAATCCAGATAAGGATATTTCGCTTTATATTAACTCTCCAGGTGGTTCGGTATCTGCAGGTATGGCGATTTTTGATACCATGCAGTTTATTAAACCTGATGTATCAACTTTATGTACCGGTTTAGCTGCGTCTATGGGCGCATTTCTGTTGGCTGCTGGTGCTAAAGGAAAGCGTTTTTCATTACCGAATTCTCGCATCATGATTCATCAGCCTTTAGGTGGTGCGCAAGGTCAGGCATCTGATATAGAAATTCAAGCACGTGAAATTTTGTATTTGCGTGAACGTTTGAACGGTATTTTGGCTGAAAAAACTGGTCAAAGCATTGAGCAAATTGCGAAAGATACCGATCGTGATAACTTTATGTCTGCAGACGCTGCAGCGGAATATGGTTTGATCGACAAAGTATTAACTCATCGTAGTTAAACTTTTTTGTACTTCAGAAGTGAATTTGAAACGCCCGCAACCTTCAGGTGCGGGCGTTTTTATTTAGCCGCGGTGTTTCGCTTTGATTTGTAATTGAATTTAGTCTCTGTAAAATAATTTGCTTTGCCTAGTTTCAGCGATTTTTGCAGTAATATAACGGGCATCGTCTACTTCGTTTAAATTAATAAAAAGCATTATGTCAGATAAAAAAAGCACTGCTGGTGAAAAATTACTTTACTGCTCATTTTGCGGTAAGAGTCAACATGAAGTGAAAAAGCTGATCGCTGGGCCATCTGTCTTCATTTGTGATGAATGCATTGATTTGTGTAACGATATTATTCGTGATGAGATCAATGCGCTGGAGCCGATTAGTGCCGCAAAAAGTGATTTGCCTACGCCAGTAGAGATTACTGAGTTATTAGATCAATATGTCATTGGTCAAGAAAAAGCGAAGCGTATTTTGGCGGTCGCAGTCTACAATCACTATAAGCGACTCAAACACTTGGGTAAGAAGGATGATGTCGAGCTGGCCAAGAGTAATATCTTGTTGGTTGGTCCTACTGGTTCGGGTAAAACTTTGTTGGCGCAAACCTTAGCGCGCATGTTGAACGTACCGTTTGTGATCGCCGATGCGACGACTTTGACTGAGGCTGGTTATGTTGGTGAAGACGTAGAAAACATCATTCAAAAGTTGCTGCAAAATTGTAATTACGAAGTTGAGCGCGCCCAAAAAGGCATTGTTTATATCGACGAAATCGATAAGATCTCACGTAAGGCAGAAAACCCTTCGATTACCCGCGACGTGTCGGGCGAGGGGGTGCAGCAGGCTTTGTTGAAATTGATTGAGGGTACGATGGCGTCCGTGCCTCCACAAGGTGGTCGTAAACATCCTAATCAAGATTTCATTCAAATCGATACCACCAACATTATGTTTATTTGCGGCGGTGCATTTGATGGATTGGCGAAAATTATTTCTGATCGCTCTGAGAAGAGCGGTATTGGTTTCGCCGCGAGTGTGAAAAGCGAAAGTCAAAAAAGCGCTAGCCAGGTTATTCTCGATGCAGAGCCACAGGATTTGATTAAATTCGGCATTATCCCTGAGTTGGTTGGTCGTTTGCCCGTGATTGCGACTTTGATGGAATTAGATGAAGCGGCTTTGATTCAGATTTTAGTCGAACCAAAGAATGCTTTAATTAAACAATATGCCAAATTGTTAGAGATGGAAGGCTGTGAGCTAGAGATCAGACCTTCCGCTTTACAAGCCATCGCGAAAAAAGCAATTGCTCGTAAAACAGGTGCCCGCGGTTTGCGCTCCATTCTTGAGCATGCGTTGCTAGACATTATGTTCGAGCTGCCGAGTGAGAAAAATGTCGCGAAGGTGGTTATTGATGAAAACACCATTACTAATGGTGCGAAACCATTGTTGATTTATAACGAGCAAGCTAAAGTTGCAGGTGCGTAAGATTAATCTTCCTAGGACTAAAGTTGTAATTCAGTGGTTTTATTAAAATTCCCACTGTCTTTTTGCGAATCACTGTTTTTTTGTCGGTGATTCGTAAAAATAAACGGTACAATTTATCCAAACAATAGAGATTTTTAGCTTCAATCGAAAAGCTACCCGGAGACTTCTCTGTGTGGCTTTTTTTATTGTTTTTTTTCGGATGACGGGCTTGAGTTTTAGCCTAGTGCGCCAATCTAGTTACTGTAATTTTTTTAAAGGTGCGCCATGACAACTTCCACAATTACTGAACGTACAGAGTTACCCTTATTGCCATTGCGCGATGTCGTGGTATTCCCTCACATGGTGATCCCATTGTTTGTTGGTCGTCCAAAATCGATCAAGGCTCTGGAAGCCGCGATGGAGCAGGGCAAGAGTATTATGTTGGCGGCACAAAAAGCTGCCGCAAAAGACGAGCCGTCAGCTGAAGATATTTATGAAATTGGTTGTATTGCGAACATTTTGCAAATGCTGAAATTGCCAGATGGCACGGTCAAAGTATTGGTCGAAGGTACGCAACGCGCTCGTATTCATAGTATTGCAGATTCTGAGTCTCATTTTATTGCTGATTTGACACCAGTTGCCTTAGATGAGGGAGATGATTCCGAAGTCGAAGCAATGCGTCGCGCTATCGTGCAGCAATTTGATCAATATGTAAAACTCAATAAAAAAATCCCGCCAGAAATTTTGGCTTCCTTGTCTGGAATAGATGATGCAGGTCGTTTGGCAGATACCATTGCGGCTCATCTGCCTTTGAAGCTGGAACAGAAGCAAGTGATTCTGGAAATTTTCAGTGTAGCTAAGCGTCTTGAACATTTGCTTGGTCAACTTGAAGGTGAATTGGATATTCTCCAAGTTGAAAAGCGTATCCGTGGTCGAGTGAAGCGTCAGATGGAAAAATCTCAACGCGAATACTATTTGAATGAGCAGGTAAAAGCGATTCAAAAAGAACTCGGTGAAGGCGAAGAGGGCGCCGATATTGATGAGCTAGAGAAAAAAATCACTGCAGCTAAGATGCCGAAAGAAGCACGCGACAAAGCGATGAATGAGTTGAAGAAACTCAAGATGATGTCGCCCATGTCGGCAGAGGCGACGGTTGTGCGGAACTATATTGATACCATTGTGAATTTGCCTTGGAAGAAAAAATCCAAGGTGAATAATGATTTAAGCAATGCAGAAAAAGTGTTGAGCGATGATCACTATGGTTTGGATAAAGTCAAAGAGCGTATTTTGGAATATCTCGCGGTTCAGCAACGTGTTGATAAATTAAAGGCACCGATTTTGTGCTTAGTTGGCCCTCCTGGTGTGGGTAAGACGTCGCTTGGTCAATCTATAGCACGCGCAACAAATCGTAAGTTTGTTCGTATGGCCTTGGGTGGTGTTCGTGATGAAGCAGAGATCCGTGGTCATCGTCGTACGTACATTGGCTCTATGCCAGGAAAAATTTTGCAAAGCTTATCAAAAGTTGGCGTCCGTAATCCTTTATTTTTGTTGGACGAAGTGGATAAGATGGGCGCGGATTTTCGCGGTGATCCTTCCTCTGCTTTGTTGGAGGTTTTAGATCCAGAACAAAATCACACGTTCTCCGACCACTACATCGAGGTCGATTTTGATCTGTCCGATGTGATGTTTGTGGCTACCTCTAACTCCTATAATATTCCAGCTCCTTTGTTGGATAGGATGGAAGTGATTCGTTTGTCGGGTTATACCGAAGACGAGAAAGCGAGTATCGCGCAACGTTATTTGTTACCAAAACAAATTAAAAATAACGGTTTGAAAGAAGAAGAGATTTCAGTTTCTGAATCCGCAATTCGCGACATTATTCGTTACTACACTAGGGAAGCGGGTGTTCGATCTCTTGAACGTGAAATCTCTAAGATTTGCCGTAAAGTGGTGAAGATGTTGTTGCTCAAGAAGAGCGAGAAAAAAGCCACGATTACTTCGAAAAATCTGGACAAATTCTTGGGTGTTCGTCGTTATGATTTTGGTGTTGCAACCAAAGAAAATCAGGTAGGTCAAGTCGTTGGTTTGGCTTGGACTGAAGTTGGTGGTGATTTGTTGACGATAGAGGCAGTTTCTATGCCAGGTAAAGGTGGGACAATACGTACCGGCACGCTGGGTGATGTTATGAAAGAGTCGATCGAAGCTGCTCGCACCGTAGTTCGTAGTCGTGCTGCGCGCTTAGGTATTAAAGCAGATTTGTTTGAAAAAACGGATGTGCATATTCATGTACCCGAAGGTGCAACACCAAAAGATGGCCCATCTGCTGGTATCGCGATGACAACGGCGATGGTGTCTATTTTTACGGGCATTCCAGTGCGTGCTGATGTGGCGATGACAGGTGAAATAACACTGCGCGGTGAGGTGTTACCTATCGGTGGTTTGAAAGAGAAGCTACTGGCGGCGCATCGCGGTGGGATTAAAACGGTTTTGATTCCAGAGGAAAATGCAAAAGACCTCACGGAAATTCCTGATAATGTCAAAAACAAACTGGAGATTATTCCGGTTCGTTGGATTGATAAAGTCTTAGAGATCGCTTTAGAACGTCAACCTGTGCCATTAACAGAGGAGGAAATGGCGGTGCCTGCGGTGGCTAAAGCAGATGCGGCGGCAGATACCTCTACAATTACGCACTAGACTAAATTGGTATTGCTATCGCTTCAAAATTGAATGCGTAAATAAGAAAAATGCCCGATGAGATCGGGCATTTTTCTTGAAAGGTTTCTTTGTGAAATACGATACTTTGAGGGGGGGAATTTAATCGCTCTGGCTGCGAGAAGGCTCCATAAGTTTAGATATGACGTGTACCTGAGGTTTGCTGGCATCAATCATATTATTGTTGAAGTTTCGTATTACTGCCAGCAAATCACCAGCTTCGCATTAGTCCTACCGCTAAGCCTTCCAGCGCAAAATCGGGTTCATTCTCGCTTACGATGATGGGTGAAAAATCAGGATTTTCTGGGAGTAATTCAATTCCACTAGATGTTTTCATGTAACGTTTTACGGTGACTTCCTCGCCAATACGTGCGACGACAATTTGTCCATTTCTAGCAGTATCCGCTTTTTTTACTGCTAGTAAGTCACCATCCATGATGCCAATGTCACGCATTGAAAGGCCTCGCACTCTCAGTAGAAAATCAGGTTTTGCAGAGAATAAAGAAGGATCTACTTGATAAGTAGCTTCGACGTGTTGAGTCGCTAAAATTGGAGAGCCAGCTGCGACTCGGCCTACTAGAGGTAGACTGAGTTGCATTAGAGCGGGATGCGGGAGTGCTAATTGTGCTCCCATCATAGAATTAGATAACTCAGATTCTCGCAAGCGTATTCCGCGAGAAGTGCCGGCTGCTATTTCAATCACGCCTTTGCGCGCTAGCGCCTGCAAATGCTCTTCTGCCGCATTGGTTGATTTAAAGCCGAGTTCGTTGGCAATTTCGGCACGAGTCGGAGGGAAGCCTGTATTTTGAATAGCATCTTTAATCAGGTTGAGAATTTGTTCTTGGCGCGCGGTAAGCTTTAGCATGATAGTCTTGGCTGAATCTGGGTGGTGACTTAGTTTGGCTGTATATATAAACAGACTGTATTTTTATACAGTAAATGACTGAATGCAAGTTATTTTGTGTTTGTTTTGCATTTAATTTGTTAATTTGCAGCAAAACAGATCTCTAGATAGATGTGTTGATTCATGAAGTTGAGGGTGAAAATGACCTTCAACTCAATGGTTAAGGCTACTTTCTTGATTATGAAGCAAAAATGCGTTATCATCGTGGGCTGTCCTCTTCCTGCACTCGTCTTGACGCCGAGGCAGGCTTTATTTTTGTCCACAAGGAGAAATTATGCGTCATTATGAAATCGTATTTATCGTACATCCCGATCAAAGCGAGCAAGTGCCTGCAATGATCGAACGTTACAAAGCTACTGTAACAACACGTGGTGGCCAAGTGCACCGCGTTGAAGATTGGGGCCGTCGTCAATTGGCTTACATGATTCAAAAATTGGCTAAAGCTCACTATGTTTGCATGAACATTGAGTGCGATGCTGAAACTTTGCTCGAATTGGAAACAGCATTCAAATTTAATGATGCGGTTTTGCGTCACTTGACAGTGAAAATGAAAAAAGCAGAAACAGCTCCTTCTCCAATGATGAAGTCTGTGCAGAAAGAAGATTCTGCTAAGGCACAACGCGTTGAAGCGCCAGCAGCTTAATAATTTTGACAAGAGCGTGTAAGAACTGTAAATATGTTTAAGAGCTTGTGAATCAACTTAAAGTCGTTGCCGCCGTAGTAGAAAAATCGGTGTTGCGTTATACCCCAGCGGGAATCCCTATCGCAACAGCTACTTTGGTACATGACTCTAAGCAAGAGCAAGCAGGCGGCCAGCGCCAAGTTGAGTTTGAAATCCCAGCTATTGCAGCAGGTGAAATTTCAAAACGATTCTTGGAGATAGAGTTAGGTGCAGCGATATTATTTACAGGATTCTTAGCACGTAAGAACCGCAACAGCAAAAGTATCGTTTTCCATGTGACTGAATTTGAAGTTGCGGAAAACGAAACAAATTTACTAGATTAGGAGCCAAAAATGGCATTCGGTAAAAAATTTGATAAAAGCAAATTGAAACAAAAGCGTCAGCAACAAAATCCTTTGTTCAAGCGTAAAAAATTCTGCCGCTTCTCAGCAGGTCATGTAGCTGCAGTTGACTACAAAGACATCGATACATTGAAAGATTTCATCCAAGAAAACGGCAAAATTATGCCTGCACGTTTGACTGGTACTAAAGCTTTGTATCAACGTCAAGTTGACACAGCAGTGAAGCGCGCACGCTATTTAGCGTTGTTGCCATACACTGATTTGCACACAGCGTAATTCATCGAATAACGCAGACAGAAATTAGGAGAAAAATATGCAAGTTATTTTGATGGATAAAGTTGTTAATTTGGGCAACTTGGGCGACGTAGTTCGTGTTAAAGACGGTTACGCTCGTAACTTTTTGATCCCACAACGTATCGCTCGTCGTGCAACTGCAGCAGCGATCGCTGAGTTCGAAGCGAAACGTGCTGAGTTGGAAAAAGCAGCTGCAGCTAAATTGGCTGAAGCGCAAGCGCAAGGCGAAAAATTGAACGGTTTGACAGTTCAAATTTCTCAAAAAGCAGGTGTTGATGGTCGTTTGTTTGGTTCCGTAACCAACTTCGACATCGCTGAAGCGTTGACAAAACAAGGTTTTGCAGTTGAAAAAGCGCAGGTGCGTTTGCCAACTGGTCCTTTGAAAACAACGGGTGATCACTCTGTATCAGTGGCATTGCATACTGATGTAGTAGTTGATGTCATCGTTGCTGTATTGGGCGAGCAAGCATAAGCTGTCGTTTTTTGATAGCAAAGAAAAGCCGGGAATTCCCGGCTTTTTTTATGGGGTCAGCCATAGTTCGCAGGAGTTAAGTTGAATTTGTGGTTCCAATTAAAGAACCGAATCAAAAATTATAAAAATGATTTGTGCATCTGGTATTTGCATGAAACTTTCGTGGTTTTTGCTTAATCATTTCAGATGTTACTCCTATTTTTGAGTAAGAATAAAAAGGTATAATGCGCACCATGAAACCGCCTTCAGATCCTCAGTTAGACTCAATCCGCGTACCGCCACATTCCATCGAAGCTGAACAGTCAGTTTTGGGTGGTTTGCTGCTCGATAACGCCGCTTGGGATAGGATCGCCGACTTTATCAGTGAGGATGATTTCTATCGCTTTGATCATCGCCTTATTTTTCAATGCATCGTTAAACTGGTTAACTCCTCACGTCCTGCTGACGTGATTACCGTTTTTGACGCTTTAAATGCGTCAGGAAAAGCGGAAGATGCTGGCGGGCTGACTTATCTAAATGCGCTAGCGCAAAATACACCTTCAGCCGCAAACATCCGTCGTTATGCTGAAATTGTTCGGGATCGAGGTGTGTTGCGTAAGTTGATTACGGTTGCCGATGAAATTTCTGGTCAGGCGTTTAATCCGCAAGGCAAAGAAGTGAAACAAATGTTGGATGAAGCTGAAGCCAAGATTTTTGCTATTGCGGAAGAGGGGGCTCGTGGGGCGCAAGGTTTTCATGCCATCCAACCTTTGTTAACGCAAGTTGTCGAGCGTATTGATGAGCTGTATAACCGCGATCACACTAGCGATATTACCGGTGTGCCAACTGGCTTTGTCGATCTGGATCGTATGACCTCTGGCTTGCAGCCAGGTGATTTGATTATTGTCGCGGGACGTCCTTCTATGGGTAAAACCGCGTTTTCCATTAATATTGGCGAGAATGTCGCGATTGATAGTGGACTTCCTGTTGCTGTGTTTTCTATGGAAATGGGTGGTGCACAGTTAGCCATGCGTATGCTGGGCTCGGTGGGTAAGTTGGACCAACATCGCTTACGTACTGGTCGTTTGATTGATGAAGACTGGCCACGTTTAACGCATGCAATCCAAAAAATGAATGAGGCGCAGTTTTATATCGATGAAACGCCCGCCTTGAGTTCCATAGAATTACGCGCACGCTCTCGTCGTTTATCGCGTCAGTGTGGCAAATTGGGTCTAATTATTATCGACTATTTGCAATTAATGTCAGGTAATACTGGTGGCGAGAATCGCGCTACTGAAATTTCCGAGATTTCTCGTAGTTTGAAGGGCTTAGCGAAAGAGTTAGGCTGTCCTGTGATTGCTTTATCGCAGTTAAATCGCTCCCTTGAGCAACGTCCCAATAAGCGTCCGGTAATGTCAGATTTACGTGAATCTGGTGCAATTGAGCAGGATGCTGACGTCATTTTATTTATTTACCGTGATCAAGTGTACAACCCGGATTCGCCTGACAAGGGTACTGCTGAAATTATTATTGGTAAACAGCGTAACGGTCCCATTGGTAGTGTGCGTTTGACATTTTTGGGTGAATATACCAAGTTTGATAATTACACTGGTTCTTTAGCGATATACGGTGATAGTGAATAGTTTTTTGTAGCGTGTTTGTTTTCGTTTTTTGTTTTACCACTAAGTCAGATGATCCCTGCAATTGCTGTGAGATAGCGGGGACTTAAATTAAAAAATTTCTATTCTAGGGAAATAAAAATGTTTGGACGATTAATGCCCACTGAGGGTAAATTTTTTGAGCTTTTTAATCAGCACGCTGAGTTGTGTGTGAAAGGCTCCAAGGAAATGGTCGCATTGATGACTAATTTTGATGACCTTGAAATTCGTGTGCATGCGATTGAAGGCATTGAGAAGCAAGCTGATGCGGTGACTTACACAGCCATCGAATTGTTGCACAAAACTTTTATCACACCGATAGACCGTGATGATATCCATAAATTGATCACTAAAATGGATGACATCCTTGATTTGTTGGAGGATGCAGCACAGACGATTTCTTTGTACGATATTCGTGAAATTACCCCTGAAGCAAAACGCTTAGCTGAGCTGTGCTTAGCATGTGCTTTAAAAGTAAAAGAAGCAGTTGCGCTGTTGCATAATATGGACAATTCTCGTCAGATTCTCACTATCTGCGAAGAGATTGACCGTCTGGAGTCCGATGCTGATCACGTGATGCGTGCTGCTATGTCGAAGTTATTCCGCGACGAACCTGATGTACGTAATCTGATTAAATTGAAGGCGATTTACGAAATTCTTGAAACCGTGACTGATCGTTGCGAGGACGTGGCAAATATCATTGAAGGCATTATTGTTGAAAACGCTTAATTAAGGTTTTCAATCTTCAATTAATTGTTTTTTCGTAATAGAGAAAACTCACGAGAGAATTTACTCCTATGTCTAATTTGCACATGAGTCTATATGTCATCATTTTATTGGTGGCATTAGCGTTAATGTTTGATTTTATGAACGGCTTTCATGATGCTGCGAATGCTATTGCAACCGTAGTATCAACCGGCGTATTAAAGCCTAGTCAAGCGGTAGCAATGGCTGCGCTATTTAATGTATTAGCTTTTTTTGTGTTTAACTTGTCGGTCGCTAAAACTATTGGGAAGGGCACGATAGACCCCACCATCATTGATCACTATGTGATTTTTGGTGCTTTGGTGGGAGCTATTTTTTGGAATTTAGTGACTTGGTATTTTGGCATTCCATCCTCATCATCACACGCATTAATCGGCGGTTTAATTGGCGCTGCAGTTGCAAAAGAAGGTACTGGTGCATTGATTGCTGCGGGGCTTTATAAAATTATTTTATTCATTGTTTTGTCCCCAATGCTGGGTTTTGTTTTGGGTTCTTTGATGATGTTGATTGTTTCATGGCTTTTCGTGAAATCGACACCTTTGAAAGTGGATAAATGGTTTAGGCGTTTGCAGTTGGTGTCTGCCTCGGTATTTAGTTTAGGACATGGTGGTAACGATGCACAAAAAACTATGGGTATTATTTGGATGTTGTTGATTGCAGCTGGTTACTCACAGCCTAATGATACGGCGCCTCCAACTTGGGTAGTCTATTCCTGTTACGCAGCAATCGGAGCCGGGACTTTATTCGGTGGCTGGCGTATCGTCAAAACCATGGGACAGAAGATCACTAAACTAAAGCCTGTTGGCGGATTTTGCGCTGAAACAGGCGGTGCAGCTACCTTGATTATGGCAACGGTATTCGGCATTCCAGTATCGACTACGCACACCATTACTGGTGCTATTGTTGGTGTTGGTTCTTCGCAAAAAATGTCTGCCGTACGCTGGGGTGTTGCTGGGAATATTGTTTGGGCATGGATTTTGACCATTCCAGCATCTGCATTTGTTGCTGCGATTGCTTGGTGGATTGGTACTAAAATACTCTGATAGCAATATGCCCTTTTGAGGGAAAAGCCAAAATATTGTTCTGGTTAGATCAATGATAAACCCCGTTTTTTAAGAACGGGGTTTTTTTATTGTGCAATGAGATTATGCGTGCGTGAATATTTAGCAGTAAGTGAATCCTTTAGCTAATTTTCCGCATAGGCCGCAAGAGCATTAAATAATCGGTACAGTCGCATCAAGTATCTTAAATATAGCAAAGTCGGTGAAGTTTCTTCGCATCGATAAATTGCGCCCAATAATTTCTCTGCGTTGCATGTATAACGCTTTGCCTTTATTGCTTAATCGAGATGCGTGTAGTTGTAGTGCGGCTATTTCGATTTTTTTTCTTAGCGGACATGGTGCTTTTGGAGGGTAATTAATACATTGTTTTGCATCGGATTTATATTCGTGAAAGCCATGCCGGTTTATGGCCGAATAGATGAGCATTCAGCCATTTAGACCGCGATGCACTGTCGGCGAAATAGCCCGCATCGGGCCCTATAGCGCGCATTTCAAAAACAAAGCGGGGGGGGGCAGTTAATAAGATCTCGCTCAAGGTCGCCATTATGGACATTCATTCATGTCACGTGGGTATCAGTGATGTGCGAAGGTACGATATCAACGGTGCGATGATTGAGACAGTGTTTTAGTTGGTTTGCTATCACGAACCATACAAGTCATATTAGGATAGTGTGAACTGACTTTTATTTTTATCGTTGGTGGATCTTCGTCGCAGTCTTAACGAAAAAGTGATTTTTTCATATGCCAAGCGGTCGGCGTTGGTCGCGATATGGCATTCTCCGAGATATTAAAATTCTCGTACTTATTGAGGCCTTTTCTTGTGGTGCAATAGTTAAGCCAAACGATTGTTCTCGCTTTTTTCGTGCAAGAGGGGTATATGAGTTTATTTTAAAAACTAATTGTATCTATAGCCAAATTTACTTTGAATTTCCCCTAAACATGACCAAGTCACTTTGCTTATGTTCTCTTCCGAATCTAACTCGTTCTGTTGAATTTGTACTTTTGCGAATTCTGATTTAATTAAGGGGCGCCACACTTCATCAATCTCATTTTCTAACATATGCCGAGCTGAATTCTTTTCGGCATATATTGGTTTTCCCGCAAATCGACGTTCCATTAAATCCTTTATTATTTTTTCTATTGTCGCAAGGCTGTCTTTGTATAGTTGTACATGCAGCATTTCGTGTTCGAGTATCGTATTGTATGAACAACTTCCCTCCTTAAATTCGCTGCCAACGAAAACTTTAATCGGGAGATAGATGAGTTGAATTTTTATTTTTGCAGCAAAGCATTCTCCTTCTTTTGTTTTATCCTCCCAAATTGGTCCATTGATATCAATTACTGTTCGCGACTCTAACGAGGTGAGTCCAACGACGAAATCACCCGCCAATGAGCTTAGGCTTTTTGTATTTAGATTTTTACTCGTGTATTGACTGCTTACTTGGACGCCTTGTTCGCCCGTATTAATAGAAATCTCAGTTTTTTCACTTGTCGATTCACAGCGATTTAGAGTACTTTTGTTATTGTCAGCTAATGCAAGTGAAGCTGGAAAGCAAAGAAAAAATGAACAGTAGAACAAAATCCTGGAAATCATAGCGCGGCGCTCCAAATTGGCGTAGAAACGTTTGTAAGTAGCAGCTCTACATTTGTTTGAATAGATGTACGAAACTTCTGCTGACTTCTAGTTTCTCCGTCAAACCTTTAATTTGTACTAGATGGCGGCCACGCATATCACGTACGACACCAGAGATGGCCTTAGAGTTAACCAAGGTAGATCGATGAATTTGCCAGAATAATTGCGGGTCTAATTCTTCTGCTAAATCGCGTACTGGTTTGCGGATTAAGGCTTCATAGCTTGCAGTTTGTACCCGTGTGTATTTTTCATCTGACTGAAAAAACAAAATATCTTCTACCGGAATCAAACGTAGTTCTTGTCCGATAGACGCTTGTATCCATTGCAGATAATTGGCTTTGGGCGCTATGCCTAGTTGCTTAGCTAATTGCGCGAGCATGTTGCTCATGTCATTAGGTTCGGTCGCTGTCGTTAGGCGAGCTTTAAGACGCTCAACTGTCTTGCTCAGACGCTCTGTGTCGGCAGGTTTTAAGACATAATCAACAGCGCCTTGGTCAAACGCTTCAACGGCGTATTGGTCATAGGCAGTGATGAATACTATATGTGCTTTGGTTCCAATTTCTTTGGCCGCTTCAAGCCCAGTTTTTGCGGGCATGCGAATATCTAGAAAAGCCAAATCTGGTTTGTGTAACTCGACCATTTGGATCGCCTCTTCACCATTTTTGGCTTCACCTAAAATCTCTAATTCTGGCCAGACTTGTTCAAGTCGTGAACGAAGTTGGTCACGCATCAGTCTTTCATCGTCGGCGATAATTGCGGTTGGCATTATTGTTTTCTCGTCTTATAAAATAAATGGATAGTGAGGCACTTAAATTGCGTAATGGAAAATTAATCGCTTACTTGGCAAGCTCGTAAGGAATCTCAATAGTAACGCAGACACCACTTGGTTGGTTAGGTGAAATTATAATTTGAGCTTTATCTTTATAAATTAATTTTAAGCGTTCGCGAATATTTTGCAAACCAAGTCCAGTGCCATTGCTGGGAACTGCGCCAAACCCCAAACCATCATCGCGTACCGTTACCGATAAACGATTTTGAAGTACTTCAGCGCGAAATTGTAAAGTGCCGCCTTCCGCTTTTACCTCTAATCCATGTTTGATTGCATTCTCAACTAAAGACTGCAACATCATAGGAGGGAAGGATGCGTTGCGTAGACTATCGGGCATAATAAAATCGATCGTTAAGCGTTCTTCCATACGCATTTTTAATAATTCTAAATAGGCTTTAACCATATCGGCTTCACGGCCAAGATTGGTTTTGGCGGCGTTCTCGCGCATTTGAGGTAAAACTGCTCGCAAATAGGCGATTAGGCTGCGTTGCATTTTGGCTGCGCGAGGTGGATCAGTTTCTATTAAATATTCGACCGATGCTAAAGTGTTAAATAGAAAATGAGGTTCTACTTGTGCCTGCATCATTTGCATTTGAGCTTCGCTCACTTGACGTAATAATGCTTCGCGCTCTGCGCTCGCGTTGGCTGCTTTTGTTTTTTCTTCTGCTCGTACTTTGCCGCCGAGCAGTGCTTTCATCCCAAATAAACCGAAAACTAATAGCAATACAAAGTTTTGAAACCAACGAGACGATTTTGTTTTTTCTTCGTCACTAGCTTCGGCTGCTGCATCGGCTTTAGCTCTATTCATTTCGTCGCGAATTTCTCGCGCTAATTCTTTCGGTAGTTTGATGTGAACGTCATCTTTGCCAAAGGTGATCCCCGGTAATTCACTTTCTTTATTATTGGTAGGCAAGCTGGCAACAGCTGACTCAATTTTGTCATTTAATTTCTCTTGGCTTTCATCGACGGTTTTCCAACCGCTACCATCAATATCGACGCGTTTGTTGCTCGACATTTTCTCTGGTGTTTTGATACGAATTCCCGTATTGTCAATTTCAAATTTGGGCTCGTCTATAGGCTTATTCGTGCTTGATGCAGCAGATTTCTTGGGGCTAACTTTGACTTTTTTGACTTGCTTAGTTTCTTCTGTTGAGAAAAAAGTATTTTGAATAATGTCAGCGGATGCCAATAATAAGATCGCGAAAAGGAAGAACTTCCACCACGATAATTTGCTCACCCACGTAGCAGTTTTGTCAAAGGCCTTGCTTAATTCAATGAGAGTGTTCGTTAAGACGATTTTGCTGGTCTCAATGGTTTGAGGATCTATCGTAAATTTGCTCATAAAAATTCTTTTGTCTTGTTGTGCTCCTGTTGCCTCTTGCCTTATCTATTTCTTCATAATTTGCTGGAAAACTAATTGGGCAAATCCCTTGTGAAGCTGATAGTGTCGGTTAGAAGGTGCAAGGTAGCTGATGTTGTGACTTTAGCTGAATTGCCTTCAACAAAGTTGAGGAATGCGATAGTTCGCAAAATCTCAGGTATAGAGTGACGCATATGGGGTTTTTTTGCGCTATTTGCTTTGATACTGGACATGGGCATTGGACGCTTAGCAAACTTAGCGGGATGTTTTATGCTGGGAAGTGGGTCTGTTTTGTAGTCTGTCGGTCACGACGTGAATGAGGTCGCATCCGATAGAGAATAAAATCTGTACGAGACTAGCTTGCGCGTTTTTCTAACCAACTGCGCAAATCATCTTTGCTCAGTGGTCGTGCGTACAGATAACCTTGAGCGAGATGGCAGCCGAAAGACATCAGCGTTTCAGCCTGACATTCGGTTTCTACGCCTTCGGCGATGACTTTTATATTGAGACTCTTACTTAATTGCACAATCATTTTCGCAATACTGCCTTCATCTGAAGATTCGTTGATTTCATTAACAAAGGCGCGATCAATTTTGAGTTTATCAACATTGAGTTTTTGCAAATGGCTTAATGATGAAAATCCTGTGCCAAAGTCATCAATCGATACTTGAACCCCTAAATGCTTAATGTGGAGCAGGGTTTTGATCAGTAGTTCGGGATCAGTCATTGCCATTGATTCTGTGATTTCAAGTTCAACACAATTGGCCAGCGCTTGGCTATCCTTGAGTGCAAGTTCCAAACTTTGCAAAAACAAAGGGTGCGAGAATTGGGCTTGTGAGACATTGATGGCCATCTTGAAATTGGTGAAGCCTAACTTATGGAGTTCAACTAGCTCAAAGCAGGCACTACGTAATACCCATTCACCAATGTCAACAATGAGCCCTGAGTATTCTGCAATGGGGATGAACTGATCAGGTGGGACAAAGGTGCCATCTTCAGTTTTCCACCTCAACAGCGCTTCGGCACCGACCGCCGATTTGGTACGCATATCAATTTGCGGTTGGTAGACGACAAACAGGCGTTCATTTTCGAAGGCTGCACGTAAGGCGTGCATCATGCGCACGCGTTCTCGAATCTCTACTCCCATATCGACCGTAAAGTAGCTATAAGAAGCGCGTTGGTGGGCTTTGGCGCGTTTGAGCGCGATATTGGTGTCTTTTAATGCGTCTGAGCTTCCACCATCATAATTTTCCAGTCGAACTAAGCCTATAGTGGTTGAAAGTTGCACGTCTTGATTGTCAACATCGAATGGTAGGTGAAAAATTTCAAAAATATTTTCAGGTGATACAAGTTTTTCGTTGCCCAGTAAGGCAAAGGTGTCACCGCCGACACGAGCTAAGTGGCAGGCTGTACCAAAATGATTTAAAAGACGTTTTGCAACAGAACACAACAACATATCACCGAATTGATGTCCCAATGCGTCATTGGTTTCAGCAAAATGGTCAATGTCAACTAGCGATAAAACGACCCCTTTTTTATTGCTTGATTGCAGTGTTTCGTTTAAAGTTTGTAAGAGTTTTAAGCGATTTGCCAAGCCTGTCAGTGGATCAAAATAGGCGTATTTATGCAAACGTGAAGTGAGCATGACGTTGTTAAGGCCAACCGAAATATTGCTACAAAATACGTCGATTAGACGTTTGTCCATGGCACTCACGCCGATTTGTAAGAACACATAAATATCTTTTTGTGCGACATTCTCAAAGCGCAGCAGTGTCTCTGATGGACCAAATATGTTCTGGCGTGAGGTGATAGATCGTTGTATCAGTTGGCGTATATTGTCAGCTTCCAAACGGTCTAACATTTGGTCGTTCAAGCTACTAAATGAGGGGCTGGTCGCGATGACTAAGAGTTCGGAGATGGAGTTGATAACTTGAACGTCGTCTAAGGGGCCGCAAACAAATCCTTCGATATTTTGATTGAATAATTTAGAAATTTGATGCAGTACGCCGGCTGAGAAATTTTGTAAACCTTTGAGTGACATCAACTCAGTGCTAGCGTTAACGATTAGCTCTAATCCGCGCTGATTGGCAGTAATAGAGCAGATTTGCTCGTAGGAGCGAATCGCCGAAGTTACTGTGGTGTAGAGTTTGGTTCGGGTTAATTCAGATTTGGTTTTGTAGTCATTAATATCGTAGTCGCGAATTGCATCGATCTCTGGTGCGTAGCCGGGTTGTCCAGTTCTGAGGATAATGCGCACATCATTTAGACCCAGATTTTTTCTAACATAATTGACTAAATTGAGCCCAGCATCTTCTTGTTCCATCACTACGTCTAACAAGATCACTGCAATATCTGACTCTTTCGCAAGAATTTCGCGTGCCTCATTGGCGGAGTAGGCGTGAAGGAAACTAAGTGATCTGTTTTGTATTTCTAAGTTGCCAAGCGCGAACATGGTCGCAGAATGAACATCTGGATCATCATCGATGATCATGATGCGCCAAGTGAGCTTGGGCGTAGTAATGTCGGTTGCGTGTTCTGAACCAATTTCATCCAGAAAAACCAGCGCATCGTCGTTATGATGATTTAATTCACTCATCGATGTTCATGCTCCGGTGGAGATGTCATTAATTTATTCGCTGAATTGGCTTTCAATAGCTTCACTATTGAGGTGCGTTCAGGCTGTTAATCGGCGGTTACTTATATTTTTTAATTATTGTAGTGCTGCTATTTGATATGAACTCATGATGAGTCTTGCACCAGTATAAAACAAGACAATGCAAATAAACTGTTGGTTTGGTGCAAATATTCAGTTTTAGATCGTTTTTTTATTGGAACCCGTGTTCTTCACTTGGTTTGATTCCTGAAGAATTAGGACAAGGCTGATAAAATGGTTCAGATTCTTCCACTTTTAAAACGAAAAATATGTCAGGCAATACTTTAGGTACTTTGTTTACTGTGACTACATTCGGTGAGTCGCACGGCCCAGCAATTGGATGTGTCATTGATGGATGTCCTCCTGGAATGACATTGTCGGAGACCGATATTCAACCTGAACTGGATAGGCGTAAGCCAGGCACCTCGCGTCATGTGACTCAGCGTCAAGAGGCTGATACCGTAGAAATATTATCTGGTATATATGAAGGAAAGACGACCGGCACCCCAATTGCATTGTTGATTCGCAATGAGGATCAGCGTAGTAAGGACTATGGAAATATAGTAGACACCTTTCGGCCAGGGCATGCTGATTTCACGTACTGGAATAAATATGGCATCCGTGATCCACGAGGCGGCGGGCGCTCTTCTGCTCGATTGACGGCGCCTGTGGTTGGCGCGGGCGCGATAGCTAAAAAATGGTTACAGGAACAGTATGGCACGCGTTTCCATGGTGGTATGACCCAGCTGGGCGAAATCGAAATCCCTTTTTCATCTTGGGATTTCACAGCTCAAAATCCATTTTTTGCACCGACAGAAGACGCGCAATTAATCGCTAAACTAGAAGCCTATATGGATGATCTGCGTAAAGATGGTGATTCAATCGGCGCACGCATCGATGTAGTTGCCAGTAACGTGCCGGTAGGTTTGGGTGAGCCGATTTACGATAAATTGGATGCTGAAATTGCCTATGCCATGATGGGTATTAATGCGGTAAAAGGCGTGGAGATTGGTGCTGGATTTGCTTGTGTAGCGCAGCGCGGTTCTGAACATGGTGATGAATTAACTGAATCGGGCTTTGCGACTAACAATGCGGGCGGCGTCTTGGGCGGAATTTCGACGGGGCAGGACATCCGTGTTTCAATGGCGATTAAACCCACTTCGTCTATACGTACTCCAAAACGTTCGATTGATAAGCAAGGTAATCCTGTCATGGTAGAAACCTTCGGCCGTCATGACCCTTGTGTTGGTATTCGCGCAACGCCTATCGCAGAGGCCATGTTAGCCTTGGTGTTAATGGATCATGCATTGCGCCATCGTGCTCAATGCGCGGATGTCACTTAAATTTGTTTGGATAATCCATTCGTTTTGAGATGAGAGAGATTTTTCAAGTTGATCTACGGGCGTGGTAAATTTCTCTCAATTTCCTCTGAATAAAAATTGGTGATTTGTCTGCTTGATGCGACTTTCCAAGTTTAAATTTCGATTTTCCATAAAATGTAAAATTTAATTTGGCTGTGTTGAAGTTAAAAAAGCCAATTTGTGCAGTTTTGCATTGCACAAATGTGGCATAATCGAAAGCTGATTTTTAGCTTTACGAATTCTTTTAATTTCAGGCAATCATTATGGCCAAGACGCTTTACGACAAACTTTGGGAATCCCACGTAGTTCACACGGAGGAGGATGGCACCTCAATCTTATATATTGATCGTCATCTTTTACATGAAGTCACCAGCCCACAGGCTTTTGAGGGACTCAAGCTGGCAGGCCGTCAACCTTGGCGTGTCTCCGCCAATTTAGTGGTTGCGGACCACAATGTGCCAACCACTAATCGTCGAGGCGGTATCGACGATCCTATCTCACGTCTGCAAGTAGAAACGCTAGATGCTAATGCGAAAGAGTATGGCCTAACTTACTTTTCGATGAATGATTTGCGTCAGGGAATCGTGCATGTCATCGGCCCAGAGCAGGGCGCGACTTTGCCCGGTATGACCGTAGTTTGTGGTGATTCACATACCTCCACGCATGGTGCCTTTGCATGTCTGGCACATGGCATCGGCACTTCTGAAGTTGAGCATGTGCTTGCTACTCAAACCTTACTCGCAAAAAAATCTAAATCTATGCTGATACGCGTTGATGGCGACACGCCATCGGGTGTCACTGCGAAAGACATAGTCTTGGCGATTATCGGGAAGATAGGCACCGCTGGTGGTACCGGGTATGCGATTGAATTCGCAGGTTCTGCTATCGAGCGCCTTTCAATGGAAGGACGTATGACAGTCTGCAATATGGCCATTGAAGCCGGTGCGCGGGCGGGCATGATTGCGGTTGATCAAACCACGATTGATTATGTTAAAGGTCGTCCTTTTAGTCCAGCGGGGAAGGATTGGGACAATGCTGTTAGTTATTGGAATACATTGCATTCAGACCAAGGAGCGCTATTTGATGCGGTCGTAAGTTTAAATGCAGAAGACATACAGCCACAAGTTACGTGGGGAACCTCACCTGAGATGGTCGTGGCGATTGATGGTCAAACACCTGATCCAAAAAATGAGACAGATGCGGTGAAGCGCGATGCGATAGAAAAAGCATTGGCTTACATGGATTTGCGCCCGAATACTGCGATTAGCTCGATACAGATTGATAAAGTATTTATTGGATCTTGTACCAATTCACGCATTGAAGATTTGCGTGCCGCAGCTAAAGTTGTCTCTGGTAAAACACGTGCCGCTAATGTCAAATTGGCGATGGTTGTACCGGGATCTGGTTTGGTGAAAAAACAAGCGGAACAAGAAGGTTTAGATAAGATTTTTACCGCAGCTGGTTTTGAGTGGCGTGAACCTGGTTGCTCTATGTGTTTGGCTATGAACGCGGATCGCTTAGAGCCAGGTGAGCGTTGTGCTTCAACCTCTAATCGTAATTTTGAAGGTCGTCAGGGGCAAGGTGGACGCACCCATTTAGTATCACCCGAAATGGCCGCTGCTGCCGGTATTGCTGGGCATTTTGTTGATGTACGAAGCTTTGCTTAATTGAATTAAAGGAAAACGAAAATGAAAAAAATCACACTTCTTTTTACTTTGATGATGATGTTCGCTCTGGCTGGATGTAATACAGTTCAGGGTTTTGGTAAAGACGTTAAAAAAGCGGGCGAGGCAGTTGAGAACGCTGGGAAGAAATAGACATGGAAAAGTTTGCTTTTTTGGATGGTTTAGTCGCACCTTTAGATCGTGCTAATGTCGATACCGATGCCATTATTCCTAAGCAGTTTTTGAAGTCGATTCAACGTACTGGATTTGGCCCAAATCTATTTGATGAGTGGCGTTACCTAGATCACGGTGAGCCAGGCATGGATCACAGTAAAAGAACGCCGAATCCAGAGTTTGTTTTGAACCAGCCTCGTTATCAATCGGCGTCAATCTTATTGACTCGTAAGAATTTTGGTTGTGGTTCTTCTCGTGAGCACGCGCCGTGGGCGCTTGAACAGTATGGGTTTCGCGCAATAATCGCACCTAGTTTTGCCGATATTTTCTTTAATAATTGTTTTAAGAATGGTCTGCTGCCGATCGTATTAAGTGAAGAAGTGGTGGACTATCTGTTTAATCAGGTTCGTCAGCACGAAGGTTTGCATTTGCAAGTTGACTTAGTTTCACAAACAGTGAGTTTAAAAACGACAGGTGAGAGCTTTTCGTTCAATGCCGATGAATTCCGAAAATATTGTTTGTTGAATGGCTTGGATGATATCGGCTTAACCTTAGTGCATGCGGAAAAAATTCGTGAATTTGAGCAGCGACATATCGCGGCGCGACCTTGGTTAGCTGCCGTTATTTAAGCTAGGTATTTAAGCCACGTATTTAAGCTAAGTTATTGGCTCAGCTTAGTATTGCTTCTTAGTTCTTTTACTTACTTGTTTATTTATTTAATTTACCTCATTCAAATATCAGCATGAAGATTGCAATTTTGCCGGGTGACGGCATCGGCCCGGAAATCGTCGAACAGGCGGTTAAAGTTTTGAAAAATTTGGGCGAATCCTTTGAAATGGAATTTGCTCCAGTCGGTGGTGCTGGCTATGAAGCTGCAGGACATCCGCTGCCAGAAGCAACTCTTAAATTAGCGCAAGATGCTGATGCGGTTTTGTTTGGTGCGGTTGGCGATTGGAAGTATGACACTCTGGATCGCCCACTACGCCCAGAGCAGGCGATATTAGGTTTGCGTAAGAATTTGAATTTGTTTGCCAATCTGCGACCTGCAATTTTGTATCCGGAATTGGCGGGCGCTTCTACTTTGAAACCAGAGGTGGTTTCGGGTTTAGATATTTTGATTATTCGCGAACTAACGGGTGATATTTATTTTGGACAGCCACGTGGGGTGCGCGAATGTCCTGATGGTCCATTTAAAGGGCAACGCGAAGGATTTGACACCATGCGCTACGCAGAAGGTGAGATTCGTAGGATCGCTCATGTCGCTTTTCAAGCAGCTCAGAAGCGCGATAAACGATTGACTAGCGTTGATAAAGCTAACGTATTAGAGACTTTTCAGTTCTGGAAAGACATTGTAATTGATGTCCATAAAGAGTATCCCGATGTCGCTTTGGATCACATGTATGTTGATAATGCTGCGATGCAGTTAGTACGTGCGCCGAAGAAGTTTGACGTGATGGTAACGGGGAATATGTTTGGTGATATTTTGTCAGATGCTGCGGCAATGTTAACGGGTTCTATCGGTATGCTGCCTTCTGCGTCGCTCGACGTAAACAATAAAGGCTTGTATGAGCCCTCACATGGTTCTGCACCCGATATCGCTGGAAAAGGTATTGCGAATCCTCTGGCGACGATATTGTCAGCTGCCATGATGCTGCGTTATTCCTTAGGAAGAGTCGAGCAAGCAGATCGTATTGAAACTGCCGTAAAAACAGTGTTAACGCAAGGTTTGCGTACACCAGATATTTTTGAGGAAGGCTGTACCAAAGTGGGCACATCAGAAATGGGTGATGCTGTCGTAAAGGCTTTGGCTTAGTTTGGTTTAGTTTAATTTAGCGAGATTTTTTTGTTGACAGGGAGACCTGTAATTTTTAGGGAAAGATGATGAAACTAGTTGGCTTGGTCGGTTGGCGTGGAATGGTTGGCTCAGTCCTCATGCAGCGTATGCAAGAAGAAGGGGATTTTGCTCATATTGAACCCGTGTTTTTTTCAACTTCAAACACCGGTGGCGCAGCGCCAGCGATGGCGAAGAATGAAAAAACATTGAAAGACGCAAATGATATTGATGCATTGAAGAAGTGCGACATTATTATTACCTGCCAAGGTGGTGATTACACGTCTGAAATTTTCCCGAAACTACGGGCAGCGGGATGGAATGGGTACTGGATTGATGCGGCCTCAACATTGCGTATGGAAAACGATGCCATTATCGTTTTGGATCCGGTGAATTTAGATGTTATTAAGAGCGCTTTGAATCGTGGCGTGAAAAATTATGTGGGTGGCAATTGCACGGTTTCTTGTATGCTGATGGGTTTGGGCGGATTGTTCCAGCATGGTTTGGTGGAATGGATGTCGTCCATGACTTATCAAGCGGCGTCTGGTGGTGGTGCACAGCACATGCGTGAATTGCTGACGCAATTTGGTTCGATCAATGCAGAGGTAAAAGCTCTACTGGATGATCCTGCTGCCGCAATCTTGGAAATTGATCGTAAAGTATTGGCGAAGCAGCATAATTTCAGTGCTGATGAAACGAAACAGTTTGGCGTTCCTTTGGCTGGTAATTTGATTCCTTGGATTGATAAGGATTTAAATAATGGAGTCTCCAAAGAAGAGTGGAAAGCGGGTGCCGAAACCAATAAGATATTAGGTTTGGGCGAGGCGTTTGGTTCTAAAGCGATTCCGGTCGATGGTTTGTGCGTACGTATTGGTGCAATGCGCTGTCATTCTCAAGCTTTAACGATTAAATTGACCAAAGATGTACCTTTGGATGAGATCACTGATATGCTGGCTAATAATAATCCTTGGGCAAAAGTCGTACCCAATACACGTGAAGACTCAATGCGTGATTTGACTCCAGCTGCGGTAACGGGAGGTTTGACCATTCCGGTTGGACGTTTACGTAAGATGCAGATGGGTGGCGATTATTTATCTGCATTTACAGTGGGCGATCAATTGTTGTGGGGTGCCGCCGAGCCTTTGCGTAGAATGCTGCGCATTTTAATTGAAGAGTGAATGAATTGAAATTGTAACAAAGCATGAAAAGGGATGATATTTCATCCCTTTTTCTTTATTATTTCGTATTTTTTGCTTCTAATTGTCTAGCGGTAACAACGAATTGGGCGGGAAATTGTCATTTCTCCTCTTAATGTATTTACCATATCTAGAATTCACGTTAAGCTTGCGCGACAAGTTAGGTAATGTTATCTTGAATCAACATATCTTTCGGTAGTGCAAGTTTGTCAAATTAGTTGATAAATTTGTATTCAATAAATTTCCCAGGAAATGTTCTAAAAATGCATAATTACAAACGCTTACCGATGAGCTTTTTGAGCTCTAAAGTGCTTAAAGCAGCGGCTTTTTCTTCATTGCTCGTCTTCTCAAATGCATATGCAACCGGTCTAGGGAAGTTAACGGTTTTATCTTCACTCGGGCAACCACTGCGTGCGGAAATTGAAATAACTTCACCAAACAAAGAAGAAATAGCGTCTCTTGTGCCGAAAGTCGCTTCAATTGAGGCTTTTCGTCAGGCAAATATAGAATTTAATCCTGCTTTGCTGTCATTGCGTTTTGCTGTGGAGCAACGAGGTAATAACTACATCATTCGCGTGACATCAACCCAAGCTATGAATGAGCCGTGGATTGATTTTCTGTTGGAAATGAATGCTAGTAATGGGAAATTGCTGCGTGAATATACGTTTTTATTAGATCCAGCTGAATTAAGTACTGCTCAGGCGGCGCAAGTCGTGAATCCGGGCGCAGCTTCCGGTACAAGTAGCAAGCCAGTGAATAGCCTAAGTCCATCACAGGCACAAGCTTTACAAAAAGATTCGGTTCCAAGTGGCAGAACTGGAGCAAAAAAAAACGCACAATCAAATCCCGCATCAACTAATTTTTCCAATGGTAGTGCTCGCCAATATCAAGTAAAGCCTGGCGATACTTTAATGAAAATTGCCGCGGGTAATCTGAATGGTGTTTCCTTAGATGAAATGCTAGTGAGCATTTATCGTGCAAATCCTGAGGCATTTGTTGGCGAAAATATGAATCGCCTGAAGGCTGGACAGATTCTTAATATCCCTGATGCTGATACGGTAAAAGCTAATAGTGTGCCGAATGCGCGAGCTATTGTTCAGGCTCATTCTGCTGATTTCAATACTTATAGAAATAAGATTGCTGGGCAAGTTCTGTCTGCGCCTGCGGAAAGAGTTGCTCAGAAAAAGCAAGCGGCGAGTGGTTCCATTACAACCAAAGTGAAAGAAACGCCGACCGCTACAAGTGAGTCTTTGGATAAATTGAAGTTGTCCAAAGTACAGGCAAATGGCAAAAATGCGACGGCTCCGGCTAAAGGCATGACGGAAGAAGACAAGATTGCCAAAGATAAGGCACTGTCTGATGCCAATGCAAGAGTTAAAGAATTAGAGAAAAATGTAAGCGAGTTGAATAAACTGCTGGCTGTCCCTAATAAGAATTTGGCAAAGCAATCAGCATCTGAAAGCAAAGCAGCAGAAGCGAAGAGTGCGGCCTCTGAGGCTAAAGCTTCCGCTACCGCCGTTCCCCCTGTTGCGCCGGTCGCTTCTGCACCCGTAGCAGCGTCTGCAGCCAGTGCTGCTTCACTCGAAAAGAGTGCTGCCAGCGTAGCCGAGCATGCTGCAAGTGCATCTTCACCTGTGGCATCAGTTACAACTAAGCCTGAGTCTGCATCCGCCTCTGCGCCTGCGTCTAAGCCAAAGCGCCCGACGCCACCACCTCCACCACCAGTAGTAGAGGAAACTAGTTGGTTTGATACTAAGTACTTAATTGCAGCTGGTTTGTTAGCAGCGTTAGGTGGTGCAATTGGATTGTATGCGTCTAAGAAGAAAAAAGTTGCTCATCAGTTTGAAGATAGTATTTTGACTGGTTCAAGCTTAAAAGCGAATTCTATGTTTGGTTCGACTGGTGGACAAAGTGTTGATACCAACAATAGCGTATTCAATTCGAATTTTGCGCCTTCAGCAAGTCAGTTGGATGCGAATGAAGTTGATCCAGTGGCAGAGGCAGATGTTTATATCGCTTATGGTAGGGATTCTCAAGCCGAAGAGATTTTGAAAGAGGCATTACGTACACAGCCAGATCGTCATGCGGTACGTTTGAAATTGTTGGAAATTTACTTTGGGCGTAAAGATCTTCGTTCATTTGAACTTTATTCGGGTGAATTGTACGGAATGACTCGAGGTGAAGGTGAAGATTGGGCGCAAGCGGCTTCTATGGGTATCTCTTTAGACCCGAATAATCCTTTATATGCGGGTGCGACTGCTCAAGTCGATGCTTACGCTTCCAGTAGTTTGGGATTGCCAACGCAACCGCTAGAAGATATTGAGCCTGAAGTATCTTTAGATAATTCTTTGTCAGAAGACATGCTTGATTCCATTAGTATCATTGATACTGCACATGCCTTATCCGACGAGCCTTTGGGCGGAGCTGATAAATCTAAGTCTGATTTAGATTTGTCGTCCTCAATTGTGGATGATGGTGGCTTGGATTTTGATTTGGGTATTTCTGCGGATCTTTCACAAGATGCACCTGCCATTGAAGATGAGTTTCCGGTGACCTTGCCAGAAAGTCCTGTATCTCAGTTAAAAGTACCTGAGGAAGAGGCGATTCCAAGTATTGACTTCGGTTCTATAGATTTTGATTTGGGCGGAGACGATGTGGCAGCAAAACCAGCGGCGCCAGAGCTGGATAAGGGATTGGATCTTGATTCTTTTGGACTAGAACTCGATATGCCAAAACCGGTGGTTGTGGATCAAGTGGCAGACGTCGTTGCACCTGTCGAAGAATCCATGGATATTGGTTCTTTGGACTTTGACATGGGAGATGAGCCAGTAGTTGCAACGCCAGTGGCTTCAGTGCCTGCACCTGAGCTCGACCACAATTTGTTAAGTGTGGATCAAGATTTGGGTATTGCTGCTTCAGATAATATGCTTGATGTTGGAAGTTTGGAAGAGTCGTCGCCTTACAATGCAGAAATGGCGACTAAGCTTGATCTCGCGGTTGCGTATCAAGAAATTGGCGACAAAGAGGGTGCGCGCGAATTGCTTGATGAGGTTATTAAAGGTGGTTCGACTGAGCAAGTCGAGCGGGCTAAGCAGATGTTAGAGGCCTTGGCTTAAGCGTCTATTGCCGATCTAAATGGGCGCTAACGTTTTGTTAGCGCCCATTTTTTATTTGATGATTTAGTAAATTAATGACCATAAAAAGAATAGTCCTTGGGATTGAATACGATGGCAGTCCTTATCAGGGATGGCAAACGCAACCTCATGGTCGTACAGTGCAGGACGTGTTAGAGGCCGCCTTAAAACGATTTGCCAAGTATGAAATTTTAACCGTTTGCGCTGGAAGAACTGATGCTGGTGTTCATGCGGTAGAGCAGGTGGTTCACTTTGACACCGAGCTTGAGCGAGAAATGTATTCGTGGGTCAATGGTGTTAATAGTTTTTTGCCCTCGAACATTGTTGTGCGTTGGGCTAAAGCTTTGACTTTAGATTCTGATAACCAGGCGTTTTTTCACTCTCGTTTTAGCGCATTTTCGCGCACTTATCACTACCTACTCTACAATAATCCGGTTCGCTCGTCGCTTTGGGCTGGGCGTGCTGGTTGGTTTTTTCGCCCTCTAAATCTTGATTTGATGCAAAACGCGGCCCAGTATTTATTGGGTGAGCAGGATTTTACAGTTTTTCGTGCCGCTGCTTGTCAAGCAAAGTCGCCCGTTAAGCATATATATGAGGTAAAACTTCGGCAACAGGGAGATTTAATTGTCTTTACCTTACGTGCAAACGCTTTCTTGCACCATATGGTGAGAAATATTGTCGGCTCTTTGATTTTTGTTGGTACTGAGCGCAGAGAGCCTGAGTGGATAAAGATGTTGATTGAAAGCAAAGATCGAAGTTTATCTGCGCCGACTTTTATGCCAGACGGCTTATATTTGGCCAGAGTTGAGTACGACCCTATCTGGGGATTGCCTCTGCAAATAGATGAAAATTTGCCGTATACTTTAAAACTGGTTTGATTTCCCATATTTTTACTTGAGCGCGCTGCTTGACCTAATATTTGACCTTACCGTTAGCCTTTTAGCGCACTCGACTTAGTTAAATAGGGCAATCCAGTCGGAAATCCGGTAAAATGTTGTTTTTGCATAACCCAATTATTAGGCGCTCGCCTGGGGCAATTGCCCAGATCGTAGCGCCTTTTTTTGTACATAGTGTTCTGAGTATCTAATGAAAAATATCCGTAATTTCTCTATCATCGCTCACATTGATCATGGTAAATCTACTCTGGCAGACCGAATTATTCAGCTCTGTGGCGGCTTATCTGATCGTGAAATGGAATCGCAAGTGCTTGATTCTATGGATATTGAGCGTGAACGTGGAATTACAATTAAAGCGCAAACTGCCGCTTTGAACTATAAAGCCTTGGATGGCCAGATTTATAATCTTAATCTTATTGACACCCCAGGACACGTCGACTTTAGTTATGAAGTAAGTCGCTCTTTGTCCGCCTGCGAGGGCGCACTGTTGGTAGTGGATGCGTCACAAGGTGTAGAGGCTCAAACGGTTGCCAATTGCTACACCGCCATTGAGTTGGGCGTAGAAGTAGTGCCTGTATTGAATAAAATCGATTTGCCGTCGGCCGATCCAGATAATGCCTCGCAAGAAATCGAAGAAGTGATAGGCATAGATGCCAGTGATGCGGTGCATTGCTCAGCCAAAACAGGTCTTGGTGTGCGCGATATTCTCGAGTCATTGATTGCTAAAGTCCCATCACCAAAAGGTGATCCAGACGCGCCTTTGCAAGCCTTAATTATCGACTCATGGTTTGATAATTATGTTGGCGTTGTCATGCTGGTGCGTATCGTCAACGGTACTTTGCGCCCTAAAGATAAAATTTTATTTATGGCGACTGAGGCGCAGCATTTGGTTGAAAGCGTGGGTGTTTTTACCCCTAAATCCTTATCTCGCGCAGAGCTATCGGCTGGGCAGGTCGGTTTTATTATTGCTGGTATTAAAGAGTTAAAAGCAGCCAAAGTAGGCGATACGATTACCACCGTCGCGAAGCCTGCTGCAGAACCACTACCTGGATTTAAAGAAGTGCAACCACAAGTGTTTGCAGGTTTATTCCCGGTTGAAGCAAACCAATACGATGCTCTACGAGACTCTCTGGAAAAGTTGAAACTCAACGATGCTGCTTTAATGTATGAACCTGAAGTGTCGCAAGCTTTAGGTTTTGGATTTAGATGTGGCTTCTTGGGCTTATTGCATATGGAGATTGTGCAAGAGCGCTTGGAGCGTGAATTTGACATGGATCTCATTACGACTGCGCCGACCGTGGTGTATGAAGTAGTGTTGGGAGATGGGACTATTTTAATGGTCGACAATCCTTCAAAAATGCCTGATCCATCAAAAATTGAAGAGATTCGCGAGCCTATCGTTACAGTCAATCTGTACATGCCACAAGAGTATGTCGGCTCGGTTATTACCCTCTGTACCTCAAAGCGTGGCGTTCAGCTCGACATGAGCTACCATGGTCGTCAGGTTAAATTGACGTATGAAATTCCTATGGCGGAAATTGTTTTAGACTTTTTTGATCGCTTGAAATCAACATCGCGTGGTTACGCATCGATGGATTATGAGTTTAAAGAATACCGTGCGGCTGATGTGGTCAAAGTTGATATGTTGATTAATAGCGAAAAGGTTGATGCATTAGCGATTATTGTGCATAGAGCGAATGCGCATTATCGTGGACGTGCCGTCGCAGCAAAAATGCGCGAATTAATTCCACGTCAAATGTTTGATGTTGCCATTCAAGCTGCCATCGGTGCCAATATTATTTCTCGTGAAAACGTCAAAGCGCTGCGTAAAAATGTTTTGGCAAAATGTTATGGCGGCGATATTTCTCGTAAGCGTAAATTGCTAGAAAAACAAAAGGCAGGTAAAAAACGTATGAAACAAGTCGGTTCTGTGGAGATCCCACAAGAAGCATTCTTGGCGATCTTGCAAGTGGAGGAAAAATGAGTTTCCAATCCTTAGTAGGAAATTTCGCATTAATCCTGTTTATTCTCTTAGTTATTACGGGCGTTATTTGGGCTTTAGATCTGCTTGTTTTATCTCGACAACGTAAACAGAAAGCAGAACTAGCTCTGCAGGCATTTGACGCGCAGGCCAATCCTGATGCCGAGACCCGAGCAAATCTGCAAGCGAAGTTACTCAGGCAACCTATGTGGATCGAGTATTCAGGCAGTTTTTTTCCTGTTATTGCTTTGGTATTTGTCCTAAGATCGTTTTTATTTGAGCCGTTTAAAATTCCTTCTGGCTCGATGTTGCCGACTTTATTTGTTGGTGATTTTATCTTAGTGAATAAATTTACATACGGGATTCGTTTGCCTATCATCGATAAGAAAATTATTTCGGTGAATGAGCCACAGCGTGGCGATGTTATGGTGTTCAAATATCCGAAAGATACCACTCAAAATTATATTAAGCGTATTGTTGGTACGCCAGGCGATCTTGTTCAGTACAAGAATAAAAAACTGACGGTCAATGGAGTAGAAGCGAAATATACGGGACAGACTGATTTTCTTCATGCTGGTGCTGATTTAAGTTACTCCAAGCAATTTGAAGAGCAGTTTCCAGGCATACAGCATAGAATTTTGAATGATGAGGATAAATCATCCGCGGTGTATTTATACGAGCCAGCCGATTTTCCGTTTGCAAATCAATGTACCTATGATGATCAAGGTTTCACTTGTCGTGTTCCTCAAGGCCATTATTTTATGATGGGCGATAATCGCGATAACAGCCAAGATAGTCGTTATTGGGGATTCGTCCCTGATCAAAATATTGTCGGAAAAGCTTTTTTTATTTGGATGAATACGAGTGACTTAAAACGAGTCGGTAGTTTTAAATAAAATGGAGAAGATGATGTCTATGCAAAATGTAAATGGTATCAAGAGAAGCTCTGGTATGTCTTTGGTGGGTTTAATTTTTGTATTGGCGATACTCAGCTTAATTGCGATATTGGCTGCAAAAGTTACACCTACCGTAATCGAGTATTTTGGGATTAAAAAGGCGATTCAAACAGCCAAAATGGCAGGTTCCTCTGTCAAAGATATTCAGGTAGCTTTCGACAAGCAAGCTGATGTCGGTTATATCGATTCCATCAAAGGCCGAGATTTGATTATTGAGAAAAGTGAAACTGGCTTTGAGGTTAGTTTTTCTTATTCCAAAACAATTCCTTTGGTTGGCCCAGCTAGTTTATTGCTCGAATATCAGGGAACTACGGCGAAAAGCGCTCCTGTTCAGAAGAAATAAAATTGGAAACATAGGAGAAGTTACGCGTTTATGAACGAACAATTGCTGCAAAAACGTTTGGGGCACCAATTTAATGATGTTGCACTTTTGCAGCAAGCATTGACTCACCGTAGTCATAGTGTTTCACATAATGAGCGTTTAGAGTTTCTTGGTGACTCGATTCTTAACTGTGTTGTCGCCTCTATTCTCTATGATACTTTTCAGAATATCGATGAGGGTGATTTATCGCGGGTGCGAGCTAACTTGGTTAAGCAACAGTCACTCTTTGAAATCGCGCAAAAAATGGAGTTGTCACAATTTTTGCGATTGGGTGAAGGTGAGCTTAAATCTGGTGGTTTTAGGCGACCATCCATCTTGGCGGACACCTTAGAAGCTCTATTCGGCGCGATTTTTTTGGATGCAGGATTTGATGCTGCACGTAATGTGATTCGTTCGTTGTATGAGCCGATATTGGTTTCGGTCGATCCGACGACTTTAGGTAAAGACGCTAAAACTTTATTGCAAGAATTTTTGCAAAGTAAAAAAATCGCTTTGCCCCAGTACAATGTGGTGGCAACTCATGGTGCGGCACACAATCAGGAATTTGAGATTGAGTGTTTGGTTCCAAAATTAGAAATTCAAGTCTTTGGTACGGGTGGTAGTCGTCGCGCTGGCGAGCAGGCGGCAGCTAAGTTGGCGCTAGAGACCGCTTTAAGTCTACTATCAAAAACTCCGAGTGGTAAAAAAAGTAAACCTCGTACTTCGCAAATGAAGTTAGCTGGAATCGCAACAATTCAATCCAGTAATAAGTCGACTGACGAGGCCGTAAGTAATCAATCCAATCAGGATGTGGCTGTTGCTAAGGAAACCCAATTGTCCTTAGATGTGTCAATGCCAGAAACAAAACATAAAGTAAATTAAGATGAATGTTAATTCAGATACTGACGAATTTCGTTGCGGTTATATCGCGATAGTAGGGCGCCCCAATGTGGGTAAATCTACGCTGATGAACGCGCTGATTGGTGCGAAAGTTAGTATCACGTCTCGTAAGGCGCAGACCACACGTCATCGTATTACTGGGATTCAAACTAAAGAGCAAGCGCAGTATATCTACGTTGATACTCCGGGCTTTCAAACACGTCATTCCAATCCTTTAAATCGTACCTTAAATCGTACCGTTACCAATACATTAATGGCGTCGGATGTGATTTTGTTCATCATCGAAGCCGGTACTTTTGGTCCGGCTGATCAGCAAGTTGTGGACTTGCTGCCCAAGAATGTTCCATGTATCTTGGTGATAAATAAATCTGATCGAGTCAAAGACAAAGCGATTTTGATGCCCTTCGCACAGAAGGTGATGGCCTTGTTTCCATTCGCAGCGGTCGTGCCTGTGTCTGCAACACTTAAATTTCAGCTTGATAGCTTAGAGCAAGAAACTAAAAAATATTTGCCACTCAATCCACCAGTGTTTGGTGAAGACGATATCACTGATCGTAGTGAGAAATTTCTTGCGACCGAAATCGTTCGTGAGAAGCTGTTTCGTTTTGTCGGTGATGAATTGCCTTACACCAGTACCGTCTTGATAGAAAAATTTGAACAAGAAGGTAATTTGCGTCGTATTTTTGTCGCGATTTTAGTTGATCGTGATGGCCATAAATCCATGGTGATTGGAAATAAAGGTGCGCGTTTGAAAGAGATTTCCACTCAATCCAGACAAGATATGGAAAAGCTTTTTGGCGGCCCAGTCTATCTTGAGATATGGATTAAAGTGAAATCTGGTTGGGCCGACAATGAAGCTGGCTTGAGAGCCTATGGCTACGAGTAGATATGGTTTTCAACATTTAAAAATGATGGCGATTGGAGAAAGAGCAAATTCTTGTGCTTGATATTCCGAAACGACGCACGCGTAATACCACTGGAACCAATGATCACAACATTGGTTCTAATACTGCGAATACCTTACCTATCGTGCCGTCTTTATTGCACCCCAAAAAGACCGCAAAAGAAATACGTATCCTGCATCAGCCGGGCTTCGTTCTCCATTCTTATCCTTACAAAGAAACCAGTTTAATTGTCGATGTATTTAGCCGCAACTATGGACGCGTTTCTCTGGTGGCAAAGGGAGCTAAGCGACCGACCTCGGCCTTGCGCAGCGTATTGCAGACTTTTCAGCCTTTGAATATCTCCTGGACGGGGAAATCCGAAATCAGAACTTTAACTACTGCAGAGTGGGTTGGTGGCATGTTACCGCTAGAAAAATCGGCTCTCTTATGCGGTTTTTATTTGAACGAATTACTCGTCAAGTTTTTGCTGCGTGATGAGGCGAATACCGTCTTATTTGATCTTTATGTGTCTACGCTCAATCAATTAGCGCACAATGAAAATGCTGCCATCGTGCTGCGTAAGTTTGAGCTTATACTTTTGCAGCAGGCAGGCTTTATTGGTGATCTGACTTACTGCGTTCATTCCAGAGCACGTATTCTCAGTGATCGTTATTATGTGATTGACCCGACGCTTGGAGTGCGTCCCGCAATTCCTGCTGAAGATATGCCACAAGTTTTAGGAAAAACATTGTTTGATATGTCGGCTGGTGATTATCTTGATCCAGCGACTCAGTTACAAAGCAAGCAGTTGATGCGCTATCTACTTAGTTTTCATTTACATGGCGTTCCTTTAAATACTCGTCAAATTTTAATTGATTTACAAAAGTTATGAACATACACGGACAGACTCAACTCATCGATTTGGGTATTAATATCGACCATGTCGCGACCGTACGCAATGCGCGCGGTACGATTTATCCTGAACCTTTGCAAGCGGCCTTGTTGGCAGAGCAGGCCGGCGCGGATTGTATTACTTTGCATTTGCGCGAAGATCGCCGTCATATTAAAGATAAAGATGTGGAGGAGATTCGACCACGTCTATTGACGCGAATGAATTTAGAAGCGGCGGTCACGCAAGAGATGATCGACTTTGCTTGTCGTATTAAACCGCATGATGTTTGCTTGGTTCCTGAGCGCCGCGAAGAAGTCACAACCGAAGGTGGTTTGGATGTGGTGCGCTTTTATCCTCAAGTAGAAGCAGCGACCAAGCAGTTGCAAAGTGAAGGAATACGCGTAAGTTTGTTCATCGATGCCGATCAGCAACAAATACAAGCCGCATATAACTTAGGTGCGCCCGTTATTGAATTGCATACGGGGCGTTATGCCGATGCGGTAAATGCTGTAGAACAAGCGCAAGAGTTGGAGCGAATTAAAGCGGGTGTGAACTTTGCGCAAAGTTTGGGGTTAAAGGTGAATGCAGGTCATGGTTTGCACTACACCAATACGCAAGCAATCGCTGCTATTCATGGTATTTCTGAATTAAATATCGGCCACGCGATCGTCGCACAGGCGATTTTTGTTGGTTGGCATAAGGCCATCTCGGATATGAAAGCCTTGATGGTGAAGGCAAGACTGGACGCCAAATGATTTTTGGAATCGGTACTGATATCGTGAAGATTTCGCGTATTCAGTCCGCGTTAGAGAATAAGCGTGAACGTTTCCCCGAGAAAATTTTAGGCGCCGATGAATTGCTTGTATACCAGGAGCGCTTCGCGCAATCACAGCGTCGTGCCACGCTTTATCTTGCCACTCGTTTCGCAGCTAAGGAAGCTTTTGCCAAAGCGATAGGGCTGGGTGTGCGACATCCCATGAATTGGCATTCTTTGCAAATTATCAGTGGTGAATTGGGACGTCCCGAATTGCAGTGGCAAGGTGATCTGGCATTGTGGATGCAAGAGCGTGGTTTGTCTGCTCACGTTTCTTTATCCGACGAGGACGATTTCGCCGTGGCCTATGTGATTATTGAGAAAAATATCAAAGCAGCAGAGTTAAGTGCTCATTATGGCGAAACTTAAAGAAACCTCAGAAACACCCGCAGCAGTTTTAGAATTGGTCGCCGCGCTGCCGAATTTGCCTGGAGTTTATCGCTATTTCGATGATAGCGATCAAGTGCTTTATGTAGGTAAAGCCCGTGATTTAAAAAAGCGCGTATCGAGTTATTTTCAAAAAAATTTAAGTAGCCCACGCATTGCCATGATGGTGGCAAAAATCGCTCGCTTGGAAACGACGGTGACGCGTAGTGAAGCCGAAGCTTTGATCTTAGAAAACAATTTGATCAAGGCATTAAAGCCACGTTACAACATTTTGTTCCGTGATGATAAATCCTATCCTTACCTCAAAATCACCAACGAAAAAACACCGCGCATGACTTATTTTCGGGGTGGTATTGATAAGAAGCACCAATATTTTGGACCATTTCCTTCTGCTTGGGCCGTGAAGGAATCAATGCAGTTGTTGCAGAAAATTTTTTTGTTGCGTAGCTGCGAAGACAGCGTTTTTGCAAATCGCACTCGACCTTGTTTATTGCATCAGATTCAGCGTTGTAGTGCGCCGTGCGTTGATTTTATTTCGGATCAGGATTACCAAGCTGACGTAGAGAATGCGTCTAATTTTTTGCGCGGACGTCAAACAGAAGTTCAAGCTAAACTTGAGCAAAAGATGCTAGGTTTTGCGCAAAATTTAGAGTTTGAAAAAGCCGCCATCGTGCGTAATCAAATGAGTGCTTTGTCCAAGGTTTTGCATCAGCAAAGTATGGAATTAGCGGGCGATGCGGATATCGATATTATTGCAGTAGTGGTAGATGGCGGGCGTGCCTGCGTTAATTTGGCAATGGTGCGAGGTGGACGGCATTTAGGTGATCGTTCCTACTTTCCCACCCATTTAGAGTTGGCGCAGAATGTTGTTCATGATGCGATAGAGGTGGAAGTCATAACGGCCTTCATCGCGCAGCATTATATTGACCAATTTATTCCTGCGCAGTTAATACTGAATGTCGAGATTGATGCACCTGAGTTATTATTGGCCTTGATGGAGCAGTGCGGTCATCGTATTCATCTGAGTTTTCAGCCACAAGAGCAGAAGAGAGCTTGGTTGGTAATGGCAGTGAAAGGCGCACGCTTGGCGTTGGCGCGCGCATTGTCAGAGCAAGGCGCGCAGCAAATACGTACTAAGGCCTTAATCGACGCGCTTGAAATGGATGTGCAGGACATAGATCAATTCCGTATTGAATGTTTTGATATCAGTCATACGCAAGGTGAAGCTACTCAAGCTTCTTGCGTGGTGTTTCATCATCATGCAATGCAAAATGCCGAGTATCGACGCTTTAATATTAAAGATATTACACCCGGCGATGATTACGCTGCGATGCGTCAGGTGATTTATCGTCGCTTCGAGAAGTTCGCGCATACGCAAGAGAAATCCGATGATTTCACTGCGATAATGCCCGACATCGTTTTGATTGATGGCGGTAAAGGGCAAGTCGAAGTGGCGCGTCAGGTATTCGAAGAGTTGGGTTTGGATACCAGTTTAATTGTCGGCGTGGCGAAAGGCGAGGGGCGTAAAGTTGGTTTGGAAACTTTGGTTTTCGTCGATGGTCGTGCGTCGAAAGAATTAGGTAAGGAATCCGCTGCTTTGATGTTGATCGCGCAGGTACGTGATGAGGCACATCGCTTTGCTATCACTGGTATGCGCGCCAAGCGAGCAAAAGCAAGACAAAAATCTAAATTGGAAGAAATTGATGGCGTTGGTCCTAAACGTCGCCAAAAATTACTTACTCGTTTTGGTGGTATCAAAGGAGTAGAGGACGCAAGCGTAGAAGATTTGATGGCGGTCGATGGAATTTCTCGTACCTTAGCAGAAGAGATTTATCAAAGATTGCGTTAGGAAAAAAATCTCATCAAAGATCCGTTGCTTTCGGTGGATTTGGTGAAATTTATTTTCTATGGCTGGTTGATGCAAAATATAATGTATAGAAATTCTTCGCTATAAAAAATATGCCATTTAATTTCCCCATTTTATTGACTTGGTTGCGCGTTGCATTAATTCCGCTGGTGGTTGGTGTGTTTTATTTGCCCAATACGATGTTGACTCCGATTGAAAAAAATCTCGCGGCTACGATTATTTTTATTGTTGCGGCCGTAACGGATTGGTTTGATGGTTTTTTAGCGCGACGCTGGAACCAAACTTCTGCGTTTGGTGCCTTTTTAGATCCTGTTGCAGATAAATTGATGGTAGCAGGTGCCTTATTGGTACTGGTTGAATGGAATCGTGTGAATGCAGTTATTGCGTTCATTATCATAGGACGTGAAATCACGATATCTGCACTACGTGAATGGATGGCGCAAATCGGTGCTTCTAAATCGGTGGCGGTGAGCTCTCTCGGAAAAATTAAAACAGCAGCGCAAATGGTTGCGATTCCCATGCTACTGTTTTATGGTGAAGCGTTTGGAGTGATTGACACAATTTTGTGGGGACGCGTTCTTCTTTTGATTGCTGCCGTACTCACGGTCTGGTCCATGTTTTATTATTTGCAAAAGGCATGGCCGCTAATAAAAGAAAAAGCAGGCAATCTTCTAGATCAATAATCTTGACAACTTTTGCAGGTGCTATATAATGCACGGCTGTTGTCGCAGCGCGGGAATAGCTCAGTTGGTAGAGCGCAACCTTGCCAAGGTTGAGGTCGAGAGTTCGAGACTCTTTTCCCGCTCCAAGTTTTATTCGGCAATGATGTTTAGTAGTGCAATGCGGGAATAGCTCAGTTGGTAGAGCGCAACCTTGCCAAGGTTGAGGTCGAGAGTTCGAGACTCTTTTCCCGCTCCAAATTCCGAAGGGAAGCACAGCTTCCCTTTTTTGTTCGAAAGTTGTTCCGCTTTTTGTTTTTGATGACTTAAGAGTCGACGTTCAAGCAAAATAGCAACCCTAGGCGGGGTAGCAAAGTGGTTATGCAGCGGCCTGCAAAGCCGTAGACGCCGGTTCGATCCCGACCCCCGCCTCCAAGAATTTTGATAGTTAAGTTTCGAACTATCATTAAGTAACAAGCTAGCAAATTGCTAGATGCAAGTTGAGTGCCCGAGTGGTGAAACTGGTAGACACATCGGACTTAAAATCCGCCGCTTTCCGTAAAAGGGGCGTGCCGGTTCAATTCCGGCCTCGGGCACCATTAGTATGTTTTAAGAAATCCGGCTTATGCGCCTTCTTAAAAAAAATTAAAAACCCGCACTTCGCCAAGAAGTGCGGGTTTTTTTTGTATCTGTTAAACTGAATTTTTCCTTTGAGAGTTGATATGGAAGCGACAAAAGTAATTGAGTTTGAGCGCCCTCAGATGGATGTGGGGAGTAGTTGTGTTGCATCGGCTTGGGCGCGTGTGCCGGATGTGCCAACTTCTGACGAAAAAGTGCAATTAAAGAAGAAAATTGCTGACTTGCTGACGGAAAAAAAGGCCGTCTTGGTTGCGCATTATTATGTGGACTCTGATTTACAGGATCTTGCTGAAGAAACAGGTGGTTGCGTTTCTGACTCCTTGGAAATGGCGCGTTTTGGGCGAGATCATGCAGCAAAGACCTTGGTTGTTGCTGGTGTGAAGTTCATGGGTGAGACGGCCAAAATTCTTAGTCCTGAAAAAACGATATTAATGCCAGATTTAGATGCTACCTGTTCATTGGATCTTGGTTGCGATCCTGATGAATTCGCTGCTTTTTGTGATGCGCATCCTGATCGCACTGTCGTGGTGTATGCAAATACGAGTGCTGCAGTGAAGGCGCGAGCTGATTGGATGGTGACGTCGAGCGTCGGTTTGGATATCGTGGCGCATTTGCATACGCAAGGAAAGAAAATTCTGTGGGCGCCTGATAAACATTTGGGGAGCTATATCCAAAAACAGACTGGCGCTGATATGTTGTTGTGGCAGGGCTCGTGCCTCGTTCATGATGAGTTTAAGGGTATCGAGTTAGAAATTTTGAAGGAGTCTCACCCTGCTGCAAAAATTTTGGTGCATCCGGAATCTCCGGCGGCGGTAGTTGCTTTGGCGGATGTGGTCGGATCTACTTCGCAATTAATTAACGCGGTAAGAACTTTGGATGCGCAAGAGTTTATCGTTGCGACTGATAATGGGATTTTGCATAAGATGCAAATGGCTGCGCCAAACAAGAAATTTATTGTAGCGCCAACGGCGGGTAATAGTGCGACTTGTAAGAGTTGTGCGCATTGTCCATGGATGGCGATGAATGGCTTGCGTAATCTTTTGCATGTGTTGGAAACTGGTGAAAATCAAATTCAGGTTGATCCTGATATCGGACGAAGGGCAAAGTTGTCAATTGATCGTATGTTGGATTTTGCGGCGGCTCGAAAAACGAATATAAAAGCGAGTGGTGATTTGGCGCAGGATGGAAAGTTGTTTTCTGGTATTGGGCCAGCATAAGGGATGTGTAAGGGATGTTATGAGTGTTCAAAATACAAATTTACAAAATGCATTTGCTCCTTTTGATGCGGATTTGTCGAAAGCATTAAGTGCGAGTGTCGAACTTGCTTTGCTGGAGGATGTTGGAAGCGGTGACTTGACTGGCGAGCTGGTGCCTGCCGATGCGCGAGTTGTAGCGCATGTTGTGGTGCGTGAAGAGGCTGTGTTGTGTGGTGCGCCTTGGTTTGATGCCGTAATGTTTGCGCTTGATAGTTCGATTGTGATTGACTGGTATTATGCGGAGGGTGCGCTTATGGAGGTGGACTCCATCGTGTGTAAAATCCACGCGCCAGCCCGTAGTTTGCTGACAGCGGAACGCAGTGCGCTCAATTTTATGCAATTGTTGTCAGGTGTGGCGACGGCTACTCGTCGCTATGTGAAATTAATTGAAGGTACATCTGCTGCTATATTAGATACGCGGAAAACTTTACCTAGTATGCGTTTGGCGCAAAAGTATGCAGTGCGTGTTGGTGGTGGTAAGAATCAGCGATTGGCTTTGTATGATGGGATTTTGATTAAAGAAAATCACATTGCGGCGGCGGGCGGTATTGTTCCCGCATTGTTGGCTGCTGAAGAGCTTATTGCTAAGTCTGAGCGAAAAATTAGTGTGCAAATTGAGGTTGAGTCACTGGGAGGGTTGCGTCAAGCATTAGATGCTGGTGCGATCTCGATCTTGCTGGATAATTTTGATACCTCAATGATGCGCGAAGCTGTGACGATAAATTCTGGTCGTGCATTGTTGGAGGCGTCAGGTGGAGTTGATTTGACGACGGTGCGTGCTATAGCCGAGACTGGTGTTGATCGTATTTCAATTGGTGCTCTGACTAAGGATGTTCGTGCGGTTGATTTTTCTTTGCGAGTTCTAGCGTAATTGATAGTTGATCTTAGTGTTAAAAGCGCTCTCATTGTGGAGCGTTTTTTTATGTGGAATTTGAAACGGATTATTTGATTTATTCAGTATGGCGAAATAAGGCTTGCCAAATCTGAGTAAGGCTTGCTATAGTTCGCCTCCCGCAGAAATGCGGGTGTGAAATAAGAGAAGTGCAGGCGGTAAAGCGTTGATTTTCCTGAGATTTAAATCGAGTAGTAAGAAACGATTTAAATCAAAACAAAAAACAGGGGGTTGACGAGAAGTTAGAAGTGCTGCATAATCTCGTTTCTCTGCTGCTGACGAACACAACGCTTTGAAGCAAAAGCAGAAAAGAATTGAAGATCTTTAACAATTAACAGTCAATAAATGTGGGCACTTGATAGTGATAGCGACTAACTGCAGTCTGTATAAGGTGCGTAGTTAGGAAACTTAAAATATATCA